>JAMCRJ010000074.1 GCA_023381645.1 Gammaproteobacteria bacterium
TCGCCCTGTCCATCGGCATCATGAAAATGGTGCGTTCGGATAAAGCGACCAGCGGGGTGATGTTTTCTCTGGATACCGAAACGGGCTTCCGTGACGTGGTCTTCATCACCGCATCCTGGGGACTGGGTGAAAACGTGGTGCAGGGCGCCGTGGACCCGGACGAATTCTACGTCTTCAAGCCAGCGTTTCTGCGCGGTAAAAAGGCGGTTCTGCGGCGGGTATTGGGCAGCAAGAAAATCAAGATGATCTATACCGAAGGAGATACCCGCCACAGCACCCGCAATATCGCCACCCATCGCCGTGAGCAGGACACATTCTGCCTCAGCGACGCAGATGTGCTGACCCTCGCCGATTACGCCATCAAGGTCGAACAGCATTACAGCCGCAAGATGCAGGAAAGCCGACCCATGGACATGGAGTGGGCAAAAGATGGCATCGACGGGCAGCTTTACATGGTCCAGGCGCGGCCGGAGACCGTCGCGTCGCAGAAAAAGGGGCAGGTACTGGAAGAGTACATCCTGGATGGTCAGGGCCCTGCGCTGATACAGGGGCGCGCCATCGGCGGCAAAATCGCATCCGGCCCGGTGCGCGTCATCCGGGATGTGAAACATCTGGCGGACTTCAGGCCCGGTGAGATTCTGGTGGCGGACATCACCACCCCGGACTGGGAGCCCATCATGAAAGAGGCGGCCGCCATCATCACCAATCGCGGCGGACGCACCTGCCACGCCGCCATCATCGCCCGGGAACTGGGTATTCCCGCTGTCGTCGGCACCGATCTTGCGACCACCACGCTCAAGGATGGTGACAGCGTGACCGTATCCTGTGCCGGCGGCGATATAGGCAGCGTCTATGCCGGCGCCCTGCCCTTCACGGTCCGCCATACCGATCTCGCCACCCTGCCCCGCCCGCAGACGCAGATCATGATCAATCTCGGCAATCCGGAAATCGCTTTTCAGACGTGCATGCTGCCCAATGACGGTATCGGCCTGGCGCGGATGGAGTTCATCATTAGCAGCGCCATCAAGGCTCATCCCATGGCGCTGCTGCATCCGGAGAAGGTCGAGGATGCCCATGAACGCGCTGCCTTGGCCATGCTGACCCAGGGCTACGCCCAGCCCGCCGATTTCTTTGTGGAACGCTTGTCGGAAGGCATCGGAACCATCGCGGCCGCGTTTTATCCAAAGCCGGTGGTCGTGCGCATGTCCGACTTCAAAACCAACGAATATGCCGCACTCTTGGGAGGACGCTGGTTCGAGCCGGAGGAGGATAACCCGATGCTCGGCTTCCGCGGCGCCTCCCGCTACGCGCATCCGGCCTATACCGAGGGATTTCATCTGGAATGCCTGGCCATGAAGCGGGTCCGTGAAGAGATGGGGTTGGATAATGTCATCCTCATGCTGCCTTTTGTGCGCCGGGTGAAAGAAGCGGACGACGTGCTGGCGAAGATGGCGGAGTTTGGCCTGCGCCGTGGCGAAAACGGGTTGCAGGTCTATGCCATGTGCGAAATTCCCAATAATATCATTCTGATCGATCAGTTCGCCCAACGCTTTGACGGTTTTTCCATCGGCAGCAATGATCTGACCCAGCTCACCCTGGGCGTCGACCGCGACTCGGCCATCGTCGCTTACGACTATGATGAACGGGACGACGGCGTCAAGGAGATGATCCGCCTCGCGGTGGAGGGCTGCGCCCGTAACGGCATCCACTCGGGGCTTTGCGGGCAAGCCCCTTCGGACTATCCGGAAATGGCGGAGTTTCTGGTACAAATCGGCATTCAGTCCATGAGCCTGAATCCGGATACGGTGCTGGCGACGACCTTGCATGTGCTCGACGTGGAAAAAAAGCGGAGCGGAGGGGCATGAAGGTCAACCCGGTATTACTGGTGATTTTTGACGGCTTCGGCCTCAACCCCAATCGCGCCTTCAATGGCTGGGCACTGGCGCACACGCCGCATCTCGATCACTACTTTGCCAGTTTTCCCCATACCGCCCTGCAGGCTTCGGGACGGGCGGTGGGCCTGCCGGACGGACAATTCGGCAATTCGGAGGTGGGTCACCTCACCCTGGGTTCGGGACGGGTCCTCCTGCAGGATCTGGTGCGCATTTCCGATAGCCTGAAAGACGGCAGTTTTGCGCGGATTCCAGCCTGGCAGGATGTGCTCAGGGACGCCAAACGCCTGCATCTGGTGGGCATGGTCTCCGATGGAGGCGTGCACTCTCATATCGATCATCTGCTGGGCATTTTGCCACTGATAGTGGCTGCGGGTGTGGAACCGGTTATCCACATGATTACGGACGGCCGGGATACGGCGCCGCAGTGCGCCGATCTCTACGCCCGTCAGGTGGAAGAAATCCTGCACAAGCTCGGCCAGGGGCGCATTGCCACCATCTGCGGGCGCTATACGGCCATGGACCGTGCCGGCCACTGGGATCGGACGGAAAAGGCCTGGGCCGCCCTGCTGCGCGGCGAAGGACTCACCGCGGACAGTGCTGAGGCGGCCATCCATGGGGCCTGGAAACGCGGTGAGGGGGATGAGTTCATTTCGCCCACTGTCATCGGCAATCCGCAGCAGAACCGCCTAGCCGCCGATGAGCCGGTCTTCTTCTTTAACTTCCGTTCGGATCGCATGCGCCAGCTCAGCGCCGCCGTCGCCATGCCGGCCTTCACCCACTTCGACCGCCGCGGTGAGTCTGCCCGGCGTGCCCTGTGCATGGCTTCCTACGACGACGAGTACCCGTTCCCGGTACTGTTTCCCCCGGAAATTCCCGTCAATGTCCTGGCTGAAGTGGTCAGCGACGCGGGACAGCAACAGTTCCACTGTGCCGAGACCGAGAAATACGCCCATGTGACCTATTTTTTCAATGGCGGCCGGGAAGACCCCTTTCCCGGCGAGGATCGCGAGATCGTCCCCTCGCCGCAGGTGGCCACCTACGACCTGAAGCCGGAAATGAGTGCCCCCCAGGTGGCGGACCGCATCATCGCGGCACTGGAGAGCGGCAGGTATGCCTTTGTCCTGGTGAACTTCGCCAATGGCGATATGGTCGGGCATACCGCCAAAATCCCCGCCATCCTGCGCGCGGTGGAAACCCTCGACCTGCAGTTTCACCGGGTGCTGCAGACGGCACAGCGGCAAGGCTTCAAGGTCATTCTCACTGCCGATCATGGCAACTGCGACGAAATGGTGGACCCGGTGACGGGTGAGCCACATACCCAGCATACGGTGTATCCGGTGCCCATGCTGCTGATTGGCGAACCGGGCGTACATCTGGGCATCGGCCGCGGCACTGCCGACATCGCCCCCACCATCCTGGAGCTCATGGGCCTGCCGCAGCCCAAGGAAATGACGGGACATAGCATCCTCCTCAAAAACCGGCCCGTCTGAAAACACCTTCCTCATCAGGATAAGGAGAACACGCTATGAGTGCCAACGATCGCGTCAACGAAATCGCCCAGCTCACCGAACGCCTCAAAGACAAGTATCCCGCCGAAATCAATGCATTCCTCGGTTTTATGGGGAAGACCGAGGGTAATCCGGCCCTGGGCAAGGCGCAGAAGGAACTGATCAATGTCGCACTGTCCGTTGCCGCCCAATGTGAATGGTGTATCGCGCTCCATGTCAAAGGCGCCGTAACCGCCGGGGCCACCCGCGATGAAATCATGAGTGCGGGTTTTTTGGCAGTGCTCATGCACGGTGGCCCGGCGCTCATGTATCTGGTGCGCCTGACCGAGGCCGTCGATGCGTTTTTGCCGGAAGAAAGCCATGGATAAGACACAAATGGTGGCCATGCTCCGCGACATGTTGCGCGCGAGGGCCTTTGAAGAGGCGGCGGCACAGGCCTATGCGCAGGGCCATATCGCTGGTTTCCTGCACCTGTATCCGGGTGAAGAAGCGGTGGCCGTGGGTGTACTGCATGCGGCCGAGCCCGGCGATTACGTGGTCACTACCTATCGCGAGCATGTCCATGCCCTGGTGCGCGGCATTCCGGCGCGGCAGATCATGGCCGAACTGCACGGCAAAAAAACCGGGGTCAGCGGCGGGATGGGCGGCTCCATGCATCTTTTCAATAAGGACCGGCGCTTTCTGGGCGGTTATGCCATCGTCGGCGAGACCTTTCCCATCGCCTTGGGCGCGGGCTACGCCGTGGCCTACCGCAAGCTGCCCGAGGCAGTGCTCTGCTTCTTCGGGGATGGCGCGGTGAACCAGGGCACTTTTCATGAGTCCCTGAACATGGCCGCCCTGTGGAAGCTACCCATTTTCTTCATCTGCGAAAACAACCATTATCAGATCGGCACCGAGATTCACCGTCACTCCGCCATCACCGAGGTCTACAAGCGCGCCTGCGCCTATGGCATCCCCGCGGAAAAGGCGGATGGCATGAACGTCATCGCCGTACATGAAGCGGCAGAGAGGGCGCTGGAGCGTATCCGCGCCGGAGATGGGCCGCAGTTCCTGGAACTGGAAACCTACCGTTACCGGGGGCACTCCATGGCCGACTCCGGCAGTTATCGCCCGAATGTGGAGCTCAATGCCTACCAGGCCAACGATCCCATCGCGGCGGCAGTCCATGAGGCGGAGTATCCCTATCCCGGCATCGAGGCCGTTGCCGCAGCCAGTGCAAATAGCGTAACCCGCTTTGCCGACCATTGCTGCCAGGAGGGACACCTCGACGATGCAACGGTCGAGCGTATGCGCCAGGAGGTTCAGGAAGAAGTGGCAGATGCGGTCACTTTTGCCGAACAGAGCGCCGCACCGGATATGGAGGATGCCTGGAAGGCCTTCCGTTCCAACCGCCGTTTCGAAACCCTCATGGAGGTCGCGCGATGAGCGAGATGTTTTACTGGCAGGCGTTGAACCGCGCCATGGATGCCGAAATGGCTGCCGACGAGACGGTGCTGACCCTGGGCGAGGACGTGGGCCTCTACGGGGGCACCTACCGGGTGACCGAGGGCCTCATGGCCAAATACGGCGAATGGCGGGTGCGTGACACCCCCATTTCCGAGAACAGCTTTACCGGCCTCGGGGTGGGGGCGGCGATGCTGGGCTTGCGCCCGGTGGTGGAGATCATGACCATCAACTTCGCCCTCTTCGCCATGGACGCCATCGTCAACATGGCGGCAAAGATCCCCTTCATGTCCGGCGGCCAGTTTCCCATGCCGCTGACCATCCGCATGCCCGGTGGTGTCGCCAAACAGTTAGGTGCCCAGCATTCGCAAAGACTGGAGCATATGCTGATGAACGTGCCCGGCCTGCGCATGGTGGTTCCCGCCACTCCGCAGGATGCCTACTGGCAGTTGCGCCAAGCCATCCGCAGCGATGATCCCGTGATAGTTCTCGAGCATGAGTTGCTCTATTTCGGCAAGGGAAAAGTGGACGAAATGGTACCGGCTCCGCCCATCCATCAGGCGGTGGTACGGCGACGGGGGCGGGATATCACCTGCGTCGCCTACTCGCGGATGCTGCCCCTCGCCCTGCAGGCGGCTGAGACGCTCGCCGCGGAGGATATCGAACTCACGGTGATCGACCTGCGCAGCCTTTCACCCATCGATTGGGATACCTGCATCGCGGCAGTGGAGCAAACCCACCGCTGCCTGATCGTCGAGGAGGACTGCCGCTTTGCCGGAGCCGGGGCGGAGTTTGCCGCCACCCTGCAGGAGCACTGTTTTTATCTGCTGGATGCCCCCATCCAGCGGGTGGCGGGGATGGACATCCCCACCCCCTTCAATGGCACACTGGAGGCCGCCAGTATCCCGCGGGCAGACGACATCGTACAGGCAGCCCGGCAAATGATGGCACGAAATGGAGCAGCACGATGAAAACCGAAATCACCATGCCGGTATTGTCCGACACCATGCAGACCGGTCGCCTGACGCGCTGGAACAAGTCGGTGGGTGACGCGGTAAAAAAAGGCGAGGCCGTTGCCGAGGTCGAGACCGACAAGGCGATTCTGGACGTGGAAGCCTTTTCCGATGGTTATCTCATTGGCCCTCTGGCCGCTGTGGATACGGATATCCCGGTGCGGCAGGTGATCGGTTACATCGCCGACGCGCCGGAAGCGGCACAGACGGACACGGGCGGTGCGGCCAACCCCCCCACACCCGGTACACCGCCCGCGCCGCCTTCGGTTACACCCGGAGCGGTTGCAGAGAAAAAGACCGCACCGCCGGATAAAGTGCCACCAGCCACCTCTACGCCCGCTGCAACACCGGCAGATTCCGGCTCCCCGGAGAAGCCCGCTCCCCTCCCCCAGCCGCAAGTCGTGGCACCGCAACCCCCCCATGCCGATGGTTTACGGGCTTCTCCATACGCCCGCGCCCTGGCCCGGGATCTGGAACTCGACATCCTCCAGGTCAAGGCCGGCCCCGATGGCACCATTCACGCCGCCCAGGTGCTGGCCGCAGCCCTCGCACCTCCGGATGCCGATCTGCGTATGGGACCGCCTTATACCATCGAACGTCCCAATATCCTGCGCGCCGCCGTCGCCCGCAACATGTCCGCCACGCTGAATACGCCCGCTTTCCTCATCAGCAGTCGCTTTGCCGTGGCGCCCCTGCATGCCGCCGCCAAGACGGCCGGACTGAGCCTGACCCTTGCTCTGAGCCGTGCCTGCGCCCTGACCGTCGCGGAAGATCCCTGGTTTAACCACGCATGGACCCGGGAGGGGCTGGCCAAGCGTAGTCGGGTGGATGTGGGCATCGCCGTAGACACCGGGAGCGGACTGATTACCCCCGTGCTGCGCGACGCAGCCAAACGGCCGCTCAAGGAACTCACAGAGGACTGGCGCATTCTGCTGGGCAAAGTCAAAAAAGGCAGGATTTATCCGGAAGACTACCAGGGTGCGAGTTTTTACCTCTCCAATCTTGGGGTTTTCCCGCAAATTGAGCGATTCAATGCCATCGTGCCGGTGGGCGCTTCCGCCATCCTTGCCATTGCGGCGGCGGGCAGTGACGGGCTGACCGACTTCACTCTGAGTTGCGATCACCGGGTGATTTTCGGCGCGGATGCCGCGCGCTTCCTGCAACGCCTGGGCAAGCGGCTGGAGGACCTGTCCTGGCTGGCCGGTGGCGGCGGACAACCGTGAGCATGGCGGCAATACGCCATATTCTCTGCCTCAACAGCGGTTCGTCCTCCATCAAATTCGCCGTTTTTGCGCTGGGCCCTACAGGAGAAGAGAAACTCGCAGAGGGCGCCGCGGAACGCATCGGGCAGAGCATCGGACGCTTGTGGCTGCAACGGGGACAAGATCCGATCACCGACCGGCAACTGGTCCTTTCCCATCACCAGAATGCCCTGGAAGCCGTTTTCGCAGCCCTGACCGAGGCGCGATACGCAACGCCGGACGGTGTTGGCCATCGCATCGTCTCCGGCGGCCCCCGTCATCAGGCGCACTGCCTGGTGGACACCCAGGTGCTCGGTGACCTGCGCGCCTCCCTGCGCTTTGCGCCACTGCACCTGCCCGCAGAAATCGCCGCCATCGAGGCCGTACAGGCGGTGTGGCCCGGCATTCCGCAGGTCGCCTGCTTCGATACGGCCTTTCACCAGAGTATCCCGGAAGTGGCCGCCCGCCTGCCTCTGCCGCGCAATCTCTGGCATGAAGGTGTCCGTAAATACGGCTTTCATGGCCTCTCTTACGAATATATCGTCAGCCGACTCCCCAATCACGCCACCGGCAGGACCATCATCGCTCACCTGGGCAACGGCGCCAGCATGGCGGCGGTGCAGAACGGCCAATGCCGCGACACCACCATGGGCCTCACTCCCACGGGGGGGCTGGTGATGGGCACGCGGAGCGGCGATCTCGACCCTGGCGTTCTGCTCTATCTCATGGAAGAAAAAGGCTATAATGCCGCACAACTGGAGCGGCTCCTCAACCATTTGTCCGGGTTGCTGGGTATCTCGGCCTGCAGCGGCGACATGCAGACCCTGCTCGGGCTGCGCAATGACGATGCCCATGCGGCGCAGGCCATCGAGATGTTCGCCTATAGTGCGCGCAAGGCCATCGGGGGACTGATGGCGGTGCTGGGCGGACTGGACCGCCTCGTCTTTACGGGGGGCATCGGCGAACACGCCGCCGCGATCCGCTGGGCCATCTGCCGCCCCCTGAGGGGACTTGGCCTGGAGATCGATCCGATCGCCAACGAAGGCCCCGAACCTTGCATATCAGTGGCCCATAGTCCAGTGGAAATCCTCGTCGTACCCACCAATGAAGACCTGATGATCGCCCGGCATTGCCACCGGCTCCTGCCCACACGGGAGCAGCATCGTTGAAATCCCGTAAAACGCGCCAGCACCACACGCAGCATGCACTTCCACACCCGATACACCCGGACCACGCCAGCATGACCCGGATACTCGACGAAAGTCCTCTGCTACCCATTCATTACCGCATCTGGGCATTATCCACCGGCGGCACCCTGCTCAGCGGCGTCTCCATGTTTCTGCTGGGTGTGACGTTACCACTCATCATCCCCATTTTTGCCATGCCCGCCACCAGCATCGGTCTCGCGGCCGCCATGCTCATGGGTGGCACGGTGGTGGGTGCACTGATCGGTGGGCATCTGGCTGATCACCTGGGGCGCAAGCCGGTCATGGTCATGGATATGATCCTGCTCATGATCGCCGCCCTGCTGACCGCCCTCGCTCCGGACGCCAAGGTGCTCATCGGTGCCGAATTGCTGGTCGGTGTGGGTATCGGTATGGATTTCCCAGTGGGCAGCAGTTATCTGGCGGAGTTCATGCCCCAGGGACGGCGCGGACGCATGATGGCGGCCTCCATTGCCGTGCAATCCGTGGGCATGCTGGCAGGTGCCGGTTTTACTCTGGTTCTTTTGCAAGGCGCTCATCCCGGGGACAACACCTGGCGCTGGTTGCTGGCAGCGGAAGCGCTGCTGGTGCTCCCTTATCTACTGGGCCGCCTCACCCTGCCCGAAAGCGCGCGCTGGTGCATGGGACGCGGTCATAACGCCGAAGCCGCGCGCATCCTCGAACGCATCGCACCCCGACAGAAAGCGATGCTCGACGCCATGGCCCAGCGTCTGGGCAAAAAAATCCACCATGTGGCCAAGATCCGTCCCGGCCGACCTATGGGCATTCGGACCCTGTTCTCGCCGGAATATCGGCGCCGCACCCTTCTGGTGACCTTGCCCTGGTTTTTCATGGACGTGGCCACCTATGGTGTCGGCCTGTTCACCACCATCCTGCTCGGCACCATGCGCAATGGCGAAAACGTCGGTATCATCGGTGTTGTCGGCAGAGACCTTACCAATGCCTTGGACAGCGGCAAGGTGGATATCTTCCTCCTCCTCGGTTCGCTGCTCTCCCTCTGGATGGTGCCCTGGCTGGGACGGATTCATATGCAGATGATCGGATTTGGCGGTATGACGCTGGGGATGGGACTGCTCTATTTTGCAACGGAACTGGCGGGAAGCACCGCTGCCCATCCGCAGCTCATTCTGAGCGGCTTCATGGTGTTCAATCTGTTCATGACTGCGGGTCCCAACGCGACGACCTTCATCCTGCCAACGGAAATGTACCCCACCCAGGTGCGCGCCTTCAGCGCCGGGTTCGCCGCCGCCGTAGCCAAGATCGGCGCCACCATCAGCGTCTTTCTGCTGCCGGTGATCCAGTCTGCGTTGGGCGTTACCGTGATCCTGCTGCTGATGGGCACGGTCAGCCTGCTGGGTCTGGTGCTCACTTACAGCTTCCGGGTACAGGGCCGCGGCCTGACGCTGGAAGAACACCACGGACCGGCCCTGCCCCAATGAAGCATCGCGAGAAGGAGATCAGACATGCCCTATGCCCATTTTGATGCGTTGCTGGCCGATGTCGCGCCCCTGGACGACATCCCCGTAGCCGTAGTGGACGCCGCCGAAGAGCATGTATTGCGTGGCGCCTGCGAAGCCAGGAGTCAGAGCATCATCGAACCCATCCTCATCGGCGACGCACAACAGATTCGCAGTCTGCTGCTCAAAATGGGGCACGATTCCGGCAGTTGCCCAAACTTCCATATCATTCACGCCGACAGTGCGGAAGCTGCGGCGGAAAAGGGTGTCGAAATGGTGCTTGCCGGAGAGGCCAAGGCATTGATGAAAGGACACCTGCATAGCGATGCCTTCCTCCACCCCATTCTCGCCAAACTACGCACGGATCGTCGTCTTTCCCATGTCTTTGTTGCGGACATCCAGACGTACCCGAAACTCCTGCTCATCACCGATGCCGCCATCAATATCGCGCCCGACCTCGGCACCAAGGCGGCCATCCTGCAAAATGCCATTGATCTGGCGCATATTCTGGAGGTTGCCCAACCCAAAGCCGCCATTCTCTCCGCGGTGGAAGTGGTCAACCCCGCCATCGTCTCAACGGTGGATGCCGCCTGTCTCTCGAAAATGGCAGAACGCGGGCAGATCACCGGCGCGCTGGTGGATGGTCCCCTCGCCTTCGACAACGCCATCTCCAAAGAGTCGGCGGAGATCAAGGGGATACAGAGTTCCGTGGCCGGAGATGCCGATATTCTGCTGGTGCCCGATCTGGTGTCCGGCAATATCCTCGCCAAGGACTTGGAATATCTGGCCGGCGCGACTCTGGCGGGGATCGTGATGGGGGCCAAGGTACCCGTCATCCTCACCTCCCGTGCCGACCCTGCCCGTGCCCGTCTCGTTTCCGCCGCCCTGGCCGCCCTCATCCATTATCGCCGGCTGGAGGCGCGGTCATGACCGAAAACAACACCCGTTCCCCGTCCATCGCTACCCTCACCCTCAACCCGGCCGTAGACATCGCCTACGAAGTGCCGCACCTGATCCCGGACCAGAAGAGCCACGCCACATCCACCCGCTACGATCCCGGCGGTAACGGCATCAATGTCGCCCGCGCCCTCAAGGAGCTGCTGGTCTACGCCCATAGTTGCTGCGTCGTGGCCGGCAATATCGGCGAACTGCTACAGAAGCTGCTGCAACATCACCTGGACGATCCCCACTGCGTGCACGTAGAGGGGGAAACCCGCGTCAACGCCACCATTTTGCAGGGGGACCCCGCCACCCAGTTTGAAATCACCGGCATCGGGCCACGGGTTTCAGAACCTATCCTCGCCGAAGTCCGGGAAACCTTTCTGGGCCTGTGCAAAGACGGTTTCGCGGTACTCACCGGCTCCGTCCCCCCTGGCGTGGATGATCATTTCTATGGAGATATGGTCGATCGGGTCCGCGCCGGAGGCGGACAATCCATTGTCGACGCCCATGGCGCCCTCCTGCAACACGCCCTTCCCCATCACCCCTTCCTGATCAAACCCAATAGCTATGAGCTGTCCCTCCTGCGTCGGCGCGAGCTCCCCACGCTGGAGGATGTGGCGAAGGAGGCGCGCGCCATACAGCGGGAAGGGGTGCAGTATGTCTGTGTATCCCTGGGGGGCGACGGAGCACTGCTGGTCGGGCCCGACGGCAGCTATTTTGCCAAGGCACCGCCCATTCAGGTGAAGTCGACGGTCGGCTCGGGCGACTCCATGGTCGCCGGTCTCGTCGCCGCGCTGGCCCACGGCCAAAGTCCGGCAGAGGCCCTGCGCCTGGCCGTCGCCTGCGGCAGCGGCACGGCTGCCCGGCCGGGCACCGAGATATTCTCCCATAATGATCTGGACGAACTGCTACAGATAACGGAAGCGCGTGTACTCGACATCTGAGGGTACCCCAAAAAAGGCCCTCGCGAGGAGGGCCAAAGGGAGGTATGGGAGAACCGGCATCGGGCCACGGGTTTCAGAACCTATCCTCGCCGAAGTCCGGGAAACCTTTCTGGGCCTGTGCAAAGACGGTTTCGCGGTACTCACCGGCTCCGTCCCCCCTGGCGTGGATGATCATTTCTATGGAGATATGGTCGATCGGGTCCGCGCCGGAGGCGGACAATCCATTGTCGACGCCCATGGCGCCCTCCTGCAACACGCCCTTCCCCATCACCCCTTCCTGATCAAACCCAATAGCTATGAGCTGTCCCTCCTGCGTCGGCGCGAGCTCCCCACGCTGGAGGATGTGGCGAAGGAGGCGCGCGCCATACAGCGGGAAGGGGTGCAGTATGTCTGTGTATCCCTGGGGGGCGACGGAGCACTGCTGGTCGGGCCCGACGGCAGCTATTTTGCCAAGGCACCGCCCATTCAGGTGAAGTCGACGGTCGGCTCGGGCGACTCCATGGTCGCCGGTCTCGTCGCCGCGCTGGCCCACGGCCAAAGTCCGGCAGAGGCCCTGCGCCTGGCCGTCGCCTGCGGCAGCGGCACGGCTGCCCGGCCGGGCACCGAGATATTCTCCCATAATGATCTGGACGAACTGCTACAGATAACGGAAGCGCGTGTACTCGACATCTGAGGGTACCCCAAAAAAGGCCCTCGCGAGGAGGGCGCCAAGCCCCGATCCCGGATGCCGTCCTGGCCACCGCTTTGTTGGGATAACAGGTCACCGGATCCCTTTTGGCCAATGCAGACCTTTGGTACCAGTAGGTCTCAGACCTCCACGGGGTGCTACAGGATCATCCATCGCGGCATGCCGGGAAGACGGGGTCACCCCATCCCAGGAGCGCTCAAAATCCCCGACTGTTCTATACTGATGGACGAAGCCGCCCAGGGAGGATCCGGATGGTGACCATAAACCAGCTGCAGTATCTCTTTCCCACCGCAACCGACGAGGAGTAACAGATGGCCGAGACAGTAACGGATATCCTGATTGTTGGCGGTGGCCCCGCCGGCATGATGACGGGAATCACCGCCGCCCAGTTCTCGCCACACAAGAAAGTGCTGGTGATCCGCCCGGAGACGGACGCAGTGATTCCCTGCGGTATCCCCTACATTTTTGGCACCCTGGGCGGCACCGATGAGGATATGGCCGGGCGCGCGCCTCTGCTGGCGGCCGGGGGACAGCTTCAGATCGGGACGGTCCAACAGATAGACCGCGTCGCACACACGGCCACCCTAAGCGATGGCAACGTCATGCACTGGGAACGTCTGGTGCTGGCCACCGGTGCCGAGAACTTCATCCCGCCCATTCCAGGCACCGGTCTGGAAGGGGTCTTCAGTATCCGTAAAGATTACGACTACCTGGACACGCTCTTCAGTACTCTCATCCCGCAGATCAAAAAACTGGCTATTATCGGTGGCGGTTTCATCGGGGTGGAGTTTGCCGACGAAATCCGCAAACGCGGTATTGAAGTGCACATCGTCGAAATGCTGCCACACCTGATGCAGGCGGCCTTTGACCAGGATGCCTGCGCGGCGGTGGAGAAGCAGTTGCGGGCCCATGGGGTTCATATCCATACCGGAGCCAGGGTAGAGGCGCTGCTGCCCGATTCCGGCGGCAAGCGCGTGGGACAAATACAGATCGCCGGACAGGAGGCGCTGACGGTGGACGCGGTGCTCATCGCCATCGGTACCCGCCCCCAGGTCGCCCTGGCCAGGGACATGGGCCTGACCCTCAGTCGTTCCGGCGGCATCTGGGTCGACGCCTTCCAGCGTTCCCGCGAAGATCCCAATATATTTGCCGTTGGGGATTGCGCCCATAAGCAGGACTTTTTCACCCGCAAGGCCAATCACGCCATGATCGCCTCACAGGCTGCGGCCGAGGGCCGTATTGCCGGTATGAATCTCTATGGCTTGCGTCAACTCCGTTACAACGCCGGATCGGTGAGCATCTACGCGAGCGAAATCGATGGTCTGGCCTTCGGCGTCGCCGGGCTTACCGAGCGTCAGGCGGAACTGGAAGGCTTCCCCATTCTGGTCGGCGAAACCCGTCTGCCTGATCATCACCCCGCATCGATGCCCAACACCACGGAGATTTACTGCCGGATCATCTTCGCCGCCGACTCCCTGCAGATTCTCGGCGGCCAGATTCTCGGCGGCGCCACCACCGGCGAACTGGTCAACACCATCGGCCTGGCCATTCAGATGCATGCCTCCGCACCCGATCTGGCCAGCATGCAATTCGGCAGCCAGCCCCGTCTGACACCCTCCCTGCACCCCTTGGTAGCCGCTGCGGGTGACGCCCTGCGGCGCCATTACGAACCACTTCATCCCTGCGTTACAGGAGATCCTCATGCCTAAAATCGCCCAAGCACCACTCGGCATGTCCGCCGAAAGCACCCAGCGCTGGACGGAAAACTATCGTCTCGCCACCCAGGACAGCGGACGCCTGTTTCTGATGGCGGGTGACCAGAAAGCCGAACATCTCAA
>JAMCRJ010000062.1 GCA_023381645.1 Gammaproteobacteria bacterium
CAAGCTTCCCCAGAGCAATGCCCATCTTTTCCTGGTCCGCCTTGGTCTTTGGTTCGACCGCGACATGAATCACCGGCTCGGGAAACTCCATCTGCTCCAGAGCAATAGGCTTATTCAAGTCACAGAGTGTATCTCCGGTATAAGCTGTTTTGAGTCCGACGGCGGCGGCGATATCGCCGGCAAGCACTTCTTTGATTTCATGGCGTTCATTGGCATGCATCTGCAGCACGCGCCCGATACGCTCCTTCTGGTTACGCCCCGGATTGAGGACCGTAGAACCAGCAGTGAGCACCCCGGAGTACACCCGAAAAAAGGTGAGCTGTCCGACAAACGGATCCGTCGCGATTTTAAACGCGAGCGCGGAGAAGGGTTCGCTGTCATCAGCGGAACGGACGATTTCTTCGCCACTATCGGGATTCGTACCTTCCACCGGCTTGATATCCACAGGCGAAGGCAGATAGTCCAATACTGCATCCAATGCAGCCTGTACCCCTTTGTTCTTGAATGCACTTCCACACAACACCGGGACCACGGCGCCGGAAATCGTCGCCTTGCGCAAGGCCGCCTGCAATTCTGGAATGCTGATTTCCTCACCTTCCAGGTATTTCATCATCACATCTTCATCGGCGTCCGCAATCGCTTCGACCATGAAGTGCCGTGCAGCTTCTGCATCCGCTTGCAAAGCAGGGGGAATGTCTTCTTCGGTAAATCGCGTGCCCTGCAACGCATCATCCCAGTTGATGGACTTCATCTTCATCAGATCGATGACACCACTAAAGTGGTCTTCCTCACCGATGGGCAACTGAACCGGCACGGGGTTACCGCGTAGCTTGGTCGCGATCTGATCGACAACGCGCTTGAAATTGGCACCCTGGCGATCCATTTTGTTGACGAACGCAATACGGGGCACCTTGTACTTGTTTGCCTGCCGCCATACGGTCTCGGACTGCGGCTGCACACCACCCACCGCACAAAATACCGCCATGGCGCCATCCAACACCCGCAGGGACCGCTCCACCTCGATGGTGAAGTCGACGTGTCCGGGGGTGTCGATGATGTTGATCCGGTGCTCGGCACGCTGCCCATCCATACCTTTCCAGAAGCAGGTGGTTGCCGCTGAGGTAATGGTGATGCCGCGTTCTTGCTCCTGCGCCATCCAGTCCATGACCGCAGTACCTTCATGCACTTCGCCAATCTTATGAGAGACGCCGGTGTAGAACAGAATGCGCTCAGTGGTAGTCGTTTTGCCGGCATCGATGTGCGCCATGATGCCGATATTGCGATATCGTTCGATAGGGGTTGTGCGTGCCACGTGTCAGTCCTTGTGCGGAGGGTTGCAGTCAATTACCAGCGGAAATGGGCAAAGGCCTTATTCGCTTCTGCCATACGATGGGTCTCCTCACGCTTACGAACCGCGTTACCGCGATTTTCCGCCGCTTCGAGAATTTCCGCCGCCAGGCGGTTGCCCATGGACTTTTCGTTCCGTTTGCGCGCTGAGTCACGCAGCCAACGCATAGCCAACGCCATGCGTCGGTCTGAACGGATCTCGACGGGCACTTGGTAGGTGGCACCCCCGACGCGACGGCTTTTCACTTCCACGACCGGGCGCACGTTATCGATAGCCTTACGAAAAATTTCGAGGGCGTCGCTTTTGCTCCGCTCCGCAACCATTTCCAATGCACCGTAAACGATTTTTTCAGCAATGCTTTTTTTGCCATCACGCATCATCACGTTGGCAAATTTGGCAATGACTTCCTCCTTGTACTTGGGATCCGGCAGAACAACCCGCTTGGGAACTTCACGACGTCTTGGCATGGCGCAACAACTCCTTCAATAAAAACTTACTTTGGACGCTTGGCGCCATACTTGGAACGCGACTGCTTACGGTTTTTGACACCGGCAGTGTCCAAGGTGCCACGCACGATATGATAGCGCACACCGGGAAGATCCTTGACACGACCGCCGCGAATCAGCACCACCGAGTGCTCCTGCAGGTTATGCCCTTCGCCGGGAATATAACTACTGACCTCAAAACCATTAGTGAGACGCACACGGGCGACTTTACGCAATGCCGAGTTGGGCTTTTTAGGTGTCGTCGTGTAAACACGGGTACACACGCCGCGCTTCTGCGGGTTGGCGTCCAACGCCGGAACCTTGCTTTTGGCTACAGGCCGCTTACGTGGCTTGCGCACGAGCTGATTTAATGTGGGCATTTACAATCTCCAGAGTACGATGTTGGCACCCAGCGCCCTCACCGATGAGAGGGCGCATTCTAGTTAGGCTTGCCCTGCCTGTCAAGGCAAGCCCCAGTCATACAACAAATTACGGCGTATCGCTCACCGATACCGGCATATCGCGCGGCACCGCGGTCTCCAAGGAAAGGACAGGTTCACCCCGGTTCAGCCGTCGGCGATGCTCATGGTAAGCCAGGCCCGTTCCCGCCGGAATCAGACGTCCGACAATGACGTTTTCCTTGAGGCCACGCAAGTCGTCCACCTTGCCGGATACTGCAGCCTCGGTGAGTACGCGGGTGGTTTCCTGGAAACTTGCCGCTGAGATGAAAGACTCGGTAGACAGGCTTGCCTTGGTGATGCCCAGCAACATCGGAGTGAAACGCGGCAGTTCTTTGCCGGCAGCTTCCAGCGAGATGTTTTCATCTTCCACCCGTGCCCGGTCTACCTGGTCTCCGGGAATAAAGGTGCTATCCCCGCTGGACGTCACTTCGACCCTACGCAGCATCTGGCGCAGAATGACTTCGATGTGCTTGTCATTGATACGCACGCCCTGCAGGCGGTATACGTCCTGCACCTCATCGACGATGTAGTTGGCGAGAGCTTGCACACCCAGCACACGCAGGATATCGTGCGGAACCGGCTGGCCTTCGACAAGCTGCTCACCGGGGCTGACCCGCTCCCCTTCGTACACGGTCACATGGCGACCCTTGGGAATCAGATATTCATGCTGTTCCCCGCCCTCGTCGGTGATGATCAGTCGCTGCTTGCCCTTTGTGTCTTTCCCGAAACCGATGATGCCCTCGTGCTCCGCGATAACAGCGAAGTCCTTGGGACGCCGGGCCTCGAACAGTTCCGCCACACGGGGCAGACCACCGGTAATATCGCGCGTCTTAGTGGTACCCACTGGCAGACGTGCCAGAATGTCTCCGGGATGAATTTCCATGCCTTCATGCACCGCGATAATCGCCTTTGCCGGCAAGAAATAACGTGCGGGCAGATCCGTACCGGGCAGCTTCAGGTCTTGGCCATGCTCGTCCAGCAGACTGATCACCGGTCGCAAATCGCGTCCCTGGGGTGGCCGCTGCTTCGCGTCGATGACGACGAGCGTCGAGAGCCCGGTGATCTCGTCGGTCTGGATGGCTACACTCGCGCCTTCCACCGCATCTTTCAGAGAAATTTTGCCACCGACCTCGCTGACAATGGGCCGCGTATGCGGATCCCATTCCGCGACCCGACGACCCGCTGTGACCGCGGCGTTGTCATCCACCAGAATGGTCGCACCATAGGGCACCTTGTAACGCTCTTTTTCCCGGCCTTGTTCGTCGGTGACGGTAACCTCGCCATTCCGGCCCACCACTACGTGGCGCCCACTGGAGTGCGTGACCAGGCGAAGGTTGGGTTGATAACGAAAAACCCCACCCTGTTTGATATCGATACTGCTTTGCGCAGCAGAACGACTGGCCGCACCACCGATGTGGAAAGTACGCATGGTGAGCTGGGTGCCCGGTTCACCAATGGATTGCGCAGCGATAACGCCGACTGCCTCACCCGCGTTGACCAGATGCCCACGTGCTAGGTCACGCCCGTAACACAGTGCACAGACCCCATGGCGCGAACGGCAGGTCAGGGGCGAGCGCACCTTCAGTGCATCCACACCCAGATCGTCCAACTGACTGAGATACTGCTCTGTCAGCAGGGTATTGCGGGAGATGACAATCTCACCAGTATTGGGGTGGACCACATCCTCCGCAACTACACGGCCCAGCACGCGGTCGCGCAGAGGTTCGATGATCTCACCGCCCTCGACGAGGGAGGTCATGGGAAGGCCTTCCTCCGATCCGCAATCGGTCTCGACCACCACCAGATCCTGGGTAACGTCCACCAGACGCCGGGTCAAATAGCCGGAGTTGGCAGTTTTCAGCGCCGTATCCGCAAGTCCCTTGCGGGCACCATGGGTGGAAATGAAGTATTGCAGGACGTTGAGCCCTTCACGGAAATTTGCGGTGATGGGAGTCTCGATAATGGAACCGTCGGGCTTCGCCATCAGGCCGCGCATACCTGCAAGCTGGCGAATCTGCGCCGCCGAACCTCGGGCGCCGGAATCCGCCATCATAAAGATCGAGTTGAACGAATCCTGCTGCACCGAGCTGCCGTCCGGGAGATACACGGTATCCTTACTGACCCGATCCATCATCGCTTTGGCAACTTCATCGGTAGCCCGCGACCAGATGTCGACGACCTTGTTATAGCGTTCACCCTCGGTCACCAGACCCGAGGTGTATTGGGCCTGAATGGCTTTGACCTCATCTTCGGACTGCGCCAGAATGCCCTCTTTTTCCAGCGGCGTGACCATATCCCCCGCACCAAAGGAAATGCCTGCGCGTGTCGCCATACGGAAGCCGGTATACATCAACTGATCCGCAAATATCACCGTATCCTTGATACCCAAACGCCGGTAACAGGTATTGATGAGTTCGCCGATCACCTTCTTCTTCAGTACCCGGTTGATGACACTGAACGGGAGGCCCTCGGGGAGAATATCCCCGAGCAGGGCGCGTCCTGCGGTGGTATTGATACGCTCACCGCGAAAGCGCACGCTGATACGGGCGTGCAGACCCAGGTTGCCCGTTTCATAAGCGCGCCGCACCTCTGCCGTATCCGCGAAGACCCCGCCCGTGCCCTTGGCGTCGGCCCGCTCCTGGCTGACATAGTAGAGTCCAAGGACGATGTCTTGGGATGGGACGATAACGGGCTCACCATTGGCCGGGCTGAGAATATTGTTGGTGGACATCATCAGAGTCCGGGCCTCCAGCTGCGCCTCCAGCGACAGCGGGACATGCACAGCCATCTGGTCGCCGTCAAAGTCCGCATTGTATGCAGCACATACCAGTGGATGCAGTTGGATAGCCTTGCCTTCGATCAGGACCGGTTCAAAGGCCTGGATACCCAGGCGATGCAAGGTTGGCGCGCGGTTCAGCATGACCGGATGTTCGCGAATCACCTCTTCAAGGATATCCCAGACTTCCGGTTTTTCCTGCTCGACCAAACGCTTAGCGGCCTTGATGGTGGTCGCCAGCCCGCGCTCTTCCAACTTGTTGAAAATGAAGGGCTTAAACAACTCCAGAGCCATCTTCTTCGGCAAACCGCACTGGTGCAGGCGCAGTTCAGGTCCAACGACGATAACCGAGCGGCCGGAGTAATCCACCCGCTTACCCAGCAGATTCTGACGGAAGCGGCCCTGCTTGCCCTTGATCATATCCGCAAGTGACTTGAGCGGGCGTTTATTAGGTCCCGATATGGCGCGTCCGCGCCGACCGTTATCGAGCAGCGCGTCCACAGCTTCCTGCAACATGCGCTTTTCGTTGCGCACGATGATGTCCGGCGCCTTTAGTTCCAACAGGCGCTTGAGCCGGTTGTTACGATTGATGACACGCCGGTAGAGATCGTTGAGATCAGAGGTTGCAAAACGGCCGCCATCCAGTGGCACCAGGGGACGCAAGTCCGGGGGCAGCACCGGAAGCACTTCCATGATCATCCATTCAGGACGATTACCCGACTGTTCAAAGGCCTCCAGGATCTTCAACCGCTTGCTGAGCTTCTTGGTCTTTGTGTCGGAGTTGCTCTCCCGCAATTCATTGCGGATCTGCTCGATTTCCTGAGCCAGGGGGATGCCACGCAACAGGTCGCGAATACCCTCTGCGCCCATTTTTGCCGCAAACTCATCCCCATGCTCTTCCAGGGCGTCCAGGTATTGGTCTTCGGTAAGGATGTTCCCGCGTTCCAGCGCAGTCACCCCCGGGTCAACGACCACATACGCTTCAAAATAGAGGACTCGTTCGATATCACGCAGGGGCATATCGAGAATCATGCCCATACGACTCGGCAGAGATTTGAGGAACCAGATGTGGGCGACAGGGCTGGCGAGTTCAATGTGCCCCATCCGCTCGCGGCGGACCCTCGCCTGGGTTACTTCTACACCACATTTTTCGCAGACCACGCCGCGGTGTTTCAGGCGCTTGTACTTGCCGCAAAGGCACTCGTAGTCCTTGATCGGCCCAAAGATCTTGGCACAGAACAAGCCTTCGCGTTCCGGTTTGAAGGTCCGGTAATTAATCGTCTCGGGCTTTTTTACCTCACCGAAAGACCATGACCGCACCTTATCCGGAGACGCGATACCGATCCGAATCGCATCGAATTCTTCCTGCTGATCGTTTTGTTTGAAGAGCTTCAGTAAGTCTTTCAACGCATCCATCCTTGCCCGCCACGGGCGGAAATTTTACTTGGACTGTTCTAGTTCAATATCGATACCCAAAGAACGCAGTTCTTTCAACAACACATTGAAAGACTCCGGCATTCCGGCATCCATGCGGAAATCGCCCTTGACGATGGACTCATACATCTTGCTGCGCCCGCTCACGTCGTCCGACTTCACGGTGAGCATTTCCTGCAAAGTGTATGCCGCGCCATAGGCTTCCAAAGCCCACACCTCCATTTCACCGAAGCGCTGGCCGCCAAACTGCGCCTTACCGCCTAAAGGCTGCTGGGTAACCAGACTGTATGGACCTGTGGAACGGGCATGCATCTTGTCATCTACCAGGTGATGGAGCTTGAGCATGTAGAGATAACCCACCGTCACCGGGCGGTCAAAGGCATCACCGCTCCGTCCGTCATACAGCGTGACCTGGCCGCTGCGCGGCAAACCGGCCAGCTCCAGCATATCGCCGATCTCCTCTTCCGAGGCGCCATCAAAGACCGGGGTCGCCATGGGTACGCCACCACGAAGATTCGTGGAAAGCTCGCGAATTTCCTGGTCGGTCAGGCTGTCGAGATCCTCTTTTTTGCCAGACCGGTTGTAGATTTCGGCAAGAAAAGCGCGCATTTCTGCCATTGCCACCTCACTGTCCAGCATCGCGCCGATCTTCTTGCCCAGCCCCTTGGCGGCCCATCCCAGATGGGTCTCGAGGATCTGTCCCACGTTCATGCGGGAAGGTACACCCAGTGGATTGAGCACGATATCCACCGCCGTACCATCGGCAAGATAGGGCATGTCTTCCACCGGCACGATCTTGGAGACCACGCCCTTGTTACCATGGCGGCCCGCCATTTTGTCACCGGGTTGCAGGTGCCTCTTTATGGCCACATGCACTTTAACCATCTTCAGAACGCCCGGACTCAGATCATCCCCCTGGGTCAGCTTGCGCCGCTTTTCTTCGAGTACCGCGTCGAGACGCTGGCGTTGTTCATCGAGCTGGGCACGGATCTGCTCCAGGGACTCGTTGCTCTCTTCCGTGCGCAAACGGATCTCAAACCATTTAGCACGCGGTAAGTCTTTCAGATAAGCCTTTGTCACCTTGTTTCCGGCCGCCAGGCCGTTGGGACCGCCTTCAGCAACCTTACCGATCAGCTGACGCTCAATCCGCTGATAGCTGTCTTCCTCGACGATGCGATACTGATCATTGAGATCCTTACGGATCCGTGCGAGTTCATGTTCCTCAATGGACTTGGCACGGGCGTCCTTCTCGATGCCATCGCGGGTAAAGACCTGCACATCGATCACCGTGCCATACATGCCGGCAGGCATTCGCATGGAGTTATCCTTCACGTCGGAGGCCTTTTCACCGAAGATTGCCCGTAGAAGCTTCTCTTCCGGCGTCAACTGCGTCTCACCCTTGGGCGTGACCTTGCCGACGAGAATGTCACCCGGCGCCAATTCTGCGCCGATTACGACAATACCGGACTCGTCCAGATGACGTAAGGCACCTTCGGCAACGTTGGGAATGTCACGGGTGATTTCTTCCGGCCCCAGTTTGGTGTCGCGGGCGAAGACCGAAAACTCCTCGATATGAATAGTGGTATAGCGGTCTTCTGCCACAACCCGTTCCGAGATCAGTATGGAATCCTCGAAGTTATAGCCATTCCATGGCATAAAGGCGACCAGAACGTTCTGGCCGAGTGCCAGTTCACCCATCTCCGTGCTCGGCCCGTCGGCCAGTACGTCGCCACGACTCACCACATCGCCGACCTTGACCACGGGGCGCTGATTCAGGGTGGTGTTCTGGTTGGAACGCGCGTACTTGACAAGGTTGTAGATATCCACGCCGGGCTCTTCGGGCAAGGTTTCCTCATCACTGACACGAATGACGATACGGGCGCCATCGACGATATCCACCACGCCACCACGCCGCGCGACGACGGCCGCGCCAGAATCAATGGCGACCACCCGCTCCATTCCGGTACCCACCATCGGGGCGTCAGAACGCACCGTCGGCACTGCCTGACGTTGCATATTGGAACCCATGAGGGCGCGGTTGGCGTCATCATGCTCAAGGAAGGGGATCATACTCGCCGCCACCGAGACGATCTGCCGCGGCGAGATATCCATGAACTGAACCTGATCTGGATTTGCCAGAGTGAACTCGTTCTTGAAACGGCAGGACACCAGTTCGTCGGTCAGCACGCCGTGCTCGTCCACCGTCGAGTTCGCCTGGGCAATCATATAATTGCCTTCTTCAATAGCCGACAGATATTCCACCTCGTCGGTGGTGCGGCGATCGACAACGCGTCGATACGGTGTTTCGAGAAATCCGTAGGAATTCGTCCGCGCATAGCACGATAAACTGTTGATCAGTCCGATATTCGGGCCTTCCGGCGTTTCAATGGGGCAGATCCGGCCGTAGTGCGTCGGATGTACGTCACGCACCTCGAAACCCGCACGCTCCCGGGTCAGGCCGCCCGGCCCCAAAGCCGAGACACGCCGCTTGTGGGTGACCTCGGAAAGCGGGTTGGTCTGATCCATGAACTGGGAGAGCTGGCTGGAGCCGAAGAACTCATTGACCACTGCTGCGATGGGTTTTGCATTGATCAGATCCTGAGGCGTGAGGCCCTCACTCTCGGCGAGCGCAAGACGGTCCTTGACGGCCCTTTCTACACGCACCAGACCGAGCCGGAATTGGTTTTCCATCAACTCACCAACCGAGCGCACGCGCCGGTTACCGAGATGATCAATATCGTCGATCTCCCCCACACCGTTACGCAGGGCGACCAGCACCTTGAGCACTGCAATGATGTCCGCATCATTCAGTACGCCAGGACCGGTAATCTCATCGCGCCCCACCCGACGATTGAACTTCATACGGCCTACGGCCGACAGGTCATAGCGGTCGGGACTGAAGAACAATCCCTGGAACAGGTTTTGCGCCGCATCCTTCGTCGGCGGCTCACCCGGACGCATCAGCCGATAGATTTCCATCTGGGCGTCGTGAGCATCACGTGACGTGTCGATACGCAACGTTTCTGAAATATAAGGCCCACGATCCAGTTCATTGAGATAGAGCGTATGCAGTGTAAGTGACGGCATTTTTCGCAGGGCGTCCAGAAGCTCACCGCTGACGGGCTCGTTGGCCTGTACCACCACCTCGCCGGTTTCGGGATGAACAATATCACGGGCGACGACCTTTCCCAGAAGGAAGCTATCCGGCACAGGAATTTCATGCAGACCCTGAACCTCGGAAAGCGCCTTGGTTTGGCGCACCGTAATTCGCTTACCGGTCTGTACCAGCACTTCGCCAGTTTCCGGACTGATGATATCAAATGCAGCCACTTCGCCCTGCAGACGCTGAGGGATCAGTACATAGCGCAGATCGCCGTCGATCAGGCGGAAGGTCTCCATATCGAAAAACATCTCAAGAATATCCTGGGTACTGTAACCCAGCGCACGCAGCAACGTCGTCGCCGGCAACTTACGACGGCGATCGATGCGCGCATAAACGTGATCCTTGGGGTCAAACTCGAAATCCAACCACGACCCCCGGTAAGGAATGATGCGCGCATTAAAGAGGAGCTTTCCCGAAGAATGGGTCTTGCCGCGATCATGGTCGAAGAAAACGCCCGGCGAACGATGCAACTGCGAGACGATGACGCGCTCCGTGCCGTTAATCACGAAGGAACCATGCTCCGTCATCAGAGGCAGTTCGCCCATATAGACGTCCTGCTCCTTCACGTCTTTGACCCTTTTGGCGCCAGTGGTGTCGTCTTTTTCCATAACCGCCAAACGCAAACGTACCCGCAAACCGGCACAGTAGGTCAGTCCGCGCTGGCGGCACTCCACCACATCAAACACCGGTTTTTCCAGGCGGTAGGAGACATAATCCAGCATTGCGTTGCCGGAATAACTTTCCATCGGAAAAACCGAACGGAAAACAGCTTCTAAACCCGTTTCCTTTCGCGCCGCCGGGGGTACTGACTCTTGGAGAAACTCCCGGTAGGAATCCATCTGCGTAGCCAGCAGATATGGCACAGCAAGAATGCTCTGGCTTTTGCCAAAGTCTTTACGAATCCGTTTCTTTTCAGTAAAAGAGTAGGCCATGGATGCTCCGCGCGACGACTGCATGGTTCAGGGATCAGCGGTTAAAGCTGCCTTCCGCAAACAATGAGGGGCTGGCAGCGCTTTACGCGGCCAGCCGATCAGGTTACTACATCAACTTACAGATTACTTGATCTCCGCCTCGGCACCGGCCTCGACGAGCTGCGCCTTGACACTTTCGGCTTCGGCCTTGGCTACACCTTCCTTCACGGGCTTCGGCGCGCCGTCAACCAGATCCTTCGCTTCCTTCAGGCCAAGGCCAGTGATGGCTCGAACCACCTTGATGGTATTAACCTTGTTGGCACCAGCGGCGGTGAGGATAACGTCGAATTCGGTCTGTTCTTCCACAGCAGCCGCACCTTCGCCAGCCGCCGCACCACCGGCAGGTGCCGCGACCGCGACAGCCGCTGCAGATACGCCGAACTTCTCTTCCATTTCTTTGATGAGTTCAGACAGTTCGAGGACCGTCATACCCGCAATAGCGTCTAAAATTTCCGCTTTGGACAATGCCATGTTACTAACTCCTTACAGTTCAAGTTGATTTAAGCAGCGCGCTGATCGCGAACTGCCGCCAAGGTCCTGACGAAACGGCTCGGGACCTCGTTAAGGGTGCGAACAAAGCCGGCAACCGGGGCCTGCATGGTACCGAGCAATTTGGCCAGCAATTCTTCGCGTGAGGGCATTTTGCTCAATTGCGCGATTGCCGCCGCATCGATCTGCTTACCGCTGAGCACACCACCGGTAATGACCAGTTTTTCGAAACGCTTTGCATGGTCGGTGAAGAGCTTCGCCAGGGCAACAGGGTCTTCTGCTGCCGCGAATACCAGAGGACCTTTCAGCAGATGGTCCATCACCGCGAATGGCGTTCCCGCGAGGGCGCGCTTCAACAGCGTGTTCTTCACAACCTGCACATGCACCGACTGCTTTTGTGCTTCTGCCCGGAAAACCGTCATCTGTGCCACCGTCAAACCGCGATACTCCGCTACCACTGTGGCTTGCGCCCCAGTGAGTCTGGCCTGCAAGGTGGCAACGACCTGTTCCTTTTCTGCGAGTTTGAGACTCACGTGAATGTCACCTCCTATCTAACCGAGGCGGCCAGAAGATCTGGCGCGCCGTCGCCTACGCAGGGAAAATCATTAAGGCTTACGCCCCCTGCGGTCTTTGTACGCCGGCTTACGCCGACCTTCCCGCCCGGAAGCGGAAATCTTTAGCCGAGACCACTCAGATCCACGGCAACGCCAGGGCCCATGGTCGGAGAGAGGTTCACCTTACGGATATATATACCTTTACTGGTAGCCGGTTTGGCCTTACGCAAGCTGTCAATCAGCACCAGCAGGTTTTCCTGCAACGCCTTCACCTCAAAGGAAGACTTGCCGATGGTACTGTGCACGATACCGCCCTTGTCGGCGCGATAACGCACCTGTCCACCCTTGGCATTGATTACGGCAGTACGAACATCAGCAGTCACCGTCCCGACTTTGGGGTTCGGCATCAAACCACGGGGACCCAGTATGGGACCCAGGGTGCCCACCACGCGCATGGCATCCGGCGTAGCAATGACCACGTCAAAGTCTATCTGCCCAGCCTTCACCAACTCCGCAAGATCCTCCATGCCGACAACATCGGCACCAGCATCACGCGCCTCGGTCGCTTTATCGGCGGTGGCGAAAACGGCCACCCGCATTTGCTTGCCAGTACCATTGGGAAGGACTACGGCGCCACGTACTACCTGATCCGATTTGCGTGGATCAATACCTAGACCCACCGCTACATCCACCGACTCGTCGAACTTGGTCGTGGCCATCTTCTTGACGAGTTCGAGGGCCTCCTCGATCGCGTAACGGTTATTCCGATCCACCATCGTCCTGAGGGCCAGTGTGCGCTTGGATTTCGTCGCCATATCTCAGCCCTCCACCGTCAGGCCCATACTGCGGGCAGTCCCACGCACGCTGCGCTTTGCCGACTCAATATCCTGCGTATTGAGATCTGGCATTTTCGTTTTGGCGATATCTTCGATCTGCGCTTCCGAAACCTTACCAACCTTTACCGTATTGGGACGCCCGCTGCCCTTTGGCAGGCCCGCAGCCTTCATCAGCAGCACCGCTGCTGGTGGCGTTTTCACTTCGAAAGTGAAACTTTTATCTGCAAAAACAGTAATAACCACGGGTAACGGCAAACCTGGTTCAACACCCTGAGTCTGTGCATTGAATGCCTTGCAGAACTCCATGATGTTCAATCCACGCTGACCCAAGGCCGGACCAATGGGTGGGCTTGGGTTGGCTTGCGCAGCCTTTACCTGCAGCTTGATATATCCTGTTATTTTCTTTGCCATAGCTTTAACTCCTGCGAGGTGCGAACGCCGTCAGGCTCCCTCTGTTGAAAACGATCAGGCCTTTTCGACCTGACCAAAATCCAGCTCCACGGGCGTGGAACGACCGAAGATGGTCACCGAAACCCGCAGCTTGCTCTTCTCAAAATTCACTTCTTCGACAACCCCGTTGAAATCCTTGAACGGGCCGTCTACGACACGCACCTGTTCTCCCGCATCAAAGCTGAATTTGGGACGCGGTTTTCCAACGCCTTCCTTGATACGGTCCATGATGGCGTTGGTCTCCGCATCACTCAGTGGATGTGGGCGTCCCACAGAACCCCCGACAAATCCGGTAACCCTTGGCGTACTTTTGACGAGGTGCCAGGTAACATCATCCATTTCCATCTGCACCAGAACATAGCCGGGGTAGAACATCCGTTGCGAGTTCGTCTTCTGACCATTTCGCATTTCTACCACTTCTTCGACCGGAACAAGAATGTCACCAAACTTATCGGCGAGCCCTTCCCGACTGGCACGTTCGCGGATCTCAGCCTGCACTTTTTTCTCGAAGCCCGAGAACGCATGCACTACATACCAACGCATCGACATTTATGCGACTCCTCCGAGTAGCAGGCGCACGATCCCAAGGAGTGCCATATCCACCAACCAAAGGAAGATGGCAATTACCGCGATCAAACCAATAATGATGGCCGTACTACGCAAGACCTCGGGACGCGTCGGCCAAACCACCTTCAGCAACTCCACGTATGCTTCCCGAAAAAAGACCAAGAGTGCCTTGCCGTTGTTGCTGGAAGCAAAAAGACTTACCGCAACCAACAGAGCCAAAATCAGCGCAGCACCAGGGTAATACGTACCGAGGCGGATGGGGATGAGGAAATAGGCGAACACCCCGAGGGCAGCAAATCCTGCCGCAAAATAGAGCTTCACTTTTTCCGACATGAACACCACACCTTTTTAATAATGGCAGGGCAGGAGGGGCTCGAACCCCCAACCTGCGGTTTTGGAGACCGCTGCTCTACCAATTGAGCTACTGCCCTGCAGACGGCAAACGGCGGACAGTGCCGCCGTTCAACACTACACCGTGAAAACTTACTCGACCACCTTGGAGACGACGCCGGCGCCAACGGTACGGCCGCCTTCGCGTACCGCAAAACGCAGACCTTCCTCCATCGCAATCGGCGCAATCAACGCGACCTTGAACAATATATTGTCGCCC
>JAMCRJ010000051.1 GCA_023381645.1 Gammaproteobacteria bacterium
AGGACGAGAGGGAGCACCATCGTCTGCTGCCCGTGTTCAGACACCGCGGGCTGGTCTGTGGGGTGTAGGGTTTCGTCCCCTGGTCAAAGTGGGATCTTTGGCGAAGGGGCATGGGGGTGATCCCAGCGTACCTGCAAGGTCTGATGCTCCGGCAGGGGAGTCATGGGTACGGATGGCGCCGCGCCGGAGCCTTCGCCCAGGTTCAAGGCGTCGCGAGGGATGGCCCCCGAAAAAGGCATTTCCGGAGGCAACGAAAGCAGGGCGACCGGCACCGGCAAGCGGAACGACGGCATGGCGAAGGGGCCGAAAGAGACGCCCATCAGGCGTTGCATCTGGGCTATTTGCCGATCCATGGACACCTGCATCGCCTGCATCTGCCTGTTAGACCCACCTGAGCCCCAGGTGACCGTCTGGACCGTTATCACCCCACCCGGAAAGTGAATGACACGACTCTGCGCGGTGGCAGGTACGGAGTGTCCGTCGATCCATAGATGTGTGACAGACATGGGTGACTGTTGTGGTGCCAGGGCGTCACCTTCAAAGGGGTAGGCATGGGCCAGGGATGCTGCAGCAGCGGCGCCCAGAACAGCGATGCTCGCGGAGATGAGCACCTGACGTTTCCATTGACGGAGAGGGTTTTTTCTCATGACGATCCTCCTGAATTTCAGCAAAACCCAGATCCATAAAACGGCGGTCGCCGGCTGAGTGCCAGCAACCAGAATCATAGACCGATCTTTTGTCCGCCAAGTTCCCCATGTCCTGAGCGGGCCTCGAGACCATTCTCGCAGTTGCCCGCCATCTGCATTCTGGTGCCCAGAGATGCCATTTCGGTACCCGCACATCGATGCTTTGAGCTTGGAGTGCCCTATTGCAGGGGGAAGGTGACTTCATCGTCCCGTGTCATCAGCTCGAAGAATAAATGCCGCAGGCGCAACAGCCAGGGCTTGAACCGCCCGGAGGGCGGAGTCGGGAAGCGTGCCATCATTTCATAGACGGCGATTTCGTTGATCATGGGCAGACCATCCGGCTCGCTTTCCTCGTCCGGAACATCGGTTCCCGATGAAAGAGCGGCCTGATCCTCCGGGGCTACAAAGCTCAGAGCGTATCCGGGATCCGGAATCTGCAAGGCTTCCATCACGTCATCCCGTGCTATCCACACATGGATGCCGTCCGATGAGGTGGTCCGCATCTCCATTCCCTCGAAATCGACGCGCCAAATATGGACGGGTGTATTTCCTTGCTGCTTGTTCATGGGCTTTGGAACCGGCCGGACGAATGAGGTGATCCTACCCCGAAATCTGCGATCTGTCAGCGCCGTGGTCTTGGTGCCTGATGCAATATCTGATCGGCGATGTGCCAAGGCGGGCATCTGCGGCAAGGGGCGCTGCCGATGCGTTTCCGGCAACGAACAGGGCTGGCCTGGGCGTATCGACGATCTCCACACCTCGGTGATCACTTCATCCAGGGCCTCATGGGCCGAGAAGGTCAGGGAGAGTTCCGCGAGCCGACAGCGTATCCACAGGGGATGCCGTTTGTATTGCTTCCATGTTTTCTGTGCGATGGCGTGCAAAGAAATGATATGGGCGGGCCCGGATCAGGAATGTCGGCAGCGGTTCATCCCGTAGGCTAGACTGCTGGGGAAGCATCGACGGAGCCATATGTACAGTCCGCCTGGACCGTTACGCCCGGCATGAATAAAGTTGCTTGAATTGTTCGGACAATTTCTGCGCGGTGGCGTGCAAAGAGATACTGTGCGAGGGCCTCAGTGCGCGATCGCGATCACGTATTTTGCTCGCCAACCGGGGGAAGTCCGCACCTTTGTATGCAAATACGATTTTGTTGCCAGACTCCTCTGCGTCTATAACGACGACCTGATTATCGAAGCTTTTCTGGATACGGGCGACATAGGCATCGCATTGCCAGTCACTGCTCAGCATGTTGATCACCAGCACTCCATTCTTTCGCAGTTTGGCATAACAGTCGTTGTAGAACCCGGTGCTGCATAGTTGCGCGGGTTGGCCGTCATGGTTGAAACCATCGACCAGCAGCACATCGACCGGTTTGGTGTGGTTGCTGACATATACCGCGCCATCCCCACGCAGCACCTGGAAATTGGGACCATCCGGTGGAATGCCGAAGCGGTCACGCAACTCAATGACCTTGGGATTGATCTCCACGGCGGTGAAGTGGACATCCGGGATGTGGCGCAGACAATATTTTGCCAGTGAACCTCCACCCAGGCCGATCATGGCAATCCGTTTGGGCTTTGGCTGTAAAATCAGAAAACCCATCATGGTGCGGGTATAACCCAGGACCAGCTTATCTGGCGCAGATTTGTGCATGATACTTTGAGTCGCCGAAAAATCGAAGCGCAACGTTATAGCCCGAAAATCTTCCTGCGCGAATGGTTGCGCGAGCACAGGTTGACTGGGTAGATCCTGAGAGTTGGTCAGAGAACCGGCAGATTCGTTCATATTTCTAGTGCATCCTTTTACTGTGCTGTCATCTTTTCACGATTTGGTTTTTATGGGCCTCATTGTTGCAATGTTATATTTGCTCCCAGGGCAGTCCATCAAAGCGCCAGCCATTCAGGCTGCTTCGGCGATGCTGATCGTTCAGATCCCCTTCAAAGCCATGCGCCACATTGTAAACGGCGCTGAACCCGTTGGCCTGTAAGTACTGTCCAGCCTCCAGCGAGCGATGGCCACTACGGCAGATCAGTAAGACGGGCCGGTTGAGGGATGTGGCGCGTCGTACCCGACACAGAAAGTCCGGGTTGATTTCCCAGTCAGGGTCGTCTCGCCAGGGGATGGTCAACGCTTCTTTCGGGTGCCCGACAAACAGAAACTCCATTTCACTTCTGACGTCAATAAGCACCGCCTGCGGGTTTTTCTGCAGGAAATTGAAGGCGTCCTGCGGGGCGAGGTTTGTTACCGACTTTGTCATACTGCTCTCCTGACCAAAGCTGACCGGAAGTTATACCTGTAACACGCCTGCAGCCAACAATATCCATGCAGAAATGAGCGACAGCCCACCGACGGGCGTAATGGCGCCGAGCCAACCCTTGCCGGTGATCGCCAGAAGGTAAAGACTGCCCGAAAATAACGCCGTCCCGGCCAGCATAAGCCAGCCTGACCACTGCGTAAGGCCGGATTCCGGCAGTTGCAGCGCCACGACTCCCACCAGTATCAGTCCCAGGGCGTGGTAGAGGTGATACTGGCTACCGGTATGGTAAACGCTCATCATTTTGGGTGACAAGCGCCCCTTCAGGGCGTGGGCGCCGATGGCCCCCAGCACTACCGCAACCCCCGCGTTGGCGGCGCCAAGGGCAAGGAACCACTTGTCTGTCTGCGACATCATAACCGTTCTCCGCTGCATCATGGTATTCGGACCGCCATTCCGGCTTCGCAGGCAGGCCGTTGGCGAGCAGGATAGCAGAAATTCGCTCCTCTGGGCGGACAGCCGGGTGAGGCAGGAAGGGCTGGACCAGTGCTTTGCACCGTGGTTACACTCTGGCCACCCTTTCTCGGCCGGGAGTAGACATCGCATGTATCATGACGAACACCATCACCATGAGAAGATCGGCTGGCTCCGGGCCGGTGTGCTGGGCGCCAACGATGGTCTGCTCTCGACAGCAAGCCTCCTTGCCGGTATCGCTGCCGGACAGGCAAGCCACGAACAAATTCTGCTCGCCGGTGTTGCGGCGATGGTCGCCGGCGCCTTTGCCATGGCGGCCGGTGAGTATGTATCCGTGAGTTCACAGGCCGATACCCAGGCCGCAGATCTCGAAACGGAAAGACGCGAACTGGAAAAAAACCCTGATAAAGAATTGCTTGAACTCAGGGGCATCTATGTGGCGCGTGGCCTTGGTGAGGCGCTGGCCCAGCAGGTCGCCACCCAGCTTATGGCGCATGATGCCCTTGCTGCACATGCCCATGACGAACTGGGCATGACGAAAATGGCGGCGGCGCGGCCTGCCGAAGCGGCACTGGCTTCCGCCGCTGCCTTTGCATGCGGCGCCCTGTTCCCGGTGCTGATCGCCGCCTTCGTGCCCCACGGCAGGGTACTACCGGCCCTGTATACGACCAGCATCCTGCTGCTGGTGCTCCTCGGCGCGGTCGCGGCCCGGGCGGGTGGCGCCCCCATGGTGAAGGGCGCTATCCGCGTGGTCTTCTGGGGTGTTCTCTCGATGATCGCTACCACGCTGATCGGCCATCTGCTTGGTCAGACGGGCATCTGACCGGTAACGCGCCAATCTGGATCGGTCGGGTCAAGACCCAGGCGCGTTCCGTCCGAATCAGAGGATTACGCCTTTTGCCACGGAAGGATAGCCCCATCCGCGCAGAAAGGCAGTGCTCAGTCATGCACCGTCATGGATTTCGTCCATCTACGGACAGGTTATATCACTGTAGCCGGTTTATAGGTATCATTGCCCCAGATCTGTGAGTCTGTCATTATTTGCTTATGGATCTTCGTGCGGTCCGGCGTCAAAGCGGGATGCCGCGTCACCTTTCGTATGTATTTTATATGGAGAATCCTTTATGTGCTCAATAACTCGGAAAATGACGGCAGAGTTCATCGGTACCTTCGGGCTCATATTTTTTGGTGGCGGTGCTGCGGCAATGGGTTATCCCCTAATCGATGTGGCCCTGGCCAACGGACTCGCCATCATGATCGCCGCGTATGTGTTTGGTGACATCAGTGGTGGCGTGGTCAACCCCGCGGTCACCCTTGGCGGGGCCATTGCAGGAAAGATAGGCTGGAAGGATGCCGGCCTGTATATGATCGCCCAGGTTGGCGGTGGTATCGCGGCCGGTTATGTGCTTCTGGTGGTTCTTGGAGGATCGACAGGACATCTTGGGGCCACTACCATCAATACCAGCCTTGTATCGGTCTCCGGTGGTTTTATGCTGGAGGCCCTGGGAACATTTTTTCTGACCACTACCGCGTTGTATACGGCCATGAGCGGTCGTGCCGGTAACGCTGCTCCTCTCGCTATTGGTTTTACCCTGGTCATGGCGGTGACGTTTATGGGCCCACTGACGGGAGCAAGCCTGAATCCCGCGCGGACATTGGGCCCGGCCGTCGCTGGTGTCTACTTCCCGTACATATGGGTGTATCTCGTTGCGACGCCGGTGGGCGGACTGATTGCCGGATTGCTCTACAATTTCATGCAGGAGCACAAGGCTGTTTCCTGACCCGTCATTTTCCCAGGGCCAGGCCCCTTCATCGTCCCCATCCCGCCACGATCCGCAGGTTCTGGTTCTATAGTTAGGTGTTTCAGGCTACCTTCTGGAGTCCCGTCATGACTATAGAATCCATCACACTGGTGCGGCATGGGGCGACCGAGTGGGCGGATAGCGGCAAACACACTTCGGTGACCGACGTCGCATTGACGGCGGAGGGCCGAAAGGACGCGCAGGCGCTTTGGAACCACTTTGTGGAACAGGGGCATTTTGATGGGATCTACTCCAGTCCTATGCTGCGTGCCCATCACACGGCCATTCTCGCGGGTTTTGCTGTTCCTGAACTGCACCGGGGGCTTTGTGAGTGGCGCTACGGCCGCTATGAGGGAATGACGACGGCGGAAATTCGCCGGGAAAATCCGAAATGGAGCGTTTTCCGTTGTGGCGGACCGGGTGGCGAAAGCCCGGAAGCCGTCAGTAGCCGTTGTGAGGAACTGCTGAGGGAATGGGATGAAAAGGGCCACCGGCACGTGCTGTGCTTTGCCCATGGCCACATTCTGCGCGCGCTGGCCGTCCGTTGGCTGGGGCTGGATCTCCGTTTCGCCGACCACCTGCACCTGGACCCGGGCAGCATTTCCCGTCTGGGTTGGGAGCACGAAGTTCCCGCCCTGCATTTATGGAATTACTGCCCTCAGCGCCCGGTCTTCGGACCACGCCCTGGTTGATTAGGCGTTGTTTCCGGTACTGGCGGTCGTTCAGGGCAGCAGAAAGGCCGGAGCGACCTGGGCGGCCTGCTGCATGGCAGCGTGGTAGTAACGGGTGCCGGTAAAGGCCCTGGCGGCGTCGACTCGGAAGACATCCATGGCGAGACCCTTGCGTCCCAATGTTGCGCTCCACCAGCCGGAGGGATAACAGAACTGCGGGAAATACAGGCTGTTCACTGCGTCGAAGCCCGCTTCTGTCATGCGGCTTTGGCATTGGCGGATAAGATCGGCGTGCAGGAGCGGCGACTCGGACTGGGCGACCAGCACGCCCTGACCGGCCAGCGCATGGTGACAGGCTGCGTAAAAGTCCGTGGCGAAAAGTCCAGCCGCCGGTCCGACCGGGTCGGTGGAGTCAATGATAATCACATCATAGCGTCCCGCTTCCGCCTCTTTGATCCAGGCAATTCCATCGGCAAAGTGGAAACGGGCCCGAGGATCCTGGTTGTTTTCGCAGAGTTCCGGGAAAAAACGCTCGGCGACGCGCGTAACTCGCTCATCCAGTTCCACCTGCACGGCTTCTTCCACTTCCTGATGGCGCAGCACCTCGCGCAGGGTGCCGCAGTCACCGCCGCCGATGATCAGCACCCGTTTCGGCGCCGGGTGGGTAAAGAGGGCCGGATGGCTCATCATTTCGTGATAGAGGAAATTATCGCGGTCGGTGACCATGACCAGACCGTCCAGGGTCATAAGGGTGCCGAACTGTTCGGTCTCGAAGATTTCTATATTTTGATAAGGACTTTGCTCACGATGCAGCACTTCGCGGATTTTCAGGCTCAATGCCGCGCCGTGCTCTTCATAGCGCTCGGTATACCACAGTTCTGTGCTCATAACCGCCTCTCTCAACGGGGATGGTGGGGTGTCCGCAGGGATTTTGCGGAAGATACGGGCAAAAGAAAAGGGTGGACCGCTGATTTCGGTCCACCCGTTACCGCTGTGAGTCATCTCAAGCGCAGAGAGCCGGCTTGACGCGCAACTCATGGGCAGGAACGCCCATCATGTCCACTTGCCCGCGCTTCATCTCCATGGTGGAGACTTGCCCGGCGCCAAAGGCTTCCTTGAGATAATTCAAGGCATCCTCGGGCTGGATGATATCGCCGCAGGTGAAAATATCCACCGCTGCGTAACCATATTCCGGCCAGGTATGAATGGCCAGATGCGACTCGGCGACGATAACGGCGCCGCTCACCCCGTAGGGTGAGAAGTGGTGAAAAGTTTGCGTCACGATGGTGCAGTTGGCACGCCGGGCGGCCTCGAGCATGGCATCCGTAACAAAATCAACATCAGACAAGGTACTGCCGTCACAGTGATAAAAATCCGCAACGATTTGATGTCCCAATGAGCGCATAGGTGCCCCCCTTACCAAAGTCAAAAAGGTTAAGAAGTAGCTCCCGTGCACCCCCAGACAGTACTTGGTTTTATGCCCTACCTTGCTGGAACGATGCATTGCTCCAAGTCTCTTAAGGACTGACCCCCTTAGTAACTGCTTTCGGTGCCGTGGAAACAGAACGCGAACTATACGCTTATATGCCGGGGATGCAAGGGTTTTCTGAGCACGGCGAGGCACGGATTTTCTAGGGGTTTTCCACCATTTCATGCCGTAATCTGGCCCCATCCTGACCGTTCGGTTTATACTGCGCCCCATGACTGCGAAAACAGAGAGTACCCATGGCCGCTGAGGCTCTTGTCGAACTGGAAAACGTGCACTTTGCCCGGGGCCCGCACACGGTCCTGGACGGCGTGGGTCTGCGCATCACCCAAGGGGCCATCGTATCCATCATGGGGGCGAGCGGCGGCGGCAAGACGACCCTGCTCAACCTGATGGCCGGTACCCTCGCGCCCCAGGCCGGGCGGATACGGGTGGCTGGTCAGGATCTGCAGGCCCTGAACTTTGAGGACCTGTACCGCCTGCGTCGGCGTATGGGCATGCTTTTTCAGCACAGCGCCCTGTTTACGGATTTCAGCGCCTTTGAGAATGTCGCCTTTCCCCTGCGTCGCCATTTCCGGCTGGACGAGAGCGTTCTGCGCAAGCTGGTGCTGATGAAACTGGAGGCGGTGGGGTTGCGTGGAGCGGCCGGATTGATGCCCGCCGAGCTCTCCGGTGGCATGGGCCGACGGGTGGCGCTGGCCCGTGCCATGGTGATGGACCCGATGCTGATATTTTACGATGAGCCGTTTACCGGCCTGGACCCCATCAGTGTGGGGATTATTGCGACCCTGATCCGCCGCCTCAATGACGCCCTTGGCGCGACGAGCATCCTCGTCAGCCACGATGTGCAGGAGACTTTTTCCATCGCCGATTACGGTTACATCCTCGCGGGTGGCAAAATCATTGCCGAAGGTACGCCAGATACCCTGCGTGCCAGTGATTCGGAACTGGCACGGCAGTTTCTCGGGGGCAAGCCCGATGGGCCGGTTCCCTTCCACTACCCGGCGAAAGATGACTATGCTACTGCCCTGACCGGGGTATGGGCAGCGGGCGAGGCGATTTAAACATGGCTTTTATGGAATTCATACCGAACCTGGGGCGGCGGACCCTGCGCACGGTGCCCAACCTGGGCACCGCGTCGCGCTTTTTGCTGCTGAGCCTGTTTGCGGTAGTGAACCGTCATTTTAGCATTCAGCAACTGCTCAAACAGGTATACGGCTTTGGGGTGCGGTCGCTGCTGCTGATGATGGTCGCCGCATTTTTCACGGGTATGGTGCTGGGTTTTCAGGGGTATTATGCGCTGGTGCGTTTCGGCGCGACCTCCGCGCTGGGCACCCTGGTCGCCCTGTCGCTCCTGCGCGAACTGGGGCCGGTACTCACGGCGTTGCTCTTCGCCGGGCGGGCGGGCTCGGCGCTGACCGCCGAAATCAGTTCCATGAAGGCGACCGAGCAATTGAGTGCCATGGAAATGATGGCGGTCAATCCGCTCGCCTGGGTCGTGGCACCCCGGCTTTGGGCCGGGATCATCGTCGTGCCGATCCTCTGCGTTATTTTTGACCTGGTCGGCATTTTTGGCGGATACCTCATTTCGGTACCGGTGCTGGGTGTGGACGGTGGCACTTTCTGGGCGCAGATGCAGTCCAACGTAGCGTTTTCCGGAGATATCCTGACCGGACTGTTCAAGGCTCTCTGCTTCGGACTGGTGGTGACCTGGATTGCCGCCTGGCAGGGTTACGCCGCGCAGCCCACCGCGGAGGGCGTAGGTAATGCCACAACCACCAGCGTGGTGACGGCGTCACTGGCGGTGCTTGGGCTGGATTTCATTCTCACGGCTTTTTTATTCACCTGAGGGGTGGAGGACGCATGGAAAAACGGGCGATAGACTGGTGGGTGGGCATCTTCGTGCTCCTCGGTATCGCTGCTCTGGTAGTATTGGCACTGCGCGTGGGGAACCTCTCTGGCTTCGCCTACAACGACGGTTATGTCCTGCATGCGGATTTCTCCAATGTCGGCAGCCTGAAACCGCGCAGCCCGGTGAAACTGGGCGGCGTTACCATTGGCGAGGTGACCCACATCGGCATGAACCCCAAGACCTTCATGGCGAAGGTGACGATGCGGATCGAACCGAAGGTGAAGTTGCCGACGGATACGGGGGCGTCCATCTACACCGAGGGGCTTCTGGGCGAACAGTATGTCTCTATTCAGCCGGGCGGCATGCCTCAGGATCTACAGCCGGGTGGTACCATTACCATGACGCAAAGCGCTGTCAATATCGATCAGCTTATCGGCCAGATGGTCTTCAGTAAGGCTTCGGGCAAGTAAATAGGGAGGATTCTGTATGCGTCAAATTTCGCTTGTTACTCTGGTTGTTGTGCTGTTGACCTGGACTCTTCCCGCTACTGCCGAAGATACCCAGGGGGCGGTAACGGTCGTTCAGCAGCTTACCAACAGTGTCCTGAAGGTGTTACGCTCGAACGAAGGCAAGCCCGTCACGCCGTCCGTGAAGAAGGAAGTGGCCGATATTGTCCTGCCGCATATGGATTTTACCACCATGTCGCAATATGTGATGGCGCAATACTGGCGGCAGATGAGCCCGGCGCAGCAGCAGGAGTTTGTGGTGCTGTTCAAGGATCTCCTGGTGCGCACCTACAGCAATTCGCTCAACCATTATCATGGACAGACCGTAAGAATCACCGGCAGCCAGCAGATCTCCCAGAATCCGCCGGTGGCACAGGTGAACATGGTGATCCGTCAGAACGGCGGTGGACCGGATGTCCCGGTGATCTACGCCCTGCTCTATACCAACAACTCTTGGCGGATCTACAACACCTACATCGACGGGGTCAGCATGGTGCTGAACTACCGGCAGAGCTTCGGCCAGATCGTCGCGAGCCGCGGGATTCCCGCCTTGTTGCAGGACATGAAGGCCAAGGATGGCGGAGACGGTGCGCCAGACAAAAGGGCGGCAGCCGCTTGAGCGCAGCGAACTCCTGGGAGCGGCGGACGGTCGACGGCGCTAGCTGGCTGTTCCTCCGGGGGGACTGGCGGGTGGCACAGTTGGATAAGGCCCTTCAGTTCTTTTCATGGGCGAAGGACGGTCGGGATTGTACGGAGATTTCCGTCGCAGAGCTGGATGCAGCAGACAGCGCCACCCTCGCCGTGCTGTTGGAGTGGACTCAGCAGGCCACCGGGCGGGGCGTTCCGCTGCGTATTCATGGGGCGTCTCCCAAGCTGCGGGAACTGGCAAGCTTGTACAGTCTGCAGGATATTCTGCCCCTTTGCCATGATTGATTCCCTGGCCATTCACATCGCCGGGTTGCGCAAGATCTACGGAAGCGGGCATCTGGCCCTGGCGGGCGTGGACCTGGATGTGCATGCCGGAGAGTTTTTTGGGCTGCTGGGTCCCAACGGTGCGGGCAAGTCTTCGCTGATCAACATCCTGGCGGGGACTGTGCGCCGTTCCAGCGGCGTGGCGGAGATATTCGGCTTTGACGTGGAGCAGGATTTTCGCCGGAGTCGCCGGTTGTTGGGCGTCGTGCCGCAGGAACTGGCCTATGACCCTTTTTTTACCGTGCGGGAATTCCTGCATATGCAATCGGGTTATTTCGGTCTGCGTCATAATGAGGACTGGTTGGATGAACTGATGGCGGAGCTGGATCTGACGGACAAGGCGGATACCAATTTGCGCGCCTTGTCCGGCGGCATGAAGCGGCGGGTGCTCATCGCCCAGGCTTTGGTACACAAGCCCCCGGTGGTGGTGCTGGATGAGCCGACCGCCGGAGTGGATGTGGAGCTCCGGCAGGGGCTCTGGCGTTTCATGCGGCGGTATAATGAGGAGGGCCACACGGTCATCCTCACTACCCATTATCTGGAGGAGGCCGAAGAACTCTGTCAGCGAATCGCCATTCTTCAGCAGGGGCGACTCGTTGCCCTGGACAACAAGGATGAATTGCTGCGTAGCGCCGGCTGGCGGGTACTGACAGTGACTTTCGATCGCGATCCGGGCACATTTCCTCCCGAATTGGCAGACCTGCTGACGGGTGCCGCAGAAAATACCCGGGTACTCAGAATCGACGCGCAGAGCAGTCCGTTGGGGGACGTCCTGGTACGGTTGCAGGCATTGCCCGCCCAGATCGTGGATCTGCACTTGCAGGAACCGCGCCTGGAGGACGCATTTACGGATATTCTCGGACAAGGGCGTTAAGCTTGGCAGGTCATTTGCGCATCGATCTTTTCCTCAAGATGTCACGTCTGGTCAAGCGGCGCAGTCTGGCCAAAGAAATCTGCGATGCTGGTTGTGTGCAGCTCAACGGGCGGGTCGCCAAAGCGGGGGCGTTGGTGCAGGTGGATGACGTGCTGACCATTGATATTCGTGACCGTCTGCTGCGGGTGCGGATCTTGCGTATTCCACAGCGGATTGAAGGACCGCAAGGGGTGGTGGAAGTGCTGCCCGGGGAGCCTGAGAAATGATCACGGAGCCACGCGTGCTGCTGACCATGGGGGAACCCGCGGGTATCGGCCCGGATATCTGTTTGCAACTGGCCTTCCATGCCCTGCCCTCGGGGGTGCTGCTCATCGGGGATCTGCACTGTCTGCGCAGCCGCGCCCTGACTCTGGGCTTATCGCTGCGACTGGAGCCCTGGCGGGAGGGCAATCCCTGGCCGGCGCTGGAAAGGGGCGTGTTGCACGTGCTGGATGTGCCCCTGGCTCAGCCCTGTCGGCCCGGTCGTCTGGATGTGATCAATGCACCGGCGGTACTGGCTACTCTGGACAAGGCGATGCACCTGCTACGGGCAGGTGCCGCGGATGCGCTGGTGACGGCCCCGGTGCACAAGGGCATCATCAACGACGCGGGGATTCCCTTTACCGGACATACGGAATATCTCGCGGCAGCGTGTGGCAGCCCGAAGGTGGTCATGCTGCTTGCTGGTCGTGGCTTGCGGGTGGCACTGGCAACGACGCATCTGCCGTTGGTACAAGTGGCGGCGGCCATTACCCAGGAGGGGCTGGAGGGCACGCTGCGCATTCTGCACCGGGCGTTGCGCGAAGACTTCGCTCTCTCGGAACCCCGTATTCTGGTCGCCGGCCTGAATCCCCATGCCGGGGAGGGCGGGCATCTGGGGCACGAGGAGCAGGATGTCATTGCGCCGGTAATAGAGGCGCTGCAGGGAGAAAGTCTGCGGATCAGCGGTCCGTGGCCGGCCGATACTCTGTTTACCCCGCGCCTGCTCGAAGACGCTGATGCGGTACTGGCCATGTATCATGATCAGGGCTTGCCGGTACTGAAGTATCATGCCTTTGGCGAGGCGGTGAATATTACTCTGGGCTTGCCCATCGTGCGCACCAGTGTGGATCACGGCACGGCGCTGGACATTGCGGGCACGGGCCGGGCAGAAGGCGGCAGCCTGCTCAGGGCCCTGGACAGCGCTGCGGAAATCGTTCGCAACCGGCGCGCCGCAGGTTGCTGATGCCTACGGCGCGACGATCCGCAGGCTCAAAAAATGCGATGGCGTCCTTCCGGCACCTGGGCGATCAGGAACTCCATCTGATCGGCGAGAATGCGCCGGTTACTGAGCAGCAGATACTCGGCCCAGGTCGGAGTAAAAGGCACCGCGAGCAGCGGCATACCGGCCTCCTCGGGGGTGCGATTGTCCTTGCGGCTGTTGCAACTGCGGCAGGCGGTCACCACGTTGGTCCAGATATCCCTGCCCTTGCGGGAGATGGGAATGATGTGGTCACGGGTGAGTTCGCGGAGCGGGAAATGTTTGCCACAGTACATGCAGAGATGATGATCGCGATGGAACAAGGTCTGATTGGACAGGGCCGGGGGTCGAATTTTGCCCTGATGGCGACCGCGGACGGCGATGACCGGATGAATGTCGAGTTGCGAGAGGACACCACTGCGGCGGCAGACGCCGCCGTGGGCGGTAAAGAAAGGATTCCCCAGTGTCCAGGCAACGTTACCCCGGACATAATGGGCCGCGGCTTCTTCCCAGGTTTCCCAGGCCATGGGACGACCACCGACGTCAAGGCGCAGCACGAGGTGCATAGACTTTCCGTTTCGCATCGCCTGCTGGAGGCGTCGACCGAATATAGCATGAAGATGCGCTGATGATGCAAGAGGGGCGTCTGCCGCGCGCCAAAAAGCGTTTCGGGCAGAATTTTCTGGTTCAGCCGCAGATTGTCGAGCACATTGTGGCGGCTATCCGCCCGGCGTCCGGCGATCAACTGGTGGAGATCGGGCCGGGGCCGGGGGCGCTGACCAGGGCTCTGCTGCGCCTCTTGCCGCAGTTGACGGTGGTAGAGCTGGATCGGGATATGATCGCCGGTTTGCGCGCGCTCGCGCCGCCGGAGCAGCTAGAGGTCATGCAGGCCGATGCGCTGGAGGTCGATTTCTCGGCGCTGGCCGGTGCCGGGAATGCTCTGCGGATAGTCGGTAACCTCCCCTACAACGTAGCGACACCGCTGATTTTCCATATACTGGAATACGCAGAACAGGTGCGGGATATGCACTTCATGCTGCAAAAAGAGGTGGTGGACCGGGTGGTAGCGGTGCCGGGGAGCAAGGCGTACGGACGACTTTCGGTGATGATACAGGCGCACTGCGCGGTGGAATCCCTGTTCACGGTGGCTCCGGGGAATTTCTTCCCGGTGCCCAAGGTGGATTCGGCCTTCATGCGTCTGATACCGCATCGTCCGGGGTTGCTGCCCCCACACCTGCAGGCGCCCTTCGCACGGATTGTGGCCACCAGTTTTGCCCAGCGCCGCAAGACGCTCGCCAATAATCTGCGCGGCATTTTGAGTGCGGACGACTTGCGGGGTTTGCAGGTCGATCCCGGCTGCCGCGCCGAGACGCTGGATCAGGCCGCCTTTTTTCGCCTCGCCGAGGCCACCGTTGAACAGGGAAACCGATCGTGAATCATTTGGAAGTTGCCGAGAAACTGTTTGCCGAACTGGAATGGCAAGCGAAAACACTGCCCAATTATCCGGTCCTCACTTGCGCGTTGCAGGTACCTAACGGCGTTCTGGACATTTTTTGCCATGTGCATGGCGAACGGGAGCGTATCCTGTTTTACCTGCGTCCCCAGAATCTGGAGATAACGATGGAAAAACGCCTGGCGGTGGCGGAGTTTCTGACCCGTGCCAACTATGGACTGGCTCTGGGTAACTTTGAGCTCGATATGGAAGATGGAGAAATCAACTTCAAGACGATTCTCCAGGCGCCTGTCGCGGTGTTGAGCACTGACCTGCTGCGTCCTTATCTGCTGGTTGGCGTGGAGACCATCAACCACTACCTGCCAGGGCTGGACCAGGTGCTGAGTGGCCAGGAAACCCCGGCTGCCGCGATTAATGCGTTGGAGATTGCGACAGCGGTACATTGACCCCGGAGCCGATGATTCCGCTGCCCAACAGCAGCGGGGTGATGCCCATGCCGCGGATTTTGGCAAGGGTGGGCTGGGCCGCTGCCAGAGAATCGAAGGTGTTGGTGCGGAGCCGGTAGAGGGTGTTGTTATCGCCTGCTTCCGCCTTTTCCATCTGGGTGCTGACCCCCAGCAGGGCGAGGCGATCGCGCAGGACGACGGCAGCGGCGCGGTTGGTGAAGGCGCCTACCTGAATGGTCACCGGCTGGTGAACGATACTGACGGTGCTGGCGGTCGCTGCGCCGGGGATGCCGGGGCCGCTGCCGAGGATGTCGGCAGGAATATCCACATGCATGGCGGGCAATATCTGATAAAAATTGAAATCGACGCCGCTGCGGGTGGCGGCCGTGGAAGCCGCGGCGGAGGTGGCGATGGTAAGCGGCCCGCCCCGCGAGGAGGGTGCGGCCGCGCTAGTCGGTGCGGGTGCTGACGGTTGGGTGGCTGCCGGGTTGCCAAGTTGTTTCCGCCCGTTTGCCGCCGCGTTGTTGCTGGAGGTCGCCGCCGCCGATGGTCCCGTTCCGCTAAGGGCCAGGACTGGCCTGCCGGTGGCGATGGGGAGTTGCGCGATCCACCACCAGACCCCCGCGCTCAGCGCGATCACCAGAAGCAGCAACACCCAGGGCCAGGGCCGTGCCGGAGGGGACGGTGTTTCCTCGGCGTCATCTTCCGGAGTTACCCGCTGTCGTGGCGTGACGGGTGGGCGCGGCTCCTGCACTCGCGGGCGGCTGGTCTGATTTTTGTAATCGCGCATGATCCCTTTACATCTGTTCCGGTGCGCTGACGCCAAGCAGTCGTAACCCGTTGGCAATACTCTGCGCGACGGCCAGGCAGAGCGTCAGGCGGGCGTGGCGCAGCGGCGTTTCCTCCACCAGAATTCTGGTCGAATTGTAGTAGGTGTGGAAGGCTGCCGCCAACTCCCTGAGGTAGAAGGCAATCTGATGTGGTTCGCGATCACGGGCCGCCGTGGCCACCACTTCCGGGAAGCGCCAGAGGGCGTCGGCAAGTGCGATCTCGCGGGACTCCTGCAGAATTTCCAGACCGACGCCGTCTGCTGGCGGCAGGCTGAGCCCCTTTTCTGCCGACTGGCGCAGCAGGGAATAGACCCGGGCGTGGGCATACTGGATATAAAATACCGGGTTTTCTTCGGAGTGCTTTTTGGCCAGTTCCAGATCAAAGTCCAAATGCTGGTCGGCGCGGCGCAGTACATAAAAGAAACGCGCGGCATCATTGCCCACTTCCTCGCGCAGTTCACGGAGGGTGACAAACTCGCCGGCGCGGGTAGACATGGAGACCTTTTCCGTACCGCGATAGAGGATGGCGAACTGGACGAGGACGACTTCCAGTTGCTGGTCGTCGAGGCCGAGGGCGCGCAGTGCGGCCTTGACTCTGGGCACATAGCCGTGATGGTCCGCACCCCACATGTCGATGACGTGGGTGAAGCCGCGGGCAAATTTTTCAGCATGGTAGGCTACATCGGAGGCAAAGTAGGTATAGGCGCCATTGTCGCGACGCAAAACCCGGTCCTTGTCGTCATCAAAGGCCGTGGCACGGAACCAGAGGGCGCCCTCCCGAGTGTAGCAGTGTCCGGCTTTTTCGAGGGCGGCGACGGCGGTATCGACCGCACCCGTAGCCATCAGGCTGCCCTCGGAATACCAGCGCTCGTAATGCACGCCAAAGCCCTCCAGGTCGTCACGGATGTCAGCGAGAATCTCGTTCAGTCCGGCGCTGTGCAGGGTGCGATAGTCTTCGCCAAGCGACTGCTTCAGGTGGGCGATGAGGGTGTCGATGGCGATATCACCGTCGCTCATCTCGGGCAGGTTCGGTAATCCGGTCGCCGCGTGCCGTAAGCGGTCGCCGACCTGCTCCCGAAGATGGGCCGCTATTTCGCGCACATAGCCGCCGCGATAACCATTCTCCGGGAAAGGCCAGGGCAGTGCCTTGGCGGCTTCGAGATAACGCAGGTAGACGCTGGCCGCGAGAATGTCCATTTGCCGCCCGGCGTCGTTGACATAGTATTCACAAAAGATGTCGAAGCCGTTGAAGCGGAGGATATTGGCGAGGCTGGCGCCATAGGCGGCGCCGCGCCCGTGCCCGACGTGCAGGGGGCCGGTGGGGTTGGCGGAGACGAACTCCAGTTGCAGGCGCTGGCCGACGCCATTCCGGTTGGCGCCGAACTGATCTTTCTCGGTACGTACCCGGTGGATGACGGCGTGAAAGGCGGCAGGCCGCAAAAAGAAATTGATGAAGCCGGGTCCGGCAATCTCGGTGCGGGCAATCCAGTCCGAGGCAGGCAATGCCGCGACGATATCGTTGGCGATGTCGCGGGGCTTGCGCCCGACCGCTTTGGCGAGGAGCAGGGCGACGTTGCTGGCGAGATGGCCGTGTTCCACCTGCTTGGGGCGATCCAGCTCCAGGGTGGCGGGAATCCCTGGAATGCTGCCCTGAGCGTGGAGTTGTTGAAGCGCCCCTTGCAGGGCCTGGCTGACAAATGCTTTCACAGGGCTACCTTATGCACGAAATTTTTGCCTTAGTGTAACCGAAGCAAACATTTTACGGCAGAGGTGGCGTGTTCTGGATACCCTGCCGGCATAACCGCAGATCTGATTCCCTTGCCCGGAATGTTGCGGCCGTCTCAGGAAGCGATGCCTGCGCCCTCCCCGGTTGGCGCACGGGCCGATATGGAAAACTCGTCCTCTTCTTCTTCCACGTAATTGCGCGGGCCGTCGGCGCTTCTCAAGGTGCGCGGCGGGATGATGAAGAGATAGGCGGCAACCGCCGCTGCCAGGCAGGCCCACATGGACATGCGCAGCAGGTTGTCGATGCTCAGGGTGTCCGCCTGCGCGCTGATCAGGGCGTGCAGGTGCTGAGGTGAGAGTGTGGAGCTGCGGCCAAAGCGACTGACATGGCTACGCAGGTGGTCGCCAGCGAGGGCGCTGTAGCGGGTCCAGTAGACACTGAGCAGGCTGACGCCGATGTTGGCGCTGAATACGCGGATGAAATTGCTGGTGGTGGCGGCTGACGGAATTTCCGCGGCGCTGAGGCCGGAGAGAATCACCATGGTGAGCGGCACGAAGAGCATGCCCACTCCCGTGCCGATGAACAGTATCGGCCAGAATAGGTCGCCCAGGCTGCTGATGGGGCTGAGATAGGCGCTGCCATAGGCGAAGGCAAAAATGGCAAAGCAGAGGGTCGTCAGCCGGCGCAGGCCCAATAATCCATGCAGGCGGTCCATCAGGGTCGATAACGGGATGGCGCCGAGGGCGAGGGGAACGAGCACCGCACTCCCCCAGAAGCCATTGAAACCGAGGGTTTCCTCCGCCCAGAGGGGCAGCAGGGAGGCCCAGCCCATGAACATGGCCCAGCCCAGGCACAGCAGCAACAGCCCCAACCAGTAATTGCGCCGACGCAAAAAGTGCAGTTGCAGCAGGGGGTGGCGGGTCTCGCTTTCGCGCCAGGCAAAGAGCAGCAGGAAGGCGAAGGCGAACAGGGTCATTTTCAGGATGAAGGCGGAATGCCACCAGCCGTACTGCTCGCCCTGATCCAGCACCACCTGCATGCTCATCAGTCCGCCGTAGAGCAGGCCGAAACCCCAGCCGTCGAAGGGCGGCGTCCGGGGATCACCGCGATCTTCGGGAATGCCCGTGCTGCCCAGAAACAGGGCGACGCCCCAGATCGGCAAGGACAGCAGAAAAATGCTGCGATAGCCGAGTTCTGTCGCCAGCAGGCCACCCATGGCCGGCCCGAAGAAAAATGGCACCAGCATGGCGTTGCTCCAGAAGATGGTGACCATGCCGTGGCGCGCTTTCGGGCTGTGGCGTAAAAAGAGGCTCTGGCTGAGGGGGACAAGAATTCCTGCGGCGATACCCTGCAGGGCGCGGGACAGCAGCATGATCCAGAGATTGTCGGTCACCGCGCTGATGAGGGTGCCTGTCATGGCCACGATAACCGCCACCTGAAAGACGCGGCGCATGCCGAAGCGGGCGGTTGTCCACGGCATCAGGGAGATCCCCAGCGACCAGTGGACGATAAAGTAGGTGAGCGTCCAGAGGGCGTGATCGCTGCTGGTGGAGAGGCCGCCCGCGACGTAGGGAAAAATGCCCTGTAGCGCGGCGCCATCGAAAGAGCCCATGCCAAGGGCAAGGCCGACCCCCGCGAAGAGGGGCCAGGTTTGGGAGAGGGAGGGTAATGTTTCCACGCATTGGATCCTCGAAAGTTGTCATAATTTAACGCCGGCACTAATATTCAACTAATAGATTGATTTGCGTTGATTCATCGGAAATACCAATGAAAATTCATGCAGAGGAACTGCTGACCTTTCTGGCGGTGGCGGAAGCTGGGGGGGTAGGAGCCGGAGCGCAGATTCTGCGGCGCAGCCAGCCGGCGGTTTCCGAGCGTTTGCGCGCACTGCAGGCCGCGGTCGGCGAGCCCCTGTACCAGCGCGCCGGGCGGGGCATCCGTCTGACCGCCGCGGGGGAGTCCCTGCTGCCCTACGCCCGTCGCCTGCGGGAAGGTCTCGGCGAAGTGGAAAACTGGTCGGCGCGTCGGCACGCACTGCAGGAAGGAAGCCTGCGCATCGCGGCCAGCAATACCGTGGCGAACTACTTTCTCATGGAGCATCTGGCGCGTTTTCGCGGACGCTATCCCGGCGTTCAACTGCAACTCAGGACCGGACCACTGACCGACAACCTCCCGTTGAGCGCCTGGGACTTACTGTTCACCGAAGAACAGATAGAGCGCAGTGGCTTACCGCCGCATATGGAGTTGGAGGCTTGGCGGGAGGATGAACTGGTGGCGATCCTTCCCCAGGGTCATCCTTGGGTGCGGGCGGGCCGGAGGTGGGTACGTTGGGAGGAGGTTTTGGCGGAACCCATCGTCTGGCGCGAGCCGTATTCGGGGATCCGCCGACGGGTGGAGGCGGCCATTGTCCGTGCCGGATTGCATGCGCGCTACAGCGTTGAGGTGACCGGGGTGGAGGCGCTGCGAGACGCCGTCGCCGCCGGACTGGGCATAGGCTTCGCGTCGGTAGAGGCCTTGGATAAGGTGCGCTGGCCGCTGGCTTCCCTGCGCCTCGATCCGCCCCACGGCCTGTTCTGGACCCTGTACCTCATGCGCCCTCAGGCCGATTTTCAGTCGCGGGCGGTGCGCGCTTTCCTGGACCTGCTGGCGACGCCGGACTGATGTTGCACAGTCCTGCCTAAAATCCGCCGTCGGCTGCGGCTACCACAAGAAAGGCGCCGGAACCTCCGGCCGGATGCTCCAGCCAGATCAGGGGCAGGTCGGGACGGCGACGGATGAGGGCTTCTTCGGCGTCGCCGGTTTCTACCACGAGGATGCCGCCCCCCTCCAGGTGATGCGGCGCCTGCTCCAGAAGGGGGAGCAGGCAGTCCAGACCATCCTCGCCGGCGGCCAGGGCGAGACGAGGCTCGTGCTGGTATTCCGGGGTCAATTCCGCCATGGCTGTCGCGTCCACATAGGGCGGGTTGCTGAGAATCAGGTCATAGCGTCGTCTCTCCAGGGCGGCAAAGAGGTCGGACTGATGCAGGTGCACACGGTCTTCCAGACCGTAGCGCCGGATATTGGCGTGTGCCACGGCGAGGGCATCTGCAGAGATGTCCACCGCATCTACTTCCGCCTCCGGAAAGCGCAGGGCCAGGGTAATGGCCATGCAGCCGGAGCCCGTGCCGATCTCCAGAATGCGGCGCACCTGCGACGCCTCTACCCAGGGCGCGAAGCCCTCCTCGATGAAAGGTTCGAGCAGGCTGCGGGGAATGAGGACACGTTCATCGACGCTGAACCGCAGTCCGGCAAACCAGGCTTCGCCGGTAATATAGGCTGCGGGCCGACGGCGTATTTCCCGTTGATAAAAGTGCTTGAAGATCGTGGTCTTTTCGCTGCCCAGCAGGCGTGCCGCGCCGAGTTCCGCAAGGTCTTCCGGTTCGAGGTGCAGTGCCGCGGCCAGGAGCGCGTCGGCTTCGCCGCGGGGGTGCTGCTGGCCCTGACTGAAATCGAGCCCGGCGGCGGCAAAACGGCTGGCACCCCAGCGCCGGAAATCGGTGATCGTCTGCAGCGTGTCGCCGGCGAGGGCGGTGTATTGTTCCAGGTTCATTCAATCCAGCTCCAGCCAGACCGGGCAATGATCAGAGCCGGTCACATTGGTGGCGATTCCCGCCCCGCGCAGGCGCGGCAACAGGCTCTCATGTATCCAGAAATAATCGAGACGCCAGCCAATATTGCGGGCGCGGGCGTCGGTGCGCTGACTCCACCAGGAATACTCCACCGCATCCGGGTGGAGGTGGCGGAAACTGTCCACCCAGCCGGCCGCTGTCCATTGGTCCAGGGAGGCCCTTTCCTCGGGGAGAAAACCGGATATTCTCGCGTTTTCTTTGGGGCGCGCAAGGTCGATGGCCTGATGGGCGGTGTTGACGTCGCCACAGAATACCACCGCCCGGCCGGCGGCGACCCGTGCGTTGATTAGTTCCAGGAAGGCGGCATAGAAATCCAGCTTGAAGGCGAGGCGTTCCGTATCCTTCTTGCCGTTGGGGAAGTAGACGTTATACAGGTCGAAATCACTGCAGTCGGTGACGACCACGCGCCCCTCCCGGTCGAAGCGCGGGATGCCCAGGCCTGTTGCCAGCGGCCGGCAGGGCGCTCTGCTGAAGGTGGCGACGCCGCTGTAACCCGGGCGTTCAGCGACCGCCCAGCGGGCATCGTAACCATCCAGTGCGGTTTCCGCCGCAGGCAGGCGGTCCGGATCGGCCTTGATTTCCTGGAAGCAGAGCGCATCCGCCTGCGCCGTCGCCACCCATTCGCGCAAACCCTTGCGGCAGGCGGCGCGCCAGCCGTTCACGTTCCAGCTATACAGGCGCATGGCCATGACCACTCAACGCATCACCCGCACCGCCAGAAAGTCCCCTTCCGCCAGCACCCGTTCCAGGATGGCCCGCCCCGCATCACCGGCGGGACCCGCCGCGGCAAGCAGGGCGAGCCCTTCCCGCGCCGCCGTCGGACTGATGACGCCATGGCGCAGTGCCAGTTGATAAAGTACGGCAACACTGATTTCCTGGCCGGGTTGTTTGACCAGTTCTCCCTGGAGCTGTGCGAGGGGGCCGCCATACAGAAGCAGCTTGCACACATGGTCGATATTGGGCAGCGTCGTGGTACTCATGGTGGTTCCTTGTTGACTGAGTCATCCGTTAAAGCGCACTGGCGGGTTCGGGTGGTGGCCCCTGGCATACTCCGGCTAACTCTTTTCGGGACCCGGCCAGCCCTGGCAACGCAGGGACCACAACCCACCGCCTCGCGGCGCACTGAGCAGTGGACCCAATTCCGTCAGCGCGGCGGCCAGCGCCTCGCGCAGACCCCAGGGTGGGTTCACCACGATCAGTCCGCTGCCGAAAAGCTGTTCCCGACCCTCTTCCGGCATCTGCAGCAGTTCGCAGGCAAAGGCGGGCAGACGCTCGCGCAACGCCTGCCACAGGCGGGTGATCGTACCGCGGATCTTCACCGGGTACCAGATGAGATACACCCCCTGCGGCCAGCGTTGATAGGCGCGAATCAGGGTGTCGGCAAGACGCTCCCATTCATCCCTGCGTTCAAAGGGCGGGTCGATGAGGACCAGCCCGCGTTTTTCCGGCGGGGGGATCTGCCCGAAGAGGGCGCGATAGCCGTCTTCACCGACGACACTGGTATGTGCCCGTTTCCCCATCGCCTTGCGCAGGCGTATCGCGACTTCCGGCTGTTCCTCGCAGAGCACCATCCGGTCGACCGCCCGGAGCAGTGCGGCAGCGACGGCCGGCGAGCCGGGATAGTGGCGCAACGCACCGTCAGCATTCTCGTTGCTGACGATTTTCAGCCATGCGCCCGCATGTGGCAGGCTGCGCCGGTCCGCCCACAGGCGCGAAACACCCTGCAGATGTTCCCCCTGAGCGCCCAGGGCATATCGTCCCGCTCCTGCATGGGTCTCGATATAGGCAAGGGGGCTGTCCTTGCGGATCAGGGTTTGCAAGGTGAGGCTCAGGGCCAGGTGCTTGACGCAGTCGGCGGCGTTGCCCGCGTGATAATGATGGTCATAATTCATGGTGCGCTGGTCTTTCCGGGGTTGGCTTGGGGCGATGCTTTCGTCATGATAACAGATAGCGGTCGGACTCAGCAGAACAGGAGAGATGACGATGCGACTTTATGCTACGCAGACCAGTCCCTATGCCCGGAAAGTGCATGTCGCGCTGCTGGAAAAAAACATCCCCTGTGATGTGGAGTGGGTGGATCTCCGCGCCCCCGGCCACGCGGCCCTGGAGTACAACCCCCTGGGCAAGATCCCCGTACTGGTGCGGGATGACGGCTCGTCGGTATATGATTCGGCGGTGATCATCCAGTATCTGGAAGTCCTGCGCCCCGAACCCGCCATCATCCCCCACGACCCCGAAGCCCGCATCGAGGCATTGCGGATCGAGGCGCTGGCGAGCGGCATCATGGATACGACCATTGCCTGGGTGCTGGAGCAGCGCCATGCCAGCGATTGCCAGGATGCCGCCATGCTGCAGCGCGCCCGTGGCAAGATCCTCGCCGCGTTGGCGATGCTCCAGGAAGAGACAGACGCGTGGCAGGATGCCGGCACCGTGTCGGTGCTGACCCTGGCGCAGATTGCGACGATCGCGGCTGTGGGCTACGTTGATCTGCGCGCGCCGGATTTTCTGGTGCAATTCCCGGATTTGACGACCTGGATGCACACCATGCGCCTGCGCCCCAGCGTCAGCGCCACGGCCCCCCGGTAATCTTCGTGAAAATTGCGACGTGGAACGTCAACTCCCTCAAGGTACGCCTCCCGCAGGTGTTGGAATGGCTGGGCAGCGAGCAACCGGATGTCCTTTGTCTGCAAGAGACCAAGCTGGCCGATGCGCGTTTTCCGGTGGCCGAGTTGGCGGATGCCGGTTATCGGGCGCTCTATCACGGTCAACCGACGTATAACGGGGTTGCCATACTGAGTCGCACACCACCCAGTGACGTCCGCTGCGACTGGCCGGATGGCGGCGACGGGCAGGCGCGGCTGTGCGCCGCCAGCTTCGGCGACCTGCGCGTCGTCAACGTCTATGTGCCGAACGGCCAAGCCCTGGACAGCGACAAGTATCCCTACAAGTTGCAATGGCTGGAGCGCCTGCGCGGATTGATCGCTGGAGAATTGCAGGGTTGGCCGCAACTGCTACTGGTGGGGGACTTCAATATCGCCCCCGATACCCGTGACGTTTACGATGCTGCAGACTGGGGGGAGGGCATCCTCTGTTCGGCGCCGGAGCGGGCGGCGCTAGGCGCCCTGTTGGAGCTCGGGCTGCATGACAGCTACCGCAAGCTGCATCCTGACGCGCGGGCGTGGAGCTGGTGGGATTACCGCGCTGCGGCGTTTCGGCGCAATCAGGGCCTGCGCATCGATCTGATTCTGGCTTCCTCTCCCGTGCTCTCGCGCACGCGGGATGTGGTCATCGACCGTGCCGCACGGGCGGCGGAGCGTCCCTCGGATCACGCACCCGTCTGCATCACGCTGGAGAGCGGCGCGTGATCGGTATTCTGGTCGTCAATCTCGGTACTCCCGATGCGCCCACCCCCTCGGCGGTGCGCCGCTACCTGCGCGAGTTTCTCGGCGATACCCGGGTAGTAGAGCTTCCCAGGGTGCTTTGGTGGCCCATCCTGAACGGCCCCATTCTGCTGTTTCGTCCCGCCCGCTCGGCACGCAATTATGCCAGCATCTGGCTTCCCGATGGATCCCCCCTGATGGTGTACAGTCAGCGCCAGTGCGATGCGCTTCAGGCTCGCTGGGAGCGCCAGTTTCCCGGTCAGGTCCGTGTGGAGCTGGCCATGCGTTATGGCAATCCCTCCGTCGCAAAGGGCATGGCGGCCTTGCGCGACGCTGGATGTGGCAGGATACTGGTGGTTCCGCTGTATCCCCAATATGCGGCGGCCACTACGGCCTCCATTTTTGACGCGGTTGCCAAGGCATTGCGGGAATGGCGCGAAATCCCGGAAATGCGCATGATTCGCGACTGGCATGCGCACCCCGCCTATATTGGTGCCCTGGCGGACAGCATCCGCGCCTGGTGGCAGGCGCACGGACAGGCGGAGCGCCTGCTCATCACCTTCCACGGCTTACCCGAAAGCTCCGTCCTAAAGGGCGACCCCTATCGTGCCCAGTGCGAAAAGACCACCGCGTTGCTGGTACAGGCGCTTGGTCTGTCCGATGATCAGTGGGTGCAAAGCTTCCAAAGCCGCTTCGGCGCCGCCAGATGGCTGGAGCCCTATACGGACAGAACGCTCGTCGGGCTGGCCCGCGCCGGCGTGTCCCGTGTAGACGCCGTGTGTCCCGGGTTTGGTGTGGATTGCGTGGAAACACTGCAGGAAATAGCCCTCGAAGGCAAAGAAACTTTCCTCCACGCAGGTGGACAGGAATTGCGCTATATCCCTGCGCTCAACGACAATCCTCTCTGGACAGAAGCGTTCAGCCGGATTCTGGAGCCCCATTGGCGTGATTGGGATGCCCCGGAAAACTTTGCCGTTTCCCCAGAGTCAGGCTAAAATCGAGCCACATCGCCAACGTAGAACAGCATTTTCCCTCGGCCCTCCAACCTACAGGACTCGCGCCATGATAATCAGCAAAGACAAAGTCGTCACCATCGACTATTCCCTGACCGATGAAGAAGGAGAGCTGATCGACAGCTCTGTGGGGGAAGAACCCCTCGTCTATCTGCATGGCCACCATGGCGTCATCCCCGGTCTGGAGCAGGCCCTGGCGGGGCGTCGTGTCGGCGACAGGCTTGAGGTCTCCATCCCTCCCGAAGAGGGCTATGGTGACTGGGACGAAGATCTGGTGGAAGTGGTAGGTGTCGAAGATTTTGACGACGCCGAAGAGTTGGAGGTTGGTACCCAGTTTGAGACCATGACCGAGGATGGCACACGCCTGGCCACGATAATCGACATCGAAGGTGACGAGATTACCGTCGATCTCAATCATCCCCTGGCCGGCATGACCCTGAACTTCGATGTGACGGTGCTGGAAGTACGGGACGCCACCGCCGAAGAGCTGGCCCACGGCCATGTCCATGGTCACGGCGAGCACGACGAGGGTCACTGAGGTGCCGTTGCCGCGCCGGCTGCAGCGCGTTCCGACCCGGTAGCCGCCTTGCGTGGCCTGGGGTTGATGTCGGGCACCAGTGCCGATGGTGTGGATGCCGCGGTGCTGGATTTGGCCGTCGCCGGCTGTGGGGGGTATCGGGGTGTTTTCACCCACGCCTTTGAGCCCGCACTGCGCACGGAAGTGCTGGCTGCCAACGGGCCATTGGATGTCGAAGCGATGGCGCAACTCGACCGGCGTCTGGGTGGCTGTTATGCGCGGGTGGCGCGGGAGGCCATGGACCGCTTGGGTCCGGTGGACTTCATCGCCCTGCATGGACAGACCATTCGCCATCAGCCGCGGGGTGAGCCCGGTTTCACCCTGCAAATCGGCGCGGCGGCAGATGTCGCGGTGGCTACAGGTCTGACTGTGGTCCACGATTTCCGGCGTGCGGATGTGGCAGCAGGGGGGGAGGGCGCACCGCTGGTGCCGCCTTTCCATCGATACTGCTTTCAGGATGAACAGCCGCGTCTGGTACTCAATCTCGGTGGCATGGCCAATGTGACCTGGTTGCCGGGTGCCGGCGACCCGCGCCCGCTGCTGGCGTTCGACTGCGGTCCGGGCAACGTGCTCATGGACGCTGCCGCAGAGTTGTGCTGCGCCGGGCAGGCTACCTGCGACGTGGATGGCCGGTTGGCGGCCGCCGGACAGTGCGATGTGGTACGCCTGGAGGAATGGCTGGACCACGTGTTCTTCCGGCAAGCACCTCCCAAAAGCACGGGCCGGGAGACTTTCGGCGTGCCGCTGGTGACACGCTGGTGGTCTGCCTGGCGGGGTTCCGCGGCGGATTTTCTGGCGACACTGACGGTGTTGACTGCCGAGTCTGTGGCACAGGCGGTGAGAGCCTGGACACCGGGTGCCGCGGAAATGCTGGTATTCGGCGGCGGGACCGAAAACCAGGCCCTGATGCAGGCCCTGCAGGACGCCATGGCGGAGACCCGGGTGCTGCACGGCGGGCGGCACAGCGGTATCCCCGGTCACGCCCTGGAGGCACTGGCCTTTGCCTGGCTGGGCAGCCAGTGCCTGCTGGGGAAACGCCTGGATCTGGAGCGGGTTACGGGGGCGCAGCACCCCATGATCCTGGGTAATATTCTGCCCGGAGATAACTGGCCGGATCTGCTCGTCCACCTCTCGCAACGGCCGGAAATCACCGCGAGGGAAGGCCCCTATCGTGCCCTCCGCTCAGTCTGACCTCCGGCATTGCTGGCACCCCGGCGGTGGCACTTCCGTCTATGGCATCCTGGGGTTTCCTGTCAACCACAGCCTCTCGCCGTGGCTGCATCGCCTCTTCGCGGCGCAGCAGGAGCTGGATCTGGTGTATGTGCCTTTTCCGGTGCGCGAAGAGGATATCGCCGTGGCGCTGGCCGGTTTGCCGGCGCTCGGGATCCGGGGCGTGAATGTCACGGTCCCCCATAAGGAGGCCGTATTGCCGCTGATGCAGTGGCTCAGCGCGGAGGCGCGTGCCATCGGCGCGGTGAACACCATCTGTTTCACGCCCTCGGGCATGGAGGGGCACAACACCGATGCGCCGGGATTTCTGCGGGCGCTGGAACGTGCGACGGGGGACGGCTGGCGGCGGTGTCCGGCGACGGTAATCGGTGCCGGGGGGGCGGCCCGTGCCGTCGTCTACGCCCTCGGCCATGCCGGATGTCCGGCGATTTACCTGGCGAATCGCCACCTGCCGCGTGCCGAAGTTCTGGCGGCGCAGTTTCCTGGCCTCCCGGTGCATCCCATCCCGCTGGACCGGGCGACATTGTCTGCGGTGTTGTCCTGCAGCATGTTGCTCGTCAACACCAGCACGCGGGGCCTGCACGGCGAGGGCCACCCGGAGCTGGACCTGGCCCGCATGCCCGGGAATGGCAGTGTGTACGATATCGTCTATAACCCATTGGAAACGCCCCTGCTGCAAGCCGCCCGGCAAGCCGGGCTGGGTGCGGTGGATGGGCTGGGTATGCTGGTAGAGCAGGGCGCGGAGAGTTTTCGGATATGGACCGGAACATTACCGCAGACCGCCGCCGTGGAGGGGATATTGCGTCGATGGCTACAAACCCGGAACACATCTCGTTAACGCCCGTATTGCGGGCACTTGTCAGTAACGGTTTAAGTGACGAGGCGCGCTTGCAAAGTCTCGCCGCCGACCCGGCCCGCGGCAAGACGCCGCTGCTGTTTTATGTGGTGGAGAAGGGCGCCGTCCCGGCCACGGTGCTCATGGCGCACCTTTCCGCGCGCTACAACATGCCTATGCTGGATCTCGACGCAGCGGTGATCGATGTGTTGCTCATCCGCAAGCTCGACAAAGGGTTGATGACCCGTTATCTGGTGCTGCCCTTGTCGAAGCATGGGGACACCCTCTACCTCGCCATGGCCGATCCCACGGACTTCAAGGCAGTAGAGGATGTGAAATTCAACACCGGTTTGCAGGTGATGCCGGTACTGGTCGAAGCCAACAAACTGGTCAAGGCGGTACATGCTGCGGTCAACAGCCTGCAGGGCGGGATCGACGATGTATTCGTGGATAAGCCGCACGATGAGGAAGATCCGGAAGAATTCGACCTCGCCCAGGAGAACGACAGCAGTGTCGAGGATGCGCCGGTGGTGCGCTTTGTCCGACAACTGCTGCTGGACGCCATTCAGCGCGGGGTGTCCGATATTCATCTGGAACCCTATGAAAAGGATTTTCGGGTGCGTTACCGCCTCGATGGCGTATTGCAGGACGCGCTGCATCCGCCCATGGCGTTGCGGGACGGCGTCACCTCGCGCCTGAAGATTCTCTGCCGCCTGGACATTTCCGAGCGACGTATGCCTCAGGACGGTCGACTGCGTGTCCGCGTGCCCCCGGCCCGGGTCATCGATTTCCGTGTCTCCTTTCTGCCCACCAGTTTCGGCGAAACGATCGTGCTGCGCCTGCTGGATCCCGCCAGTTCCAAGGTGCCCATCGAGCAGTTAGGCTTTTTGCCAGAGCAGCGCAAAGCCTTTGAGGACGCCATCCATCGACCCTACGGCATGATTCTGGTCACCGGGCCCACGGGTTCCGGCAAGACCACGACCCTCTATACGGCCCTGAACATCCTCAACACCGGTGACTGCAACATCAGTACCGCAGAGGACCCCGTGGAAATCCCGGTGTACGGGATCAATCAGGTGAACATCAACGAGCGCATCGGTCTCACCTTTGCCGCAGCCCTGCGTTCCTTCCTGCGCCAGGACCCGGACATCATCATGGTCGGCGAGGTGCGCGACCTGGAAACCGCCGAAACCGCCATCAAGGCAGCCCAGACGGGCCATCTGGTATTGGCCACCCTGCACACCAATGATGCGCCACAGAGTCTCACCCGCCTCGAGAATATGGGTATTCCCACCTATAACATCGCCGGCAGCGTACATCTGGTGATGGCGCAGCGACTCGTCCGCAAGCTTTGTCCGCACTGCAAAAAGCCCCTGCGTATTCCCGAACAGGCCCTGATCGAGGCGGGATTCGCGCCCGAGGATCTGCCGGGCTGGCGCCCTCTGGGCGCTGCGGGTTGCGAACAGTGCAACAAAACCGGATATAAGGGCCGGATGGGACTTTATCAGGTGATGCCGGTGAGCGACGCCATGCGCGAAATCGTCATGCGTGGCGGCACTTCCATCGACTTGGCGCGGCAGGCGGCACGGGAGGGGGTGCTGACCATGCGGCAAAACGGGCTGAGGCGGATCCGGGAGGGCGTGACCAGTCTGGAGGAGGTGCTGCGGGTGACCAATCTTTGATGCTGTCGCGCGGTGTCTGCAGATATGTGGTGCCAGGAGTCACCAACGGGACGGCGGGGGTGGCCGGAGGACGCACGATGGCACGGCCAAGGTCCTGCAGGACGGCGCGGCGGGTTGGTACATGACATGGCGGAGATGATGGGTGACTGGCGGCGACTTTGGGGCATTTCCGCCTACCGGCTGCTGATCGCGGCCGCCATCGCCATCCTGGTGCGCTTGCCGGCCAGTGAAACCATCATCAATCTGGGAGGACATACCGAACTGCTGCACATCCTGACCTTGGTGGCAGCCTTGGTCAGCCTCGTCTACCTGCTGGGACTGTTGTTGCGATGGCCGACGCAACCGCGCCGCCACGCCTGGATTCAGGTATCGACGGATACCCTGCTGGTGCTGCTGCTCCTGCATTTCGGCGGCGGAGTCCGTGGTCCCTTCAGTATCCTGCCCTTTCTGCTGCTGGTGTCCACGGCAAGCCTCCTGCGCGGCAAAAGCGCTTTTGTTTTCGTGTGGATATTGCTGGCGCTGCTGGTAGGCGAGTCGCTATTCGGCGGGATGACCGCCGTGCACCCGCCTTTCGGTCAGCTTTTCATTTATCTCCTCGCACTGGTGGCGGTGGCGGTACTGGCCGACAGTCTGGTGGCGAGTCTGGAACGTGGTAACCGTCTGGCGCTGCAAAGGGATGCAGAGGTCGTCAATCTGAATGCGTTGAACCAGGAAATCGTGCAGCATATGGATGTGGGCGTTTTTGTGTTGGACCGGCAAAGTCGCGTGGTACTCAGCAACCCTGTGGCACGGACGCTTTCGGGTTACCGGAAATGGACCTCCAGCCCTGTCGCCATCGGCGTAGTGCAGCCGCGTCTAGCCATGATGCTGCGACAGGCCGCGGCCAACGACAGCGAGATGGTGATCACGGCCAACGGGCGTGACCCAACACTGCAGGACAGTGCCCTGACCCTGCTGGTGCGCAGAATCGCCCTGCCCGATAGCTCCTACCGGCTGCTCCTCCTCCGTGATGCATCCGCGCTGCGTGCACGGGAACGAGAGGCGCAACTGGCGGCGCTCGGTCGTCTGGCGGCCAACATCGCCCATGAAATCCGTAATCCTCTCAGCGTGATCCGCCACGCCGGCAACCTTCTCGCTGAGCGCATGGACGACCCCGGTTCGCAGCATCTTTTTGATATCCTGGAACGGGAGACGGTACGCATCAATGCCATCGTCGAATCGGTGCTGGAGATGGCCCGTCCGAGCCCGGCGCATTCCGAACCCATCCCCTTGCGGAGCTGGTTGCCGGTGCTCACCGCCCAGTTGCAGGCGGATCCGTTGTTGGCACCCATGACCATCGTCATCGGCGAAATCTCGCCGCGGCTTACGGTTTATGCCGATCCCGCGCAGTTGCGGCAGGTGTTCTGGAATCTGCTGCATAACAGTGCGCAGTACGGCGTGGCGGAAGATGCTACGATGCGTGTCGAAATCGATGCCGTCTCCACGGACGAAGGGAGCATCATGGTGACGCTGCGGGATTATGGACCGGGCGTAAAGGCGGAAGTGATGGAGCGCATTTTTGAGCCGTTTTTCACCACCAACCCCCGAGGTACCGGGCTGGGTTTATCCATGGTGCGGGAACTGCTGCGCATCAACGACGGGCGCATAGCCTGTGAAAATCACCCGCAGGGCGGCGTACTGTTCCGGATTTTTCTCCCCCGCAGAGGGGTAGAAGGAGAGGCGTGATGGCTGACTATTCCGTATTGCCGCCCGCCCTGATCGTGGATGACGAGCCGGGCATCGTCGAACTGCTGGGCATTACGCTGCATGGAATGGGGATCGCTGTCACTGGCGCATATTCCCTTGCAGAAGCCCGCGCCCGCCTCGCCGAAGGCGCCCCTTCTTTATGTCTGAGCGATCTGCGTTTGCCCGACGGTTCTGGTCTTGATCTGGTCCGCCGTTTGCGCGAGTTATATCCACAAGTGCCGGTCGCCGTGATTACGGCCTATTCTTCCGCCGATGGTGCCGTCGAAGCGATGCAGGCGGGGGCCTTCGATTACATGGCCAAGCCCATCGAACTGGCGCGTCTGCGGCGATTGATATCCCAGGCCGTTGATCTCAGCCGCCTGTCCCCGGCGGGCCTGGACGGTACGCAACGACTGGTCGGCGATGCGCCGGTCATGCAGCGGTTGCGCGACGATATCCGCCGCGTAGCGCGGAGCAACGCGCCGGTACACATCACCGGTGAGTCCGGTACGGGCAAGGAACTGGCCGCACGCGCCATTCATGCCTCGGGACCCCGTCACGACAAGCCCTTCGTGGCCGTCAACTGCGGCGCCATTCCCGAAGGATTGGTGGAGAGTGAGCTCTTCGGTGCCGAAAAGGGGGCTTATTCCGGTGCCGTACAGCGTCGCGAAGGACTCTTTGCGGCGGCCAATGGGGGCACTATTTTTCTGGACGAGATCGGCGATCTGCCGATGATGATGCAGGTCAAGCTTCTGCGCGCCATTCAGGAGCGGGCCATTCGTCCCCTCGGTGCGGCGCGGGAAACGCCCCTGGACCTGCGCTTCATTTCCGCCACCCACCGTGACCTGCAGGAAATGGTTGCGGCCGGAAAGTTTCGTCAGGATCTCCGGTATCGTCTGGATGTCGTGAGACTCCACATGCCGGCCTTGCGGGAACATCCGGAAGACATCCCTCAACTGGCAGAGGTGATTCTGCAACGTATCGGCGTGGCGCCGCAGGATATTCTGGCGCTGCTGTCCCCAGGCACTTTGGCGCGGCTGGGCAGTTACGCCTTCCCCGGCAACGTTCGCGAGCTGGAAAACTTTCTGGAGCGTAGCCTTGCCTTCAAGCAGGAAGGGATGCTGCTCGACGACGGGATGTCCTCCTCCGGCAGTCCGGTGTCAAAAAGCAACGGGCCGGCGTTGGCACCGGTAATCGCCGTACCGGCCGCTGTTGACGCGGCGGAGGCCGCATTGCTGCGGCAGGTGCTCGATCAGGCCGACGGGGATCGGCGCCATGCCGCCGTTCTGCTGGGGATCAGTTTGCAGTCGCTGGATCTGCGGCTGCACCGATTGTTCCCCGGGGGAAGCGCATGACCCAGACCACCCTGGGTGCGGGCTATATCCTGACCATGCTGCTCGGCCTGCTCGTGGGCAGTTTTCTGAACGTGGTGGTACACCGGGTGCCCCGCCGCGAATCCATCATTCATCCTGCGTCCCACTGCCCACACTGTGGCCATGTGTTGCGTCCCTGGGAAAATATCCCGGTCCTGAGCTGGATGGCGCTGCGTGGCCGCTGCCATGCTTGTGGCAGGTCCATTGCCTGGCGTTATCCGGCGCTGGAACTGCTGAGCGGACTGCTCAGCCTGGTGGTGGTCTGGCAATTGGGCCTGACCTGGCGCCTGCTTCCCGCCCTGGTATTTACCTGGGCACTGCTGGCACTGACCATGATCGATCTGGAGACGCAGCTCCTGCCCGATCGTCTTACCAAGCCGGGCATGCTGGCCGGGCTGCTGCTCAACGGGTCGGCACTTTTCTGGCCCGGGCTGGCCCTGGTAACGCCCCTGGACGCCTTGCTCGGTATAATCATCGGCTACGGTAGCCTGTGGTTGCTGGCTACTGTGTACTATAGGATCGCCGGGCGGCACGGCATGGGTGGGGGGGATCTCAAATTGCTCGGCATGATCGGTGCGTGGCTGGGCTGGCAGGCCGTATTCCTGACCCTGTTTATCGCCGCCCTGGGCGGCGGGCTGGTTGCTCTGGGTTTTCTGCTGCGTGGCAAGGGACGGGACTATGCCATGCCATTCGGTCCTTATCTGGCGCTGGGGGGTTGGCTCATGCTGCTGTGGCCGCAAGCCATCCTTTCCGGTTACCTGCACCTGCTGGGTTCCTGATGGCGCTGCGGATCGGTCTGACGGGGGGAGTAGCCTGCGGCAAAAGCACGGTCGCCGAGATGCTCAAAGTGGCCGGCGCCCATGTGCTGGATGCCGATGTCATTGCGCGCGAACTGGTGGCCCCGGGCAGCCCCGCCCTGCAGGCCATCATCGCCCATTTTGGCCCGGCCTTTTCCGCCCCGGGGGGCGGGCTGGATCGTGCGGCGTTGCGCGCCCGCATTTTTGCGGACCCGGCGGCGAAAGCCTGGCTGGAAGCCCTCCTCCATCCCCTTATTCGGGCCACCTTCATAACGGCCAGCGCTGCGTTGGCCGAACAGCATCCGCAAACGCTGCTGGTCTGGGTGGTGCCGCTGCTGGTCGAAAATGACTATCGCCCATTGCTGGATCAGGTGCTGGTGGTCGATTGTCCCCGCTCCGTACAGGTGGAGCGCCTGCGCGCCCGCCCTGGCTGGACAAAGGAGCAGGTCACCGCAGTGCTGGCGGCGCAATGTGATCGTACCGCGCGTAATGCGGCCGCCGACTGGGTCATTACCAATGAGGGCACCCTGACCGAGTTGCAAACCCAGGTGGATCTCTATCTTCGTCATTTGCGTGGAACCGGACGATTTGCTTAGGGAAAGCGCCTGTGGCACCCTGACAAGGCGTTGCCCGAAAATGGTGCGCGCTGCCGTTGCCTGAGGTTGGGGCCCGCGGTCGCGTGCGGCGGCAGCGGCTCCTGAATGAGGTTACGGCATGGCCGTTTACGAACACCCGCTCCATGAACGCGCGCGCCTGCTGCTGCGTCTGGAAAGTGTCTTTGCACAACTACAGCAGGGGTCGGCCGATGCTGGCTGCCTGCGTAACGCCCTGCGCGCCTATAATGAACTGCTGGATTTTTGCAGCCGCCCGGAGTTGCGCCTGGATCTCATTCTGGAGCTGGAGCGTCTTGCCCAGAGCCTTGCCGTCTGGTCGCAGAGTCCCGAGGCGGACGAAGGTCCTTTGCGCGCCTGGCAGTTTCGCATAGACCTGCAACTCAAAGCGCTGCGCGAGTATCGCGAACCCTTCGGGCAACTGTTGCGCCACCAGGATATCATCCAGCTTGCACGGGGCAGGATGGGGGTGGCCGGAGGTCTCGCCGACTGTGATCTGCCGGTTCTGGCCTTCTGGAAATATCAGCCCCCCGAGCGTATCGCGGGGCTCCTGCAGAGCTGGCGGGAGAGTCTGTCGATCTTGCAGGATAGCACCGATCTGATCCTCGCCTTGTTGCGGGACTCCTGCTCGTGGTCCAGGGTGGAGGCCCCGGAGGGGCGTTATGGCGCGCTTCTGGATGCACGCCATCCGCCTTCCCTGATCTGCCTGGAGTTGTCGGATCGTGCGGATTACTATCCCAAAATCAGTGGGGGTATCCATCGTTTTCACATCCAGTGGCTGCCATGGTTGGACCAGGGAACGGCGCGCGCGATAGAATCCACCATAAAATTTCGCCTGGGACTCAGTGCCCTCTGACCTCTTCACTCTTTTGTAAAGGATTCCAGCATGCACATCGGTACCACCCTCAGCCAGTTTATCATTGAAGAAACCCGTCTTTACCCCGGTGCCTCCGGCGACTTCGCCGGGTTGCTCAATGATCTCACCATTTCCTGCAAGTTCATCGGCGCCCAGGTCTACCGTGGCGCGCTGGTGGGGGCACTGGGCAGCGCCGGCACCGACAACGTCCAGGGTGAGGTGCAGAAAAAGCTGGATATCATCTCCAATGAAGCCATTCTCAAATCCATGGACTGGACGGGGCATCTGGCCGGCATGGCCTCCGAGGAGATGGATGACCCCTACCCCATCCCCCGCAACATCCCGCGTGGCAAGTATCTGCTGCTTTTTGATCCGTTGGATGGTTCCAGCAATACCGATGTCGGCATCAGCGTGGGGACCATTTTCAGCATCCTCAAGGCGCCGGTGGCGGGGCGGGATGCGGAACTCGCGGATTTCCTACAGCCCGGCGTCGAACAGGTCTGTGCGGGCTATGCCCTGTACGGCTCCAGCAACATGCTGGTATACAGTACCGGCTACGGGGTCAACGGCTTCACCCTCGATCCTTCCATCGGTGAATACATCCTGACCCACAACCAAATGCGTATTCCGGAGGATACCAGTGAATACGCCATCAATATGAGCAATCACCGGCACTGGCAGAAACCGGTACAGCGTTACATCGACGAACTCAATCAGGGTACGGACGGGCCTCGCCAACACAATTTCAATATGCGCTGGGTGGGTTCCATGGTAGCGGATGTGCATCGCATCCTGTGTCGGGGCGGCATTTTCCTGTACCCGTTCGATCAGCGCGACCCGAAAAAGCCGGGCAAGCTGCGCCTGCTCTATGAGGCCAACCCTATGTCCTTTCTGGTGGAGCAGGCGGGTGGCGCGGCCAGCACGGGCACGACCCGCATCCTGGACATCGCTCCCCAGGGTCTGCACGAGCGCGTCCCCGTCATCCTCGGCGCCAAAAATGAGGTGGAGCGGGTGGTGGCTTACCACCATGAGTCATTCTGAAAGTTCAAAGGCCGCCCCATCCGGGGCGGCCTTTGAATGCTGTTATCCCGTAAAATCTACAGGATGCCGGAAAGGCTGTGGACCAGTTGGCCCTGCAGGGGCGGTACGGCTTCCTTGAAGTCCAAATTGACCTTGTTGGCGGTGGAGACGATACGGGTCCGGTAATACAGCCAGTGACCTGTGCCGCTGACCTGCTGGCTGGTGGTGGTACTGGTGCCCTGCTGCAGATTGGAGTTGGTCTGCTGACTGACCGCCTGTTTGCTCCGCTCCGCCAACTGCACGTCGGTGATCATGGCGTAGGTCACATCTTTGACGAGCGAGTCAGCCACCAGGCCGATGGCACCACCGACCAGCCCACCCACACCTGCACCCTGCCAGCTCTGACCGATGGCGCCGCCGGCGAGGGCACCGAAAGCCGCGCCGCCATAGCCGTTCGTCAGCGACTGCTGCGCCGCAGACGGGGACATCTTGCCTACGGACAGCACGTTGACCTGAAGCATATAGTGGGCCTGGTTGTAAGGGACGATACGGTAGCCCTGATTGGTCAGGCTGGCATTGATTTCCTGTTGAAGTGCGGCAACATCAAGGGTTTTGTCCGAGGTATTCTTGAACTGCACGTAGACCGTCTGTTCAGAGGGTGACACGGGGTTGAGAAAGATCGTGTTGGACATTTTGGTCTGGACGTCGAGATTTTTATGCTCCAGGGCAACCTGGGTGGCGGCGCAGCCGGACAGGGCTATAGCGCCGACGGCGGCCAGGCTGAAGGTGACAACGCGAAGCTGCTGACGCAATGCTGATTGCATGGGATCCCTCCGAAAAGTGCATGTTGTTATCCGCTGTATTTTAGCGGTTGCTGTAATAGAGGCAAGATAAATTTTCGGCCGGGACAAAAGGTCCCGCAGCAGGGTTACACTGGAATCGGTTCAAAACTGCAGAGACGTGGGCCTGGTGTTGATTGGTCTTGAGAATTTTCGAAAATCGTCTATAAACGGTTTTAGAAGTCTGGAACTGAAACTGACTTGGGGGTGTCGACCGACGATCCTCTCCCGGAGGGGCTGTAAGTTGCTGCATACGGATGATGGAGAAAAAAATTGTTACCTGAAAGTGCCAAGTCTTATCTGCTCAATGCCGTCTATCAGTGGTGCGTGGACCAGGGGCACACACCCTATATTCTGGTAGTGGTGGCCTATCCCGGAGTGTCTGTCCCGAGTGGCTACGAAAAGGATGGACGGATGATTCTCGATGTCTCTCCGCGCGCCTGTCACGGTCTCCGCATGGCGGACGACTGGATTTCCTTCAATGCCCGCTTCGGCGGGGTTGCGCGGACAGTAGACGTGCCCATGGCGGCGGTGGCGGCGATATACGCCGCAGAAACGCAGGAAGGAATGGGCTTTGCCGATCCGGAAATTCCGGCCGCGCCGCCGCCTTCTTCGGCGGGCGGCGGCGCAGAGAACGCGGAGACTTCCGTGAAGCGTGAGCGTCCCGCACTGCGGGTGGTGAAGTGAAGCCCGCTCTGATGGCCCTTGCGTTGTTGCTGCTTTGCGGAGGTACGGCGGAAGCCGATATTTATGCCTATACCGATAGCAGCGGGGTGGTGCATCTTACCAATGTGCCTGCCGGGAATGACCGGTACCGGATGGTCATGCGGACCCCAAAAATGGCGGTAGCCGTGGCGCGCGCCGATTTCAACCGCGTCGCCCGGAGGCGTTATCAGGGCCTGATTCATGCGGCCGCCAGTCGTTACCAGGTCAGCTCGGCGCTGATCAACGCCGTAATCAGCGCGGAGTCCGGTTATAATGCGGGTGCGGTATCTCCCAAGGGCGCCGTTGGCCTGATGCAGCTCATCCCCGCAACGGCGCTTCGCTTCGGGGTGGCGAATGCTTTCAGTCCTACGGATAACATCAACGGCGGCACCGCGTATCTGGCCCATTTGCTGCGGATCTTCAGTGGCGACCTGAAACTGGCTGTAGCCGCTTACAACGCGGGATCAAACGCAGTGATCCAGGCGGGCTATCATATCCCGCCCTTTGCAGAAACCCAGGCCTATGTACCGCGGGTGCTCGCTTATTATCAGCACTATCTGAATGGCGGCGGCACGGTACCGGGCGTGAACCAGCAGCCCGTGGCAAATGCCGCCCCACAGTGGATTCAGGTATCCAATCCGTAGGTTTGCAGCTTCTTCCGCAGGGTATTGCGATTGATGCCCAGCCACTGGGCGGCCATGCCGCGTTGTCCGCCACAATGTTGTAGCGTGTGCGCGAGCAGAGCACGCTCCACTTCTTCGACGATCAGCGCATGCAGGTTGCCGGGGACTTCACCCCCCAAATCCGCCAGATAGCGGTCCATGACGTGGATTACGCAATCGCCCAGGGACATATTCGTGCTATCCATGGTCACCCCCTCAGGGACGGCTGAGGAGGGTGACTTGATAGCCCGCCGCCTCTGTCAGGGCCGGGCTGCTGAGTACAAATGGTACTGGCGTACCCGGAACAAATCCCGCACGGGCGGGGAATTCTGCGCTCAGGTATTGCGTCGCCGTAAAATGCAGGTGGGCAATGGGTGCGCCATAGACGTTGCGGAGGGTGACTTCAATCACCGGGTAAGCCTGAACCTGATTGGCTACATTTTCAATATTGCCGGTGATCCGCGCCAGGTGGTCCGCCACAGGGGTAACCTGGCTGTTGAGAATACGGATGTCTTTGTTGGGACCTGGCCAAGGAATGGTGATGTCCAGTTGCTCAGCGCTACTCAGCAAGAAGCGGCGGACGGGCGCGCTGGTAGCGGCGTAACTGTAACTGCGTGTCCACCAGAGTATCTGTCCGATCAACGCGATAACCAGCAGGATGATGGCCAGGATGAGCAGAAACCGACCCAGACGGCGCCCCAGGCTGCTGCCCGCACGAGCAGCCTCTGCGGCGATATCCACATGAAAAATATGGTGGCAGACGCTGCATTTCACTCGATAATGGTGCTCGCGCAGGGCTTTATCGTCCGAGATAAAGGTCGATTCACAGCGGGGGCAGGTAATTTCCATAATCAGACTCCAGTGTTGCGCTGGCCATAGAGGAGTGACCAGTCTTCTTCGTGTTGCGCGACTGCGAGATCAAAATAAGGCGCGTAGGCGGCGTGAATCTCCGCTTCCTGATGGTGCAGGATGCCGGATAGTGCGATCCAGCCTCCAGGACGGACGGAATGGGCCAAGGTGGGCGCAAGGGTCAGAAGGGGGGTCGCCAGAATGTTGGCGACCAGGATGTCGGCCAGAGGCAGCCTGGCGTTTTCCGGCAGCGCGAGCTGCAGGCCGGTGCTGATGCCGTTGCGTTCTGCATTGGCGGCCGCTACCTGCAGTGCAACGGGATCGGTGTCCACCCCGAGTGCCCGGCCGGCGCCCAGCAGCAGCCCGGCGATGGCCAGAATGCCGGAGCCGCAGCCGTAATCGATAAGGCTTTCGCCTCCGCGGACCTGCGTATCCAGGAAACGCAGGCAAAGCGCCGTGGTGGCGTGGGCGCCGGTGCCGAAGGCCTGGCCGGGATCGAGATGCAGCACCCGGGGGGCATCGGGGGGCGCCGCATCCCAACTGGGGGTTACCCAGAGGCGACCGAAGCAGCGTGCGGGGAAGGCGGCCTGGGTTGCCGCTACCCAGTCCTGTTCCTCCAGCGCGGTGAAGCGTGCTGCGTATGGCCGCCAGTCATTGTCTCTGACCAGATTTTGCAGGGTTGCTTCGCTGTGGCTGTCCGCAGCAAACAGGGCTTCGCACCGGCTGTTCTGCCAGATATGGCCCTCATCGAACACGGCTTCACCGCCATCGCCTTCCAGAAAAGTGACCGTCTCTGCGCCAGCGTCCAGCAATTGCGCCTCGACGGCCGCTGCGGCTGCCGCGGGGACGCGCATGTCGAGCTGCCACCAGGCGATTTTCATAGGGTGAGCAAGGCCTCCAGATAATGGATATGCACACCGCCCGTGGCGTATTGCGCCTCTTCCAGGACCCGCCGATGCAGGGGAATGTTGGTTTGAATACCCTCAATGGTGGTCTCGCGCAGGGCGCTGCGCATGCGCATGTTGGCTTCCTCGCGGTCACCCCCGAAGGCGATGATTTTACCGATCATGGAGTCATAGAAGGGCGGTACCCGATAACCCGCATAAATATGACTGTCGACGCGGATGCCCGGCCCGCCAGGGGGATGCCAAGCGGTAATCAGTCCCGGCGAGGGTACGAAGCGCTCCGGGTCTTCGGCGTTGATGCGGCATTCGATGGCGTGACCACTGAGTACCACGTCCTCCTGCCGAATCCCCAGAGGCAGTCCCGCCGCAATGCGAATTTGCGCCTTGACGATGTCGATGCCGGTAATCAGCTCCGTGACCGGGTGCTCGACCTGTACCCGTGTATTCATTTCAATGAAATAGAAGGTCTGGTTTTCCGGATCGTAAAGAAACTCGACGGTGCCGGCGCCACGGTAGCCCATATCCTCACAGGCTTTGGCCACGGATGCGCCGATTTCAGCGCGCTGCGCGGCGCTGACGCCTGGGGCGGGTGCTTCTTCAATGACCTTTTGATGACGGCGCTGCACCGAGCAGTCCCGTTCGCCCAGGTGAATGCAATGCCCCTGGGTGTCACACAGTATCTGAAATTCGATGTGGCGCGGCGTTTCGAGAAATTTTTCCATATAGAGGGTCGGGTTGCCGAAAGCCTTGTCGGCCTCCCCGCGGGTCAGGCTCGCGGCGTTGACGAGGTGTGCTTCGGTGTGTACGACCCGCATGCCGCGCCCGCCGCCGCCGCCGGCGGCCTTGAGAATGACGGGATAACCGATCTCCCGCGCGAGGGCTTTGAGGGCCTCATTATCGTCGGGTAGCGGTCCATCGGAGCCCGGCACACAGGGTACCCCAGCCTTTTTCATGGCGGCCTTGGCGGCGATTTTGTCGCCCATCTGGCGGATGGTTTCCGCGCGCGGCCCGATGAAGGTAAATCCGCTGTTCTCGACCCGTTCGGCGAAGTCGGCATTTTCTGAAAGGAATCCGTAGCCGGGATGAATCGCTTCGGCGTCGGTTACCTCGGCGGCGGCAATCACGGCGGGGATGTTGAGATAACTTTTATCGCTCGGCGCCGGGCCGATGCACACCGACTCGTCGGCCAGCTTGACGTGGAGAAGGTCGCGATCTGGTTCAGAGTGGACGGCGACGGTACGAATGCCCAGTTCCCGGCAGGCGCGCTGAATCCGAAGGGCGATCTCGCCGCGGTTGGCGATAAGGATTTTTTCGAACATCTCAATTCTCGGGAGCGATGATGAACAGGGGTTCACCGTATTCGACGGGCTGGCCATTGCCGGCGAGAACCTTGATCACCTTTCCGGAGATGTCGGCCTCAATTTCGTTCAACAGCTTCATGGCTTCGATGATGCACAGAGTCTGACCGGCCTTCACCATGCTGCCTTCATCCACGAAGGGTGCAGATTCCGGAGAGGATGCGCGATAAAAGGTCCCGACCATGGGGGATTTGATCATATAGCCCTGGGGCGGCGTTTCGACCGCTGTCGCGGCGGGGGGCGCCGCCCCCACGATGGTGGGGGTAGTCGCCATCACTGGCGCGGGCGGGGCGTAGGTGATGGCCGGTGCCGGATGGGCGGGAGCCGTGTGCCGCGTGATCCGGACCTTGCTGTCGCCCTCCACCACTTCTATTTCATCGATGGCGCTCTTTTCCAGCAGTTCGGCCAGGCGACGGATGAATTGGATATCCATGCTCTTTCCTTGGTGTCAGTTACGGGTTATGGCGTTTCAGGCGCCGATGAATGGCATCCAGCGCCAGGAAGTATCCATCCGCACCCAGCCCAGCGATGACGCCCTGGGCGAGTTCGGAGAAGTAGGAGTGACGGCGGAAGGGTTCCCGACCATGAATATTGGATAGATGTACTTCGATAAACGGAATCTGGACGGCAGCCAGGGCATCACGCAGGGCAACGCTGGTGTGGGTGAACGCCGCGGGGTTGATGATGATGTCGGTGATGCCCAGGGGAAGGGCCTCCTGGACCGCATCGATCAGTACATGCTCAGCGTTGCTCTGCAGGCTGTGCAGTCGCCAGCCCCAGCCCTGCGCGAGTGTCTGCATCCCGGCATCGATCTCCGCAAGGGTGGTCTGCCCGTAATGGCTGGGTTCACGACTGCCCAGCAGATTCAGATTCGGGCCATGCAGTACAAGGATATGGGGAGAAGAGGCAGCCATAGATTCCGCGTAACACTAAGTATATCCGCGAAGTCTGCCCCAAATGGCCGGATAAATCTAGGTCGTCCGTGCCGGAGGCGGGTGCCGGACACGCCATGGACCCGGGTTCGCCTATGGATTGAGCATGGAAAATCCCGGCGAATGATCAGGACGGCAGCAGGTAGCCGCTAATTGGCAACCGGCAGGACCGATTCTCGGTGGATGCTTTTCCTGCCAGTGTCTTCGCTATTCCAGCGCCGGGCCAGCGTATCCAGTGCATCCAGCACTTCCCGCAGTTCCAGTCCGCGCGGCGTCAGGCCATAGGTCACTTCCGGAGGAATGCTGGGACGATACACCCTGAATACCACTCCCGCCTCCTCCAGGGTGCGCAAACGCTCCGTCAACATCCGTGACGAAATGCCGCGCACTTCCCGCTTGAGCATCCCGAAACGGGTGGGACCGCGTTGTCTCAGCGTCCAGAGGATGTATGTGGTCCATGGCCCCATCAGCAAGCGGAGCAGTGCATCCATGGGGCAAGTCGTTTCCTGTTTGGTTTGTCTGTTCATGGTTACTCAATCGTACCAGATCTATAAAATATACTAAAATTATCGGGATTCGCCCGATGCCGGGATTTGTCGTAAAATGCCGAGCATATATTTTACGAAGCCTCACGGTGTTGTCACAAGGCTTTGTGGGGGTGCCGGCGCGCGACTTTCGTCTGGTGGGCGGAAGGGGGCTGAGGTGTCCCGGCATCCGTTATCGAGAACGCCAGAGAGAGGTTGGTTCACCATGCTATACCCCGAGTTGTTCAAATCGCTGGAGGCCGCGCGCTGGAACATGGCCACGGATATCCCCTGGGAGCAGTTTGACCGTAGCCTGGTCAGTGATGAGCAGTTGCGCACGATCAAGATGAATGCAGTCACCGAGTGGTCGGCACTCCCGGCGACGGAGATGTTTCTCCGCGACAACCGGAACGACTCCGATTTTTCGGCCTTCATGTCCATCTGGTTCTACGAAGAGCAGAAGCACGCCCTGGTGCTCATGGAATACCTGCGCCGCTTCGCACCGGAATATCTGCCGACGGAAGATGAATTGCACAATGTGCGCTTTGAATTTGATCCGGCGCCAGCAATGGAAACCCTCATGCTGCATTTTTGCGGCGAAATCCGTCTGACACACTGGTACAAATGCGCGGCGCAGTGGCATAGCGAGCCGGTGATCCGCTCGATTTACGAGGTGCTATCCAAGGATGAGGCGCGGCACGCGGGTATTTATCTGAAATATATGCGGCGCGCCATTGACCGTCTCGGGGACAGCGCGCGTCTGGCTTTTGCCAAAATCGGTGTGCTCATGGCCAACACCAAGACGGCGAAGGCATTGCATCCCACCAATCTCCACGTGAACAAGGCGATGTATCCCGAGGATAGCGTGCAGAGTCATCTGCCGGATCCGGGTTGGCTGGAGCAATGGCTGGATACCCAGATTCATTTCGACGCGATTTGGGAGGGCAAGGTGGTCAATGGCATCTTGCGCAATCTTTCTGCTTTGCTCGAAACGCCCATTCAGAGCGTCAGGGACCTCAGCCGTTACCGCAAGGCGATGAGCGCCGCCGACCATGATTCCTCCGGGCACCTGGTGGCGGGCTGATCGCGCTGTAACGGTTCGTCATGGGCACGCTAGCGGCATGACGGCGGGCAGACGGCCCGCCACCGGGCGGGAAAAGTAGCCGCCCGGGATGAATTCCTGCGCTGACCCGACCGTACGCCTTTAGTCCGCCTGACGGCGCAGGAAGGCAGGGATGTCCAGGTCGGCGTAGTTCGGCGTGTGGTTGCCGCCATGGGCGGGCACGCTCGAACCCGTCGGGCGTTCGGTCTGGCGCATACCGGTAGGCTTGTCGAGGTTGCGCCAATCCGCTGCCGTGGCCGGGATCGCTGCCGGCCGTGGCCGGATGTTCTCGACCGCCAGCCGCACGGGTTCTCGTTGCAATCCGGTGGCGACCACCGTAACCCGTAGTTCCCCTTCCAGTTCTGGATCCAGCACGGTGCCAACCTTGACGTTGGCGTCATCTGCCGCATAACCACGGATCAGTTCGCCGACTTCTTCAAACTCGCCCAAAGTCAGGTCCATGCCGGCGGTGATGTTGACCAGGATGCCGCGGGCTCCAGCGAGATTGATGTCGTCCAGCAGCGGACTGGAGGCGGCACGGGTGGCGGCATCCTTGGCGCGGTTTTCGCCGCGGCCGCTGGCGGCACCCATCATGGCCAAACCCATGCCGGACATGACGGTACGGACATCGGCGAAATCCAGGTTCATCAGGCCGGGGCGGGTAACCAGCTCCGAGATGCCCTGCACGGCACCGAGAAGGATGTTGTCGGCGGCCTGGTAGGCGTCCTTGAGGCTGATGTTCTTGCCGAGGACGGACAACAGCTTCTCGTTGGGGATGATGACCAGCGAGTCCACGTGCTGGGAGAGGTCGTCGATGCCGGAGAGGGCGTGCTGCTGGCGCTTCTTGCCTTCGAAGTTGAAGGGCCTGGTGACCACACCGACGGTGAGGATGCCCATATCGCGAGCAATGGCCGCCACCACGGGGGCAGCGCCGGTGCCGGTGCCGCCGCCCATGCCCGTGGTGATGAAGACCATGTCGGCCTTTTCCAGAGCCGCGCGGATTTCGTCACGACCTTCCTCGGCGGCCTTGCGACCGACTTCGGGATCCGCGCCCGCACCGAGGCCGCGGGTGATCTGGGCGCCGAGCTGGATCGTATGGCTGGCGTGGGAGTGGCGCAGCGCCTGGGCATCGGTATTGGCGCTGATGAACTCTACGCCTTCCAAGCCTGCCGCGCACATGTTGTTGATGGCGTTGCCGCCCCCGCCACCGACGCCGATGACTTTGATGACAGCACCGTCTTGTTCACATTCATTGAGTTCAAACATGGTCTTTCCCCTTCTTGAAGTCCTGCAAAATTGTGTGCCTCAGCCCTGCGCGCAGTAATCAGCCAAAGCTCGTCTGTACCCAGGAGCGCATCTTGCGAAAAACGCCGCCAAAGCTGGTATCCATATGATTTTCCCGTGCCGCGACGGCCGGGTTCTGTAGTGGCTCTGCCTGACCGGACGCCTGATTGTGCAGTCCGTACATGACCAGACCGACGCCGGTGGCATGGCCCGGGTTTCGGACGACGGTTTCCATGCCGGGCAAATGCATGGGCTCGCCGACGCGTACCGGTAGGTGGAGGATTTCTTCGGCTAGTTCGGCTATACCTTCCAGCTTGCTGGAGCCGCCGGTGATGACCACCCCGGCCGCGACCATATCTTCGTAGCCGGTACGCCGCAGTTCCGCCTGGATCAGCTCGAAAAGCTCCTTGATACGGGGCTCGATGATGTCGCCGAGAATACGCCGGGAAATGGTCCGCGGCGGACGGGTGCCGACACTGGGGACGGGTATTTCGTCGTCCTGCTCGATCAGGTCGCCGAGGGCGCAGCCGTAGAGTTTTTTGATCTGCTCGGCTTCGACGGGCGGGGTGCGCAGGCCGAGGGCGATGTCGTTGGTAACCTGGTCGCCGGCGATGGGGATGACGGCGGTGTGGCGGACGGCGCCGTCACGGAAGATGGCAATATCGGTGGTGCCCCCGCCGATGTCCACCAGGCAGACGCCCAGTTCTTTTTCATCGGCGGTGAGGACGGCATCGGCGGAGGCCAGTTGTTCGAGAACCAGATCCTGCACCTGCAAGCCGCAGCGCTCGACGCATTTGGCGATGTTTTGTGCCGCACTCACGGCACCGGTGACGATGTGCACCCGCGCCTCCAGACGTACGCCGGACATGCCGACGGGTTCACGAACCCCTTCCTGACTGTCGATCATGAATTCCTGGGGAAGGATGTGGATGACATTCTGGTCCTGGGGAATGACGATGGCGCGGGCAGCATCCATCACCCGTCCGACATCATCGTTGCTGACTTCCTTGTTCTTGATGGCGACGATGCCGTGACTGTTATAGCCGCGAATATGGCCACCGGCAATACCGACGACGGCACTATGGATCTGTACGCCGGCCATCAGTTCCGCTTCCTGCACGGCGCGGGTGATGGCCTGAACGGTGGATTCGATGTCGACCACCACACCCTTTTTGAGGCCGCGGGAGGGATGCTGGCCGACGCCGATGATTTCCGCCTCACGGCCACCCCTGGATTGGGCGACGATGCAGGCGACCTTGGAGGTACCGATGTCCAAACCGACGATGAGTTCCGGGCTGCTGCGTTTCATTTCATTCGCTCCTTCGGATCGGTGATCCGTTACTGACTGCTGATGGTGGCCGCTGCGGGCATGGCGACCGCAAAGCCATTGGTGTAGCGCAGGTCCATGGTGGCCCCCGGCACGAGGTATTCCTTGACCTGGGGGGCGATGGCCACCCAGCGTTTTAATGCTGGAATCATGTTCTGGCTGCCTAACAGCAGGCGTACCTGATTACTGAGAATGCAGCGCCAGCCGCCGCGTCGGTCTTCCTGAAGGGACGTCACCTTGACGCCGAGCGGGGCGACGATACCGTTAAAAGTAGCGAGTTGTGTGATCAGTTCACTACCGCTACCGGCCGGACCTTCGAGGTTCGGAAGTCCTACCGGTACCTGCCGGGGGGGGACGCTGAACACCTGTCCCAGGCCATCCACCATCTGTCCCGCACCGCTCAGCCAGCGGGCTACGGGTGTGTAGGATTTGATCCGGATCTGCAGCCGGTCGGGCCAGACCCGACGGACTTCGGCATCCGCTACCCAGGGGAGGGTGTCGATTGCCTGTCGCACCTGATCCGGATGGATCCAGAGAAAACCCTGATCCACGTATGGTCGGAGGGCGGCGTTCACCTCGGGCAGCGGGATCTGCGCCGATATGCCAGAAATGGTCAAGGTGCTGATGGGCATGACTTGTGGTTCCCGCACCCAGTTCCAGCCCATCCAGCCCCCCCACGCGAGGGCGCTGATACCGATTCCGCCAAAGAGCGTGCGGCCATAAAGCCGCCACGGAATGGTCCGGCGTATTTTGGGCGGAGCCGCCTCGGTTTTGCGTCTGGGCGGTTTCCTGAGGGTGGCGGCAGGATGTTGCGGTTGCTGCCCGTGGCGGTAATCGCGCATGACGCTAACCATGTTTCACTCTCCTCTGCGCGGTGCGCAGTATGGTGGCGCATAATTCCGGGAAATCCATGCCGATCGCTTTGGCGGCCATGGGGACCAAGCTGTGGCTGGTCATGCCGGGTACACTGTTCACTTCCAGCAGATGGGCCTGGCCGTCGCTGCTGATCATGAAGTCGACCCGCCCCCAGTCGCGGCAGCCGAGCTCGGCAAAGGCACTGAGCGCAAGGGCCTGCAACTGCTGGTCCAGTGAGGCGCCGAGGCCGGAGGGCAGGAGGTAGCGGGTATCGTCGGAGAGATACTTGGCGGTGTAGTCATAGAAGGTCCGGGGCGTTTCGATAACGATGGGCGGCAGTGCCTGGCCATCGAGGATGCCGACAGTGGCTTCGTGGCCGATGACGGCAGCCTCGCAGAGGACTTCATCCTCGATGGCGAAGGCGCACCGTAAGGCCGCATCCAATTCCGCCGGGCCGCCGACTTTGCTGACCCCGAGGCTGGAGCCACCGTGGTTCGGCTTGATGTACAGGGGCCAGCCGAAGCGGGAGCCGAGATCGGGCGTGTGGCCGCCGCGACGCAGCAGGATGCCGTCGGTCACCGGTAAACCGGCGGCCCGCCAGAGCTGCTTGCAGCGCCATTTATCCATGGCGAGAGCGGAGGCGAGGACACCGCTGCCGGTGTAAGGCATATCCAAGGTTTCCAGGCAGGCCTGCAACAGACCGTCTTCGCCTACCGCGCCATGGCAGACGTTGAAGGCGATCTGCGCCCCACTTTCCGCCATTTGCTGCTGGACGACGGCCGGCTGGATATCGACGCCGACGGCATCCATACCTAGCCCCTGCAAGGCTTGCAACACGGCGCGACCGCTGTCGAGAGAGACTTCGCGCTCTCCGGAGGGACCACCATAAAGTACGGCTATGCGGGCCAGATCAGACATCGGCCACCTCCCCGATGATCCGCATCTCCGGCTGAAGTTCGATGCCGAAGCGGTTGAGGACCTCTTGTTGTACTTTGGCCACCAGTGCCTCGATCTCTTCGGCGCGGGCGGCGCCGCGGTTGATGATGAAATTGGCGTGCTGGATGCTGACTTCGGCGTCCCCGTAACGCAGTCCCTTGAGTTCTGCCGCCTCGATGAGCCGGGCGGCATGATCGCCGGGCGGATTGCGGAAGACGGAACCGCAGCTCGGCCATTCCAAGGGCTGAGTGGCGGCGCGGCGTTCTTGCCAGGCACGCAGGCGCTGTATGACGATGTCGCTGTCTTCGGGCGACAGGCGCAATCCGGCGGCGATGAAGCAGGCCGCGCCCTGACCCTGCACCTCGCGGTAACCCACCTGGAACTCGGCGCGGGGCAGACGTTGCACTCGGCCATCGGGGTGCAGGACCTCGGCCCATTCCACCAGGCTCCAGGTGTCGCCGTCGTTGGCCCCCGCGTTCATCGTCAGGCAGCCGCCCAGGGTGCCGGGTATGCCGGCCAGGAATTCGGCGCCCGCAAGCCCGGCTTTGGCCGCGAAGTGGGCGATCTTGACTGCGCCTGCGCCCGCTCCGGCACGAACCAGGCCGGACGCATCGAGGGAGATTGCATCCAGGGTGTTGGCCAGGCAAATGACGGTACCGCGCAGGCCGCCATCCCGCACCAGTACATTGCTACCCAGCCCGAGCCAGGTAAGGGGGGCGACGGCGAAACGCTGCAGGAAGGCCTGCAGATCTTCCAGTGTGCCGGGCAGATAGAAGCGATCGGCCGGGCCGCCGACCCGCCAACTGGTATGGCGGTGCATGGGTTCTCCCAGGCGCAAACGACCCCCAATAACGGGCATCATGCGGGATCCTCCCCGAAGACCTGGGGCCATTGTGCCGCCAGACTGGCGATGCTGCCCGCGCCGAGGGTCAGCAGTACGGCCCCGGTGGGGAGTTCGGCGCGGATTTGTTGCGGCGCAGTGAGTAAATCAGGCAGGAAACGGACGGTTACGCCCTGGGCGGCCATGGCCTCGGCGAGGGCGCGGCTGCTGACGCCGGGCAGGGCCTTTTCGCCAGCACTGTAAATGTCCGTCAGAATCACCCGGTCCGCTGCCGCCAGGCTGCTGACGAAATCACCGAAGAGCGCTTGCGTGCGGCTGTAGCGGTGGGGCTGAAAGGCCACCACCAGCGGCCGCTCCGGCCATACGGAGCGGGCTGCGGCGATAGTGGCGGCGATTTCCCGGGGGTGGTGGCCGTAATCATCCACCACGGTAATGCCAGCGAAGGTACCGACCAGTTCAAAGCGGCGGCCGACCCCACGGAAGTCGGCCAGAGCAGCGGTAATGGTGGATTCCGGTATGCCCACCTTGCTGGCAATACCGATGGCGGCAAGGGCATTGAGGACGTTGTGGCGGCCGGGGATGCCCAGTTCTACGTCCAGCCAGTGGACATAGTCGTTGTCCACCCGCCGCCACACGGCGAAGCGACTGCCGATGCCCTGCACGGCGACATCACGCGCTTGTAAATCCACATCGTCACCGAAGCCGTAGCGCAGCACGGGGGTGCGCAATTCGGGGATGAGGCCCGCGACCATGGGTTCATCGGTGCAGAGGACGGCGAGGCCGTAGAAGGGCAGGCGCTGGAGAAACTGCAGGAAGGCGCCGCGCAGATTGTCGAGGCTGTCGCCGTAGGTTTCCATGTGATCGGCGTCGATGTTGGTGACAACGGCCATGACGGGTGCGAGATAGAGGAAGGATGCATCGGATTCGTCCGCTTCCGCCACCAGATATTCGCCACTGCCGAGGGCAGCATGGGTCCCGGCGCTCTTCAAGCGGCCGCCGATGACGAAGGTGGGGTCCAGTCCGCCAGCGCCGAGAATGCTTGCCACCAGGCTAGTGGTGGTGGTCTTACCGTGGGTGCCGGCGATGGCGATGCCCTGCTTGAAGCGCATCAGCTCCGCCAGCATCTCGGCGCGGCGGATGACGGGGATGCGCAACGTGCGGGCGGCCTGCACCTCGGGATTGCTTTCGGGAATGGCCGAAGAAATCACGACCACATCGGCGCCGCGCACATTGGCTGCTTCGTGGCCGCTGAAAATCCGCGCCCCCAAATCCGTCAGGCGCAGGGTCGAATTGCCGGGCCGCATATCAGAACCGGAGACGGCATAGCCGAGATTCAGCAGCACCTCGGCTATGCCGCGCATGCCGCTGCCGCCGATTCCGACCATGTGGATTTGTCGTACCCAGTTACGCATCTGTGCCTCCCGCACATTCTATACATGCTGCCGCAACGGTGGCGGCGGCATCGCCCTTGGCCTGCCGGCGTGCCGCCGCTGCCCAGCGCAGGCGGAGTCCCGGGTCGGCCAGCAATGGACGCAGCACATCGCGCAGTTGCAGGGCGTCCAGCCCCTCCTGACGCAGCATGCGGGCGGCGCCGGCCTTTTCCAGAAAACGGGCGTTAGCGGCCTGATGATCGTCCACTGCGAAGGGGAAGGGGATCAGGATGGCGCCGAGACCTGCGGCGGCCAGTTCGGCGATGGTGGCGGCACCGGCGCGGCAGAGGACGAGGTCGGCCCAGTCCAGCGCTGCTGCCATATCGTCTATGAAGGGTTCTACCCGTGCGTCGATACCCGCCTGCGCGTAAGCCGCCCGGGTGCTTTCCACGTGATCCCTGCCCGTCTGATGCCAGATGGCAGGGCGCTCGGCGTCGGTCATACCGCTCAGAGCGGCGGCACTGACCGCGTTCAGTACCTTGGCACCCTGGCTTCCGCCCATGATGAGCAGGCGCACCGGACCTTTGCGGTCGTGGAAGCGTTCCTGCGGTATCGGCAAGGCGTGAATGGCCTCGCGCACCGGATTCCCCACCCACTCACCGCGGGCCAGGCGGGCGCCGGGGAAGCCGAGAAAAACACGCCTGGCCAGTGGGGCCAGCAAACGATTGCTGAGCCCGGCGACGGCATTCTGTTCGTGCAGACAGAGCGGACGCCCCAAGGTCCAGGCGGCGATGCCGACGGGTGCGGTGACATAACCCCCCATACCCAGGACCACACGGCTCCGGGTCTGCCGCAAAATCCGGCGTGCCTGCAGAATGGCCCTGCTCACCCGCCACGGCGCGCGCAACCAGCGACTGATGCCCTTGCCGCGCAGTCCCTGCATATCCAAGGTATGTAACGTGTAGCCGTGCTCGGGCACGAGGCGCGCTTCCATTCCGGTGGCCGTCCCCGCAAAAGTCACTTCCACGCCCTGGGCGCGCAGCGCATCGGCGACCGCCAGTGCCGGGAAGACATGGCCTCCGGTGCCACCCGCTGCGATCAGGACGCCGTCAGCCATTCTGGAGTTCCTCCCGGATCATGACTGAGCCCTTGTGCATGGCCGGATAGCGGCGGCTGACGCCGAGGACGACGCCCAGCGCAGCGCAGAGAAAGACCAGGGCGCTGCCGCCGTAACTGATCAGGGGCAGCGCAAAACCCTTGGTCGGTAAAGCTCCCAGATTCACGCCCATGGACATAACCGCCTCGCCCCCAAACCAGGTCAGCGTGCCGTAGCAGAAAAGAGCGAAGAAGGCATCACCGGCCGCCGCCGCGCGCCGGCCGACTCGGTAGATCCTCCAGCAGGCGATGCCGTAGAGAATCGCCAGGGACCACACCCCGATCATGCCGAGCTCTTCGCCGATCACCGCCAGAATGAAGTCTGTATAGGACTCGGGCAGGTAGAAATATTTCATTATCCCGTCGCCCAGACCGACTCCGAAGACGCCACCACGCCCAAAGGCAATGAGAGATTGCACCAGCTGGAATCCGGCGCCGTAGGGATCTGCCCAGGGGTTCTGGAAGGTCGTGATGCGGGCCAGGCGATAAGGCGCTGATACGGCCAAAATCCCCAGAGCGCCACCCGACACGATGCCGGCCAGGAGGACGTAACCCAGGGGCAGTCCGCCCAGGAAAAGCATCACTCCGGTAAGGAGCACCACCATCGCGTAGGAGCCGAAATCCGGTTGCAGGAGTAAAAGCAGACCCAGCAGACCCAGCACTACGAAAATCGGCCAGAGACCTTCCTTGATCCGTCCCAGCAACTCCCCCTTGCGTACCACGTAGCGGGCGAGAAAAAGCAGCAGGGCAAATTTCAGCAATTCGGAAGGTTGCAGGCGGACGATCAGGAAATTGATCCAGCGGTGGGAGCCATTCACCGATACCCCGACGAATGGAACAAAAACCATGACCAGGGCGATGAGAGAAATGCCCATCAGCGGGAAAGTGATGCGCTCCCAGAAGTCCAGATCGACGCGGCTGGTATAATAAAGCACCGCGGCGGCGAGGCTGGCGTAGATGCCCTGCCTCTCCGCAAAGAAGAAAGGGTTGCCGGTTTCGTGCTGGGCAATGGGGGCGCTGGCCGAGTACACCATGATGAGGCCGAAGCCCAGCAGAATCAGGATGATCCACCACAGGACCGTGTCTGCGGGACCGTCTTCCGCCAACCACCAGTCCGGCCTGGTCATGCCAGATCCTCCGTCAGAGCCCGTACCGCCACGGCGAACTGACGGCCGCGGTCCTGATAATCGGTAAACATGTCGGTGCTGGCGCAGGCGGGCGAGAGCAGCACCTGATCGCCGCGCCGCGCCAGTGCCGCCGCCTTCTCGACAGCCTGCGCCATGTTCCCGGCACTCTCGACGGGCAGTATTCCGGCGAGCAGAGCGGAGATTTGTGGCCCGTCCTTACCGAGGACGACAGCGCCACGCTGCCCGCGACAGGCCTCCCGCAGGGGGCCCAGGTCGGCCCCCTTGGCATCGCCGCCGAGTATCATCACCAGGGGTCCCGGCAAGCCGGACATGGCTTTGAGGGTCGCGCCCAGGTTGGTGCCCTTGGAATCGTCGTAGTAACTCACGCCGTTGACTTCGGCGATCCGGGCAAGGCGGTGGGGTAGGCCAGGGAAGGTGCGCAACGCCTGGCGGATGGCCGTCACAGGGACGGCCATCACGCGGGCCAGCAGGGCAGCGGCCAGCGCATTTTCGGCGTTATGCGCGCCGCGCATCGGGAGTTGATCCAAATCCAGCAGGGGACCGTCGCTGCGCAGGCAGAGCCGGTCGCCGGCGATACCGGCGTCGTGTTGGTCAACGCCGCCAAAGAACTGTACCTGCACGCCCGCGGGGACCTGGGGCGGCAGGGCGGCGGTAAAGGTGTCTCCGGCGTTCAGTACCAGAGTGTCCCCTGTGCCCATCGCCCGGAAAATGCGGGTTTTCGCGGCACCATAGGCCGCATAGTCACCATGCCAATCCAGATGATCCGGGCTCAGGTTGAGAATGGCGGCGGCGCGGGGGTGGAAATCCTGGCAGGTCGCAAGCTGGAAGCTGGAAAGCTCGAGGACATAGAGATCGGGCTCTGGCCCTGTTTCCGGCAGAAGGTCGAGGGCGGGGGTGCCGAGGTTGCCGCCGACGGCGGCGCGCAGCCCCGCGGCACCTGCCATTTCGCCCACCAGGGTGGTGACGGTACTTTTGCCATTGCTGCCGGTGATCGCGACGATGGGCGCCCGGGCGATCCGGCCAAAAAGCTCGATATCGCCCAGAATTTCGATGCCAGCCCGTCTGGCGCTGACGAGAGCGGGCAGCGACGGTGCCAGCCCCGGGCTGAGCAGAAGAATATCCGCCTCCAGAAACAGGTCCTCGGGCATGTCGCCAAAATGAAAATCGACTGTTGGATAACGGCGCCGCAAGTCGGCCGCGTCTTGTAGCAGACGCGTGTCGGCAACCCGGCAATGAGCGCCCAGGCGCAGGGCCGTACGCAAGAGGGAGTGTCCCGTCTTGCCCATGCCGACGATGTATGCCTTTTTCCCGTTCATGTCCATGTCAGCGGATCTTCAGGCTGGAAAGGCCAACGAGGACCAAAATCACGGTGATGATCCAGAAACGGACCGCCACCCGGGGTTCGGGCCAGCCCTTTTTTTCAAAATGATGATGCAGGGGCGCCATGCGAAAGACCCGTTTGCCGGTGAGCCGGAAGGAGGCCACCTGAATGATGACGGACAAGGTTTCTACCACGAACACGCCGCCCATGATGAATAGCACCAGTTCCTGACGGGCGACGATGGCGACGATGGCCAATGCCGCACCCAGCGCGAGAGCGCCGGTGTCGCCCATGAAAACATCCGCCGGATAGGTGTTGAACCACAGAAAACCCAGCCCCGCGCCCACCAGCGCCCCGCAGAATATCAGCATCTGGCCGGAACCCGGCACCCAGGGTACGTCCAGGTAGCGGGCAAAGACGGCGTTGCCCGATACGTAGGCAAATACGCCCAGTGCGCCGGCGACCATGACCGTCGGGACGATGGCCAGGCCGTCCAGGCCGTCGGTCAGGTTCACGGCATTGGAGGTGCCGACAATCACGAAATAACTGAAGACGACGAAGCCGACGCCCATCGGGATCAACACATGCGGTATAAATGGCAGAATGAGGCTGGTTTCCACGGGATTGCTGGCCAGGGCATAGAGCACCCCTCCCGCGGCAAAGGCCACCAGCGACTGTAAACCGTATTTGGCCCGCGCCGAGAGCCCTTTGCTGTTTTGGCGTCGCAGCTTGCGCCAGTCGTCGACGAAACCGATGGCACCAAAGGCCAGGGTGGTGAGCACCGCCACCCAGACCAGCGGATTGCCCAGATCCGACCAGAGCAGAGTGGTCAGAATGACCACCAGCAGAATCAGCGCGCCGCCCATGGTCGGCGTACCCTGCTTGCTCAAATGGGTTTCGGGACCGTCATTGCGGACCATCTGACCGATTTTGTAGCGGCGCAGGTGGGCGATGAAGAAGGGGCCGATGAACAGCGAAAGGACCAGCGCGGTGAGGGTGGCGAGCACGCCGCGCAGGGTCAGATACTGAAAAACGTAAAAGCCGTGATAGAGGCTGCCGAGCTGCATGAAGAGGGCATAAAGCATCAGGCATTCCCCCCGCCGAGGGCTTGCACGACGCGCTCCATCCGGGCGGCGCGGGAGCCTTTGACGAGCACCACCGTTTCTTCGTCCAGGCGACGGTGGAGTGCGGCCAGTAGAGGAGGCCATTCGGAGAATGCCTCGGCGTTGGTCCCGAAGGCATTGGCCGCTTCCTGCGCCAAAGTCCCCAGGGCGTAAAGCCGCTCAACGCCGAGCTGGCGGGCCAGTAACCCCGCCTGTTGATGATAGAGTACGGCCTCAGGACCCAACTCACCCATGTCGCCCAATACCAGAATGCGCTGGCCCGGCTGTACGGCCAGCACGCGCAGGGCAGCCTCCAGGGATGCGGGATTGGCGTTGTAGGTGTCATCCAGCACCCGGCTGCCGTGTGGGCCGGAACGCCACTGCAAACGTCCGGGGAGGGTTTGCAGTCCGGCCACCGCCTGTTGAATCTGCGGAATGGGAATGTCGAGCGCCAGCGCCGCGGTCGTGGCCGCCAGGACATTGCGGCCGTTGTGTAGACCGGGCAAGGGAATCTCCAGACTGAATTGCCCTTGCGGAGCGCGCACCTCCAGATGTCCGCCACCCTGTTCGTGGGCGCGCCAATGCCCGCGCACCCGCGTCGGACGATGCTCCAAGCTGAAGCGCCAGACCTCTCCCGGCGCCCGTTCCGCCCAGAAATCCGCGAAGGGATCATCGCCATTGAGGATGGTGAGGCCGCGGTTATCGAGACCGCAGAGAATTTCGCCTTTGGCCGCGGCAATGGCGGCCACGCTGCCGAGGCCTTCCAGATGCGCGGGGGCTGCATTGTTGATCAGGGCCAGGGTGGGCCGTGCCAGCCCGCTGAGGAGGGTGAGCTCACCGGGGTGGTTCATGCCCATTTCCAGCACCGCGTAGCGATGCTCCGGACCGAGCCTGGCTAGCGTCAGAGGCACGCCGATGTGATTGTTCTGATTGCCGCGAGTGGCGAGTACCGGGCCGGACTGGTTGAGAATGGCAGTGAGTACCTCTTTGACCGTCGTTTTGCCGCAGGAGCCGGTCACTGCCAGCAGCGGCAGGTTGAAACGCTGCCGCCAGTGGGCGGTCAGTGTCTGCAACGCTATCAGGGTATCCCCCACCAGGACGCCGGGTGCCGCCACGGGGATATCCACCAACACGCCTCCGGCACCCTGTGCGATGGCATCGGGTACGAAGTCCGCGCCGTTATACCGCGTGCCGCGCAAGGCCGCGAAAAGCTGTCCGCTCAGGGCCTCGCGGCTGTCTGTAGTGACACCCTGAATCTTCAGACTACCATCGCTGCCGGACAACAGTTCGCCGCCGGTAATTTCAGCTATTTCCTTCAGCGAATAGCGGATCATACGCTCAGTACCTCCGTGGCGACGTCGCGGTCCCGCGGAATGGGTTGGCGGTGTCCCATGATCTCCTGGGTGCGCTCGTGTCCCTTACCGGCGATGAGCACCCAATCCCCCGCCTGCGATGCAGTGATGGCGGCTCGGATGGCCGCCGCGCGGTCATGAATCACCGTAGCCTGACCGGGCTGTTCCATACCGCCCAGGATGTCGTTGACGATAGCCTCCGGCGCTTCGCTGCGCGGGTTATCGTCGGTGAGAATGACGTGGTCGGCAAGGCGTTCGGCCACCCGTCCCATTTCCGGTCGTTTGCCACGATCTCGGTCACCGCCGCAGCCAAAGACCACGGTCACGGTGCCTTTGGCAACTTCGCGCAGGTCGGTCAGCACCCGCTGCAGCGCGTCGGGGGTGTGGGCATAGTCGATCATCACCTGCGCCTTGCCGGGGACCGGAGCCAAGCGCTGATAACGACCTTCCGGCAAATCGAGTCCGGCGATGGCGGCGTCACTGACCGGCCAGCCCATACCCTCGGCAGTGGCCAGCGCGGCCAGCAGATTCTGAACATTGCTGTTGCCGATCAGGGGGCTGCGTACGCGTCGCGAACCAGCAGGGGTCCGCAGGTCGAGCAGGGTACCGCTGGCGCCGGGGTGCAACGCGACCGCTCGGTAGTCTCCACTCCCCACCCCGAAGCGCAGTTGCCGTACTTCCGGCGCCACGGCGGCAGCGATCTGCCCGGCGAACGCATCATCGCCGTTCAATACGGCCAGGCGGAGGCCGGGCGTCTGGAAGAGACGGGTTTTGCTGGCACCGTAGCGAACCATATCCCCGTGAAAATCGAGGTGGTCCCGACTGAGATTGGTAAATACGGCGGCGGCAAAGGGTACCGCTGCCACCCGTTCCAGGGCGAGGGCATGAGAGGAGACTTCCATGGCGATGACCTTGGCGCCCTGGTCGCGCAGGGTGGTCAGGGTCTGCCACAAAGGGACCGGGTCCGGTGTGGTGTTGGCGTGGGAGATCAATGCATCGACGCGGCCATGGCCGAGGGTGCCGATGACCATGGCCGGCTGCGGCGCGAGCTCGGCAATGAGGCGGGTCACGCTGCTCTTGCCGTTGGTGCCGGTAACGCCAATGATGACGGGCGGCTGACCCTCGTCCCAACGGTACCAGCGGCGCAGTGCCATACCGAGCAGGACCCGTGCCTTCGGGCTTTGCCAGACGGGATGATCCTGTTCGCCATGCACGTCCTCGTCACCGCTCTCCAACAGGGCGGCGGCTGCACCCGCGGCCCACGCCTCTTGCAAAAATTGCTGTCCATCGCCGTGACGGGTGTTCAGTCCGACATAGAGCATGCCGGGTCGCAGGCGACGGGTATCCGTTTCAATGCCCTGCAGGGCAATTCCCGCCAAGGCAGCAGGAGCGGCTGGCAGCAGGCTGGCAAGCGTCTCAGTGCGCGGCATCACCAGCCCCCTCGGCCCAGCGCCGCTCCTGTTCCGCCGTCATGGGTTTCCCTGCGGTGGCGTTCCAGACCTCGGCGCTGACATCGGGCTGTACGCCCATTTGATGCAGGGCAGCGCCCATGGTTACCCGAAATACCGGCGCGGCGACCACGCCACCATAACGCCAGCCCTGAGTTGGTCCACGCACCACTACCGCCATGACAAATTGCGGACTGCGAGCAGGGGCGAAGCCGACAAAGGTGGTATTCACCTGATGTTTATGAAAACCGCCCTTGCCATTGGCCATGATGGAGGTACCCGTTTTCCCGGCTGCCGAATAACCGGGAATCGCGGCGAGAAAGCCGGTGCCGCCCCGGCCGGTCACCCCCGTGAGCCAGCCGCGCAGACGCGCTGCGGTTGCGGCCGGCATGACTTGCTGGCTGTGCGAGGGGGTATTGCCGGTATTGCGCAGCAGGGTGGGCTGGACATAGACCCCGTTGTTGGCGATGGCGCCATACGCCGCCGCGAGTTGCAAAGGCGTGACCGAGAGGCCATAACCATAGGCCATGGCCGCGCGTCGCGCAACATCCCAACCCTGCCAGGCGGGAACGGTACCGCTCGCCTCCCCAGGCAGACCCAACCCGCTCACCTGTCCGAAACCGGCATTGCGCAGCATCTGGTAGAGATCGGCGGGCGGTGTGCGCAGGGAAATCTTCGCTGCGCCAATGTTGCTGGAATACTTGAGCACCTGAGCGAGGTCGAGAGTGCCGTGGCGGACATCGTCCTGAATACAATAGTGGGCCACCCGGAAGCAGTTGGTATTCACATCCAACGTGGAATCGGGCTGGATGCTGCCGTCATCCAGTGCAGCAGCGATGGTGAAGGGCTTCATCACCGAGCCGGGCTCGAACGTGTCGGCGACGGCCCGGTTGTTATAGAGGCTGGGCTGGAAGTCCCCACGATCATTGGGGTTGAATGAGGGATAGCTGGCCATGGCCAGGATTTCGCCCGTGCGTACATTCATGAGTACCGCCGCCCCGGAGCGTGCCTGAAAACGCTGAACGGCGGAAGCGAGAGCCGTGTACGCCACATACTGGATGTTGCGGTCGATACTCAGGGTCAACGCCTGACCGGGCTGTGCCGGTCGGGCTGCGCCCAGAATCGCCAGGGGATGCCCCAGATTGTCGCGCAGCCCGGTTTCTTCCCCCGCCTTCCCCTGCAGCCACTGATTATATGCCAGCTCCAACCCTTCGATGCCGCGCCCGTCCACATTGGTGAAGCCGAGCAATGGCGCGGCGATGCTGCCGGACGGATAGTAACGCCGATTTTCGTTGAAGCCATATAAGCCGGGTACGTGCAGGGCGAGAACGGCAGCGGCACGTTCCGGAGCGATCTGCCGAGCGAGGAAGGCGAACCGGCTGCCGCCGCTATGGATCCGAGTGGCGAGGGTGGCTGCGCTGACCCCCAGAATGGATGCAATCTGTGGCCACCGCGCCTGCTGGGCGTTAAACAACCGGGGATCTACCCAGAGGGTTTGTACCGGGACGGACAGCGCCAGTGTTTTGCCGGAACGATCCAGCACCGCACCGCGCTGTGCCGGCAGGGCAAAGTGGCGCAGATAACGCTGGGCACCCTGGCTGCGCAGAAACGGGCCGCGCTCCACCTGTGCGCGCCAGGCTTCTGCCATCACCGCTGCCAGACCCAGCGCGATGATCACCCACAACGCCGTAGCCCGCCATGCGGGGAGCATGACGGTTGGAAGCGGGAGGAGCGGGGCGCCGGGCTGGGTCATCGTGTTCTGACCATGATGATCTGATTGCTTTTGGGGGCAGAAAGCCCAAGCTTCTGGCGGGCAATATCGCCTACGCGGGCATTGGAGGCGAGAGTGGCCTGCTCCAGTTCCAGCTGACCCCAGCGGTTGTTCAGAGCAAAATGTCTGGCCTGGGCTTCCTGTAACGCAATGAACTGGCTACGGGTATTTTGCCTTGCCGCGACGATGCCGAACAGCGAGGCGGTAATCAGCAGGGCGAGAATGATGGTGCTACGCCGCATGACGCTCACTCCTTTCGGCAACCCGCAGCACAGCAGAGCGGGAACGGGGGTTGTCGTGAGTTTCCCGGGGGCCGGCACGCAACGCCTTGCCTGCCGGATGCCATGGCAGGGGCGGGAGATCACTGGCGCGCAGAGGGATATCAGCACTGATACGATAATCGTCCGCGCGGAAGAAACGTTTCACCAGACGGTCTTCCAGGGAGTGAAAGCTGATGACCGCCAGCCGGCCCCCGGCGCGTAACGCATTCATGGCCTGAGGAAGGAAGGCTTCCAGTTCTTCCAGTTCGCGGTTGATGAAAATGCGGATGCCCTGAAAACTGCGGGTCGCCGGATGCTGTCCGGTTTCGTGCCGGGGCAGTACCTGGGCGATCAGCTCCGCCAGTTGCAGGGTTCTGGTGATGGGCGCCTGTTCCCGGGCACGCAGGATGGCGCGGGCGATGGGGCGAGCAAAACGTTCTTCGCCGTACTCGCGCAAAACCCGCGTCATCTCCGCCTCCGTCGCAGTCGCCAGCCACTCTGCCGCACTCCCGTCCGCTCCAGGGTCCATACGCATATCGAGGGGGCCATCGCGCAGGAAACTGAAGCCGCGCGCTCCCTCATCCAGTTGTGGAGAGGACACGCCGAGATCAGCGAGGATGGCGTCCACGCGCTCCCACTCCAGCGCAGCGAGCACTTCGGCCAACTGGCTGAAGCGCGCCTGGCGGATATATACCCGGGAATCCTGTGCGAAGCGCGCGCGCAATGCGGCGATGGCGCTCGGGTCGCGGTCAAGGATGAGTAGGGTATCCGCCGCCCCGAGTTCCGCCAGCAGCGCTGCACTATGGCCGCCCCGACCGCCGGTGGCATCGACGCAGCGCACGGCGGCGCCGGTACGGAGCGCTGGACGCAGGGCAGTGATGGTTTCTGCCAGAAGAACGGCAACATGGGTTGCATCCGGTTCATTTGCGCTCCTCACAGGATCAGATCCCCCAGGCTGGCAAAACCATCCGCACCGGACAGCCAGGTTTCCTGGCAGGCGTCCCAGCGCGCGGCATCCCAGATTTCAAACTTGTCGATCTGACCGACCAGTACCAGTTCCTTGTCGAGTTCCGCAAATTTGCGCAGGTTGGGAGAAAGCAGGATACGGGCCTGGGCATCCAGACGAAGTTCTTCGGATTGTCCCACGAAAAGACGCTGAAACTGCCGGGCCGCGGGGTTGTTGCTGGGGAGTTCGGCGATGCGGCGCTCCACCTTTTCCCAGGTGGGCAGGGGGTAGGCTACCAGGCAGCGTTCTCCTTTCTGGCTCTGGGCGTCAATGGTGACGACCAGTTGACCGTCACAGTGGGCGCTGAGCCAGTCGCGGAAGCGCGCCGGGACATTCATGCGTCCCTTGCTGTCCAGACTGTGCCGATGGGTTCCCCTAAACATGTCTGTACGCTTCCTCCAAAATCTTCCACTTCAACCCACTTTACCCCACACCGTGAAGGTTAGAGGGAAGACCGCCCGCTGTCAAGGAAAAAACGCGAATAATTACGGCATGTTAGAGCGTGTTTATAAAGAGTAAACAAAACACTTGAAGGGGTTTCCGCAATCGTCGGATTATATGGTGCAAAATATATTGCAGGAAGGACTTCCCAAGGCGGAGAATGCGTGGGCGCCATTGGCGGCACACGCTCCATCAGGCTAATTTTAAGCGGTATTTTCAATGGCGCTACGGGCGCTGTCGAGAAGGCGGGCGGCATGTGGTAAAAATTGGAGTGGGCCGATAAGCCGGGTTCTGTCGTGGACGACCATTCCTCTAGGCCTGAACTTACGCGCAGGCTCCAGCAACCTACCCGCGTGCACCGCGGGCCACGGTATCGCACGCCTATTTGGTCTTGCTCCAGGCGGGGTTTTCCCTGCCATTCCCGTCGCCGGAAATGCGGTGCGCTCTTGCCGCACCTTTTCACCCTTACCGGCGCTTGCGCGCTTTGGCGGTATATTTTCTGTGGCACTTTCCGTAGGCTCACGCCTCCCGGCCGTTAGCCGGCGCCTTGCCCTATGGAGCCCGGACTTTCCTCCCCGGATTGCTCCGCGGCGGTCGTCTGGCCCACTCCGTTGCGGATCATACGCGTTTTGAAGGCTCCTGTCAGAAGAAAAACGCGGAGCCGGATTCCGCGCACTATACTCCCTATGCTGGGTGCGTAGGTGTAGGTGGCGGCAGGACGCTGTTCAGTGCGGGGCTGCGGAAAGGAGCGAAGTGACATGATCAATGATAGTTTTCTCGACGAATCAAGGGAAGTGCCATCGACGACACCGATGGAACGGGTGGTCGCCTGGTCCGTTTTCCGGAGCCGTGAGGAGGCGCGGAATCTGGTGGAGCACGTCTATCTCGCCCCAGGGCAAAGCCTCGTCGGTGGCCATGGGCAGGACAGTGTTGCGCCATACTGGTGGGTGGGAGTGCAGGTGCCGGACGTCAGCCATTGGGGGAACGCGACCGCGGTCCATAAACACGGTCGCCTCGGAGACTGAGTTCGGGCAGGCGTCGGCGCAGTTCCGCCATGAGGCGCTCGCGATCATGGCAAGCACCCACCACCTGCAGTTCGTGGGCAAGGGCCAGCGCCTTGCCCAACTGCGGTCCGGGGGGGAGTCCCAGCGCCATCAGGTCAGGCCCCTTCAGCAATGGTTTTGGCAGACGGGGCCAGGCATTCATCTCCTGCCAGAGCCTGCGGGCGGTATCTATGGCCGGTGGGTGCTCCCTGCCTGCCCCGCGCGCGTCCGCCAGGGCGACATCCAGCAGTAAGGAGAGGTCAGGAACCTGCAGCGCAAGGTGGGCATAGGCAGCGCGCCCGGCGCCATCGCGGTACAGGGCGTAGGGAGCGCCGTGCCAGCGAATGATCGGCAGTATCTGACGGCTGAGGTGTGTGCCCGGAAAATAGCGGCCCAGAAAAGACTCGGCGGCGGTGCGTGCTTGTTCATGCCCGAAGGCGCGCCAGCGACCCTGAGGGTCGCGCCGGGTGGTGCTGGCTTTGCCGAGATCGTGCAGCAGGGCGCCGAGCATGAGGATGATATCGCGCGACCGGTCGCCGCTGCGTAGTTGGCCGGCAGCAGCCAGTACTCGCCCCGTATGTATCCATACGTCGCCTTCCGGGTGGGCATCGGGACGCTGGGGTACGGCCTGCAGGGCATGGAGTTCGGGGAATCGGGTGACAGCGCCGGTAAGGGCGAGACTATCCCATGCCCGGATCAAGTGCTGGCCGCGCAGAAGCAGCGACTCCCACTCCTTGCGCAGACGTTCTCCAGGGACTTGCTGCAGGCGGGGCGCCAGTTGGCGGCAGAGGGTGGCAGTCCGGGCTTCGATGGAAAATCCGAGCTGGCCCGCCAGTCGGGCGGCGCGGAAAACGCGCAGGGGGTCCTCGCCGAAACTGTCCACCGACACCACGCGCAGCCGCCGGGCGTGGAGGTCGTCCACACCGCCAAAGTGGTCCAGCAGACGCTGCGTCCGCCAGTCCCAGACCAGGGCGTTGACCGAAAAATCCCGCCGCTGCGCGGCGATCTCCCAGGGCAGGTGGGGGTCGATATGCCCGCCCTGGGCCTGGGGTAGGGCAATCTCCGCACCCGCTACCACCCACACTGCACAGCGGCCGCCTACCCGATGAGCGCCAAAAGGCATCAGACACTCGCCCAGGCGTGTCTCGCTCAACCCGTGAATTTCCAGATCCCAGTCGTGGGCGGCCAGACCCAGCAGGGCATCCCGCGGCGTGCCGCCCACCACCAGGACTTCTGCTCCGGCCCGCTGCAGTGCCGTGAGAACCGGTGTCAGCGCGGCAGGTGGTTCGAGGAGCATGGTGATCAGCCCTTGCCGCTGCCCATTTGCGTCAGCAGAGCCGCGTAATGCTCGGCGACGACGCGCCGTTTCACTTTGAGGGTGGGTGTCAGTTCGCCGTTGGTTTCACTCAGTGCTTCCGGCAGCAGAGCGAAACGCTTCACCTGTTCATGGGAGGGCAGGTCGGCGAGGGCGGTCGCGATGGCCTTATGGATGGCCTTGCGGGTGGCGGCTTCATCCGCGTGGTCACCGACACGCGCTTTGAGGACCTCCTGATTGGGAAAGATGAGCGCCACAAGATAGGGCATTCGGTCACCGAAGACGACGGCCTGTTCGATCAGCGCTTGTGCCATCAGCCGCATCTCGATTTTTTGCGGCGGGATATTCTCGCCGGCGGAGTTGACGATCAGGTCTTTCTTGCGGTCGCTGATCCGCAGGTAACCGTCCGGGTCCAGATTGCCCACGTCACCGGTGTGCAACCAGCCGTCTGCCAGTGCCTCGCCCGTCGCGCTCTCGTTGTTCCAGTAGCCCAGCATGACGGAAGGGCCGCGCACCAGGATTTCGCCATCCGCGGCCATACGTCCCTCAAGATTGGGCAGGAACCGCCCCACGGTTCCCGGATGAATGGCTTCCAGCGGATTGGCGGCGATCACCGGACTCGCTTCGGTCATGCCGTACCCTTCAACAATGGGCAATCCCAGGTCAACGAAGAAGCGGGTGATCCCGGCGTCCAGCGGCGCGCCGCCGGAGACGAAAAAGCGCAGGCGCCCACCCAGTTTCCTGCGGAGACTGCGGATCAGCAGGCGGCGGGTAAGGGAACGTTGCCAGCGCGTCGCTGGAAGTCCCTGCGGATCGAGCCCCGCTCCCCGGCGCAGAAAACGTCCGAGCAGGCCCGGTCGGTCTTCGATACCTCGTCGTACCCGGCCATAGAGTAGTTGAAAAACGCGCGGCACTGCGACCACTATGTCCGGATGAGACGTTGCCATGTCGCGGAGGACGGTGTCCGGGCGCTCCGCGTAGGCCACTTCCAGGCCCAGCAGGTAGGCGCCGAAATGCCCGGTACCGCGTTCAAAGACATGGGACAGAGGCAGTATGGAAAGCAGGCGTTGTCCAACATGTAACGGTACCAGCGGCAGAAAGCCTTGGATGTTGCTGAGGATGTTGCTGTGGCTGAGCATGACGCCCTTGGGCCAACCCGTCGTCCCGGAAGTGTAGACGATGGTTGCGATTTGCTGGCGCTGCAAGGCCGTTAGATGTTCTTCCAGCTCGCCATCCGGTACGGTTGCTCCCTCGTTCTCCAGTGACGCCCAATGGCGCAGGCAGGCGTTCTGCGCGGCCGTCGCATCGCGCAGCAGGATACGGTCATCGGCCACGCCCCAGCCCCCCTCGCCCCCCAGTCGTTGCCACTCCTCGGCACCTTCCAGCAGCATCAACCCGGCGCCGCTGTCACCCAGCACAAAGTGAATTTCGCGCGGGCTGAATGTCGGGTAGAGAGGGACGGTAATGGCGCCGACGCTGAGGATGGCAAAATCCATGATGGCCCAGTCCACGGAGTTGGGGGCCATCAGAATGACCCGCTCGCCCCGGCGCACCCCCAGGTGCAGAAGCCCCCGTGCCCGCGCCCGTACATGTCCGGCGAAGGCTGCTGCGGTCATCGGCTGAAAACCATCGCCCTGTCGTTGCAGGGCGATGGTCCTGCCTGGAGCGCGGGCACAGCGTGCGAAGAGACCCTCCGGCAGGCTCTGGAATTGGCCGAGATCGATATTCATATCAGCGCATGGCCTTCTCGGCAGGCGTCAGGCTGCGCTTGAAGCTCTCCATGCTGAAGATGCGATCCATATAATTCTGGGTGGCACGGGCTGCGGCAGGCAGAGAGATGTCCAGTACTGGCATGCGCCACAGGAGCGGGGCGATAGCACAGTCGAGTACCGAAAGGTCATCACCAAAGAGGTAACGCTGCTGGCTGAAGATGCTGTTCAGCCCGGCGAGCGTGCTGCGAATCTGCTCCTTGGCAGTTTTGATCTGCTCGGCACCGTAGCCGGGCTGAAAAAGCGGTGCGAACCAGTCACGGTCGAAACGCAGGAGACCCAGGCGCACCTTGGCACGGGATATGGGGTCTACCGGAATCAGTGGCGGATGGGGGAATCGCTCGTCAAGGTACTCCATGATCAGGACCGATTCGTGAATGGCCAGATCGCGATCCACCAGGGTCGGCACCTGGTTGTAGGGGTTGAGTTCCGCAAGGTCTTCGGGCCGGTTGCCGAGGTCGACGTCAATGATCTGATATTCCATAGCCTTCTCTTCCAGCACGAAACGCACACGGTGCGCGAAGACACAATCGTTGCTGGAGTAGAGCGTCATGAGGGTTTTTTTGCTGCTGGGGGTCGCCATGATCTGTGTCCTTGTATCGGGAGAAGCCTGGTTACGATGCGACGGCCATTGAGCGATCGCGCGTCCGGCAATTATACATAACCGGATGCGCCTTTGGGTGATTACCGCAGCGACCGGCGGGAAAAAAGCTTCTATGGTATGTGTCAATAAATCTCAACGGAATATTGTCAAGGCTGACCGGCCCCTGTAAACTGCCTGACCAGCCGGTCAGTTGTATAGAGACAACAAACGTTGTAAAGTGGAGATACTCATTCAGTGGGAGGGCGATCCCTCAGGTCGCGGAAGAAGGCTATGATGCGTCAGCGTACACTTAAAAACATGATCTGGGGTACAGGAATCGGTTTGCACAGTGGCAAGAAGGTCTACATCGGCCTGCGCCCGGCACCTGTAAATACCGGGATCGTATTTCACCGCAGCGATATCGAAGGTGGCGCCTGGATCAAAGCGGATCCGCTCCATGTGGTGGATACCCGACTTTCCACCAATATCGGTGATGGCCATATCCGGGTTGGCACCGTTGAACACCTGATGTCGGCCTTGGCGGGTCTTGGTATCGATAATGCCTATGTGGATCTCGATGGGCCCGAAGTGCCTATCATGGACGGTAGCGCCGCGCCCTTCGTATTCCTCATCCAGTGCGCGGGGATTGAAGAGCAGAATGCCCCGAAGCGATTCATCCGCATCACCAAACCGCTCAAGGCGGAAGATGGCGACCGCTGGGTACAACTGGAGCCATTCGAAGGCTTCAAGGTAAGTTTCGCCATTGATTTCGACCATCCGGTGATGAAAAACGGCGGTCAGGAGGTGACGGTGGACTTCGCCCGCACTTCTTACCTCAAGGAGGTGGCCCGTGCGCGAACCTTCGGCTTCATGCGCGAAGTCGAAGCGTTGCGGCGGATGGGTCTGGCCCTCGGCGGCAATCTGGACAACGCTATCGTGGTCGACGATTACCGTGTGCTCAACGAAGAAGGGCTGCGCTACACCAATGAGTTCGTGCGCCATAAGGTGCTGGATTCCATAGGCGACCTCTATCTGCTCGGGCATCCGCTGGTCGGCCATTTTTCCGGGCACAAGGCCGGACACGCCCTCAACAACAGTCTACTGCGGTCGCTGCTTCTCCGTCAGGACGCCTGGGAGTTTGTGGATTACGCCGAGCGGCGTGCGCCATTTTCCTTTGCCGACACCTTGGTGACGGCTTCCGCCTGAAGACGGTCCATGGTGTTGGCCAGGCGCTGCAGGGCGGCGGCGATGGCTTGTGGCACCTGCCCGGTCACGGCCCGCAGCGCTTCTGGTGCCTCTGCTGAAATCTGAGGCGCCCGCTGAATTCCTGCGGGCGGCGGCGGCCGGTATGACCAGGGCCGGACCGCGGCGACGATTTGCCGCGCCGACGTTTCCGGGAAACGGGTATTCCATCGTTTCAGTATTTTTTTTTCATTTCTTCGCAGCCAGGAAATCCATACCGGGCTCTGACAGAGTACGCTCAGAACCCCCCCGGACCAGTCAACCAGCCAAGTCTGGTCCTGCGCTTCCAGTGCGAGTAATCCGTTCCAGTCGACCTGACGCTCGCGCAATAGCGCTCCGCGACGGCAGACCTCTGCGATGGGTCCGGAAGACCCTTGCGTCATGGTGCGCCAGGCGCGCCACCGTTTATCATCCATAGGCTTTCATGCTACCCTGCTCGATATTTTTTACTAGGTTCATGTACTCATCATGTTTGGAACTATCATCCGCCATGTCGTCGGCAGTCGCAATGACCGACTGATCAAGAAGGCCCGTGCCATTGTGGCGCAGGTCAACGCCCTGGAAGACCGCTTCAAGGCCATGGACGACGCGACCCTTGCTGCGCAGACCGCGATCTTCCGGGAACGGGTGGCCCGGGGTGAACCGCTCGATGCCCTGTTGCCCGAGGCATTCGCCGTGGTGCGTGAGGTGAGCCGGCGGGTAATGGGCATGCGCCAGTACGATGTGCAGATCATCGGTGGTTACATGCTCCATGAGGGTAAAATTGCGGAGATGCGCACTGGTGAGGGCAAGACCCTTGTTGCAACCTTGCCGGCCTACCTCAACGCCCTGCAGGGTAAAGGCGTGCATGTGGTGACGGTCAATGACTATCTGGCCAGCCGCGATGCCCAGTGGGTCGGCAAGATTCACCGCTTTCTGGGTCTGAGCGTGGGGACCATCATCTCGGACCTGTCCAGTGAGGAGCGCCGCGCCGCCTATGCGGCCGACATCACCTACGGCACCAATAACGAGTTCGGTTTCGATTATCTGCGGGACAACATGGCGTTTTCTCCGGCCGATCGGGTACAGCGTGGCCTGCACTACGCCATCATCGACGAGGTGGATTCCATCCTGATCGACGAGGCGCGTACCCCGCTCATCATCAGTGGTCCCACTGAAGAAAATACCGACCTTTACTACCGGGTGGACAAACTCGTCGGGAGTTTTGTCGTCGATGAGGACTACACGGTCGATGAAAAGGCCCGGCAGGTCCTGCTTACGGAGGAGGGGATCGAAAAGGCGGAACGCCTGATGGCGGAAAGCGGCCTGCTGGTTGACGGCGACCTCTACGATCTGGCCAACGTCACCCTGGTCCATCACCTCAACCAGGCGTTGCGGGCCCATGTGATCTACCGGCGGGAGACGGATTATATCGTTCGCGACGGAGAGGTCTGTATCGTCGACGAATTCACCGGACGTATGATGTCCGGGCGGCGCTGGTCTGATGGCCTGCATCAGGCGGTGGAAGCCAAGGAAGGGGTAGCGGTGCAGAATGAGAACCAGACCCTGGCCTCCATCACCTTTCAGAATTATTTCCGCATGTACGAAAAACTGTCGGGCATGACCGGGACTGCGGACACAGAAGCATTTGAACTGAATCAGATTTACGGCCTGGAAGTGGTGATCATACCGACTCACAGGCCGGTGAGTCGGACGGATTTCGCCGATCTCATCTACCGGACCGGTCAGGAAAAGTGGAAAGCGATAGTGGAAGATATCCGCGACTGTCAACGGCGTGGGCAGCCGGTACTGGTGGGCACCACCTCTATCGAACACAACGAGTTTCTGTCTCATCTGCTCAAGCATGCGCGAGTTTCCCATGAAGTGCTGAATGCCAAACAGCATCAGCGCGAGGCGGAAATCATTGCCCAGGCGGGCACGCCGGGGGCGGTGACCATCGCCACCAACATGGCAGGACGGGGTACCGACATCGTGCTGGGCGGCAATGTCGGCCATCAGGTGGATATGGTGCTGGCCAATCCGGATCTGGAAGAGGATGAAAAAACCCGGCGGATCGAGTCCGTCAAGAGCGGTTGGCAGGGGCTGCATGACGCGGCGATAGCGGCGGGCGGATTACATATCATCGGTACCGAACGTCATGAATCGCGGCGGATAGACAACCAGTTGCGCGGGCGGTCCGGCCGCCAGGGCGACCCCGGCACCACCCGTTTCTACCTTTCCCTGGATGACCCCCTGATGCGCATTTTCGGCAGCGACCGACTGAGCGGCCTGATGCAGAAGCTGGGCATGAAGGAGGGGGAGGCGATCGAGCATCCCTGGGTGACCAAGTCCATCGAGAATGCCCAGCGCAAAGTGGAAAGCCGCAACTTCGATATCCGCAAACAATTGCTGGAATACGACGACGTGGCCAATGAGCAGCGCCGGATCATCTATCAGCAGCGCAACGCCTTCATGGATGCCGATGACGTCGGTGCGGAAATCAGGGCGTTGCGCGACGATGTTCTGGACGCAGTGCTGGCCGCCACGGCGCCTGAAGGCGTTATGGAAGAGCGCTGGGATCTGCCAGGCCTGGAAGCGGCCCTGGAGCGGATTTTTGGCCTGCAGGTCCCGGTCGGGCAATGGCTGGAGCAGGATAAGGGCCTCACTCACGCGGCGCTACGTGAGCGGATCATGGAGATGGTGTTATCCGCTTACGCGACCAAAGAGTCTCTCATGGGCAGCGAGATGGCCCGTCACTTCGAAAAGTCCATCCTGCTGCAGGTCCTGGACAGCCAGTGGAAGGACCATCTGGCGAGCATGGACCATCTCCGCGAAGGCATTCACCTGCGTGGATATGCTCAGAAGAATCCCAAACAGGAGTACAAGCGGGAGTCTCTGATCATGTTCAACGCCATGCTCGATCAGTTGCGCGAAGAAGTGGTCAGCACCCTCTCGCGCTTGCATGTGAGTCCGGCTCCGGCAGAGCCGCTGGATTGGGACGCCATCGCCCGCGCCGCCCAGCCTCGGCATTTGCAGTTTTCCCATCCGGATTTTGCATTGGCGGCGGCACCGCTTGTCGAGGATGCCGGTCTTGCACTGACGGGGCTGGGTGTCACTGGTGAACAGGAGGCCGGTCACAGCCCCGCGATCAGTGACGACAAGGTGGGCCGGAATCAGCCGTGCCCTTGCGGTTCCGGCAAAAAGTACAAGCATTGTCACGGGCGCCTGCAATAAGGAAAGCGTATGGCCGTCGGTCTTGATCCTCCCCGGAATATCCTGCCCGTAGCGGGGGTTCGCCTGAGCGTGGCGGAGGCGGGTATTCGTTATGTGGGTCGTCGTGATCTGACCCTGATTCATCTCGCCGAGGGGTCCCAGGTGGCGGCCGTTTTTACCCGCAACCGCTTTTGCGCCGCGCCCGTACTAGTGGCGCGGCATCATCTGGCGGAAGGGCCCGGTGTGCGGGCACTGGTGATCAATACGGGCAATGCCAATGCCGGTACGGGTGTGACTGGTTTGCAGGCAGCGGAGGCGAGTTGCCGGGAAGTGGCCGAGCAGTTGGGCTGTGCGCCCGGAGCGGTGCTGCCCTTCTCCACCGGGGTGATCGGTGAGCCTGTGGCGCTGGCGGAAAAAATCGCCGCAGTCCTGCCGGCCTGCGTTGTCGGACTCGCCGAGGACCAATGGAAGGCTGCTGCGGCGGCGATCATGACCACCGACACCATCGCCAAGTGCTGTTCCCGGCAGATCGAGATGGACGGCATTATGATCACGGTGACCGGCATGGCCAAAGGGTCGGGGATGATCCGCCCCGATATGGCCACGATGCTGGCCTACATCGCCACCGATGCCCCGCTGCATGGGGCGGCCTTGCGGCAGTGCCTGCAGGAGGCCATGGCGCAGTCCTTCAACCGCATCACCGTGGACGGCGATACCTCCACCAACGATGCCTGCGTCCTGATGGCGACGGGACGGGCGGCGTTGCCGCCCATCACGAAGGCGACAGATCCCCGCTACGGGAAACTGAGAGACACCATCACGCTCGTCGCACAATGGCTGGCACAGGCGGTCGTGCGCGACGGAGAGGGGGCGACCAAGTTCATTCCAATCCGTATTTCGGGCGGGGGTGATGAGGCGGAGTGCTTGCGGGTGGCTTACCGCATGGCCCATAGCCCCTTGATCAAGACGGCGTTCTTTGCCTCTGACCCGAACTGGGGGCGCTTGCTGGCGGCCATTGGTTCAGCCGGCGTCGACGACCTGGATGTGGCGGGTGTGCAGGTCTGGCTGGGCGATACGCGCATTGTGCGGAATGGCGCCCGCGACCCCGGTTACAGCGAGGCGGCGGGACAGGCGGTAATGGCTCAGGCGGAAATCCCGGTGCGGGTTGATCTGGGCAGGGGGGCTGCCGAAGCGCAGGTCTGGACCTGCGACTTGTCCTATGACTATGTACGTATCAACGCCGATTACCGTAGCTGATGCCCACCGTTCCCGTCGCAACCGGAATCATTGAAGACGCCTTCGGGCGCCTGCTGGTTGCACTGCGCCCGGAGGGCAAGCCCTGGCCGGGGTTCTGGGAGTTCCCCGGCGGCAAGGTCGATCCGGGTGAAACTCCGGAACAGGCGCTGGTCCGGGAGCTCTGGGAAGAGTTGGGGGTTACGGTAACCGCGCCGGAACCCTTCCGGGTGCTGGAATATACCTATCCGGAACGGACGGTGCGCCTGCATTTCTACCGGGTGCGGCACTGGACGGGCACGGCCCATGGCCGCGAGGGACAGGAAGTACGCTGGCTTTTTCCCTGGGAGATCCCAGCGCTGGAGTGTCTCCCCGCGAACCTCCGTCTGACTGCGGACGTGTTGGCGGAGTCCCTTCCCCAGCCGCCCCTCTGCCTGATTGCGGATCCGGGCAGGTTGCCCCTGCCTGATTTCCGGCGCGCGCTGGAGGCGGCCGTTGATGCCGGATTGCGCTGGCTGGTGTTGCGCTGCAAAGTGGTGCCTGACAGCTCCAGCGCTGACGTGCTGGCGGCACTGTGCACCGGGGCGTTGGCGGGGGGCGTGCAGGTCTACCTCAATCATCCCGACCCCCTGCCCGGCTGGCCAAGGACCGGTCGTCATCTAACCCAGGCGCAGTCAGACGCGGGCGTAAAACCCGATGAGACATTCGGGGTATCCTGTCATGACGCTGCGGGCTTGCAACAGGCGGCGCGTCTGGGTGCGCGTTATGCCTTTCTCTCGCCGATTTTCCCCACTTCCAGCCATCTGGGTACGGAGGCGCTGGGACCTGGGGTTTTCGCGGCGATGGCCGCTGAGTCCTCTCTACCCCTCATCGCGCTCGGCGGAATGACGGCAGCACGGGTGCCGGAGGCGCTGGCGGCAGGTGCACGGGGTGTGGCGGTGCTCTCTGGCATTCTCGAAGCGCAGGATCCTGCGGCTGCTACCCGCGCTTTGCTCCGTTACTGGGACCGATAAATGGCCCTGGTTTCCGTCGTGATCCCGCTCTACAACGAGATCGACAATATCTCGCCGCTTTGTGCGGCCCTCAGCAACGCCCTGGGGGACGCCGACGCCGAAGTGATCATTGTCGATGACGGCAGCCGGGACGGGAGTGCCGCCGCGCTGGACCGGGAGGCGGAGGCGCGCGGCGCGAGTTTCAAAATCATCCACCTGCAACGGAATTTTGGGCAGACGGCGGCGATGCAGGCGGGGATCGATGCCGCCTTGGGGGAGGTGATTGTGACCCTGGATGCGGATCTACAAAATGATCCGGAAGATATCCTGCCTCTGGCCCGGCGCCTGCTGGAGGAGAATCTGGACGTGGTGGCCGGCTGGCGGAAAAACCGGCAGGACGGTCTGTTGTTGCGCAGGATGCCGTCGCGGATTGCCAATCATCTGATCCGCCACCTCACGGGGGTTTATCTGCACGATTACGGCTGCACCCTCAAAGCCTACCGGGCCTCGGTGATCCGGGGAGTACGCCTGTATGGCGAAATGCATCGCTTTATTCCGGCCTGGCTTTCCACCCTGACTTACACGGATCGCATTGTCGAGGTGCCGGTACGGCACCATCCGCGCCGGGCGGGGTACAGCAAATATGGCATCACCCGTACCTTCCGGGTACTGGTGGATCTGCTCTTCGTCAAATTTTTTCTGGGCTACAGCCAGCGACCCATGCATTTCTTCGGGGTGATCGGGTTGATCCTCCTGAGCAGCGGTTCGGCCATGCTGCTGTATCTCTTTATTGACAAGTTTGGCTATGGAGCAGCGCTGTCCGGGCGCCCCATGTTGATTGCCGGCGTGCTGTTTTTCCTCGCCGGGCTGCAATTCCTCAATACCGGCATCCTCGGCGAGATGCTGGTGCGCGTCTACCATGAGTCTCAGGATAAAAAGACTTATGTGGTCCGCCATACCGTACATCTCGATCCGCCCGCGTGAAGCCGGTTCCCATTCTGATGTACCACAACATAGCGGTGGCACCGAAAGGGGTCAGGCTGCGCGGCCTCTATGTTTCGCCCCGGCGCTTCGCGCGGCAGATGGCGCTGCTGCACTGGTTGGGTTACCGCGGTTTGTCCATGTCTGCGGCGCTGCCCTATCTGCGGGGTGAACGGGAGGGCAAGGTGGCGGTGATTACTCTGGACGACGGTTATCGGGACAACCTCGAGTGTGCGTTGCCGGTGTTGCTGCACTACGGTTATACCGCCACCTGCTATGTGGTGAGTGCTGCCATCGGTGCCGACAATCACTGGGATGCGCAGCTGCTTGGTGCACATAAGCCACTGATGAACCTGAATGAATTATGCCGCTGGCGGGATGCCGGGATGGAGGTCGGGGCGCACAGCCGTCATCATCCGCGCCTGTCGGAGCTGGATGAAGCCGAGCTGGACGACGAGGTGGCGGGTTCCCGGCGCGAACTGGAAGAGAGGTTGACGGTGCCGGTGACCCAGTTCTGTTATCCCTATGGTGCGGCGGGGCGGCGCGAGCGGGAGGCGGCCCGGCGCGCCGGCTTTGCCGCCGCGGTGACCGTACGGCGGGGTCGCGCCCTGCCCGGTGGGGATCTCTTCGACTTGCCACGGGTGATGGTCGGCGGACACCATGCGCCCCATGTGTTTCCCCTGCAATTGCTGACCACGCATGAGGACCACCATTGATCGCAGTTCCGCGTCGTCTGCTCTGGGTGGGCACCAACCCCGGAGGTGGCGGTACGGAGACGCACATGATCACCCTGAGTCGTGCCTTGGCCGAGCAGGGGGCGGAGGTGCATTGTCTGGTCCATCCGCAAGGACGGATCGCGCAGGCGCTGGAGACTGCGCCGGTGACCCGGCATTTCGGGGTCTTCCGCAACAGCGCCGATCCCGGCGGCATCCGTGCCTTGCGTCGGGCTATCCGCATAGTGCAGCCGGACTGGGTTATCGGCAGCTTCAGCAAGGAATACTGGCCGCTGGCACTGATCAGCCGCAGTGCGGGGCGGCGCCTTGCACTCTTTCGGCACATGGACCTGCGACTCAAGCCCAGTACCCGCTGGCTGCTCTCGCGCTGGCCTCTGCGCTTGTTCGCGATTTCCGCCTATCTGCGGGAGCGCCTGATCCTGCAGGGTGTGCCCGCAGAACGTGCCGAAGTGTTGGCGAATCCCCTGCGCCTGGTAGATTTTGGGCGTGATTTCACGGCGCGAACGCGGCAGCGCGCCGCCTTGGGATCGGCGGATGAGGATTTTCTCGTGGGCTTTGTCGGCGCCTGGCACCGGGGCAAGGGTGTGTTCATGCTTGCCGACGCCATCGACGCCGCGCATGCCACAGATGCACGGGTGCATGGCATGTGGCTGGGCGGCGGCGCCCATGAAGCGGAGTTGCGCGTGCGTCTGGAGGATAAGCCCTGGCATCATCTGCTGGGCTGGCAAGATCCGGCAACGCCCTGGTACAGTGTCATGGATATCCTCGCCCTGCCCTCCATCGAGCCCGATACCTTTGGACGTGTCTGTCTGGAGGCACAGGCCTGCGCGACGCCGGTGCTGGGTGCGGCCATGGGAGGTATCCCGGAGAGCTTTGCGGCGGATCGGAGTGGCTTGTTATTGCCTGCCGGAAACATGGCAGGTTGGCGGGACGCTATTCTCCGTTTTGCGGCGGATCGGCATTTGTGCGCGGAGTTCGGTGCCGCGGGGCCGGAATATGCACGGCATTTTGACGCCGGCATCATCGCCCGCGATTTTCTGGCCAGCCTGGCGCGATGACACAGATGCTTCCGCACCTTATGATGGGTATATTCTGTTCGCTGCGGCGGGAGGAAAGTTTATGCAGGTAACGATGTTGCCGCCGTTGTCTGTCAAAGGGTATGTGGCTGGACAGGTCTATGCCGACGTCGATCTGCCTGTGGCCGCTCAGGCCGGTTGAATGCTGCGCTGATGCCACGTCCAGCCGATAGGGGGTCTCCGGCGACTCGGGTTTTACACGTGCTTGCCACCCTGGGGTACCGGATCGAATGACCACAACGAACACCAGAAACTACTGGCTGCTTTTTGCACTCGCCGCGGCTAGCTTCGTCTTTACCTTCAATAACGTCCAGTATACCGGTGAAGAAGCGGTTTATCCGCTCATGTCCTATGAAATGTGGTATCACGGCCATATGCTCACCCCAGTCATGTATGGACAGGATTATTGGCGCCCGCCCTTGGACAATTGGCTCATCACCATTGTGTCCATGTGGATTGGCTGGTCTCACATGCTGGTTGCGGCACGGTTGATCGCGGCTTTGGCGACGGTGGGTTCCGGGCTGCTCGTGGGATGGTTCGCCGGAAGAGTCTGGAAGGAAAGGAGACTGGCTGCTTTCGCTGCCTTGGTATATATCACGTTGGGGGACGTGCTCTTTTACGATGGCTGGCTGGCGTATAGTGACCCGTTGTTCGCCTTTTTCTGCTTGGCGGCCATGCTTCTTGGGTGGCTTGCGGTGATAGAGCGGCGTGTTGGTTTCTTCGCCATTGCCGTACTGGCGTTGTCTTGTGCGTTTCTTACCAAGGCCCTGACCGCCTATGTATTTTACGGGGTGGCGGTATTGGTGGTGGTCTACCAAACCCGTGGCTGGCGTTTTTTGTTTTCGTGGCCTTCCTGGGGCATACATCTTCTGGCATTGGTGATTCCCGTCCTTTGGTATGCCACGGCCCCTGCCGGCGGCACCATGGCCCACGGAATGTTCGACGACATCATCGGCAAATTGCAGGGGCAGGGATTGCTGGATTACCTGCATCAGTTTTTTGTCTTCCCTGCGCAGACCTTCGGGCAGTTGCTTCCGATCGGCGGTGTCGTGTTATATGCCATGTTGCGCCGTTATCCGATTTCCCGTATGAACGATCCGCAGGTGCGGACGGCTCTATGGATAGCGGGAGTGAATTACCTGCCCTATTGGCTGTCGCCGCAAAGTGGGATCCGTTACCTGATGCCGCTCTACGGAATCGTGACACTGGCGTTGGCGGGGTGGGTCGTTGATGCCGAAAAGACCCGGCGTTTGGCCGTAAAATGGATGATGGCAGCCATTCTTCTCAAGTATTTTTTTGCTTTGTGGGCCTTTCCTGCGTATACCGATCGGTTCCGCCCGCATATCGGCGCCATAGCGCGGGATGTGCTCATGCAAACTCGTGGGGCACCTCTCTATGTTACGAACGCGGCATGGGTAGGTATCGGCGTGACGGCAGACATTGACTTGGCGATAAGACCGCATCCTCCACTGGTAACGCCGCCATCAAATTTGGCCAACGGATTCGTCATCAGCTACCCTGGGGAGGTGCCGCCGGGCTATGCCGTTGTGTCACGGTATCAGGGGGCGTGGCTGCTATGTCGCGGTCCGGTTTGCGGCCAAAAGGACAAAAACCATGAATGATTCACAAAAACGTAAAGAATAAACAAGAAAATAGAATGATGTTTTTCCATTTGCGAGTGACCACATAACATGGGGTGCCTATATTTGGATATAAACTGCGCTGACGCCACACTTATGAAAGCACTTTTACAAAAAACCGCGTTCCTGTTTTTTTGTTTGCCGATTTTTTTCTTTCCCTTAAGCACTGCGGCAGCGGGCATTAGTGGCGGTGTTTTTGTACTGCTATATATCATGAGCGGGTACTGGAAGAACTCACGGGAGATCCTGACGCGCCCATGGTTCGTGCCGCTGACCCTGTTAATATTATGGACGTTGCTGGGCACCATTTGGAGCGGAGCAAACCCTCACGACGCCTGGATAGCCATAAGCCGACTCGGGTATTTCTTTTTTGCATATGCCGGAACAACACTGCCTTGGAACAGAAGCAGATTCCGGATGATTCCGGGTTTATTTCTGGCGGGATTGCTATTGAACTGGATAGTCGGCTTATGTCAGTGGCTTGGAATATGGATATGGAATCCATTGATTCCGAGGCTTGGCCCTGTCGGTTACGCCAATCATATTTTTCTCGGCATGACGCTGACCATGGCATTGCTATGGATAGCCTACGATATACGGGATAAGGTTTTGTTGCCGAGGTGGGCAAACGCAATTCTAGCGGTGGCCTTCCTGCTGCAATTGGGCATGGGCGCCGGACGCACTGGTCAGTTGCTTTTCGTTATCCTCACGCCGCTGGCGGTATGGGTGTTATTCAGGGGGCAGTGGCGTTATTGGGCATTGGGGGGTGTCGCGCTGACAATAATCGGGATGGGAATGTCTCCCATAGTTCAGCATCGAGTGCAAGAAGGATTGCAAAACTTACAAGTCATCAGCAAGGGTGATTACGATACCAGTTGGGGACTGCGTGTTTTGATGGCCGAGGGCGCACTGCACATGGGCCTCCAGCACCCCATCCTAGGGGTTGGTACAGGCAACTACGCAAGCGAGATGGCACAATTGCAGAAAAATCATATTTTACCTGATCTGTCATCTCCGTTGATCATGAGCCAGCCTCAAAACAGCTATCTCCTGGAGCTGGCCATGCTTGGCATTCCCGGTCTGTTGCTCCTGGTGTGGTTCTTGTGGGCCGTAACCGCTCCGGCATGGCGACTGAGAGCGACTCCCGAAGGCTGGTTTGTTTTAGTTTATATGGCAATATTTATAGCTGGTAGTTTTTCCGACACCTTGATTTGGGGGTATGCGAATGTGTTCTCGCTGGCGATACTGGCTGCTTTACCGATCCCTTTTATCCAGAATGGCTTGCGTGGCGCGTTCCAGCGATGTTCTGGCGGATGATGCTTTGTAAGATCATAAATTTGGATTGCGAAGATGCATTGAGGCTGGCTCTGTGCAGGGGGTTACCCATGCAATATACGGGGGTCGCATAACCGTGACTATGGAATTTTGCGTTGTTATTATTAACTATAATGGTGCATCAAAAACACTTGACGCAATTTCTTCCTGTCTCGCGGAAGGTGTGTTGGCGCAGCATTGTATCGTCATCGATAATGGTAGCGATGACGGGTCGGTGGAGATGATTTCGCAACGGTTCCCCGACGCCAAAATAGTGGCTAATAATTGTAACGCAGGTTTCGCCCGTGCGGTCAACCAGGGGCTGGCGGTCGCTGATCGTGATTTTGTCATGGTGCTGAATAATGACGCGCAATTATTATCGGGTACGTTGGAGGCGGTGACCCGCTGTTTTCTGGCATGGCCTCAAGCGGCCCTTGTGGGGGCCCGCCTGGTCGACCCGGTCGGACGTACACAAAATGTAGTGGCGGCATTGCCACGATTCTGGCATGAAATATTCCCAAGGGCGCTGCTCAAAAGGATGGCGCCAAAATACTTCGGCGGCCGTTTATCTGGGGAGCGTCAATCGGTAAATGTTCCCAGCCTGATCGGGGCAGCTATGACGGTTCGCCGTTCTTTCTTGCCTCGATTGGGCTTGTTGGACGAAGATTTTTTCTTTTACCTGGAAGAAACGGAATGGTGCGCACGTGCTCATCGCCTTGGATTTGACGTGGTGTTCTGTCCAGACGCCAGGGTGGAGCACGCGCTCGGTGGCACCGCCAGGAAATTTCAGGTAGGGTCGCGTATTGAATTTCAGCGCTCACGGTTGCTCTATGCACGTAAGGTGGAGGGCGGCATTCCCTGGGTGGCGTTATCTTTGTGGATGCCAGTAAAAGCGGCAATAGACTTTCTTGCCAATGGAATAGCAATGGTGCTTACTCTCGGGCTTCTTCCTCGTCAGCGTAAACGTTGTTTGACCTACGGAGGAATACTGATGTGGCATCTTCTGTTCCGGCCAACACATTGGGGCCTGCCGGGGAAGTGCAGTCAATAAACGAGCACCTATTTTGGAGATTACGTGGCCGTGGCTGCTAGCGCTCTATCCGTTATTTATATTGCCAGAGATGCTGGGCGTATGCTGCGTGCATCACTGGCCAGCGTGGTGCCGTTGGGTGCAGAAATTATTCTGGTCGATAGTGGTTCCACGGATGATACGCTGACCATCGCTACGGAAATGGGTGTAACGATCATTCAAAGGCCCTGGCACGGTTTTGGTGCGCAACGGCAGTTTGCCGTGGAGTCGGCAGCAAATGACTGGATACTGATGCTGGATGCGGATGAAATTTTGCGCGATCAGGCGCGTTCTGCCATTGTGGATGTGGTGCGGAGTAGCGACTCTCATGTTGCTTATGCGCTAAGGCGTTATAATTTCCTTCACGGCAAGGCCATACGCCACGGAGACTGGGGCCGGGATTATGTGGTGAGGCTTTTTAACCGGCGCTATGGGCATTATCGTCCCGAGGATACGGTGCATGAAAGCTGGTATGGTCAGGGGGAGACGCGACGTATGCCAGGATATATCCTGGACCATCATTCTTTCCCGAGCTATGCGGATATGCTGGATAAACTGCGCCGCTACGCTGCGCTCAATGCCCAGCAGGTCCACCAGCGCGGCAAAGTGCTCCATGCTTACATGCCCATGACCCACGCGCTGGCGGCTTTTGGGCGCGGCTATTTCTGGCGTCTGGGATTTCTCGATGGTGTGGAAGGTGCCGCCATTGCCTGGACCACGGCGCTGGGCGCTTTCATGAAATACGCCATGGCGCTGGAACTCAGGGATCCACGTCAGCAATGAAGATTCTGTTGCTGCGCCTGAGTTCCATGGGCGACGTGCTGCATACCCTGCCAGCGGTGACGGATATGTGGCAGGCCCGTCCGGACCTATGCTTACACTGGTTGATTGAGCCCGCATTCGCGCCCATCGCCCAGCTGCATCCCGGGGTCACACGGGTGATTCCCTTCTCTCTGCGCGTTCATAAAGAACGGTGGCGAGGCTTGGCGGCTGCGCTGCGGGACTTACGCCGGAGTCTACAGGGCGAGCATTACGAGCACATTCTCGACGCCCAGGGCCTCTACAAAAGCGCCTTGCTGGGCCGTCTGGGTGGTGCGCCACTGTGGGGTCTGGATGCCGCCAGTGCCCGCGAACCGGGTGCCACCCGGCTTTATCATCGCCGGTTCCGCGTGGCCTGGGGACAGCCCGCCATAAGCCGGAATCGCCAACTGTTCGCGCAGGCTTTGGATTACTCCTTACCGGAAACGCCGCCAGATTATGGTTTGCAGGGGGCCGCCGGGTGCCTGCGTAAAGATACGCTGGCGCAGCGTTGGGGTGAATTGGTGCAGCAACCCTTTGTGCTGGGTTTTCACGGGACCTCGCGGGAAAACAAGGAGTGGCAGGAAGACCACTGGCGGGCATTGGCCGCCCGGTTGCGGCAGGCGGGATTGCGTTTGTTGCTGCCCGCCGGCAATGCGCGGGAGGCAGCGCGGGCGCAGCGGATCGCGACACAGGCGGCCAATGTGCTGGCGCTGCCCGCTCTTACCTTGCTGGACCTCGCCGCTTTGATCGTGCGGGCTGATGCCTATATCGGTATGGATACAGGCCTTTCTTATCTGGCCCGTGCCTTGGGGTTGGCGGGGGTTACTTTGTACGGACCGACGGCCAGGGGGCGGTTTTCTGCGGCGGAGAACCGTCAGACCAGCCTGCAAAGTCCCGAGCCTTGCTCGCCTTGCGGTAAATCCCGATGCCCGTTGCCGGAAGCGAAAAATGGCCTGATACTCTGCCAGCAGGCGTTACGCCCGGAGCAGGTCTGGATGGCCTTATCCCCTTTGCTGGAGCACCGATCATGAAACACCCCCTGGTGCTCCCGCCGGATGAGCGCCGCCGCTACCGGCGGCACCAGTTCTGGACGGATCACGGCATTTTCCGCGAACTGTTTTATGCGAACTTTCACGAGATTGCGCCAGGGGTGTTTCGCTCGGCCCAGCCGTCACCCGTCCAGTTACGGCGCTGGCAGCAAAAACATGGTCTCTGCACGGTATTGAACCTGCGTGCTCCGGCACCCCACGAACCCCATTGTCGTCTGGAGCAGGAGACTTGTGATGCCCTGGGTATGACGCATTTGACCCTGCACGGCTTCGGCTCCCGGGATCTGCCGGAACGCGACAAGTTGTTGGCGGGCATAGAGGTGCTGGATCAATTACCCCAACCTTTTTTGCTGCACTGCAAATCCGGCGCGGATCGGGCCGGTTTCATCAGCGTACTGTATCTGCATCTGGTGCTGGGGACACCCCTCAGCGAGGCGCGACGGCAACTGCGTTTGTGGCCTTTCGGTCATATCCGGCATGCCAATACCGGCATTCTCGACTGGTTTTTCATCAGTTACCACGATGCTGCCGCCCGCCAGCCCGGCCTGACCCTGCGTGACTGGATACAGGACGGGTATGACCGCGAGCTCGTCCTGAAAAGCTTTCGGCCCTGGTATCGTCTGGATTGGCTGACCGACCGAATTTTGCGCCGCGAATGATGAGCCGCCGCCTCTACGCCTTTCTGCTCTGGCTGCTCAGCCCTGTTGTTCTGGGCTTTGCCCTCTGGCGGGCCTGGCGACAACCTGCCTACCGCGAGCGCTGGTGGGAGCGTTTCGGCTGGGGGCCGCGCCGTTCGGATCGGCCTATCTGGATTCATGCGGTGAGTGTGGGGGAGACCATCGCGGCGATTCCCCTGGTGCGGGCTTTGCAGGCACGTTATCCGGAGGTGCCCATTCTGATGACCAGCACCACGCCGACGGGAGCCGCTGTAGTCAGTCAGCGCTTGGGTACGGAAGTGCTGCGGTCTTACCTGCCTTATGACCTGTCCGCGGCGGTCACGCGCTTTTTGCGCCGCCAGCGACCGCGCCTGGGGATTATCATGGAAACGGAGATCTGGCCCAATCTCTGCCATTCGGCCAGCCGCGAGGGCGTGCCCCTGATGCTGGCCAATGCCCGACTCTCGCAGCGCTCGCTTCGGGGTTACGCCCGTTTCCGGACGCTCTTTGCCCCCGCATTGGCCAGTATGAGCGCCATTGCGGCCCAGAGTTCGGAGGATGCGGCGGCTTTTCGCCGCCTGGGGGCAGAGCATGTGGTGGTGACCGGTAATATCAAATATGACCTGCCGGAACCCGTCGCCGCGCGGGAGCGGGGGCGCCAGTGGCAGCAGCGCTTCGGTGGGCGGCGGGTCTGGGTATTCGCTTCTACGCATGCCGGTGAGGAGCAGATGGCGCTGGCGGCGCTGGAAGCGTTGCAGCGCCAATGGCCGGACCTGCTGCTGGTGCTGATTCCCCGCCATCCCTCGCGGCGACTGGAAGTGATGGCACGCATGCAGGCAAAGGGGGTGTCCTTTGCCGCGCGCTCGCGTGCTGAGGACGTGGGGGGGCGCGCGGTTTTTCTGATAGATACACTGGGTGAGGTGATGGACTTCTACGCGGCGGCAGATGTGGTGACCATCGGTGGCAGTTTTGTGCCGGCGGGGGGGCATAATCCCCTGGAAGCTGCAGCACTGGCCCGCCCGGTTACCTTCGGCCCGTATATGGATAATTTTAAGGGCATCACCCAGGATTTGCTGGCGGCCAACGCTGCGGTTCAGGTGGTGGATGTCGAGGCCCTGGTCGCGCGGTTGGGGGCGTGGTTGACTACCCAGGAGTCAGCGACAGAGATGGGCGATCGGGCCCTGGCGTTTCTGCAGCAGCAGCGTGGCGCGCTGGGGCGTACTTTTTCCCTGCTGGATCATCTCGTTCCGTAAGCGCTTTAATAGGGATGGTCCCAGCCTTCCGGCTGATCCTTGAAACGACGGTGAACCCACCAGTACTGTTCAGGGGCTTTACGGATGGCAGTCTCCAGTGCCGCATTCATCGCCGTGGCATCGGCTTTGGCATCCCCGCTCGGGAAGGATTCCGGCATGGGCACAATCTCGATACGAAAACCCTCACCGTACGGTAGCCGATAGGCGAAGAGTCCGAACACTGGGCTTCCGCGCCGCGCCGCCAGCCGGCCCAGCAAAGGTGTGGTGCAGGCAGGACGGCCAAAGAACGGGGCATAATCCCCTTCGCGCGGATCGACGTTCTGATCCGGAAGAATGCCGATGACTTTTCCTTGCTGCAGCGCGTGGAGCAGGGGGCGGATACCTCCCTCCTTGGGGACCAACTGCGCACCACTGCGCCCGCGGCCAGCCACAATGCGTGCGTTGACAGCCGGATTGCGGGTTTCCATGTAGAGTACGGTTACCGGCCAGCGTTGCCCGATGTAGAGCACCGCGGCTTCCCAGGCCCCGAGGTGCGCGGTGAAGAGAATCACCCCATGTCCTTTGGCTAAAGCGGCGTCCACCAGATCGTCCCCACGCACTTCGCGGATCAGGCCGAGGGCGCGGGGCAAGGGCCAGTACCACAGTGGTCCCAATTCCAGGGCCGCCTGGCCCAATGCCCGGAAATGCGCGCGCCGCAGAGTATGCCCCTGGGCCAGACGCATCATGGGGAAAGCAATGGCGAGGTTGGCGTCCACCACCTTGCGCGCCCGTGTCATACTGAGCCGCACCAGATCACCGAGCATTGCACCGAGAGACGCACGCCAACGCCGCGGCAGGTAACCCGCCCCGCGCAGAATGCCCGCTGCCAGCGTGGCCACTGTCTTTTGCTTCAGGTTACCCTGCACCTCTGTCACTTTTCTCTGGTCTCCTCCGCTCGGTGGAACGTATTGTAGGGCAGGGCAAGACGTTCCGATACCGTCGTCCCGGACTAGCGGAGCAATGCCTGTCGCAACCGCCCCAGCCCTTCTTCCAGCATGCTTCGGGGGGTGGCAAAGTTCAGTCGCACGAAACCCTCGCCACCCGGTCCGAAACTGGGTCCGGGATTGAGGCCGAGACCTGCCTGCAACAGGTGCCGTGCAAGCGACTCATCGTTGCCATAATGATGCACATCCAGCCAGGCGAGGTACCCGAACTCCGGTTGCCGGTAGCTGACTTCGGGTAGCTCCCGCATCAGGTATTCGCTGATGAAACGGGCGTTGTCCGCGAGATAACCGCGCAATGCGGCCTGCCACTCCGCACCGTATCGCCAGGCGCTGGTCATGGCGGTCAGGGCGAAGAGGTTGGTGTGCTGAATCTGGCTGCGCCGGACTTCGGTCAGAAAGGTACGACGTAGTCCAGCGTCGGGAATGACGCCAACCCCGCCACCCAGTCCCGCGAGATTGAAGCTCTTGCCGGCAGAGGTCAGGAGGATCGCGCGCGGGAAGCGGCTGGGGAAAGGGCAGTGCGGATGCTGACTGAGGTCGGCATGGATTTCATCGCTGACCACCACGCAGCCGGCATCGGCGCAGAGTGTGCCCAGTCGTTGCAGTTCCTCCGGTGTCCAGACTCGCCCCACCGGATTGTGGGGCGAGCAGAGGAGCAGCAGCTTCGCCTGCCGGACAGTAGTTTCCAGGGCATCCCAATTCATGCGGTAATGGCCGGTGTCATCCGCGATCAGCGGGGCCAGCAGCAATTCCCGCCCGTTGTCCTCCACCGCGGTCATGAACGGCGGATAAATGGGAGGCATGACGATGATCGCCTCGCCCGGCCGGGTGAAGGCGCGTACGGCAGCGTAAAGGGCGGGAACGACCCCGCTGATACAGGCGACCGCGTCGCTTTCCGGCCGCCAGTCATGGCGCCTGGCCAGCCAGTCGGCGGCGGCCTGCAACATGGTTCCTTCATTGCCAGGATAACCGAAAACGGGGTGATTCAGACGTTCCTGCAAATCGGCAATGACCGCGTCGGGTGCGGCGAAATCCATGTCCGCCACCCACATGGGCAGCACTTCAGCGCCAAACCGCTCTGCAGCACCATCCCATTTGAGGGATCCGGTTCTGCGTCGAGAAATGACCCGGTCGAAATCGACGCTGCCCCGTTTCGCGCTCATGAGCGCTCCCAGATGGTCACCTGCGCGATACTATGCTGATATTTGCGCGCCGTTTCGCGGATGACGAAGGGCAGGTCCCGCGGGCTGTCGTCGCACAGACGGAACGATCCGGACAAGATTTCACGCAGGGCGTCGAAGGTACTCAGATTCTCCCCATCTCGTTTGAAACCGCCGAGCCACTCCGACCGCGCAGTATATTCTTCCAGCCAGGTATAGGGTGAAGTGATGACCAGTAAACCGCCGGGAAGGATGCGGTCGGCGATGTCCTCCAGAAATTTGCGGGGATGGTGCAGGCGGTCAATGAGGTTGGCTGCCACTACCAGATCATAGTCCCGGTACAGGGGCTTTAGATTGCAGGCGTCGGCCTGGAAGAAGTGGACCCGGTCCGCCGTCCCGGTCAGACCCAGGGCAGCGAGATCTGCCATTTGATAGCTTTGCAGTTCACCCTCTTCGGTCAGCGTGTAGGAGAAGTGCCCGCGCTCGCGCAGTTGCACGCCTACGCTGATGAAGCGTGCCGAAAAGTCGAGGCCGGTGACCTCGGGGCAATGCCTTGCCAGTTCAAAACTACCGCGGCCTACGGCACAACCAATGTCCAGAGCGCGACGCAAAGGCCTGCCGGCCATAGCCTCCACCGCGATCTCTACGACCTCTGCCGCAAAATTGGCCACCCCATAGTATTCGCGCCCATAGTGAAGCTCCGCGTATTGAGAGACCAGGGCATCACTCTCATAGACCGGTACCTCGGGCAGCGCATTGGGCGAGGCCACATAACGGAATCCCGCGTGCTGAAAGAAATGGCGGCGGAAGGCGTAGCGGGCCTCTCGCTGCATTTCGTTGCCGAGGCTGATGAATGAGCCACCCTTGATGATATTGTGCTGCTGGTCGAAGGTGGGCACCGTGAAGTCATCATAAACCGGATGCACCTCGAAACCGGGAAAGGGATAGATGGGCGTCGCGGTCCATTGCCAGACGTTGCCGACCACATCGTAGAAATCCCCCTGTTTGAATTGATCCACGGGGCAGGGCGAGCAGCCTGCGGCGAGTCCGATATTGCCGGGTACCGCGTCGTCCCAGGCATCACTGTCCGCCGGCACGCAGAGATCACGCAACCGCCGCCATTCATCCTCGCTGGGCAGGCGCAGGCTCTGACCGGTGCGGGCCGATTTCCAGCGGCAGAAGGCATCGGCTTCCAGCGCATTCACTTCCACCGGCCAGTTCCACGGCATGGGGCGCTCCTCCGCGATCAGACGCAACCGCCAGGTGCTCTGATCCGGGACCCAGAAAGTCGGGTGCCGGGCCTGGCTGAAGCGGCGCCAGCGATCTCCCTCCACGTTCCACCAGCGGCTCTCGCTGTAGCCATCCTGCTCCACGAAAGCCAGGAACTCCTGATTGCTTACCAAAAAGCGGGAGGCATGAAAGGGCTGCAAAGCCACCTGATGAAGGCCATATTCATTATCCCAGCCATAACGGGGATCCCCGCGTTCTTTGCCCAGACGGACGGCACCGCCGGCCACGGCCTGCAGGATATTGTCCGGGGCGGCCCCTGCGAGGGTCCAGGGACGAAAGGCTTCCACTGGGCGGACGCGGGACAGGGCCAATTGCCGCATGAGCACCGAACTGGTCTCCAGATGGATGTTTTCATGCTCAATCCCCATGAGGATCACCCACCACGGCGAATCCCAGGTGATGGGCAAAGACAGAGGCATCTCGCGGATCAGACCGTCCACCAATTCCCGCACCCGCTGCCGGTACTGACGGACGTTGTCGACGGAGGGCCAGTCGTAGTGGGTTTCGTCCAGGTCGTCCCAGGACATTTCATCGACGCCGACCGCAAAAACGGACTCTAAACGTGGGTCGAGACGCCGTCCGATCAGTCCGGCTACCTGGAGTTTATTTACATAGAAGGTGGCGCTATGGCCGAAATAAAAGATCAGGGGATGACGCAGGGGAATGGCCTTCTCATACCACGCCGCCGGTTCCGCCAGGTGATCAAAAAGCTGTTCATACAGCGAAAAAGTCTCGTGAAAGGTCCTGCGAATCTCTTCCCGTTTTTGCTCTGCATGCTCGCCGTCAAGACGGAGCGCAGCGATACGTGTACGCGCCATGGATTCCCCCTGTTATGAACTCTGGGTGTTCTGACCAGTCAGTTTACCACAGGATACCATCTGATCCGGTGCCGGGGGTGAATGTAGACCACCGCAATAGCCCATCTGCCGCCAAGCCTCGAAGACCGCCACAGCACAGGCGTTGGACAGATTCACGCTGCGCTGGCCGGGGCGCATGGGCAGGCGCAGTACCTGCCTGGCGGGCAGGCGGTCCAGGAGGCCGGCAGGCAGGCCGCGGGTCTCCGGGCCGAAAAGCAGCGCGTCGCCGGGCTGGTACGCAACGTCGTGATAGAACTGCGTTCCCTTGGTGCTGAATGCAAAGACATGCGCATCGCCTAAAAATGCCCGGCAGGCCGCCCAGTCCGCATGGCGATGCACTTGTGCAAATTCGTGGTAATCCAGCCCGGCGCGGCGCAGGCGGCGGTCATCCCAGGCGAAACCCAAAGGCTCGACGAGATGCAGGGTGGCTCCGGTGTTGGCGCAGAGGCGGATGATATTGCCGGTATTGGGGGGTATCTCCGGCTCATACAGGATGACGTGCAAAAATGACGCAAGCATCAATGGCCTCTCAGAGGGCACGGGCGAGCACCCAGACGTCGATGCGCTGTACACCGGCGTCCCGCAGGGCGCTGGCAATCTGGGCGGCGGTGGTGCCGGTCGTCAGTACATCGTCGACGATGGCGACATGATCCGGTACGCTGGCACGCAGGGCAAAGGCTGCATCCAGGTTCTCCCGCCGGGTGGCCGCGCTCAGTCCGAGTTGGTGGCCGGTATTGCGGCGACGCTGCAGCACCCCAGGGATGACCGGGATTCTCCAGCGTTTGCCCCAGTGGCGGGCGAGCAGCATGGACTGGTTGTAACCGCGTTCGCGCAGACGCCGGCGATGCAGAGGCACGGGCAGCAGCGCGTCCGGGCGGGACGGCGGATGCTCGCCCCAGGCACTGGCCCAGGCATCGGCCAGTGGCCTGGTCCAGTCCAGACGCTGCTGAAACTTCCACGCGATGATGGCGGTGTTCAGGGGCTCGGCATAGATAAACGGGGTATAGACATGGTCATAGGCGGGGGCTTCCACCGAGCAGACCGGGCAGTCCCCATTGTCCAGCAAAGGTAGCGCGCAATAACTGCAACGCTCGGCGGGCAGACGCGGCCAGTCGCCGAAACAACCGGCGCAGAGCGGGACACCGGGCGCGGCACAGGCGCGACAACATTCCGGAAATAGCCAGTGGCTGAAGTGCCCCACTGCGTCGGGTAGCCGATACAGGTGTGAAAGGATCCGTTGCAAGAAGTTCCTTTGCTCAAGTTAAAGCCGTTTGGCAACGCCAGTCGTTGTCACCGGATCTGATTCTCTCGCCTCCGCACTCCATTGACAAGGCACAGGCCCCTCCCTATAAGAAGCTATGCATAGCGAACGGGAAGAATCATGGCGCGCTGAATTGTCCGCCTTGCGTGCGCACGACCTCTGGCGGGAGTTGCAGGTCCTGCAACCTGCGCCGGAGCGTGGGCCGCCCACTTTTGTAGGGGCGCAGGGCGAACCGCTCCTGTCCTTCGCCAGCAATGATTACCTGGGCCTGAGCGCAGAGCCGGCCTTACGTGATGCCGCCATCGCCGAGATCCAGCAGAGCGGGGTAGGGGCTGGTGCCGCGCCCCTGCTCGGTGGCGAGCGGCCCGCCCATGCGGCGCTGGCGGACGCCCTGGCCCGCTGGCTGGGGGTGGAGGCGGTGCTGCTCTTCGGTAGCGGTTATCTGGCCAACCTGGGCGTCATTTCCACGCTGGTCGGCCGCGGTGATCGCGTCTATGCCGACCGTCTCAACCACGCTTCGCTGGTGGATGGGGTGCGCCTCTCGGGCGCGCGCCTGCATCGCTACCGGCATGGCGACATGACGCATCTGGCGCAATGGCTGGAACGCGGCGGCCGGGGGCAGGCATGGATCATCACTGACGGGGTGTTCAGCATGGATGGCGATATCGCCCCGCTCCCTGAGCTCGCCACCCTGGCGCAGCAGTATGGTGCAGGGATCATCCTCGACGAAGCCCATGCCTTTGGAGTGCTGGGGACGGAGGGGCAAGGCACCGCGGCGCACTGGAACACGGACATCCACGGGGTAGACGTCATCATGGGCACCTTGGGTAAGGCCTTTGGTGTTTATGGTGCCTTCGTGGCTGGCAGTCAGGACTTGGTGGATCTCCTGCGCAATCGCGCCCGCAGCTTCATCTACCATACCGCCCTGCCCTCCGCCCTGGCGGCGGCCGCCCTCGTCGCGCTCGACCTTTTACGGCATGGGGATGCTCGGCGCGAGCGTCTGACACAGCACCGACGGCATTTGCGTGCGCAAGTGCCCGACGCCCCCTGGTTGGCCAGCGAGACGCCTATTCAGGGCCTCTTGCTGGGCGATGCGCGGCGGGCGTTGACGGTCAGCGCCCAATTGCGCCGCGCCGGCCTCTACTGCCCGGCAGTACGGCCCCCCACGGTACCTGCCGATAGTGCCCGTCTGCGTATCACCCTCAGTGTGGCGCACAGTCACGATGATATCGAGCTTCTGGCTGCCGCGCTCCGGGAGGTCTTATGAACTGGGCGCGTCAGGTCAGTGGTCAGGGACGCCCGCTGGTGCTGCTCCACGGCTGGGGGATGGAAAGTCGGGTCTTTGCTTCCTGGCGGCCCCTTCTGGATGCGCATTTCACCTGTATCAGCTACGATCTCCCCGGTCACGGGCGGACGCCCTGTGCGCCCTCCGGTTTGGCTTGGCCAGCCAGTCTGGAGAGTCTCCGCCAGATGCTTGCTCAGGAGGCCCCCAAGCCTCTGTTGCTCGGCTGGTCCCTCGGTGGCTTATTGGCCCTGGGCATCGCCTTGCAGCACCCCGAATTATTGGCGGGACTGGTGCTGGTATCCAGTTCCCCCGCCTTTTGCCAGCGCCCCGACTGGTTTCCGGCCATCCCTGCCACGACTCTGGAGGATTTCGCGCAACGCCTGCGCGAAGATCCCCAGGGTACCCGGCGGCGCTTCCTCGCCCTGCAAGTGTTGAACGATCCACAAGGACGCCGCGCTCTGGAGGGCCTCAGCGCCTGGCCCATGCCGGATCAGACCTGTCTTGCCGATGGGCTGGGGCTGCTGCGGGAGGTAGATTTGCGCAGCCAACTGAGGAGACTACCCATACCGGTGCATCTCGTGCATGGGCGACAGGATCGGATCGTGCCCGTAGGTGCCAGCGAATATCTCCACCAGCATCTGATCGGCAGCCGGTTTACCCTCCTGGAACAGGCTGGTCACGCCCCTTTTCTGTCGCATCCGCAAGCCTGTACCCACGCGCTGCTGGAGACCTGGGGATGAGCTCCGGTAACCCGTCCTTCTTCATGGAAAAACGTGCCGTGCGGCGGGCCTTTGAGCAGGCAGCGGCCGCGTATGAAACCAGTGCCGTCCTGCAGGATCAGGTCGGCACGCAGCTCATTGAGCGACTGGACTTCGTCAAGCTGGAACCCCAATGGATACTCGATATGGGTAGTGGTACCGGCCTGCAAAGCCGCCGTCTGAATCGCCGTTATCCCAAGGCGCGGCTGCTCGCCCTGGATCTGGCATCGAACATGTTACAGCAGGCCCGCCGTCGTAAAGGCTGGCGTCAGCGTCAGTATTTCTGCCAGGGCGACGCGGAAAATTTGCCACTGGCGATGGCCAGCATCGACCTGCTCTACGCCAATATGTCCATTCAGTGGTGCAATGATCTGGATCAGGTGTTACGCGAGTTTGCGCGGGTGCTCCGTCCCGGCGGCCTACTCATGTTCAGCACCCTCGGTCCGGACACCCTCAAAGAACTGCGTCAGGCCTTTGCGGCGGTGGACGACCAGCCCCATGTCGGTCATTTCATCGACATGCATGATATTGGCGATGCCTTGGTGCGTCAGGGCTACGAAATGCCGGTCCTGGATGTGGAACATTATCAACTCACCTATGCGGCGGTAGACGATCTCCTGCGGGATCTGCGGAATATCGGTGCCACCAACGCCGCCGCAGGTCGCGCCCGTGGCCTGCTCACCCCCCGCCGCCTGCAGGCACTGCGGCAGGCCTACGAGGGTTTTCGCGCCGACGGCCGCCTGCCGGCCACCTATGAAGTCGTCTATGGACATGCTTGGGGCAGCGGCCCCCATGCGTCCCCGCATGGAGACGGCGGTATCGTTTTTCCTCTGACGCGGCTGCGACGCCGTCCATGACTGGGGAGCATCCTTCGCCGCGTCGGCATGCGGGTCCACTGCGTGGATTATTGGTCACTGGCACGGATACGGGTGTCGGAAAAACCGCCGTTACCGCAGCCATCGCGCACAAATGTGCGCAGCACGGAATGCTGGTGGCGGCCCTCAAGCCCATTGTTTCGGGAGTCGAGGCCGACGGTACCTGGGAGGACGTGGAAGTTCTGCGTGCGGCCAGCCAGCCGCCGCGCAGTGTTGCCGAAACTGGTCTCTACGTTTTCGACCCGCCAGTGGCGCCCCACTGGGCGGCACAACAGGCGGGCGTCACCGTCGAGCGTGGGCGGGTAGCGGCTTTCGTGCGGATGCAATCCGTGGCGATGGATTGTGTACTGGTGGAGGGCGCCGGCGGTTTTCTTACCCCATTGGGCGATGACTGGGGTGTTGCCGAACTGGCGGGGGATCTGCATTTTCCTGTGCTGTTGGTGGTGGGCTTGCGGCTCGGTGCCATCAACCACACGCTACTGAGCGTCGAAGCCATCCGCGCACGGGGACTGCGTTTGGCCGGGTGGGTAGCAAACACCCTGAACCCCGCAGTCGCGGTGGGCACACTGGAGACCTTGCAAGGGCGGCTGGCGGCGCCCTGTCTGGGGGTGCTGCCTTACACGCCACACTGGTCTCCCGCCCTCCTGAGCCCTTGTCTGTCCCTTCCTGATGTCCTGTATTGATGTTAGACTGTTTCTGTATTGCCATAAAAAACAAAAGGCAAGCGGCCGCGATGTCAGGGTGGAAATTCAGTCGTCGCGGTAAGGTCGGTGTATTCTGATGGAGCGTGCGTGTCATGAAAACATTCAAGAGCATACTGCTGTTGGTGGTGACGAATCTGCTGATATTCGTCAGCCTGTCGATCACTTTTACTATTCTGGTCAACTTCATTTTGCCGATCTTCGGTGTCGATCTGCGCGGAACGGTGAGCGGCGCGGACCTGCTCTGGGCGCTGGTGATCGGTTTTGGCGGCGCCTTTGTTTCGCTGCTGATGTCGAAACATCTGGCGCGCGCGGGGCTGCAGATGCAACGCATCGACACACCACAGTCGGCCAAGGAACATCTGGTATACGATTCAGTGGCGCAGCTCGCCAATCGTTTGGGCATCCGCATGCCGGAAGTCTGGGTGTACTGGAATGATGAGCCCAACGCCTTCGCCACCGGACCGGGGCGCAACCACAGCATGGTGGCGGTCAGCAGCGGTCTGGTCAACCTCCTCAGCGACAATGAGGTGCGGGCGGTACTGGCCCATGAGATGGGGCACGTATACAATGGCGATATGGTGAGTACCACCTTGCTGCAGGGGCTGATGAATACCTTTGTATTCTGGTTGTCCATGCTCGCCGCGCGGCAGTTTGATGACCGGCCCATGGTTGCTTTTGTGGTATCCATAGTTCTGCAGATCGGCCTGTCTTTCTTGGCGCTGATTCCCATCACTTGGTTTTCGCGCCGTCGGGAGTTCGCTGCGGATCGTTTTGCCGCCGAGCAGGTGGGCGTGGCGCCGATGATCTCGGCCCTGCAAAAACTGCAGCGGGGCGCGGAAGCCCTGCATGTGGTGCATGATGTGGTGCGCGATCCTATGGCGACGGCCTACATTTCCGGAAGCTGGCGCGGCTGGTTTGCCACCCATCCCAGTCTGGAGGCGCGGGTGGCAGCCCTGCAGGCGTTGCAAAACGGTTATAGTTACCAATAGTTGGTATCACGATGGAGGAAGTGGTCTTTGATGCAGCCAGGAGGCAGTGCAGTTGCGCCCTGAGGGCGTCCGTCCGGTCCTCCTGCAATGCCATGACCGGTCAACCCCCTTCCCCGACCCGGAGCAGGCCGACGGCAACCTGGTCGCCATCGGCGGCGATTTATCCAGGGAGCGCCTGCTCCTGGCCTATGCCCACGGCATCTTTCCCTGGTTCGGTGAGGAAGACCCCATTCTCTGGTGGTCACCTGATCCCCGCGGTATTCTGGAGCCCCCGGCGATACACGTCAGTCGCAGTCTGCGCAAATCCGCCCGTAACCGTGACTGGCAATATCGCATGGACAGCAATTTTGCCGGTGTCATCGACGCTTGCGCAGCGCCGCGCCCAGGGCAGGGAGATACCTGGATTACTCCTGCGGTGCGGGCCGCGTACCTGGATCTGTTCGTGGCCGGAGCAGCACATTCCATAGAAGTCTATCAGCAGGACCGTCTGGTCGGGGGACTTTACGGCGTAGCCCTCGGTGGACTTTTTTTCGGGGAGTCCATGTTCAGCCGGGTGCCCGATGCTTCCAGGCTGGCTCTCGTTCTACTGGCGCGTCATCTCCAGCACTGGGGCTTTGGCCTGATCGATACCCAGTTCATCACCCCGCACCTGCAGAGCATGGGTGCGCGGGAAATACCCCGCCGTGATTTCCTGCGCGCCCTTGCCGATCTGAGCACCCAACATACCCAAGCAGACTGGAACATCTCATTACCGCTGCCCGGGATGTTTTAATCATGGCCTTTTATCTGTCCGCCTTGCAGAAGTGTCCCTACCTGCCGGATCAGGAAGAACTTCTGGTGCTCAGCGATCCTCGGGAGATGGTGGGCAGCGCCCAATATGACCAACTTCTGCAGAAAGGATTCCGGCGCAATGGTCCGGTGGCATACCGCCCGATGTGCCCGCAATGCGATGCCTGCATTTCCGTGCGCATTCCCGTTGCGGAGTTCCGGCCAGATCGTGGCCAGCGGCGCACCTGGGCATGCAATCGGGATATACAGATACGGGAACAGCCCCCCCACTGGGAAACCGCCCACGCACGTCTCTTCGCCGAGTATCAGTGTTCGCGGCACCCAGGGGGTGGTATGGACGAGCATGCGGATCGCCTGTACCGGGAAATGATCGTCGAGAACGGCGGCGTGGATGCCCGCCTCCTGGTCTTTGAGCAGGATGAACAGCCGTTGGCGGTGGCACTGGTGGACGTGCTCGACGGCGGTGTCTCTGCGGTTTACACCTTTTATACACCGGATCTGCCGCAACGCGGCCTGGGTATTTTTGCTATCCTCAGCCAGATTGAATGGACCAGGAAGCTGGGCCTTCCCTATCTTTATCTGGGCTATTGGGTCGCCAACAGTCCCAAAATGGACTATAAAAAGCGCTTTTGCCCCCTGGAGGGTTTTGTGGCGGGCGACTGGCGATTGCTGACAGAGGCGTTCCAACGCGGATGAACAGTGCCGCACCAGACATTTTCAGCACCTTTTCACCGTGGACCGTGGCGGGGGTGACCGGCCTCCTCGGCAGTGCCTGGGCCTTGTCGGCCTGGCAAAAGCTGGGGGTGGGCAAGGAACTTCTGTGGTCGGCGGCACGGGCGACGGTTCAGTTGGGGATCATGGGGTTTTTGCTGGGTTGGCTGTTCCGCCAGCATCAGCCGTTTTTGCTGGTACTTTTTCTGATGGCCATGATCCTGATGGCTGGTCGTTTCAATCGTAAGCGTGGTGCCGGTATTCCGCACGCCTATTGGATCGGGGTGATCAGCATCACGCTGGCGACTACGGTCACCCTCGGTTGGATGCTCCTTTCCGGACTGGTTTTCTGGCGAGGCGAATCATTGGTCCCCATTGGCGGTATGATTATCGGCAATGCAATGAACGCCGTATCGCTGGCACTTAACCGTCTGCGCAGCGAGGTGGACCAGCGTGAGGCGTTGTTGCTGGCCATGTTGGCACTTGGCGCCACGCGCCGCCAGTCGATGCGCAGCCTGTACAGTATGGTGGTGCGCAGTTCCCTGATTCCGACGATAGACAGCCTGAAAAGCGTCGGCATGATCCATATTCCAGGAATTACCGCGGGCATGATTCTCGCGGGTATGGCGCCCCTTGCTGCGGTATCCATGCAATTGGTGGTGATGGTGATGTTGACAGCCGCTGTCACCCTGAGTGTCTCCACAGCGGTTTTGCTGGCTGCACCGCGTGCGCTGGTTTTTTCACAACAGATTGAGGAGTAACTGCTGATGGCGGCTTTGGCCGGACGGTTTCGCGGCTTTTTGCCGGTAGTAGTCGACGTGGAAACGGCAGGATTTGACTCTGAACGTAATGCGCTGCTGGAAGTAGCTGCGATTATCATCGGTGGCGAAGTGGGGCAGTTGCGGCCCGTAGCCACCCACCACTTTCAGGTCCAGCCTTTTGCTGGGGCGGTGCTTGACCCGGCAGCGCTGGCGTTTACCGGTATTGATCCCTTTCAGGCACTGCGCGGCGCTGTTTCCGAGGAGGAAGCCCTGCGCGGAATTTTCAGGCCGGTGCGCACTGCTGTAAAGGTAGCTCAATGCCGACGTGCCATTCTCGTGGGGCACAATGCCGCTTTTGACCTGTCCTTTATCAAGGCAGCAGAAAAACGGACTGGTGTCAAAAACAATCCATTTCATCTTTTCAGTACCTTCGACACCGTTAGTCTGGCCGGATTGGCCTATGGTGAGACCGTGCTGGCCAAGGCCGCCCTGGCAGCCGGTCTGGACTGGGATCATACCCAAGCGCATTCGGCACTCTATGATGCGCGCCAGACGGCGGAATTGTTCTGCCGGATCGTGAATCGCTACGATCTCAATCGGGAGTATCCGTGAAGCACGGTCATTACGCCGCGCATCTGCTAGAATGCCCGCTGAAACATTTTCAATCGTTATGAAAGGACGTGCTGATGCCTTACCGCCTGCATATTGAACCGAGCGGCCACGAGATGGATTGCGACAAAGATGAAACCATCCTGGAGGCCGCTCTGCGGCATGGTTTTCATATCCCCTACGGTTGTCGCAATGGTACCTGTGCGACCTGCAAGGGACGTATTCTCCGTGGAGAAGTAGATTACGGGAAGGTGGAGGAGAAGATCTTGTCGGCCGCCGAGAGAGATGCGGGCTTGGCGCTCTTCTGTCAGGCAATACCCCTGTCCGATGTGACGATAGAAGTCCGGGAGATCGGGGCCACCAAGGACATCGAGATTAAAACACTACCGTCCAGGGTGGCAAGAATAGTCGATTTGGCACCCGATGTGCGCGCGGTTTTTCTAAAAATCCCGACTACGGAGCGTCTCCAGTTCCTCCCTGGACAGTATATCGACATCCTTCTGAAAGACGGCGGCAGGCGGGGGTTTTCCCTCGCCAACATACCCGGTGAAGATGCGCTCCTGGAGCTGCACATCAAAAGAGTACCTGGCGGTATCTTTACCGGGCATGTATTCAGTGCGATGAAGGAAAAGGACATCTTGCGTTTCGAGGGGCCATTGGGCACTTTTTTCATTCGTCAGGAATCCACCCGCCCTTTACTGATGGTCGCTACCGGTACCGGTTTCGCACCCATTAAGGCGATGCTCGAGTCGCTCTTTGCGCAGGGCTCCGTACGTCCGATCCATTTTTATTGGGGTGTGCGCCATCCGGAGGATTTTTATTATCAGGATTTGCTGAGGGAATGGCAGGCGCGTCATGACTATTTTCAGGTAACCCGGATAGTATCCCGTCCCGATGCTTCCTGGTCCGGAGCAACCGGCTATGTTACGGCACAGGTGATCCATGACTTTCCGGACGCGAGCGCGCTCGACGCCTATATTTGTGGGCACCCGGATATGGTGTTTTCCTTAAGCGCCGCTTTACAGGGAGCCGGATTGAATCCGGAACACATTTATGCAGATGCGTTCGTATTTGCCAAAGCAAAAACAAGCTGACATAATTATTAAATTGGCGAGGGGTTCTGCCAAGTTAACCTGACTTAGAGGAGCGATAGCATATGGAAGCACAAGTAAAAAAACGTCACCGTCGTAGTTCGGAGGAACGTCTTGCGGATTTGGAAGAGAAGCAGCGCCAGACGGAAATGCGACTGCGTGAACAGTTGGCAAAAATCGAACAGCAGAAGCGGAGCCTGCAGGAAAACCCGCGCGCCCGTCGTGAGCGGGAGGCACAACGGCGGTCATTGATGGACCGTATTTCCCGTCTGGTACCTGATTGGGAGCCCGCCCAGATTCTGGCGGCTGTCGCCGAAGTGCGTGACCGCGTGGGTGGTAATGATCATCTGCTGGCTGAACTGAACCACCGCGGTGATGCGCTCATGCAGGAGCTGAAACCCCGTCGCGGTCGTCGTCCCCGTTCCGCGATTTAAATCCTGGCCCGATCGGTTTTCCGCGTACAGAAGCCCCCGGCGCTGAGCGGCGGGGGCTTCTTTTATAAAGAAGCGGCGGCGTTCTAACGTTTTTTGCATCCCCGCCAGCGGGCCAGTGTCGGCACGCGATGTGCCATGTAAGCACGGATGTACCATGGAGCATTACGTTGGCGCATCAGTTGCCGGACACGGTGCTGCATGGCATTCAGTGTCAGTTCCGGTTCCCTGAACTGACCCCCGGCATAGCAATAGCTGCAGTAACAGATGCTGTGGCTACCATCGGCTTCCGTCCCCCCACCTTCGGGATCAAACTGCAGCGGCATGCCACAACTCTGGCAGCGGTTTCTTTCCAACTCCAGTTGGCGTATCCATTTTTTCATGGGGAAATTAGACATCCTCCGGTGCTACCAGTTCGAGAGCCTCAATATAGATGTGTGCCATGCCCAGCAGGAACACCACATTGGGGAGAATGAATACCAGTGCACCGGCCAAGCCCATTCCCATGCTGAGTCCAGCGTTATACAAGGAGGTATTTGCTGCCATCGCCTGTACAGGCATTCCGCTGCCAAAAACCCTGTCTCCCGACAACACTCCCAGCATTTGCCAGAACATATCTGCACTGCGGCTGATTTCGTCAGCCAGCACCGGGGTGGCCGCCGTTAATGTCATGCCATATCCGATATAGAGAATCACTGCAATGATAATTCCCATGCTTGTCGCCAGGGCTGCGAGCAGCAACATCATCAGCAGGATGGAACCGGGTTTATTACGGGCGATGGCAATGGTATGACGAAGTGATTTGCCCACGCCTTCGCCATGCCACAACGCTGGTCCGGAAAGATTGAAGACAATAATGGCGAGGACGAAAACAACGGCGTTTACCAGCATGATGGCAGGGAAAATCGGGACAAACAGTACCGCACCCACTCCGGGTATCTTGCAGGCGAGAAACCCCAATACTTCCACCACAAAAATGCCGAGAAGCAGGAGACTTTCGATAATCAGCAGTCCCAGCAGACGCGGCAGCGCCCGTATGCCGAAGCGGAGGCTTTTGACTATTCCGGGCAGCGGGTCGCCGCGCGCTTCGTGCAGCAGTACGCCACCGGAGCCCAAGTAGCCGACACCAAAACTGATCAGCAAAATGATCATCCCGATGGCGGCACCTGCCCACCCCCCCGGCCATTGTGCGAAAAATTCCAGACCGGCCATACCCAGGAAAACCGCGATCACGTACACCAGAATGGGCTGCCATAAAGTAATGCCGCGAAGCGCTCGCAGCAACAAAGAAAAAGACAGGTCTCCCTGACTGGGAGTATGGGTAAACATGCGTGGTTCCCTTGCTAGAATTTCCAGCCCCTAGAATAGCAAATTGCAGGCGGATGGTGGACAACTTCCACCCGTGCCCACAGAGGGACAACTGCCACGGGTGATGCTACACTGTCCCTATATTGACCGACTGGTCGGGCGCCGCGCAAGTGTGGCCATCACATGCAGATTGGGGGCGGGAGACGGTTTCATGGGGGAGTTGCCACTGACACTTGAAGGCGAGGGACGGCAGCGGATTCTGGCCGCTGCCGAAAAGCTCTTCTCCGATAAGGCATTTGATGCGGTCTCCATGAATGCCATCGCTTTGCAGGCGGGCATCAGCAAGGCCAATATCTATCATTATTTTCCCAATAAGGATGCCCTCTATCTTGCAGTATTGCGCGCAGCCAGTCGCAATTTGCGAAAACTGCTCAACGATGCGGTCGACGCCCACGGAACCGTGGTGGATGTGCTCCGGCATTTTGCGCGCTGCCACCTCCAGGCTCTGCTGGATCGGCCGGAACTGGTGCGTCTGGTATGGCGGGAAATACTCGAAAAAGGCGCGCCCAGAGCGCGGGAGTTTGCAGAACAGGGGTTTGCGGATGTATTTTCGGCCTTGGTTGCGGTCTTGGAAAGCGGGCAGGCTCGGGGCGAACTGCGGGTGGATTTTAACCCTGCCCTGGTGGCAACCCTGATGTTGGGCGCGAATGTTTTCTTTTTTCAGTCCCGGGATATTCTGCGACATTATCCGGCCGTGGGCTTTGCCGATGATCCCGCAGGTTATGACGCTGGGATTGTCGAGATTCTTCTACGCGGGCTGATTCCGGAATCTTCAGCAGACACGGTACGTGCATGACAAACTCCATACACAATGATCCCCACCTGCAGGCGCGCATATTGGTGGAAGCCCTGCCATACATGCAGCGTTTTCACGGTCGTACCATCGTCATCAAGTACGGTGGCAACGCCATGACCGATGTCCGACTTCAGGAGCAGTTTGCCTACGATGTGACCCTGATGAAACAGGTAGGCATGAATCCGGTGGTAGTGCATGGGGGCGGGCCGCAGATCGGTGCCATGCTGGAGCGACTCGGGGTGCATACCCATTTTGTGGACGGCATGCGGGTGACCGATGCCGCGACCATGGAAGTGGTGGAAATGGTCCTTGGCGGGCGTGTCAACAAGGAGATCGTGCAGGCCATCAATCGTGCGGGTGGCCGCGCCGTGGGGTTGACCGGCAAGGACGGCGGCTTGCTCCGGGCGCGGCCCCTGCGTCGGGATGGTGTGGATCTCGGACTGGTGGGCGAGGTCGCACGGGTGGACCCGGCTATTATCCGTCTGCTGGATCAGGGTGATTTTATTCCGGTGGTGGCGCCAGTCGGGGTGGGTTCCCTGGGCGAATCCTACAATATCAATGCCGACCTGGTGGCGGGCGCTCTCGCTGCGACGTTGCGTGCAGAGAAGCTGATCCTGATGACCAATGTCGCCGGTGTGCTGGATTCTGACGGGCAGTTGCGCACTCGTCTGGAGGCCGCAGAGGTGGACCGGATGATCGCCGATGGCCGTATTTACGGCGGTATGTTGCCCAAGATCCAGTGCTGTCTGGACGCTGTGACGGCGGGCGTGCAGGCTTCACATATCATCGATGGCCGGGTACCCCACGCATTATTGCTGGAGATATTCACCGACGCGGGGGTCGGTACATTGATCTCCGACACGCGCTGAACCTGGGTCGCCTGCGCGTGCGTTGGTGCAGATCTCGTCGCCACGGTTAAACTTCCGGCATTACCGGCAGGGCCGGGCCGGTAGGCGCGCCAGAGCTTAGAAGATCGGCCGCAGCGCCTTGACCCAGCCCGGTGCTCCGCCCGTATCCACCGTTACCGACGCGCTGGTACCGATCCGTAGCGGGAACCTGGAGTCTGGATTGGTGATGAGCACCCGTACCGGTACCCGCTGTGTTACCTTCACCCAGTTACCCGTAGCGTTTTCCGGAGGCAGCAGGGAGAAGGCGTTTCCGGCACCGCCGCTCAAGCTCACCACCTTCCCCTTGAAGCGATGGTCGGGATACATGTCCACAGTGATTTCCGCACTCTGTCCCGGGTGTACCCGGCTGAGATCGGTTTCCTTGTAGTTGGCCTCGACCCAGTATTCCGCATTGCCGATCAGGGGGAACAGGTCCTGATTGACATTGACCACGTCGCCCACATGGATTTCATCCACTTTGCTGACGACCCCCGCGATGGGCGCGTAGAGCGTGGTTTCAGACAGATAGAGCCGGGCTGTGCGCAGGGCGGCCCTGGCGGCGGCGATGCGGGCGCCATTGAGGACTTGCTGCGCCCGCGTCTCCGCCAGGGCCGCCTGATCGGCAGTCAGGCGCGCCCCGGCACTTTTCGCCGCGGTCATTTCGTTATCCGCCTGTTGCGCGGACAGGTATTTCTGCGCCGCCAGCGCCGCCGCGCGTTGGGCGTTGTGCCGGGCATTCTGGTAATTGACCTGGTCGGCGCTGATATTGGCGCGCGCTCCGGCAATATTGGCCTGAATGGCGGCCGTCTGCCGTTCCGCCTGCGTCAGTTCGGCCTCGGCTTTCTGCACGTCATAGAGATAGGCCCGCGGATCCACCTTGACCAGGGGCTGTCCAGCCTGCACGACCTGATTATCATGCACATAAATGGCGACAATATGTCCCGTAACCCGCGGCGCGATATTCACCACATGGGCATGCAGATAAGCATCGTCGGTGTTGGGATAGTAATCAGAAATCTGGAAGTATGCATAGGCGCCAAAGGCAACCGCGACAATGATGACCAGAACCAAAAGGCGTTTGAGCCAGCGCATAGGTGTCCCTTGTTGAATCCAAGCAGCCGGGCGACTCTCCGGACCTGTTTCGACGGTCGACTCACGCGCAAACCCTACTTACAATGGGCTTTGCGCAAAAAATATGCGCGGCTCAGGTCCATCAGGGATTTTTGACATACGTGCTGAGCGAACGCATACTGACCGTTCGGTTGATACCATAACGCAAACGATTCCTGTCGGCAAGATGGCCGACACCTCTTTACTAAGGAGTAGTCATGAAGGACAGGATTGGAATCCTGGCGAGGGTTCTGGGTGTGACGGCATTGGGTCTGCTGGCAGCCGGGCCAGCTTGGGCGCAGGACGCGGGATTGCATGTGATCCAGGGCGGGCCCGCGTATTTCAACGCCGGTATCGGCGCCTTCAACGCGGCTGGCGTCGAGCCCGGTCCCGGCCATCGGGGTAATGCGACCCTTCCGGAGATCGATCTGGAATACCAGTCCGCCTCCAAGTTGTTCGGCATTGGCGCGCTATGGGGTATCGTCGCCAATACCAACGGTGGTTTCATGGGTTACACCGGCCTTTACTCGGACATTGCCTGGGATCACTGGGTACTGACGCCGGTGCTCGGCATGGGCGGATATAATCAGGGGCGTGGCAAATATCTGGACGGCACCTTCCAGTTTCGTCTGGAGTTGAGTCTCGCTTATCAGTTTGCGAATCAGTCCCGGTTGGGGATCAAGATCGCCCACATTTCCAATGCGTATATCGCCAACGAGGACCCCGGTGAGGATGAGGTGCTGCTGACGTACGCCATCCCCCTGTCTTTTGGTGACCATTCCTGAGGTACACCGGGGCCGGCCCGTCCGGCCGGCCTTTTGTCGCCGACCGTCAGTCTGCGCTGCGGTGCAGGCCCAGTCGGTTGAACAGGGCCTGATCATGCCTTGTGCTGGCATTTCCTGTCGTCAGCAGGCGATCCCCAAGAAAAATGCTGTTGGCGCCGGCCAGGAAGGCGAGCGCCTGTAACTCGTCGCTCATGGCTTCGCGTCCTGCCGAAAGCCGTACGTAAGCCTTGGGAAAAAGGATTCTGGCCACCGCAATGGTGCGCACGAATTCGATGCCGTCAACCGGCTCCGCAGCCTCCAGCGGGGTGCCGGGAATGGGCACCAGGGCGTTGACGGGGATACTCTCCGGAGCCTGGGGCAGTTGTGCGAGCACTTGCAGCATCCGCGCCCTGTCCCGGCGGGATTCTCCCATGCCGAGGATGCCGCCGCTGCAAATCCGGATACCGGCGTCACGCACCGCCTTCAGGGTGTCGAGGCGGTCCTGATAACTGCGGGTGTGGATGACCTCACCATAAAACTCGGGGGAGGTATCGAGGTTGTGGTTGTAGTAGTCGAGGCCAGCATGCTGTAAGCGTTCCGCCTGCCCCGGCTTGAGCATCCCCAGCGTAACGCAGCTTTCCAGGCCATACTCCTTGACCACGCCGATCATGGCGGCTACTTTTTCCATGTCCCTGTCGTGGGGGGAGCGCCAGGCGGCCCCCATGCACAGGCGTTGGGCCCCATTGGCTTTGGCCTCCCGTGCGGCGGCACGCACCTGTTCAAGATCCATCAGCGGTTCGGCCTGGAGCGCCGTCTGGTGATGGACGCTCTGGGAGCAGTAGCCGCAATCCTCGGGGCAACCGCCGGTCTTGATGGAGAGGAGGGTGGAGCACTGGATGGCGTTGGGATCAAAGTGTAGCCGATGCACCTGTTGCGCCTCATAAATCAGATCGTTGAATGGGCGAGCATAGATTTCGAGGATGGCATCAAGAGTCTGGAGTGCTGTGCTGGTGTTCATCGGTCTTCCCTGTCGAGAGCAGGTGAGTGGGCGGATTCGGCGTATTTTCTGAGTTGAGTCTGAACGTGTGTGGGTGCCGCGCTAATCCTGAGCACTTTGTCCCGCGCGCTCTCTCCCTGCACCAAAGTGATCTGCTGTCTTTTAAGGCCCAGGGTAGCACAGAGCAAAGCCGAAAGGGCAGTATTCGCAGCGCCATCCACGGGCCGGGCACGCAGGCGAATTTTGAGGGCATCGCCGTGGCATCCGCCGATGGCATCGGTCTTGGCACCCGGCTGTACGTGGACGCGTAAATACAGGTCGTCACCGTCTGCCCGCAGATATGGGGGGCGTGTTTCTGAGAAGGTCATGTGCTGCAGTCCGTCGTAAAGGGGTTACCCGCCCAGATTGAGGATGGCATGAACCAGCAGCCCCTTGAGCACTTCGATGATCAACAGGGCTGCCAGCGGACTGAGGTCGAATCCGCCGATGGGCGGGATGATCCTCTGCAGAGGATAGAGAATGGGTCCGGTAAGCCGATCCAGAAACTGCATGACCGGATTGCGTGGATCGGGCTGTACCCAGGACAATATGGCACGGATGAGAATTGCCCAGAACAGCAAGGTCAGAATGAGACTGGTAAGGCGTGCCGCCATAATGCTCAATTCAGTCATGGCGTATCCTTTTCCGGACTGCCCAGAGCGCGGCTGCGCTCCGCCGCGGCGGCCAGGGCCCGCTGCGCCAGTGGCCGCAGGTGCTCTTCCCAGACCGACAAACCCGCCGCCGTGGTGCCACCCGGACTGGTGACCTGATGGCGTAACTCGGTCGGACTGAGGGTGCTGGCAGCGGCCATCTGTGCGGTGCCGAGCACCGTCTGCAGGGCGAGGGCGCGCGCAGTGGCACGGTCCAGGCCCTGCAGCACGGCGGCATCTTCAAGGGCTTCCAGAAACAGCAGGACATAGGCAGGGCCGCTTCCGGATAGTGCCGTAACGGCGTCCATCAGTGATTCATCGCTCAGCCAGTAAATCTGACCTACGGCGGACATGACAAACCCGGCCGTCTGGCGTTGCGCGGCACTTACCGAATCGCGGGCGTACAGGGCCGTCGCTCCGGCACCGACTTGCGCCGGGGTGTTGGGCATGCCGCGCACGATGGCGCTCCCAGGGTTCAGTTCGGCGGCAATGCGCGCGCTGTCGACGCCGGCAGCCACAGAGAGGAAGAGCACCCCGGCATCGGCGAATGCCTGTCGCCACAGCGCGAGCACTGCGGATATCTGCTTTGGCTTGGCTGCGTAGATGACCACGCTGTTGGCAGGCAGACTTTGAGCCGTTGCCGCTAGACTGCGGATGCCGAACTCTTCGGCAAGCGTGTCACGGTGTGCACTGCTGGGGGCATGAACCTGAATCTGCTCGCCCGCAATGCCCTGACGCCGCAGACCGGCGATGAGGGCGCGGGCCATATTGCCGGCACCAATGAAGACAATATTCTGAGGTATCATAAGGGCTCCTGGGCACGGGCTCCGAAGAGGATGGTACCAAGACGGATTTCTGTGGCTCCCTGTTGCAGGGCCTGGAGGTAATCCGCCGAAGTGCCCATGGAGAGGGTATCCAGATCGGCATGGACCTGGGTTTGCCGCAGTGCGAGGAAAAGTTCTGCCATCCGGCGAAAGTCGGCCTCTGCCAGCTCCGGTTGCGGGTGGACCAGGGCCATCAGGCCGCGGAGCCGTAAACGGGACAACCGGGAAATGACGAGGGCCAATTCCGGAACCTCTTCCGGCGCGCAGCCCCCCTTGGTTTCCTCCCCACTGATGGCGACTTCGATCAGTACATTCAACGGCTCCATGCCCACGCGGGCGGCATGGAGCCGTTCCGCGATGAGTGGGCGGTCCACACTTTCCACCCAGTCGAAATGCCGGGCCATCAGTGCGGTCTTGTTGCGCTGGATGCGGCCTATGAAATGCCAGATGATGCCATCCAGATCTCTCAGTGCCGCTTGTTTGTCCAGGGCCTCCTGCAGGAAGTTTTCGCCGAAGTGGCGAAGTCCGAGCGCATAGGCGTCACGCAGTGTCGCCGCCGCAACGTGCTTGCTGGCAGCCAGCAGGCACTGCGGCGGGTGGTCGGCAATCTCCCATTGCACATGCGCTAGGCGTTCGGTGATGGACATCGGTCTCCGGCAGACGTGGGCGAAATGGTCAAGGTCGACTATAGTAACGCCCAATAGCCTTTGGCCCCAAATCATGGGTCGTTAATGTCGGGAGCCGCACGATGGATATTTCAGAACTGCTCGCCTTCGCGGTGAAAAACAACGCTTCGGACACACATATCTCCGCAGGGCTGGCGCCGATGCTGCGGATCAACGGCGACATCCGTCCGCTGAATGTGGAGGCGCAGGACAGCAAAACCGTACACAGCATGATTTACGACATCATGAACGATTTCCAGCGGAAGAGGTATGAGGAAAACCTGGAAATCGATTTTGCCTATGAACTGCCGGGTGTAGCGCGTTTTCGGGTTAACGCCTTCAACCAGGACCGCGGACCGGCTGCGGCGTTCCGGACGATTCCGGCAAGTGTGCTGACACTGGAAGACCTCAATGCGCCCGGTTCTTTCAAGGAGATCATCAACGTACCGCGCGGACTGGTATTGGTCACCGGGCCGACCGGATCAGGTAAGTCAACGACGCTGGCAGCGATGGTGGATCATATCAATGCGAATCGCGCCGACCACATCATCACCATTGAGGATCCCATCGAATTTCTGCACACCCCCAAGAAGTGCCTGATCAACCAGCGCGAGGTGGGTGCCAGCACCCACTCCTTTGAAAACGCCCTGCGCTCGGCTTTACGTGAAGATCCCGATATCATTCTGGTGGGCGAGTTGCGTGATCTGGAGACCATGCGTCTGGCGCTGACCGCGGCAGAGACCGGCCATATCGTGTTTGCGACGCTGCATACCAGTTCCGCACCAAAAACTATCGACCGTATTGTCGATTCCTTTCCCGGGGGGGAAAAGGATATGGTGCGCGCCATGCTGTCTGAATCCCTGCGCGCGGTCATTTCCCAGACTCTGCTCAAAACGGCCGATGGCAAGGGACGGGTCGCCGCGCACGAAATCATGATCGCCACCCCGGCTATCCGCAACCTGATTCGTGAGAACAAGGTTGCGCAGATGTACTCGGTGATCCAGACCGGGCAAAATCAGGGTATGCAAACCCTGGACCAGTGTCTTGCCGATCTGGTGCGTGCCCACAAGGTGACTCGCGAAGATGCGCTACGCCGGGTACAGAACAAAGAGAGCTTCATGAACGTGGCCTGAGGATAATATATGTCTGTACTGGATGACCTGCTGGTCCTGATGGTGGAAAAAAATGGCTCGGACCTGTACCTCACCGTGGGCTCGCCGCCGGTCATGAAAGTCGACGGGCGGACGGTTGCGGTGGGGACGGAAATGCTGAAACCGGGTCAGGTGCTGAATCTGGCCAAGGAAATTCTGGGAATGGAGCGCTTGCAGGAGTTTCAGCACGAGAAAGAAATCAACATGGCCATTTCCGTGCCCGGGGTCGGGCGTTTCCGGGTCAACGGGTTTTTTCAGCGCGGCGAACTGAGCTTTGTCCTGCGCGCCATCAAGACCCAGATTCCCAGCCTGGAGCAGCTCAGGCTGCCGTCGATACTGAAGGATCTGGCCATGATGTCGCGGGGGATGGTGCTCTTCGTCGGGTCTACCGGTTCCGGGAAAAGCACTTCTCTGGCGTCGATGGTCCAGTATCGCAACCAGAATGCGGCGGGTCATATCCTCACCATTGAGGATCCGATCGAATTTCTGCACCGGAATGCGAAGTCCATCGTCAATCAGCGCGAAGTGGGCATCGACACCCTGAATTATGAGCGGGCGCTGGAGAATGCATTGCGGGAGGCGCCGGATGTCATCCTGATCGGAGAGGTGCGCAGCCGGGACACCATGGATCATGCCATCGCTTATGCCGAAACCGGGCACCTGTGTATGTCGACGCTCCATGCGAACAATGCCAATCAGGCCATCGAACGTATCATCAATTTTTTCCCGGAAGATCGTAAAAAACAGTTGCTCATGGATCTTTCGCTCAATTTGCGTGCCGTGGTCTCGCAGCGCCTGTTGCCGGTCAAGGGGCAGAGCGGACGAATCGCTGCAATGGAGGTACTGATCAATACTCCGGCCATTGCCGATCTGATCTACAAGGGTGAAGTGGGCTTGCTGAAAGACGCCATGTCGCGAACGAATGATGTCGGTATGCAGACGTTTGATCAGAGCCTGCTGCAACTGTTTATGGAGGGCTTGGTGGAATATGACGATGCCCTGCGCGCGGCCGATTCGCAGAACGATCTGCGCCTCGCCATCAAACAGGCGTGTATGCGTTCGGGTAGGGCAGATCCTGGGGCTGCCACCTCTGTGGAAGGGCAGTGGCGTATTCAGTCCTGAGCGACGTGTGGCTGTTACTGGCCGCGTGGGCTGTTCTGGCGGCTTGGCTGGTGCTGCTTTTCGGGCGGGGCGCTTTCTGGCGGGCAGATCAGCGCCTTCCACCCGGCGAAAACAACCCGCAGCGAAGCTGGCCAGACGTCACCGCCGTGGTGCCTGCGCGTAATGAAGCAGAAGGTATTGGTGCCTGCGTAACGGCTCTGCTGAGGCAGGATTACCCCGGCGTCTTGCGGATCATCGTAGTGGATGACCAGAGCACAGACGGCACCGCAAAGCGCGCGCGGGAGGCAGCGCGGCAGATGGCTGCCTCGTCCTGTCTGGAGGTGCTGACCGGCACGCCGTTGCCGGAAAACTGGGCGGGTAAGGTCTGGGCCATGGACCAGGGGGTGACCGCGGCCGGCCCGGTGCCGCTTCTCTGGTTCACCGACGGCGATATCGTGCATGGGCCGGATATTTTGCGGCGCCTCGTCACCCAGATAGAGGATCGGGACCTGTCGTTGGTCTCGCTGATGGTGATGCTCTCCTGTCGCGGTTTTTGGGAGCGTCTTCTGATTCCGCCCTTCATCTTCTTCTTCCAGATGCTGTACCCCTTTCCCTGGGTCAACGACCCACACCGGACTCTGGCCGGTGCGGCGGGGGGGTGCATGCTGCTGCGTCGGGAGGCACTCGAAAAGGCCGGCGGGTTCGCTGCCATGCGTGCCGCACGCATAGATGACTGCACGCTGGCAGCGTTGCTGAAGCCCCATGGCGCGATCTGGCTGGGTTTAGGGACGGAGAGCCATAGTCTGCGGGATTACCGCCAACTTGGCGAAATATGGCAGATGGTAGCCCGCTCCGCCTACGTGCAATTGCGGTTCAGCCCCTGGCGGCTGCTCGGAGCGACGTTGGTGATGACTTTTCTCTATGCCGGGCCGGTAGGGGGGCTGCTGTATGGACTTTGGACCGAAAATGTCTGGCTGGCGCTGCCCGCGCTGCTCGCCTGTCTGCTGATGCTGACGGCCTACGTGCCCACTTTGCGGCTTTACGCGCTGAACCCCCTCCGGGCGTTCAGCCTGCCCGTTGCGGCCCTGCTCTATACACTGATGACGCTGGATTCCGCCCGCCGTCATTACGGCGGCCGGGGCGGGGCGTGGAAAGGGCGGCATTATAATGTGCCCAGACAGGAGCGCTGACCCCCCCCGCGCGTCGTCAGGGCCGCATGGCGCTAATCAGCGGTAATGCAGCAGATAACGCCACTCAAAGGCGACCTTGGCCGCATGCCAGAGCGAATTTGGCAGGATGCTGGCATGGTTGGGGCTGCGATAGACCATGATGCCGCTGTCCAGGGTGTCGACAATGCAGATCAACTCGCTGCGGAAGGTATTGTCTGCCGCCTTCCCCTGCAGATGCAGGAGCAGGTTATGCACGGCGGTCCCGGCCTGCAGGTCCGCCATATGGCCCTGCTTGGGTAGCCAGTCCGGGCTGCCCGCGTAGGACCCCCCGTCGCCGACGACGAAGACGCCCGGATGGTCGGGAACGGTGCAGTGCAGGTCGGACAGAAAAAAGCCACCGGCAGAGAGGGGCAAACCACTGTCGACTGCCCAGTCCGGGCCGGTCATGCCGGGCATGAAAAGGATCAGGTCCGCGGCAATGTCACCGCCTTCAGTCATCACTTTGTTTTCCGAGAACCCACTGATTTTATGACCAAGATGGGTGCGAATATCGCGCCGCTGCATTTCCGCGAGCAGTCCTTCCACCGCCTTCGGACCCAGCCGGTTACCCGGTTCTGTCATCGGATTGAAAAATACCAGTTCGATTTGCCCGCGCTTGTCGATCTGACGAAGGTAAGTGTCTATTCCAAAAAGCAGTTCAAAGACCGGACCACCGCGTACGGCGGTCGGCTCCAGGGGATTTCCGGCAAAACCGAAGGCAATGGTGCCTTTGTCCATCAGCGCCAAGCGGTCTCGGATATTTTCGGCGGCATCGATACCGTCGCAGATGGCGAAACTGTGCTCGATGCCCGGTAACTTACGGATACCGCGACCGCCGCTGGCGATGATGAGCACGTCGTTCCGCAGTTCACCCTGCTCGGTGATGACGGTACGGCCGCCATCACGCAGGCCGGTGACGCGGCCCTGATGGAACCGCACTCGTTGGCGCCGAAAGAATCGGTCCAGGGGAATCCGCAGGTTCTCGCCTTGCCGCCGCCCGGTGGGAATCCAGATCAGGCTGGGGTAGTAAACAAACTCTGCCCTGGGTGCGATGACGGTGATTTCCGCGTCGGGCATCCGGCGGCGCAGGTGGCGAACGGCCGTCAGGCCACCGAAGCCTGCACCGATAATGGTCACTTGGGTCATATGCTATTCCTCAGCAGAAAACGTGGAAGGAAGCCGCAATCGGCCCCGTTCACACAGTATACTGTATCCGCCCAGCAGAGCGCCCGGCAGTCCGGACGCTGTTGCTCCTCCGGCAGACTGCTCAGCCACCCAGTACACGCTCATAGCTGTCTGGTAAGGGGCTGACCTCTTGGGCCTGGGCAAAGCCGCGTTGCACGAAGAGGCTGACCACGGCGCCGTGGGCCTGGATGAGGGTCACCACGTTGGGATCCTCGCTGGTCTCTTCCACAAGGACACCATTGAGTACCAGGGTCACTTCCATCCGCACTTTTTCACGTTGCGCGAAAATTTCGGGAAAGGCTGGGTCCCAGAAGCGCAGCCCAAAGTTTTCTTCCAGCCGGTGGTGCATGGCCGGAACATGGTCGTGCAGCAGGCTGACAATTTCCGGGTTGGCAGAAGTCGTCAGCGAACGTATGCCATTGGGAAGCCGGGTCAATTCACGCTGAATCTGATCGTGATGGCGAAGCAGGGTATGAAAGACCTCCTGATCGTGCTGATGACGTGCCCTTTTGTCCGTGTTTCCGGTGCCCGCCAGCGTCCGCTGTTCCATCGCTTCTTCGTCAGCGAGGGTCATGCCGGCAGGCCGCATGCCCGGCTCATTCCCGAAACGCATGCCGCCCCGCCCGCGTCCCTGACCTCCGCCGCCGCCACCACGTCTCATGCCTGTCAGCACCCCTTGCACGGTATTTTGTTTACGCATTTTCAGTACTCCTTTAGATTTATAAATCTGAAATGGATCGGCGGAAAAGATTCCTGCCTGTTGTGAATTGCCCTGGCCGGTGCAGCGGCTTTCGTCCCGTCGCGACTGCTGTGGGCACTGGAACCGTAGAGAGCGCGCTGTTTGCAATACACGCTCCGGATTCCATGGTCGGTCATGATGCACTGAATACCCCACAGCGCTGGCTGGCGGGCACGGCAACATGAATTTTCTTGGGTTCCGACGAGTTGAGTTCCGCCATGATGGCGATGAACTCCTCCCGGCTTTTGCCCGCCAGTCGACGGTTCATACGTTTTTCCTCGCCGACGCAACTGACGTGGCGACCGGCCTGGTCGTGGCCCGGATAGACCAGGGTTTCGTCGCGCAGTGTGAAGATCTTCCCGGTGATGCTGTCATAGAGCGCCCCAGCATCGCCATCCGGAAAATCCGTACGGCCACAGCCCCCGATCAATAGTGCGTCGCCCGTGAAAACCCGATCGCGCCAACGGTAACTAACGCAGCCCGGAGTGTGGCCGGGCGTGCTGATGACCCGAATGACGTCATCACCCAGCACGATAAAATCGTCATCATCCACGAGTACGTCTGCACAGGATATGGCGGCTCTGCGGCTGATCACGGCCTGTGCATCGGTGCGCGCACGCAGTGCACCGGCGCCGGTAACGTGGTCGGCGTGGAAATGGGTATCGAGCACGTATGCCAGCCGCATGGATTCCCGATCAAGTATGTGCAGTACCTCATCGACGGTTTCCGGAACAGAGTCAATAACCACGGCCTCATGCCAGGTCGGGTCGCCCAGGATATAGGTGTAGGTGTTGGTTTCGGTTTCAAGAATTTGTCTGAAAAACATGATATCACTCCCTGTTGGCAACGATGTTGGAGCACCAACTGGTGTCCTGAGACGCTCACTTCCCCACCATAAGACGCCGTGACTGTGTCTGCATTGAGAATTATCAAGGTTGACTGATTCAGTTAACTACCTGGGAGTTTCAGGCGCGGGTGCCGTCGCTGCTGGCGTACAGGAACAGGTTTCGAGGATCGGGAATCTCGATTTGCCCCTTGTGTTCGTGGAGCAAGCCGTGGCGTTTCAGGTCCGCCATGATGCGGCTGACGTGCTCGGTGGAAAGGCCGAGAAACTCCCCCAGGTCCTGACGGGTGAGTGGGAAAGGCGCCGCACGTTGTTGCGGGTAGGCGCCGACCCATTGCCAGAGGAATGTGGCCAGCCGGGCATCGGCCTTTTTGGCACCCAGTTCGACGATGCGGTCCTCGGCTCCCTGCAGTGCCTGCTGCCAGCGCGCAAAAATGGCTTCACGCACTGCCGGGAGACGCTGGGAAAGCGCATCCAGTGCCCTCAGTTCCAGGCGGCAGAGATCGGTGCCGGTCAGGGTAATGGCACTATGACGATGCCGGTCGGTGCGCAATCCTTCAAAACCCAGGAGGTCGCCGTGGTGGAGCAGGCGAACGATCTGAGCGTGACCATTGGGCAGGCTCTTGACCAGCTTGATGCCGCCCTGACGAAGCGTATAGGCATATTGCGCAGGGTCGCCCTCGTGATAGATCGTCGTTCCCGCCGGGACGTGGATATCCTGGACGTCCATACCGAGTTCGCAGACTTCTTCCCTGCTCAGCCCGGCAAAAATGCTGCGTCCGCGCATGAGGCAATGCACACAGTCGGAGTGCTTGGCAGTCACGGGATGCGTCGATAGCAGAGGTCATAAACCGCATGCCCCAGTCGTTGGCCGCGCCGCTCGAATCGGGTCAGGATGCGGTTGTCGGGGCGGAAGACATAGCCATTGTCGGGGTCGGCATTTTGCAGGCCAGGGGTGGCGTTGAGCACTGCGAGCATCTGCCCAGCATAATCCGCCCAGTCCGTGGCCAGTTGCAGTTCGCCTCCGGGCTGCAGCAGACGGCACAACACTGCAGCAAAATCCGGCTGGATAAGACGGCGTTTTTGTTGTCGTTTTTTGGGCCACGGATCAGGAAACTGAATGATGATGCAGCGCAGAAGAGCGTCTGGCAGAGTCTTCAGCCAAGTGACGGCATCATCGTGGACGATCCGGACGTTGTCGGTTCCGGCCTCCACCAGTTGCAGCAACAGGGACCCCACGCCGGGTGTGTACACCTCGATGCCGATGCAGCCCCAGGTCGCCCGTTGCGCGGCGATGGCAGCCAGATGCGCACCGTTACCAAAGCCTATTTCCAGCATCAGCGGCCTTTGGTTATTCCAGGGATCCCGCCACTCGGCATGGGCATCTATCTGTCGGGCTGGCAAATATTCCGCAACAGCCCGTGTCTGGGCAGCAGTGATGCGGCCCTGGCGCAGGACGAAACTGCGGATGGCCCGATGGCTGGTCTTGAGCGCTTCTTCCATGACAGGCATTATAACGCGTTTGGGGTCAGGGCGTAGAGGGGCGGGCATGGAACAACCGGTAGTAGGTGTGGTGATGGGCAGCGAAAGTGACTGGGAAGTGATGCGCGCTGCGGTGGAACATCTGCAGGCGTTGGCCATTCCCTGCGAACAGCGTGTCGTATCTGCACACCGCACGCCGGACCTCCTTTTTGAATATGCGGCTGGCGCCGCGTCACGGGGACTGCGATGTATCATTGCCGGCGCTGGCGGCGCTGCGCACCTGCCCGGCATGCTGGCGGCCAAGACCATCGTACCGGTGCTGGGTGTGCCGGTGCCCTCCCGGTATCTGCAAGGCTTGGATTCTCTATTGTCTATCGTGCAGATGCCAAAGGGGGTGCCGGTGGCCACCTTTGCCATCGGCGCGGCGGGTGCAGCCAATGCTGCCCTGTTTGCTGCCGCGATGCTGGCCGGTGCCGATGCGGCGCTGGCCCGGCGCCTGTTGGATTTTCGCGCACGCCAGGAGACCGCGGTGATGGCCATGACCTTGCCTGAGACCGGCCTTTGATCCTGCCCGGCGCTACCCTTGGCACGCTCGGCGGCGGACAACTCGGTCAGATGTTTGCCCTCGCCGCCCGGCGCGTGGGCTACGGCGTATGGGTACTGGACCCCGATCCGGATTGTCCCGCCGCCGCGGTAGCGGACCGCCATCTCTGCGCGGCGTATGACGATATCCCCGCATTGCGGGAGTTGACGGGTGCCTGTGCGGCGGTTACCACGGAATTCGAGAATGTTCCGTTGGCTGCCTTGGAGCGTGTTGCCCGGGAGGTGCCGATGCACCCCGGCGCTGGGGCGGTGGCCATTGCCCAGGATCGGGCACGGGAAAAGGCCTTTTTCCGCGACCTGAATCTGGCAATTGCGCCTTTTGCACCGCTGCGCAGCGCCGCTGACTTGGCAGCGGCGGCGGCAGTTGTGCCCTTTCCGGCCATTCTCAAGACGGCACGTCTCGGTTACGACGGCAAGGGGCAGATCGATGTGGCTTCCGCAGCAGACCTGGAGGCCGCCTGGATATCACTGGGGGAGAGGGAAGCGGTGCTGGAAGGGCGCGTCGCGCTGGCTCAGGAGCTTTCCGTCATTCTGGCACGCACCATCGATGGCATGATGGTGTTCTACCCGGTGGCCGAAAATGTCCATTACCGGGGTGTTCTCGACCTCAGCATCGTACCCGCCCGTGCCGTTGAACCGCTGCAGCAGCAGGCGCGATACAGCGCCGCGCGGATTGCCGAGGCGCTGGATTATGTCGGCGTGTTGGCGGTCGAATTTTTTGTGGATGGTGCCGGTCAACTGTTGGTGAACGAGATGGCGCCGCGTCCTCACAACAGTGGTCACTTTACCGTGGACGCCTGTGTACACAGCCAGTTCGACCAGCAGGTGCGGGCCCTCTGCGGTCTGCCTCTCGGGGATACCCGCCTGATCAGCCCTGTGGTGATGATGAACCTGCTGGGTGATCTCTGGGATAGGGGCAGCCCGGCCTGGGACGCACTGCTGCGTCATCCCCAGCTCAAGCCCCACCTGTACGGGAAAAAGGCGGCCAGGCCGCGACGCAAAATGGGGCATGTGAATGCGCTCGCCCTGGACACGGGTCAGGCCCTTGACGTACTGGAAACCCTGCGTCGTGACTGGCGATGGCCAAACTGACGAAGACGGAAACACCGTTTTTGCGGTCGAGGCCTAACGCCTGTCCTGCCGTCTGGAAAGCCATTGGGCAAGCCACAGCAGTACGGCGCAGGTGAGGAAAAAGACCAGACTCCAGTGCGTAACGGGCCATCCGGCCAGGGTGCGGGCTCCGGCGGCGGCGCAGGAGCCCTGTCCGGAGAAGATCGAGGCTGCGTCTTTGCCCCAAGGTCCGAAACTGCGCCCACTCCGGAAGATATCCACGGCTGTGCATGTCTCTGGTGTGTGGCTTGCGATCGTGTGGAGATGCCATTGCCACCCGGCAAGCCCTGCGCCCGCCAGGGCATAGACACTGGCCAGCATCCACAATCCGCGCCGCGCCGCGCCCGTCCAGAAAAATCCCATCACGACGATGAGCAGCACGGCGACGTTGGCCAGGCGCTGATACACACATAGACTGCACGGTTCGTAGCCCCGTGAGAATTGCAGCCAGAGGACCAGGACAAAGGCACTGGCTGCCGCGCTTGCCACCAACACCGCGATCAGGCCAGATAGCCTCGCTGGGCTCATGAAGCGTCGAGCAGATCTTTCCATTGTGCGTTATCGGGCGGGCCTAAAAGGTAATGGATTTTTTTGCCCCGCTGGTAGACCAGAAAAGGCACAGCGGCACCTTCCATCCCAAAAAGTTCGGATTCTTTGCCATTGAGACGGGACTGGTTGAATTGAAGTTGGTTCTGCACGTTGGCGATCACTGTGGCATCGGCAGGCTGGATGCCACCTTCCGGACCATTTTGGGTCATGGCAAAACCTTTTTCCGTCCGCCGGAGGGCGGCCAGAGGCTCGGGTGCCGCGAGAATGGCCGCAGCCTTGCCCTTGCTGCCGGGCGACAGGAAACCGACGATGACGAAGCGCACACGCAATTGTCCAGTATCAACGGGGTTTTGCAGCCAGACATAAGTCTGGTGGCAGTAGGGACAGTTGGGATCCAGAAAATCATAGAGGATGGGTCCCTTGGCGCCTTCTTCGATGTAGCGGGTGTGGCTCAGCGCTTGCCAGTAGTCGAGATCATGATCGGTGGCCGCTGTCGCCCCCTGGGCGATGCCGACGCTCGTGGTCAGGATAACTGCGCCAAACGCCAGCGAACGCGTCAGGGTCTGAACTGCGCGAACAATCGTCATGATCCGTTTTTCTCCAGAGATATGGGGGAATCGATGCGCAACAGGGCGATATGCTGCCGACTATAGAGTTCATAACCCGAGTAGAGTTCCTGTACCTGCAACGTTCCGGGTAATCCTGTCCGCAAGGCGGGTACATCGCGGGTCGGCAGGGCGAGATAGGCGATGCCGTGGCCATCGGCAACGACGCGCCGGATTTCCTGCGGGTTTTTCAACTGATGCACGCGCATGGTGCCACGCCCGCCATAAAAGAGAAAACTGGGCTCAAACCACTGCCAGGTTGCGATGGCGTAGGGCCGTGCGCCCACACTGGCGCGGATCATGCGGCCCATGGTCACCGAGGGTTTCAAGACATCCAGGGCAGGTATGGCCAGCAATACCAGGCAGGCTGTGAGGGCTACCGCGCCGGCGCCAAGACTGCTGATGACCGGCAGCAGCAAGCCTCGCCAGGCGAAGAACAGACCGAGCAGTGCCGCGGCGATATAGGGCAGGCCCAGATAGGCCATGCCGCCCAGGGGCGGAATTTTTTCTGGTACCAGCCAGGCCCCCAGGGCCGCCAGGATGACACCCACCAGCAACAAAGCCACGAGGGACAGGACGACACCGCGACGACCGAGGGGCTCCGTCCCGTTCAACGCCCGGTAAAGGCGCGCCGCAATAAGGACAAAGAGAGGGGGGTAGGCTTCCCAGACGTAATTGGGGAGCTTGGTAGCGCCGAGGCTGAAAAAAGCGACCCAGATAGTGACCCAGACCAGCATGAAGGTATCAGCGGGCGCCTGTTGCAGCAGCGTTGTCCGTCTCTGCCAGATTTCCGCAATGGTCTGCGGCAGGAAAACCGTCCAGGGCAGCAGCGCCAGCGCCATGGTGAAGAGATAATAATACATCGGACCCCAATGCCCCTGCATGGCGGCGGCATAGCGATCGATGTTCTGCTGATCGATGAACAGTCGATCCCAGACCCAATGGGTTTCCATACCCACCGCCAGATACCAGGGTAGGGCGACGACCAAAAACAGTGGTATACCCCACGCCAGGCGGCCGCGGCGCCAAAGACCCGGCAGTTCCCGGCGCAGCAGCAGGAAAACCACAATGACAAGGCCGGGCAGGAGGAAGCCTATGGGGCCTTTGGCCAGGGTCGCCAACCCCATCGCTGCGTAGGCGATCAGATAGTCACGCTCCGCTTTTTCCGGGTAAAGATAACCCCGCAGGTAGGAAACCAGCGCGATAGTGACAAAGAGAATCAGCAGAGGATCCGGCACTGCGGCCCGGAAGATGATCTGGCTATGGAGGGCTGTGGCAGCCAGTAGTCCGGCCAGCAGCGCAGTTTGCTCCCCATAGGGGCGACGCAAGGCCAGCGCTAGATAGAATACCAGCAGCGCCCCCATGGCCACCGAGCCGATACGCAGGCCCCAACTGTTCATTCCCAGCACGTGTACTCCGGTCCACATCAACCAGTAATTGAGGATGGGCTTGTCGGGACGCAGTGCTGCGTTGAATGTGGGGACCACTAGGTTGTGATGCACCATCATTTCTTTCAGGGCCTGGGCATTATTGGGCTCATCAATGTCCCAGAGGCTGGAATTTCCGGTATGAAAGGCCAACAGCCAGAAGGCAAAAAGGAACAGAATCAGCGCCTGAAAGAGAAAAGTCCCCTGACGCCGTTCAGACATCCCGCGCCCCGCCCTTCATGATGCGCGCCTTGTCCCGCTGCCATTCCCGGTCTTTGACCGTGGCACGTTTGTCGTGCTCCTGTTTGCCCTTTACCAGCGCGATTTCCACTTTGGCACGGCCCTGCTTCCAATACATGGCCAGGGGCACGATCGTGAAGCCCTTGCGCTCGACACTACCGATCATGCGATTGATCTGTTCCCTGTGCATCAGCAGCTTACGGGTGCGTGTGGGGTCAGGGTTTATATGGGTGCTGGCGGTAAGCAGTGGACTGATGTGCGCGCCCAGCAACCAGAGTTCCGCATTTTTGACGATGATATAACTGTCTTTGAGAGTGAGCCGGTTGGCACGCAGCGACTTCACCTCCCAGCCCTGTAAGACCATGCCGGCTTCAAAGCGCTCTTCAATAAAGTATTCATGTTTCGCCTCGCGATTGAGGGCGATGGTGCTGCTCATTCTGCACCTCCCATGCCGGTCAGTCGCGTATTGTACGGGAAAAGACCAGTGCGCAGAAAGGTGGCATTGACTTTGTCGCTGTTCCTGTGGAAGGTAACCAGTATGCACCATAGCGGAGCCTGAGGACGTGCCGAAGCTGTTGCCAGACCATTTCGCGGCACATCGCCAAAGACGTTGGGAGCCCATTCCCGAAGCCGTGCTGCTGAGCGAGATGCCGGCTATCGCTGAATGGCTGGAGCAGCGCCTGCGCGACGCGCACGCCGAGATCCTCTTTGAGAATTATATTTTTGCCGGAGGCGACTGGCCCCGGCGCGTCTTGCGTATCCTCTGCGACAAGGCGGCGGCCGGGGTAGAGGTCTATATCACCCTGGACGCTCTGGGTAGCCGCAGCTTTCCGGGCGCCTGGGCGGCTGAGTTGGGCGCCGCTGGTGCCCAGTTACACTGGTACCATCACCTGCAAGCCAAAGGGCTGGAAAAAAGGCTGCGGCGCAGCCACCGGCGTATCGTCGTGGTGGATGGTGAGTGGGTTGCGGTTGGTGGTTTCGCGATTGCGGATGACTGGCTCACCGGCGTTCCCGGCACCGTGCCCTATCGTGAGATGCTCTTTGCCTGTCGTGGCCACCTGGTGGAACAAGGCCGCCAGGTTTTTTTTCGCCACCGCCCCGGATCGCTTCCGTCGCCGGGTACGGCGGTATCTTTCCCCTCCGATACCTCGTGGTGGGGTTTCGGCCGTTTCGTAGAGGGGGCGCCGCCGAAAAATCTGGCGGTGCGTCGCCGTCTGCTCGCCGCCATCCGTGCGGCGCACCGCAGTATCTGGATCGCTACTCCCTATTTCAATCCCGATCCTATCGTCCTGCGGGCGGTGTATCATGCCGTTCAACGGGGTGTCGACGTCAGGCTTCTGCTCGCCGGCGGAATCACCGATCATCCGCTTTTGCGATTCGGGATTCAGGCGTACTATCAAAAACTGATGCGCAGAGGGGTGCATATATACGAATATGAGGGCGCCTTTCTGCATGCCAAATATCTGTTGGTGGATGATTCCTGGGCATTCATCGGCTCCGCGAATCTCGATTTTCTGAGCCTGTGGTTCAACCATGAACTGAGCCTGGAGTTGCGTGCTCCCCTCGCGGCGCTGTTGCTGCATACCCTGTTTTTACGTGAATTCGCCCAGGCGCGGAACATCGACCCGGAGCCCTGGCGCAAACGGCCCCGCTGGCGGCGGGTCGTGGAATGGTTTTTGGTACGGATAGATCGTTGGGTACAGGCGCGTGCACTGGGGCAGCGCCGATATTGAGAGGATTTCATGCATCATATTTGTAAGACCGCCGTGCTGCCTTACAGTGCGGCGCAGATTTTTGCCCTGATAGAGGATATTCGCGCCTATCCGCAATTTTTACCCTGGTGCGGGCGAACCCGGATCATCCAGTCGAAAGAGGATGAAGTGGTTGCCGAGATCACCATCTCCCACGGCGCCTTTGGCAAATCCTTCACCACCAAAAATCGTTATCAGCGACCCAAGATGGCGGAGGTGCGGCTGGTCAATGGTCCCTTCCGCTTTCTGGAAGGGCTCTGGCAACTGGAACTGGACGCCAGGGGCACCAAAGTAACCCTGGATATGCGTTTTGAGTTCGCGTCCCGGTTGCTGGGCGCGTTTCTGGAACCCATATTCAAGCAGGCGGCGGAAACCATGGTGCAACGCTTCGCGCAACGTGCGCGGGCCGTATATGGCCCGCCGCGCGTGTTGGGGGCACATGAACCCGGAGACGCCCCGCACTCCGGGCATCCCTAAGACGCGGTGGCCGCTGTCGTCGGCGTGGCGCTCCGTACGTCGCCTTGCACGCCGGTCAGCTTGTCGTCCTTGTCAAAAAGCACCAGAACCTTGCGGACCTCTGTATTGCCATAGGCCGGCTTGAAGCTGTAGGCATACACCCACTGATGGGGATGCCAAGGGTTCTGCAGGAGTGGCGAGCCAAGGATGGCGCGCACCTGCAACTCATCCATACCCGGGTGCAGTTCAGCCAGTTCCTTGGCGGTGACGACATTGCCCTGCTGTACATCGACGCGGTAAATACTGCAGGCGTCGAGCGGCAGAGCACAGAAAGTAAGCAGAATGATCAGACGGAAGCTTCTCATGGTCCTTGTCTTGGGCGTCAGGTGCAACTATCCTAAACCATTACGCATGGCCATTGCTACGAGCGAATGATCGACGGACGAATGAACAGCGATGAATTGAAGCGCGCCGGCCTCAAGGCGACCTTGCCGCGGTTGAAGATTCTCCGCATTTTTGAGGACAGCGACGCACGGCATCTTACCGCCGAGGAAATTTACCGGCTGTTGCTGGAGACCGGTGAAGAAGTGGGCCTGGCGACGGTCTATCGAGTGCTTACGCAGTTTGAAATGGCCGGACTGGTGCGAAGGCACCACTTTGAGGGCGATAAGGCGGTCTTTGAGCTCAATGAGACCGGCCACCACGATCATATGGTGTGTACCGCCTGTGGCAAGGTACTGGAGTTTTTCGACGAGATGCTGGAGGCCCGGCAGCGGGAACTTGCTGCGAACCAGGGCTTTTTTATCAGCGACCACAGCCTCTATCTCTATGGCACCTGTCTTGGTATGCAGGACGTGGGGGTTTGTTCACTAAGGGACGACGAAACACCCGGAACCGGTACGAATTAGCCGTGGTCGCTGCTGAGCACCAGGTTGTCACGGTGGATGATCTCGAACTCGTCCACATCGCCGAACAATGCGCAGAGTGCCTTGCTGCCCTTACCTAGCCGCAGCAGGACTTCATGTTGCGCGAAGTTCACCAGGCCGCGCGCCACCTCATGACCTTCCGGGTCCACACAGCGCACCAGGTCGCCGCGCTGGAAGTCGCCCTCGCTGGCAGTAATACCGACTGGAAGCAGACTGCTACCTTTTTCCCGGAGTACCCGCACGGCGCCCGCGTCCAGATGGAGTGTCCCGGACGGGCGCAACTGCCCCACCAGCCAGCGCTTGCGGGCCGCCAGTTTGGCAACGCCCGGACGAAAATACGTCCCCACCTCTTCCCCGGACCAGATACGTAACAAGATGTTGTTGGCGCTGCCGGGGGCGATAAGGGTGGCGGCGCCCGACTGGGCGGCACGGCTGGCCGCCCGCACCTTGGTGATCATGCCTCCGCTCCCCAGCATTGTCCCGGCACCACCAGCCATCCGTAGCAGTTCCGGATCTCCGGCCTGCACTTCCGAAAGCAGGCCGGCATGGGGGTCGTGGCGCGGGTCCCGGTCATAAAGCCCGGCCTGATCGGTGAGTATCACCAGCAGGTCAGCTTCCAGCAGATTGGCGACCATGGCCGCCAGCGTGTCATTATCACCAAAGCGGATTTCGGCGCTGGCAATGGCGTCATTTTCATTGATAATGGGGATTACACCCATATCCAGCAAGATGCGCAGGGTGGCGCGGGCGTTGAGGTAACGCTGACGATCCCGCAAATCTTCGTGGGTCAGCAGGACTTGGCTGCCATGCACGTTGCCCCGGCGCAGAAAATCTTCATAGGCCTGAATGAGTGCAGCCTGGCCGACGCTGGCAGCCGCTTGGAGTTGGTGGAGTGACGTAGGGCGCGTCGACCAGCCGAGGCGCTCCATGCCGGCAGCTACTGCGCCCGAAGAAACCAGCACCAGTTCGATACCCTGCCGCCGCAGTACCAGTATTTGTGCAACCCAGGCCTCGATGGCGGTGAGATCAAGGCCCTGGCCGTTATTGGTGAGCAGGCTGCTGCCGATTTTTATGACCCAGCGTTGCGCGGTTTTGAGGTCACGACTCACACCTGCTCCTCCTCCCAGTCGGCATCGAGATCGTCGCCCTCCCAGTATTCAAGGCGCTCGTCTGCATCGCTTTCGTCACCCCAGTCCGCTGTCTGCATAGGGTCAGCGGCCGGAGGAAGGTCGGGAAGGGCCTGCCAGATGGCATACACCAAAGCCTCACACCCGGCACCACTAGCGGCCGAGATCAGAAAGGCTGGCCTCCCCCATTGCAGGGCTTTGCAGATCTGTTGAAACCTTGCCTCGGCTTCTTCGCCTGGAAGGAGGTCTGACTTGTTGACCACCAACCAGCGGGGACGCGTGGCCAGGACTGGGCTGTAGGCGGTCAGCTCCGTCTCCAGTGCGCGGATATTCATTGCCGGATCGCTCCCGTCAATGGGGGCCATGTCTACCAGATGCAGGAGCAGGCGGGTGCGACTCAGGTGCTTGAGAAAGCGGGTGCCCAGTCCTGCGCCTTCAGAGGCGCCCGGAATGAGCCCGGGAATATCGGCAAGCACAAAGGACTCGTGTGCTGCGACGCGCACGACGCCGAGATTGGGATACAAGGTAGTGAAGGGGTAGTCCCCCACTTTGGGGCGGGCGGCACTGACGGCGCGGATCAGGGTGCTTTTGCCGGCGTTGGGCAGTCCCAGCAGGCCGACGTCGGCGAGCAGGCGCAACTCCAGGCGCAGATCCCGTTCCTCACCCGCGCCGCCTTTCTCAAACTGACGAGGGGCGCGATTGGTACTCGATTTATAGAACAGATTACCATGCCCCCCGCGGCCACTCCGGGCGACCAACAGCCGTTCGCCTTCGAATCGCAGGTCACCGAGCAATTCATGGGTGTCGTCGTCATACACCAGGGTACCGACCGGGACTTTGATCTCCAGGTCGTGGCCGGCGCGGCCCGTCATTTGTCGCCCGGCGCCGCCGTGACCATTTTCGGCGCGATAGCGGCGCTGGTAACGGAAATCTATGAGAGTGTTGAGGCTGGCCTGGGCCACCAGATAAACACTGCCGCCGCGTCCGCCATCGCCGCCGTCCGGGCCGCCAAAAGGAATAAATTTTTCGCGGCGAAAGCTCACCGCGCCGTGGCCGCCGTTGCCGGATGCCACATGAATGCGTACTTCATCGATAAATTTCATAGAAAAACCCCGCACCCGCAAAAACGGGGCGGGGTCCCTCCGGGCGGCGGCCTGATCAGGCTGCTGAAACGACGCTGACGGTGCGTACCTGGCGCGGACCCTTGCGCTCGAACTTCACGACACCTTCGGCTGTGGCAAAGAGGGTATGGTCTTTGCCGATGCCGACGTTGGCGCCCGGATAAAACTGGGTACCACGCTGACGAATGATGATGTTGCCGCTGATGACCTCCTGTCCGGCGTAGCGCTTGACGCCCAGACGCTTGGACTCGGAATCGCGACCGTTACGGGAGGAACCGCCAGCCTTCTTATGTGCCATGATTGTGCTCCTTAGGCTTCAATGCCGGTAATGCGGACTTCGGTAAAGTACTGACGATGGCCCTGCTGCTTACGGTAGTGCTTGCGCCGACGCATCTTGAAAATATGTACCTTTTTCGCGCGGCCCTGGCTGAGTACGGTGGCTTTCACCGCGGCACCTTCCACCAGAGGTCGGCCTACCTGGACATCATCACCAACGCCGAGCATGAGCACACGGTCCAGTGCGAGTTCGGCGCCGGGCTCTATTTCCATTCTTTCGAGCCGGAGCTTGTCGCCCACTGTCACCCGATACTGCTTGCCACCATTTTCAATGACCGCGTACATCACAGACCTCCAACAAGGGTTTCGCCGGGACTGCCCGGAAAAGCTCGCTAAGATACCGTTATTACGGTATTAACGTCAAGCATATTTGGCTCCCGGGCATCCGGGGGCTTGTACATTACCGGATCAGGTCGGGCGGTGGAACTATCAGGAACTCCGATGGCCAATTTCCGCACCTGTCGGTGTCAGATGAGCGCCTTCAGCACCGGCGCATCAAAGCCCTGTTCCCGTAGGCGGATTTCGCGCAAGGCAGCAGAGCGTTCAAAATCCCTGATCACTTCGAGGACATCGTGATCGATAAAACTCACATGTTCACCATCCAGTATGACCTCTGCGCCCTTTGGCAGTCGTTCCAGGATGTGGGAAAGCCGCGCCTTGTTGACAAAGGTCACTTCCCGGTTCAGGGCAATTTTATAAGCGGGGCCCTCCCGGCCAATCTCTATGGCACTATGGTAATTCGCCTTGAGGACAAAGAATATCCCGGCCAGCAGGCCGATGATCACCCCGGTAATGAGGCTGGTAAAGAGAATCGCCACGATGGTGATCATGAACGGCAGATACTGCGATTTATCCAGCCGAAACATTCGCCGGAATATGCTTGGGTGGGCCAGCTTGAAGCCGACGAAAATCAGGATGGCTGCTAAGGCCGCCAGCGGAATCTGGTTCAGCAACGTCGCCAGAAACAGAACGGCAAGTAGCAGGAACAAGCCATGCAGAAAGGCACTCGCCTTGGTGCGGGCCCCGGCCGCCACATTGGCCGTACTGCGCACGATAACCGCCGCCACAGGAAGTCCGCCGATCAGGCCGCTGGCAATATTGGCTATACCTTGTCCGAGTAATTCGCGATCGAGGGGCGTGCGCCGTTTGAATACATCCAGTTTGTCCGCTGCCTCGATGGATAACAGGCTCTCCAGACTAGTGACAAAAGTGAGGGCGATGGCTGTCACCCAGACGGCTTTCGATCCGATCATCCCCCAGTCCGGCATTTGCAGCATGCCCTGCAGATCTGCCAGGGAGCGGATGGTCGGCAGGTTGACCAGGTTGTGGCCGCTGACGGCCAGATCCGGAGCGGCATAGAGGAACAGTGTGTTGAGCAGGGTGCCCAGGATCACCGCCATGAGTGGCCCCGACAGCCAGGTCTGTTTACGCAGTACCGCCACCTTGTCCCAAGTGATGAGAACAGAAAGGGCAAGTACGCTGACCAGCAGCGCGCCCCATTCCAGGTGGGAGAGGGCAGCAATGACGCCGGTGAAGGTATTCTCGCCATGGGTACCGACGAAATCCTGACTGCCAAATTCGCCCAGGTCAAAACCGATGGCATAAGGAAACTGTTTGAGAATGATGATGATACCAATAGCCGACAGAATACCCTGAATGACCGCAGAGGGAAAAAAGTAGGCGACGACGCCGGCACGGATGGCACCCAAAACCATCTGGATGCCCCCGGCGATGACTACCGCCAGCAGGAGGGCGGAGAAACCCGGTAAAGTCTGCATGGCCAGGAGTACCGTGGCGACGATGGCGGGCGTCGGACCGCTGACGGCCAGTTGCGAACGGCTGAACAAGGGGACCAGTAGGCCACCCATAACACCGGCGATCAGTCCGGCGATCAGCGGTGTCCCTGACGCCAAAGCTACGCCGAGGCAGAGCGGCATCGCCACCAAGGCGACGACCACGGCAGCGGGCACATCCGCGCGCAGATTTTTGAATGGCGAAAGATTGACGCTGTGTTCCATATTGTGTCCTCAGGCCAACTGCTCGAACCGATGTTTCTCCGCACGATAGTTGAGGAGAGTGCCTTCTTCCATGTCGAAGTACCAGCCATGCAACTGCAACTCGCCCCGCACCACGCGGCGGCGCACACTGTCAAAGGTCAGCAGGTTTTCAAGAGAAATCAGAATGCTGGCTTTCTCCAATGCACGTGCCTGCTCTTCCGGGCCGGCGTCGGTATATTCCCGCAGCACGTCGGACCGGGCGTCTTTGGCAATGTCAACCCAAGGGCCGACATATTTGCCGTCGGTACCGTGAAGCAGCGCTTTTATGCCGCCACAGTGTGAGTGACCGTTGATGATGATATGTTCGACTTCCAGGTGGCTGACCGCGAATTCCACGGCAGCACTGGTGCCATGGAGATGGCCGTCCTGCTCCGCCGGGGGCACGAGATTGGCGATGTTGCGCACTACAAAAATGTCTCCGGGCTCGCTGCCGTAGAGGGATGTGGGGGTGACCCGGGAATCGGAGCAGCCTATCAGCATGACTTTTGGGCTTTGCCCCTTCCCCACGAGGGAATCGAAAAGGTCGGGCCGCTCATCATAATAGGTACGGTGGAACGCCTTGAAGCCGTTGATCATGGCATCGGTCACGTCGTTTTTCATGGCTGTCACTCCCTTGTTACCGGTTGAAATTCAGACGAAAGCGCAGGTTGGACCCTGACGCTGTCAACAAGGTTCAATAACCATATGGCTAGTTAATGATAGTCCGGAATGGTCATAAAAAAGCCCTCCGAAAAAAGAGGGCTTCTTCATGGCTTCAGGAGAGGATGTCAACCGTGCCGGGCGCGAACCTGGCGGGCAGCCTCGACCATATTCTCCAGTGCCGGGGTAACTTCCGCCCACTTGCGGGTTTTCAGGCCACAGTCGGGATTGATCCAGAGGCGTTCGGCGGGGACCACTTTAACCGCCTTCTCCATCAGACCCACCATCTCTTCGACGCTGGGGACGCGGGGGGAGTGGATGTCGTAGACGCCCGGTCCGATTTCGTTGGGGTAGTTGAAGGTTGCGAAGGCGTCCAGCAGCTCCATCTGCGAACGGGAAGTCTCGATGGTGATGACGTCAGCATCCATGGCCGCAATGGCGGGCAGAATGTCGTTGAACTCCGAGTAACACATGTGTGTGTGAATCTGGACGTCATCGGGGGCGATCTGCGCCGAAATCCGGAAGGCGCGGGAGGCCCACTCGAGGTAGTGGGCCCAATCCTTGCGCTTGAGGGGCAAACCCTCACGGTAGGCCGGTTCATCGATCTGGATGATGCCGATGCCTGCGTCGATCAGGTCCCTGACCTCATCACGGATGGCCAGGGCGATCTGCAGTGCAGTACGTTCCCGGGGTTGGTCATCACGGACGAAAGACCATTGCAGGATGGTCACCGGACCCGTGAGCATACCCTTCATGGGCCGCTGGGTGAGAGACTGGGCGTACTTGCTCCAGGCTACCGTCATCGGAGCGGGGCGGGAGACGTCGCCGAAAATCAGCGGCGGTTTGACGTAGCGTGAACCATAGCTCTGCACCCAGCCATGACGGGTAAAGGCGAAACCAGCGAGCTGCTCACCAAAGTATTCGACCATATCGTTACGTTCCGGTTCACCGTGGACGGGTACGTCGATGCCCAGACGTTCCTGTTCCTTCACCACCAGGGCGATTTCCGCTTCCATGGCTTTCTGATAATCGGCGTTGCTCAACTCACCCTTGCGATTCTGCAGGCGGGCTTTACGGATCTCGGGAGTCTGCGGGAAACTGCCGATACTGGTGGTGGGGAAGGTGGGCAGTTTGAAACGGGTGCGCTGCGCGGCTTCGCGGATGGGGAAAGGGCTCTTGCGCCGACCATTATCCTGACCCAGTCCCTCCAGACGCTGGGCGACCACCGGATTGTGAATGCGTGGTGAGCTTTTGCGTGAGGCGACGGCTGCGCGGGCAGCGGCCAGTTCCTGTGCCACCGACTCGACACCTTCGTTCAGCGCGCGTCCGATGATGGCGACTTCGTCCAGTTTCTGTACGGAGAAGGACAGCCAAGACTTGAGTTCGGCGTCCAGATCGGTTTCCTGCTCCAAGTCTACCGGAGTGTGCAGCAGGCTGCAGGACGGCGCCACCCAGAGGCGATCACCGAGTTGTTGGTGAACGGGTTGCAGCAGTTCCAGAGCAGCGTCCAGATCGGCGCGCCAGACGTTACGGCCATCGACGACGCCAAGGGAGAGCACCTTGTCAGCGGGGTAATCGCTGAGGAAACTGTTCAGTTGCTGCGGTGCACGGCGTAGATCCAGGTGCATGCCCGCTACCGGCAGCGCCTTCAGTGCTTTGGCATGGTCGGCGACGGAATCAAAATAGGTCGCCAGCAGCACCTTGGGCGTCTTGTCCCGGCGCAGCGTCTGGTATGCGGATTCCAGTGCCTTGACCCATTCCTGGGGAAGATCGAGGGCGAGGGCGGGCTCGTCGATCTGTACCCATTCGACACCCATTTCCGCCAGACGCGCGAGTATCTCGGCATAAATCGGCAGGACCTTGGGCAGCAGGGTCAGCCGGTCAAAACAAGCTGTCCCGACCGGGGCGCCATGGCCATGACAGGCGCTGTCATCGTGATGATGCTGCGCTTCATGGTGCGCTTCTGCATTCAGGTCTTTTTCCTTGCCCAGCCACAGATAAGTGATGGGGCCGACCAGTACGGGTTTGGCCTTGAGACCCAAGGACTGCACCTCTTTCACCTGATCAAAAAGACGTTCGCTGCTGAGGCGGAAATCCATCCCCTCGTGGAACTCGGGGACGATGAAGTGATAGTTGGCATCGAACCACTTGGTCATTTCCATGGCTGGCTGGGTGGCGGAGCCGCGGGCCATGGCAAAAAAGGTGTCCAGACCGACCTGACCGCCGGCGAAGCCGTAACGGGGCGGAATGGCACCGAGGGTGCAGCTCATATCAAGCATGTGGTCGTAAAGGCTGAAATCGCCGACAGGCACCAGATCCATGCCGCAGTTCTGTTGAATCTGCCAGTGGCGGTCACGTAACTGGGCAGCGCGGGACTGCAATTCCTGCTCGTCAATTTCCCTGGACCAGAAGCTCTCCAGCGCCTTCTTCAGCTCGCGTTTGTGGCCGATACGGGGAAAACCGAGACTGTGGACCGATGTCATGGGCAATACTCCTCTGCGAAAATTGCCGCCATCATGCCCTGCCATGTCGGCGGGCTCAAGAGGGAATTTTTAGGCGTGGTGATGAAAAGCATTCATCAGTCCATCCGGAACCCGCGATGCAGTGCAACAATCCCGCCGGAGAGATTGAATATTTCCACCCGCTCCAGCCCGGCATCTTCCATCATCATCTTGAAGGTTTCCTGATTGGGGAAGCGGCGGATGGATTCCACCAGATACTGGTAGCTCTCACGGTCTTTGGCCACCAATTCGCCAACGCGCGGCAGCAACCTGAAGGAGTACATATCGTAAATGGTCTGCAAACCCGGCCAGCGTGGATGGGAGAACTCGAGGATCAATACCCGTCCACCGGTTTTCAGCACGCGATGAATTTCTTTCAGTGCCCTTTCGGGATGGGTCATGTTGCGAATGCCGAAAGCCAGGGTGATCAGATCGAATTCGCGGTCAGGGAAGGGCAGATCCTCGGCGTTGGCCTCGACAAATTCCACTCCCGCGATGATGCCTTTGTCAGCCAGCCGGCTTTCCCCCACGGCCAGCATCTCCGGATTGATGTCCGAGACCACGATGGAGCCGTTGGGCTGCACCCGCGGATAAATGGCGGCGGCCAGATCGCCCGTACCACCCGCCAGATCCAGTACCCGCTGCCCTGGTCGGGGCCGGGCGAGATCTACGGTAAAGCGTTTCCACAGGCGGTGGACCCCGAGGGACATGAGATCGTTCATCAGGTCATACTTGCTGGCGACGTTGCTGAAAACCCCCCTGACGAGTTGCTCCTTCTCCGTTTCGGGCACCTCCTGGTAGCCGAAGTGGGTGGTCGGCACCAGTGCCTGACTCTGTTCCCCGTTTTCGTGATGCGCGCTCATATGGTCTACTCCCCTGTTCTTTGGCGAATTTGTGGTGCGGCGTTGGCTCAGGCAGTACGCAAAAACAGACTGCCTCTCTCACTGATATAGTTGCGCAGACGATCGGGGAAGTCCGCAGTCACCGATCCGGCCACTTCCGGCAGCTCCATGAGCAATGCCGTCAAGCGTCGCAGTTTGCCCAAGGATTCCCAGCGCGGCAACGGGCGCAGGGCATGGAGGACTTCCATGCGCATGAACAGGGGGGCCAATGCGGCGTCTATCAGGCTGAAATCGTCGCCGGCGAAGAACGCGCCGTTTCCCATGGCCTTGTCCAGTCGTTCCAGCTTATCAAAAAGCTGACGACTGGCGGCGGTAAAACGCTCTTCTCCCTGAGCGACCATCATCTGCATCTGATCGCCCAGTATTTCGCTGCCGAAAGCAATCCAGGCGCGGTGCTGCGCCCGTTCCAGCGGGTCGGCAGGATGCAGCACGGGGGCGATGGTTTCGTCCAGATATTCATTGATGACCTGCGAATCGAAAAGTACGGTGTGTTCATCGATCTTCAGGCAGGGAACCTTGCCCAGGGGCGACAGGGCCAGAAACCACTCCGGCTTATGCGACAGATCAATGTGGGTAAGAGTGAAGCCCACCTGCTTGTGGAGCAGGGTGATGATGGAGCGCTGCACGTAAGGGCAGAGGGGAAAGCTGATGAGTTCCAGTGGCATGGCGTTCTCCTGCAGCGGGTCAGCGCGCCATCAGGGCGCAACGATAGAGGGCGACCTCGCCAAAAAGATTGGGCAACAGCCGGTTGCGCCAGGTTTCGCGACGCAGATCGTTCAGTACGACCCGCTGATGGACGGCAATCCCGTTATCATGGCACAGCGATTCGAAATCACGGATCGTACACAGATGGATATTCGGCGTATCGTACCACGTATGGGGCAAAACATCCGTCATGGGCATGCGGCCGCAGATACCCAGTTGCCAGCGCGCGTGCCAGTGCCCCATGTTGGGAAAGGTGACGATGACCTCGCGTCCCACCCGCAGCATCTCCAGCAGCAGTTCGCGCGGGTAGGTTGTGGCTTGCAGGGTCAGGGAAAGGACTACCGTATCGACGCTTTGATCGGCAAAGTTACGCAAACCTTGATCGAGATCCTGCTGAATCACCGGTATGCCGCGGCGTATGGCCGCCACCACCCTCGCCTCCTCGATTTCCACGCCATAGCCTTGCACACCTTTTTCAGCGCGCAGGTAAGCCAACAGTTCGCCTTCCCCGCAACCCAGATCGAGGATACGGCTCCGGGGTGCAATCCAGTCGGCGATAATCGCCAGGTCCTTACGCAGGGTCATGCGCCGACCTCTTCAGCAACCCGCCCCAGATAGGTGCCCAGCACTGCCACGTATTGGGGGATGGGCATCAGGAAAGAATCGTGACCATGCTCCGCCTCGATCTCCGCATAACTGACGTCCCGGTTACAGGTATACAGGGCTTGCACGATTTCACGGGAGCGTTCCGGAGAGAAGCGCCAGTCTGAACTGAAGGAAATCACCAGAAAGTTTGCCCGAGTGGAGGCAAAGGCCTCGGCCAGATTGCCCCCCCAGGTGCTGGCCGGATCAAAATAGTCCAAGGCCTTGGTGATATAAAGGTAGCTGTTGGCATCAAAGCGCTCCACAAAGCTGGAGCCCTGATAACGCAGATAACTCTCCACTTCGAAATCCACGTCGAAGCCGAAGGAGAATGCCTTGCCGCCACGGGTGTCGCGGCCGAATTTGGTACGCATGGCGTTGTCGGAGAGATAGGTGATATGGCCGATCATGCGTGCCAGCGACAGGCCGCGACGCGGTTTGGTGTTGTGCGCATAATAACGGCCATTATAAAACTCCGGATCCGTCATGATGGCTTGCCGGCAAACCTCGTTGAAGGCGATGTTCTGGGCGGTGAGCTTGGGTGCGGCGGCGATGACCACGGCATGCCGCAGGCGCTCCGGATAATCCATGCTCCACTGCATCACCTGCATGCCGCCGAGGCTGCCTCCCACAACGGCGGCCCACTGTTCAATGCCCAGATAGTCCGCCAGTTCGGCCTGGGTTTTGACCCAGTCGCGCACGGTGACCATGGGAAAATCCAATCCCCAGGGTGCACCGGTTTCCGGATTGGTGCTGGCTGGGCCGGTGGACCCCTTGCAGGAGCCGATGAAGTTGGCGCAGACAAAGAAAAACCGCTCCGTATCCATGGCCTTTCCCGGTCCCAGCAAGTGATCCCACCAGCCGGGTTTGCGATCGTCCATGCTGTGATAGCCGGCTGCGTGGTGGTCGCCGGAAAGGGCATGGCAGAGCAGTATGGCGTTGCTCCGCTGCGCATTGAGTGTGCCGTAGGTCTCATAGGCAAGGGTGTAGCCGGGCAGGCAGCGCCCGCACTCCAGCTCCAGAGGTGCCGAAAAGGTCACAGTCTGCGGGGTCACCAGTCCAACGGAATCGGCGGGTATCTCTACTGGCATCATGCACTTCGATTTATAGGGAGAGCTGAAAGAGTCTAATCGCGCCGGCCGCCAGCGACAAGACGTGCCGGACAGACGTGCCGGACAGGTCCGGGTGCAGGTGTTTTGTCATGGCCTCCATTCTTGGCTAAACTGATCCCTGTGTACCGGCCTGGGACAGGAGTTGCGCACAGGCCGTTTGTCCTTAGTCCGGGAGCAGCGCTTTGGCTTGGAACTGGTTGAATCGAATGATGACCTGGGTGGAAGGTGGAGCCGAGTTGGTAGCGGTGCGTCCCAAGCATTGGCTTGCCTTCGCGACGGGAGCCCTGATCTTCGCCGCCATTCCCTTCCCGGGTTGGCTTATGGACGCGCTGGCACCGCTGGGACTGTTGGTCGGTCTGCGCATCGCCGGGCGCAGTGAGGGAGAGGAATACACTCCGCAGCAAACCCGGCATGCACTCCATGTGGCCGTTTTATGGGGCATGGTATTCGCGATATTCGGGATGATCTTCGAGTTCGGCCAGGATACGGTAGTGATGGGGGCCATTCTCGCCGGAATTCAGATGCCCTGGAATGACGGGTCTGGTTTGGGGCAGGGGTTCTGGGGCTGGTGGTTTGCATTCGGCGAGCGACTCTCCAATCTGGCGCTCATGCCCTACTTCTGGTTTTCCCCCGCCTTCTTTGGTATCGCTCTTGCATTGCATAAAGGACATGGCTGGCTGGAGTCAGAGGTAGAAACCACGCTGACCCTGATTTTCCGGCCGGAGTTGCGCGACCCCCTGATTGCCTTGTGGGCCGCCATTCTTATCAGCAATGTGCTGATGCCCGCATTTTCTCAGCTTTGGCTCGGACTGGTGGTCTGGGTGCTTGGGCCACCGGTCATTTATGTGGCCTATCAGGATATTTTTGCGGATAAACAGCGGCCACGCCGTGGCAAGAAAGAAAAGGCGGCACCGAAGTTCGTTCTGCAGGGCCATCCCCAGCCGGTGCGTATCAAGATCTGAGCCGGTGCATGTCCGAAGCGCCGATGCCGGATGAAAGAGATTCATGGGTTATGCCAATTTTTCACCCTTGCCGTGACCGTGTGCATCCATTAGTGTTTACGCCTGCTTTTTCTGAAGCCCAAGGAGTTCGGCCATGTTTTCCAAAACCCTGACCATTGCTGATTTTGACCCCGTGCTTTGGGATGCCATGCGCAAAGAAACTCGGCGCCAGGAGGATCATATCGAGCTCATCGCTTCCGAGAACTATGCCAGCCCCATGGTAATGGCCGCTCAGGGCTCGGTGCTGACCAACAAATACGCAGAAGGATATCCTGGTAAACGCTACTATGGCGGTTGCGAGTACGTGGATATCGCCGAACAGCTTGCCATGGACCGTGCGCTGGAGCTTTTTGGCGCTGAACATGCCAACGTCCAGGCTCACTCCGGCTCGCAGGCCAATCAGGCTGTTTACTTGTCCGTGCTCCAGCCCGGCGACAAGATCATGGGCATGAGTCTTGCCCATGGCGGCCATCTTACCCACGGCGCCAAAGTGAACGTGTCCGGCAAGCTTTTTCAGGTGGCGGCTTACGGCGTGCGCGCGGAAGACGGCCGCATCGATTATGACGCCATGGCGGAGCAGGCGGAGCAGGAACGGCCGAAGATGATTGTCGCCGGTGCCAGTGCCTACTCGCGTGTCATCGACTTCGCCCGCATCGGCGAGATTGCCCGCAGCATCGGCGCCTATCTGCTGGTGGACATGGCACACATCGCCGGCCTTGTGGCCACGGGCCTGCATCCCAGCCCCGTGCCCCATGCGGATTTTGTCACCACCACCACCCACAAAACCCTGCGCGGTCCTCGCGGCGGATTGATCCTCTGCCGGGAGCAATATGCCAAAAAAGTGAACTCCCTGATCTTCCCCGGCTTACAGGGGGGACCGCTGATGCATGTCATTGCTGCCAAGGCTGTCGCCTTCCGTGAAGCTCTGCAGCCGGAGTTCAAGTCCTATCAGCAACAGGTCATTCATAATGCGCAAACCCTGAGCAAGGTATTGGCCGGGCGTGGTTATGGCGCGGTTTCGGGTGGCACCGACAACCATCTCTTCTTGCTGAACCTGGGCGAGAAAGTCACGGGTAAAGAGGCGGAAGAGGCGCTGGGACAGGCCAATATCACCGTCAACAAGAATGCCGTGCCCTTCGATATCCGCCCCCCGGCGGTTACCAGCGGCATCCGGATTGGTACGCCGGCCGCCACCACGCGTGGTTTTGGCGAGTCCGAAATGCATCGCTTGGGTAACGGCATTGCTGACGTCCTGGATGCGACTGGCGATACTGCCGTCATTGAGCGGGTCCGTGCAGATATGAAGGCACTCTGCCATCAGTTCCCGGTATACGGCTGAGTATTCGTGCACTGCCCGTTCTGTGCCTATGCGGATACCCGTGTGGTGGATTCCCGCCTTGCGGATGATGGTGGAAGTGTACGACGGCGGCGTGAATGTCCCCAGTGCGCGCAACGCTTTACTACCTTTGAACGGGCGGAACTGGCGTTGCCTGTGGTTGTCAAGACCGACGGGCGGCGTGAATCCTTCAATGAAGACAAGCTCCAGCGGGGTCTGACCCGGGCATTGAGCAAGAGGCCAGTAGCCACCGCGCGGGTGGATGCTGCAGTACGGATGATCCAACGCCGTATCCGCGAACGCGGTGAGCGGGAGATCCCGGCGCGCCTCATCGGCGAACTGGTGATGGAGTCCCTACGTGACCTCGATCCCGTCGCCTATGTGCGTTTTGCCTCTGTTTACAGGCGCTTTGAGGATGTCGATGCGTTCAGCGCGGAGATTGCGCGGATGAAGGAGGCGGAGCTCCCCGACGGGGGAGACGATTTGAATCGTGGCGACTGAGCAGGATCTTGCCTTCATGGCTGAGGCCCTGGTGCTTGCGGAGCAGGGCCTGTACAGCGTGCATCCCAATCCCTGTGTTGGGGCCGTTCTGGTCAAAGATGGACGCGTCATCGGGCGGGGTGCTCACCTGCAAGCTGGTGAGCCGCATGCGGAGGTTCTTGCGCTGGAAGAGGCGGGTGCTGCTGCGCGCGGCGCTACGGCTTATGTGACTCTGGAACCTTGCAGTCACTATGGCCGTACGCCGCCCTGTGCGGATGCGCTGATTGCCGCAGGTGTCGCGCGGGTGGTGATTGCCATGCGCGACCCCAATCCTCTGGTGGCGGGGCGCGGCGTGGAACGTTTGCGCGCAGCCGGCGTGGTGGCTGAAGAGGGTTGCCTGGAAGCGGCGGCAGAAGCCTTGAATCCTGGATTTTTGCGACGGATGCGCCATGGCCGCCCCTGGATGCGGCTCAAGCAGGCCATGAGCCTGGACGGCCGGGTGGCGCTCGCCAACGGACAAAGCCAATGGCTGACCGGGGAGGCGGCGCGCGCGGATGTGCAGCAGGAGCGGGCGCGCGCCAGTGCCATTCTTGTCGGCATCGGCACGGTGCTGGCGGATAATCCGCGCCTAGCACCACGCCTGGAAACTCCCCTGCGGCGCTATCCGGTGAAAGTCATCGTGGACAGCCATCTGCGCACGCCGCCGGATGCGACGCTTTTTGGTACACCTGGTGCGGTATGGATTTTTCATCGGCAGGATGCTCCTGTTGCCGCCCGGGCGGCGCTGCGCGCTGCTGGTGCGGAGTTGCTGTTCTGTCGCAGCACGGCACAGGGACTGGACTGGCAGGAAGTGACGGGCATGCTGGCAGAGCGGCAGATCAACGAGGTGCTGGTCGAAGCGGGGCCTGGCGTCGCTGCTTCCCTGTTCGCCGCTGGCCTGATCGACGAATGGCTGCTTTATGTGGCACCGCTGCTGCTCGGGCGGGATGCGCGGCCGGTGCTCGCCACCGGCCCCTATTCGGATCTCGCAGAGGTCCCGCGCTGGTCGGTGATCCAAAGCTCCCGATTGGGCAACGATATCAAATGGACATTGCGTCCACAGGAGCGATAGGCGATGTTTACCGGTATCATTCAGGCCTTGGGCCAGATTCGCGGGATGCAGACACGGGATGGCGACCTGCGGATGATCGTTGCCGTCGGAAGACTTGATCTCGGAGACGTCGGGTTGGGCGACAGTATTGCGGTTTCCGGCGCCTGCCTGACGGTGGTGGAAGTCCAGCGCGACGCCTTTGCCGTCGATGTCTCCCGCGAAACTCTCGATAAAACCATTCTTGGACATCTTCAGGTGGGCAGTCCGGTCAATCTGGAAAAAGCGCTGCGCCTGTCAGATCGCCTGGGAGGGCATCTGGTTGCTGGCCATGTGGACGGTGTTGGACAGATTCACGAAGTGAGCGCCTCGGGACGCTCGCAAGTATTTGCCATCGCCGCACCTCCAGACCTGCTACGCTATGTTGCCGCCAAAGGCAGCGTCTGCGTGGACGGCATCAGCCTGACCGTCAACGCGCTCCGAGGCGACCTGTTCATGCTCAATCTCATCCCCCATACCCTGGCGCAGACGACGGCCGCGCAGTGGCGGCTGGGGCAGTCTGTCAATCTGGAGGTGGACCTCCTTGCGCGCTATCTGGAACGCTGGGTGGCCACAGACCCTGGGTCCGGGTTAAAATCAGCGATCGATCGTGATTCACTCGCCGCAAAAGGGTTTCCGGTATGAGCAGTGTCAGTATAAGTTCCGCAGAGGAGATCATCGCCGACATCGCTGCCGGTCGGATGGTGATTCTGATGGACGACGAGGGGCGTGAAAACGAAGGTGACCTGATCATGGCGGCGGAGTTTGTGACGCCCGCTGCCATCAACTTCATGGTTTCGCAGGGGCGTGGTCTAGTGTGCCTGCCGCTCACCCGCGAGCGTTGCGAACGATTGCGTCTCCCGCAGATGGTAGGGCATAACACTGCCAGCCTGGGCACCGCGTTCACGGTCTCGATTGAGGCTGCCCGCGGTGTTACCACCGGTATTTCCGCTGCTGACCGCGCGGTGACGATTCGGGCGGCCATTGCAGACGAGGCAGGTCCGGAGGATATCGTGATGCCCGGTCATATTTTCCCCCTGGCCGCAGAACCCGGGGGAGTACTGGTTCGCGCCGGTCATACCGAAGCAGCGGTCGACCTTGCGCGGCTGGCTGGCTGCAAACCAGCCGGCGTCATCTGCGAAATTCTCAACGCCGACGGCGAAATGGCGCGTTTGCCCGACCTGGTCCCTTATGCTGCGGAACATGGCCTTAAAATTGGCACCATTGCCGACCTGATCCGCTATCGCCTGGAACGGGAGCGGATCGTACAGCGGGAGGCGAGTGGCCCGTGGCATACCCCATGTGGGGACTTCGAACTCCACGTTTATCGTGATTGGGTCGCCCGTGAAACGCATTTTGCCCTGGTTCTTGGCGACCTGGAAGCGTGTGATGAACCCGTACTGGTACGGGTACAGGTTGGCAAGACGCTGAATGATCTCTTCGCCGGTGAAGCCAGCCCGAATGTCATCGCCTTGCGGCGGATCGCTGCAGAAGGTCGTGGCGTGCTGGTCTATCTCCACCATCAGGAGAGTGTCGAAGAACTCCTGCGCGAGATCGCCGCATTGCCTGAAAAGCCCAAGGGGCCCGGTCAGGCGGGCGACGCCGGACGGGTTCTGCGCACCTTTGGCATCGGCGCCCAGATTCTCTCTGATCTGGGGGTGCATCAGGCGGTGGTCCTCAGCGACAGTCAGTTTCAATACCGTGGTATCGGCGGCTTTGGTCTGGAGATCGTCGGCCAGCGTCCCTTTCTGGAAGTTCCCGAGGATGAGTCATGATTCGTCATATCGAAGGCAGTCTGCAGGCCGGTGAGCATCGCTTTGCCCTGTTGGTCAGCCGTTTCAACAGCTTTATCACCCAGCAGTTGGAGCAGGGTGCCATTGACGCGTTGCGCCGTCACGGTGCAAAAGAAGAACAGCTTCATATCGTTCATGTCCCGGGTGCTTATGAGATGCCGCTGATCGCACAGAAGCTGGCGCGTAGCGGTAATTATGACGCCGTGCTTTGTCTGGGTGCAGTGATTCGCGGCGGTACCCCACATTTTGATTATGTCGCGGCCGAAGTGTCCAAGGGGGTGGCCCAGGTGTCCATGGACACGGGAGTGCCGGTGATTTTTGGGGTGCTGACCACGGACAGCATTGAGCAGGCCATCGAGCGCGCCGGAACCAAAGCGGGCAACAAGGGCTTCGATGCAGCCATGACTGCGCTGGAAATGGTGCAGTTGTTGCGTCAGATCTGAACAGCACTCAATGAAAATCAGTCGCCGTCGTCTGGCGCGTCAAGCTGCGGTTCAGGCGCTTTATCAGTGGCAGATGAACCCGGGCCATTGTGCCGAGATCGAGTTGCAATTCACCTCCGATCCGGAGCGCTTGCAGGGCGCCGATGTCGCTTTCTTTAAAAGCCTCTGGCAAGGGGTCTGCGCCGCGATCTCCGAGCTGGACCCTGCCATCGCCGAGGAAGTTCAGGACCGTCGCTGGGCCGATGAGGTCAGCGAAGTCGAACGGGCGATCCTGCGTCTCGCGGCCTGCGAATTGCGGGACTATCCGCAAACGCCATACCGGGTGATCATCAATGAAGCCATAGAGCTGGATAAAGACTTTGGTGGTGAGCAAGGCCATCGCTTCGTAAACGCCGTCCTGGATAAACTCGCGCAGAGGTGGCGGTCTGCAGAGATATTGCAGGCCGGTCGCTAATGGCACGTCGATGGTCTTCCTTCCATTCCACAAAAAATGGAAAGACGTCCTGCCCGGACTTTGAAAACTCTGCCACCGTGTGCTATTTCTTGTAGAGCGTTTTTTCATGTCGTTCAGGAGGGTAGCCAGGGTGGAAGAGCAACCTAAAAAACGGGTCACAAAGTCCAAGGAAGTTTCATCGGATCCCAAGGTGGCGCCGACGCCTCGCGCAACAACGGCGCGGGATGCGGTCGCTGTGCCCAAGAAACCCCGCGCTGCCGGACGTTCAAAGTCTCCGCAGGTCTCTGCTGCGGATCGCCAGCGCATGATTGCCGAACGTGCCTATTATCTTGCCGAGGCGCGCGGTTTTGCGGGAGACGACTGTCAGGCAGACTGGTACGCGGCGGAATCTTGGATCGACGCTCATCTGTCTGCTTGACGCATCTGAATACGTGGTGCCTGCGCGGGGAGAGAAGCGCCGGGTGTGGCCGGCCTGCAACTCCCGGTTGGCTGCGCCTGAAAAACTTCTGGTTATCCGCGAGGTTTTTGGTGTAACCTCGCTATCTGTAAGGTATAAGCAATTAGCTAGGAGTTTCTATGGGCAATTATCACGGTTTCAGTAAACGATTCCTTCCTGCCGCCTGTGGGTCGGTATTTTTGGCGCTTTCTGCGCCTTGGGCTGGCGCGCATACCGCAACTGGTGTGGCCCCAAAAGATCTGGCCGGCGCCCAGTCTGCCGATCTCACCACGGCTAGGCTCGAGAATACGATAGGTACTCGTTGTGCCTTGGGTGACGGGGTTCCGCAAAATTATAGCTTGGCTGCACATTGGTTCAATAAGGCTGCCCTCCATGGTTATGCCAAAGCGGAATACAACCTTGGCATGCAGTATTATTTCGGCCAGGGCGTGAACAAGGATGAAGCCAAAGCAGCTTACTGGTGGGAGAAGGCGGCAGCGCAGGGTATTCCCGCCGCTCAGTACAACCTGGGCAATCTCTATTTCCTGGGGCAGGGGGTGCCGCAGGACTATGGTAAGGCCAGCATCTGGTGGCGCAAAGCAGCAGCGCTTGGCAACGTTCAAGCCAGCCGTAACCTGGCGACCTTGGCGCGAGTACACCCAGAGTACCGGGAGGTGGCTGCTGTTGGGGAAAAGACGGTAGTTGCACCATGACGCGCGACTGATCACCTTCAGTCCGTGCTTCTTCCCGTGTTGCCGGCCGCTGTGACGTTGCCTTTCTGGACGCGCATGGCGGCTGCATGTTCCTTTTCGAAGTATTCCCGTTTGCCGCGTTCCGCGTTGAGTTGCCCTTCAAGGTCGGTCTCGCGTCGTTCATGGCGGCGGATCTTCAGCTTGTTACGGATATGTGTGGGTAGATAAATCAGTATGCTCGCAATAAAACCGGCGACAAAACCACTAAGCAGGACCACCCCCTGGGATTGTGCAAACGTCCACGAGAAGAAATGAATGGTGGCGGGTGCCCCGTTCTGAACCGCGAAAATGACAGCCAGCGCCGCTATCAAAAAAGAAACGACCATCCACATGACACCCTCCTTTCCCCTAGCCCGGTGTATCCGTTGTAACAGACCCCTGCCCACCTTAGTCGCGACGGACAAATATGCTGCGTACCCATCTGGCCCCTGCCCAGAGCACCGTCGGCAGGATAATCAGCCAGGCCCATACCGGCAAATGAAGTACCCGGCTATCCAGTCGGTGTTCCAGCGCCGCAATAATGCCTAAGCCTACCACAATAAACGTGCCGCCTACGCTATAGGTAAGTTTTTGCAAACCACTGTGCAGTTCCTGCCGGATACCCTGGATGTCGTCGCTACGGATCACCAAGGGCAGTTCACCCTGCTGGGTCTGGCGCAGGATGTTATGGAGGAGTACCGGTATTTCCGGCAGAACCAACCCCCATTGGGGGAAGTATCGTTTCAGCTCGGACCACCAACCCTGCGGACCGCGCTGACGGCTGAGCCATTCTGTCAGAAGTGGCGTAGCCACTTCCCAGATGTTGAGTGCCGGGTTGAAATCACGGGCGATGCCCTCGACATTGACCAGCGTTTTTTGGAGCAGCAGGAGTTGAGGCTGGGTTTGCATGTGAAAGGCGCGCGTAGTCTGAAAGAGCCGCAGCAACAGGCTGGCAACGGATATTTCATTCAGCGGTTTTTCGAAGACAGGCTCCGCAATGGCACGGATGGCGGTTTCAAAATCCTGCACATTGGTGTCCGCTGGGACCCATCCGGCTTCCACATGCGCTTCTGCCACGCGCCGGTAGTCGCGTCGGAAAAACGCAACCATGTTTTCTGCCAGGTAATGCTGGCTCGCATCATCCAAGCTACCCATGATGCCAAAATCCACCGCGATAAAGCGCCCGTTCTTCGGGTCGATAAAAATATTGCCGGGATGCATGTCCGCGTGAAAATACGCGTCACGAAAGACCTGACGGAAAAAGATTTCCGCAGCGCGCCGCGAGAGCTGATCAAAATCAATGCCAGCATCATGAAGTGCCTCACGCTGACCGATGGGGATACCATAAATGCGCTCCATCACCAGTACCGCAGACGAGCAATAGTCCCAGTAAATTTCCGGCACATAGAGCAGTTCCGGTTCTGTAGCAAAATTACGCCGCAACTGACTGGCGTTGGCCGCTTCACGTAGCAGATCCAGTTCCCCGCGAATGATTTTCGCGTATTCTGCGACAACGGCGCGCACCCTCAGGCGCCGACCTTCCTGAGAGTATCGCTCCGCGAGATCAGCGAGCAGCGCAAGGATGGCTAGATCCTGATCGATGATCCATTGCAGGCCCGGGCGTCTGACCTTGATCGCCACCTCGCGGCCATCCAGCAATTGCCCGAAGTGCACTTGGGCAATGGACGCCGCTGCGGCAGGCTGATCATCAAACCGGGAGAAGATCGCATCCAGTGTTTTGCCAAGCGCTGCCTCGATGATCTGTCGGGCGACGTTTGACGGGAAAGGGGGTACCGCGTCCTGGAGTTTCGCAAGTTCCTGAGTAATGTGGTCGGGAAGTAAATCCCGGCGGGTTGAAAGCATCTGACCTAGTTTGATAAAAGTGGGACCCAGTGTTTCCAGTGCCTCGCGCAGGCGTTCGGCAAAAGGACCCTGGGGACGCGGCGCCAGCCATGTCATGGGGTTTAGGCGCAACACGGCCTGATATGGTTTTAACAAGGGAAGAAAATACAGCACATCGTCCAGGCGGTAACGCACTAGAACGCGGGTGATGTGCAATGTTCGCACAAAACGAAGGAAGGACTGTCGCATGGCGTTTAGTCTAACATGGAAACGATGCCATGCGCCGCCATGGCCGCCGCAAAAAAAGCGGGCCTTGGCTGGCCCGCATCTGCAATATCTGGAAGGAGATTACCGAACGGTCTTCTGAACCTTGATGCTGGAATTGATTTCCACGCGCTGATTCATGAAGCGGCCTTGCGGGGTGGCGTTAGTGGCGACCGGATTGTCGTAGGAGTGACCCTTCAGTACCATACGATCACTCGCCACCCCGTGATGGGTCAGGTACTGTGCGACACTCTGGGCACGCAGCTTGGAAAGTTTGAGGTTATATGCATAGGTGCCCACCTTGCTGCAATACCCATTGACGTCAAGTACGGCCTCGGGATGGTTTTTGGCAAAACTCGCCACTTCGTCCAGTACCCGGATGTCATGATCCAGCAGCTTGTACGAATCGAACTTGAAGTTGATACCGGTGATGGTGATCGGTTTGCTCACCAGGATCGTCTGCTCAACAGGCGCGATGGGGGCGGCTACGGGAGCGGGAGGCGGTGTCGGCGCGGCTGCCACGGGGGCCGGCGCGGGGGCACAATAGGTGGGCACTGGACCATCCGTTACCGGGCGCCCGCCCCGCACGCAGATACCCCGACTGGTGACAACAGGCTTGGCGCCGTGATTGACTGCATAACCCACATAGCCACTGTCCGCATAGGCTGCACTGGCGAAAAGACCCCCGCTGATGGCAGCCAGCAGTGTGATACCTTTGATTCCTTTAATATGTTTCATTACCAAAACCCTCCTCTCTCAAGCCCTGGCGAAGCTGCCCGGCAAAAAACCTTCACTACTCTTTCACAGGATGTTGTAAATGGGCAACGATGTCAAGGCGCCGGAAGCGCAGAATACGCGTCATGCGTCAAGCTGATGGTGTGTTCCGGATGTTGCGGACGTCCGGCAACGCACGCACGCTTGACAAAGAAATACCCAGGCCGCACAATGCGCCGCTAATCGTGGGAGGGGTTCCCGAGCGGTCAAAGGGATCAGACTGTAAATCTGACGGCTCTGCCTTCGGAGGTTCGAATCCTCCCCCCT
>JAMCRJ010000053.1 GCA_023381645.1 Gammaproteobacteria bacterium
CCAACCACGGCGGAACCAATCCTATCGCGAGGGAAAACAACTCTTCAGGGACCATCCTCTAACTCCTATTCAGGGCAGGACCGCTCCACAGCATTTTACCCCTACCCACTTAATCTGACGAAGAGCCTAATATATTGATATGCACAGTAAAAAATCAATAATTTATGATAGAGTGGGAATGACCAGACGGAAAGTAAGTATATATGGCGGCAATTGGGTGTTTCTCGCGCCTGAATTGCCGTTATATTTTAGGATAAATCCTCCCTTCCCGCCTTTCGACCATGCGCCTCTTCCCTGGCCCGTTTCTGCAGCATATCCTGCTTTCAGGCCATACAGTTTATGGTTTTTTCGCCTTATTTGTTAAGTAAAATACGCTAACTATTTTGTCTATTAAATAAATAATCTTGACATTATTATTGCGAAATGTGATAATAAACAATGTAAAAATTAATCAGCAAGATATATTAAAAATATTCGGTGTGGCTGTAACGCGCAATTCCTTGGTCATTCTGCACCGTGATATTCACCACATTTCGGGAGAAATCATGGCATCCATAAAGCTCCAGAATATAAAAAGCAGGCTGCGACGAGAGGGTTCTCTGCAAGGTTTGATACTGGCGTGTGTGGGCGCTTCAATTGGCTCTGGGTGGTTGTTCGGACCACTATATACGGCACAGCAGGCAGGCCCCTACGCGGTCGGTTCATGGATGATCGGCGCCTGCGCTATCCTTTTGCTGGCATTGGTTTTTGCCGAACTTGGTCCGCTGATTCCCCGGGCTGGGGCAGTGGTTCATCTGGCCCACGTGGGAAATGGCCCGATCATTGGCCATATGTGGAGCTGGATTCTCTTTCTCTCTTATGCCACCATCGCGCCCATCGAAGTTACGGCCATACTGACCTACGCTAATAATTACCTGCCGGGATTGCTGCAGCAGCATTCTGACCTCCTCAGCGTTAAATGTTTCGCCGTCGCGCTGGTGTTGCTGGCCTTCTTTGTTGCCATCAATTTTCTGGTGGTGCACTGGGTGTTGAAAATCAACAATGGCGCTACCTGGTGGAAAATTTCGATTCCTGTGCTGACGATTGGGGTGTTGCTCGCCACATCGTGGCACCCAGGTAATTTCGTGGTGCATGCACAGAATGCCACGGCCGATTTTCACGGGATGTTCGTTGCCGTAGCCACCGGCGGTGTTGTTTTCAGCCTGCTGGGTTTTCGTCATGCTATCGACCTGGCTGGAGAAAGTAAAAAACCGAAACGGGATGTACCGATTGCCGTTATCGGCTCTGTCTTGATTGCGTCGGGAATTTATATCGCTTTACAGGTGGCGTTTATTGGTGCAATACATCCCGCTGATTTGGCGGCGGGGGGCTGGCAGCACCTCCATTTTTCTGGCATCAACGGTCCTTTTGCCGCCCTTGCCGCTGCGGTGGGTGCTGGCTGGCTGGCTGTGCTCCTGTATGTCGATGCGTTTGTATCGCCAGGCGGGGCCGCATTGATTTATACCACCACCGCAGCCCGGGTTACCCTGGCGACCGCGGATACCGGAGCGGCGCCCAAGTGGGCCGCACGCATCAATCGGCATGGGGTTCCCTGGGCCAGCCTGATTTTACTGTACGTTGTCGGTACAATCTTCTTTTTTCCGTTTCCCTCCTGGCAGAAAATGGTGGGTTATATCGCTTCTATGACGGTACTGTCCTATGTCATCGGTCCCGTTGCGCTGATTCAATTGCGCCGCGCGATGCCTGATCTGGAGCGCCCTTTTCGCTTGTGGGCAGCACCAGTTATCGCACCTCTCACCTTCGTCGTGGCAAGCTGGATCGTGTTCTGGTCGGGTCTGAACACCCTGAATTTCATTTTCGGTACTTTGTTCGCCTTGCTAATCTTTTATGCCCTCACCGGCATCTGGCGCAAAGGAAGATGGTCTGAAATGGGATGGCAGTATATGTGGTGGATCATTCCCTATTTTCTGGGTTTGTGGGGAATCAGCTGGCTGGGCCCGGCAACTCTGGGCGGAACGGAGGTACTTGGATTTTTTTCCGGCATGGTGGCAGTGGCCGTTTTGAGTCTGCTGATATTTTATGTGGCCATTCATCAATCGGTGGCGGACAGCACCATGAGCGCCTACATACTGCATTTCAGAAAGCAGGAAGCGAATGTACCGTAAGCAGCGGGTAATGGATGACGGCACTACCGGGATGGGTTTACTTTTTTCAATAACAGATCTATCCGGTAAACAGGAGGGGTGCATGACGGAGCGCATCGGGAAAAAACGGGCAAAAGAACCTAACCGATGGTCGAATCGTTCAAATTTGCAAACCGATGCGAAGCGTTGGGTGATTAAAATTGGCAGCAGCCTGCTTACGAACGATGGCCAGCATCTGGATACCACCGCGATACACGCCTGGGTGCAGCAAATTCTGCAGTTGCGTCAACGCGGTGTAGAAGTGGTACTGGTGTCCTCCGGATCGGTAAGCGCTGGAATGCAACGCCTGGGCTGGATAGATCGGCCGGTTTCACTCAAAGCCCGACAAGCCGCGGCCAGCGTCGGTCAATCCGCCCTGATACATACCTATGAGAAGATGCTGCAGGAATGCGCGCAGCCCGAGAATGACCGTTTATATTGTGGTCAGGTGCTGTTGACCCACGATGATCTTCGTACCCGTCGGCGCTACCTGAATGCACGCTCCACGTTGCGCACGCTGCTGGACATGAATGTGCTGCCCATCATCAACGAAAATGATGTGGTTTCTTATAGCGCGATCAATCTGGGCGACAACGACACCCTGGCGGCATTGGTGAGCAATCTGCTGGATGCCGATATCCTGGTCATTCTTACTGATCAGGCGGGATTGTTTGACGCCGATCCGCGCAGTCATCCCGAAGCAACGCTCCTGACGGAGGTTGGTGCTGGTGATCCGATGTTGGAGCGCATTGCCGGCGAAGGCGGTTCCCGGGTGGGAACGGGCGGTATGCTGGCCAAGGTGCGTGCTGCAGCACGTGCCGCGCGTTCTGGTACGTCGACGATCATTGCGGATGGACGCCGTTCGGAAGTCCTGTCGCGCTTGCAGCAGGGAGAAGCGATCGGTACCTTCGTTCATGCCCGCTTACCTAGGCTGGCTGCGCGGAAGCGCTGGCTCGCCGGGCATCTGCGCAGCCACGGAGTGCTGCATCTGGATCAGGGAGCGGCCCGGGCGATTTTGGAGGAGGGAAGCAGCTTACTGCCGGTGGGAGTTATCGCGGTGGAAGGTACATTCCGGCGAGGTGATTTGGTCGTTTGCAAAGATCTGCTGGGGCGGGACATCGCTCGCGGTTTGATCAATCTCGACGCGCCGGTCGCTGCCCGCTGCTGCCGGAAACAGAGTCATGAACTGGCGGATGATCCTGAGGTGCTGGAAGATGTGCTGATTCATCGTGATAATTTGGTAATCAACGACTTGTTACTCTGAAAAAGTGGTGAACTGGCTGACGATCCCGAAGTGACAGGGGATGTACCGATGCTGATCCATCGCGATAACCTGATGGTTAATGCCCCCCCGTCGGCTGAGCCATATTCCCGTCCGTGGGTAAAATCTGGCTGGGAATAATGTGGACGTCCTGCTGCTGGTGCGCCAGTGCTACGTTATGGCGGAGCAGACTTTCCACCACGGAAGCACGCAGGTCAGTCTGCACGTTATAACTCTTGTTACAGTCGTCCAGATACACCCGCAGATAGAATTGCAGTGCATTTTCGCTGACATCCAGCAATAATGCGGTGGGCGGAATACCGCGCGGATCATCTTGCAATACGTCGGGATGATTTTGACCTTCCGCTACCAGCAACTGTTTTACCAGCGGGATATCGGCATCATGGGCAATGCTGAAGGGGATCATGAGGCGCAACACGCTATTTGTGTACATCCAGTTGGTCACCTGGCCAGAGATTAGTTCAGAATTAGGAACGAAGACTTCAGTGCGGTCAAAAGTAAGGATCAGGGTGTAACGGATGCTCATCTTCTGCACATATCCCTGAGTGGTACCCACCTGAATCCAGTCACCAACCCGGATCGGGCGCTCCAGCAGCAGAATCAGGCCCGATACGAAGTTGTTGACGATGTTTTGCAGTCCGAACCCGATGCCTACCGACAGGGCGCCGGCGACGATGGCAAGGTTGCCGAGAGCGACACCGGCCGTAGAGAGCGCAATCAGCACCGCGATAATGAATCCGGTATAGCGGAGGATGGATAATACGGAGTGGCGGGCTCCGCTTTCCATGCGGCTGATAATCCGCGAGTTATCAGACAGGTGTTTCTGGACCAGGGAGTTGATGTTGAACAGGATGACGAGCAGGATCGCGGCGATCACCCAGCGGAAGGGCTGGATGTGAAAGCCGGCAATGGTGAATCCGGTGATAAAATATTTCCAGATCAATGTAAATCCTGTATGGGTCAGGCCCCAGGCATGCAGGACGAAGGCGGCCACCCCCAACCACACGGCGGTGTAACCGATCGTACTGAACCAGGTTATCCACGGCAGGGGCTGATCTTCTTTCAGGTGTAGGCGGCGGCGCAGGAAATGTTGCCAGAAACCGGATTTTTGTGCCGCCCGTATCCAGAATTCGGCAAGCCCCCAGGACAACAGGAATCCCATGCCGAGGGCCAGCAGGGACATCAGCAGACCGAAGAACAGATAATTGGAAAGGTTGCGATAACCGGACACCATGCACAAGGCGGTACCGATCAGGGCCAGAATCATGGCCATCCTGGGCAGTGGATAAGCTTGGAAAGGTTTTTGCGCGCCAGTTCGCCAGACCAGCCATAACACCGCACCGAGGAGGACCAGATGGTATGCGGACACAAAAAAAGCCCGGTCTGTTGCTGACAGGGGATCCCAGGGGGAAATGCCTATCCACACGAGTCCGAACACGGAGAGGAGGGCGATGAACCGCAGGGTTCGCAGTGCGGAGCGCAGCGTCTGCCCCTCCCAGGAAAAATGGCGGCTGACGATGCCGGACGACCGCAGAACCCACGCGAGCAGCATGGAGATAACGGCATAGGCGCCCCAGGTGCCGGATATGAGGGCAATGAGGGGCGAAAAAGTATCTGTAACATAGCTCGACGCCGCAACGGCGGCGATGCCTCCCAACAGAGGCACATAGCGGTAGAAATTACGCTGTGCATGGGATAAACCCAGCATGCGATGAATGGCCTTGGCCAAAGGCACGCGCAGAAGCGACAGCAGGGCGAACAGGAAGATGCCGATCCCGGCGGAGAGTTGCAGGCCCCTCTGGGCAAAAATGAAATGCCCATTCCAGGTAAGCCAGAAATGCTGCTCGTCAACCCAGGTGGTGGCAGAAACAGACAGCAGGGCCATGGCCTGCTGCCAGATGTCGTGATCGTGGCGCAACAGCATTTGGGCCAGTAGCGCCTCACGTTTTTCGCGGATCTGTCGGCTCAGATCGGCGCTCGCAATGGTGAGAACCTTACAGGTGGCAAGTTCTCCTTTGAGTGTTTTCTGCTCATTCTGCAGCTTCTGGCGTAAAACCGTCAGATTCTCCGGCTCGCCGGCGACGGCGGGTCCAAGAATGCCCAAGGCTTTGTCTGTCTGGCTCAGATTGCTGTTTTTTTCGGTCATGCAGGCGTCTGCATCATGGCCAATAGCGGTTACGCTCTTCTGCCAGTTTTGAAGCTGCCGCGCATCGGCATGCTGGGACAGCCCGCGGTGGATGGCCTGCAGTGTTGCGTTGGCTGTGGAAAGCTGCAGGCTCGACGCCTGGGCCAGTAGCGGAATCATCCACATTGCAAGGAGCATCCCCAGCAGACAATAGCCTGAACATGAACATCGCCCGTTGTCGGGTGTGCCGTTGTCGATCGGCCCAATACTTATCCGGTAGATCACGCGCATCTCCTTCCTTGAAGTCTTTTCCACCCGCCAGCAACTGGGGCATCGGGCAAAAATCGTTTGTTACGTTATCACAAGGTGCGGTTATGTGCTCCCACCGGATGTAGTTCTGTGGAAACGCTCCAAGTGCTTATTTATTCGTTGAAAAATAAATCGGAAAGGATTTGCTGTCGGGGGTTGACGACAGGATTGCGGATATTGGGCGCAGGTGGCAGAAGCTCTGCACTTGGCGATGTCTTGGTCCGATGCCCGCAAAAATGGGCATGAACTTGTGTATGCGTGCCATTTCCGTCGCTGGATGCTGTACATTTGGCACTATGGCACGATACTTGCTTAATTCATTGCGCATCCGACGACCCAAAAGGAACAGCCATGAAAAAGCCCATCTATAATACCCTGTTAACGATGCTGATCGCCGCACCTTTTGTGGCCTTGGGGAGTTTTGTGAATACGGTGACCCCCGTCGCCAGTCCCACACATACCGCATCTTCCCAACCGGTGTTGCAATCCGGGTTGCAGGCAGTCAGTGCCGCGGGCCAGGCGGTGGGCCGTGTGGAACAGGCTCAGTGGCTGAAGCTGACGCCCGCGTCACCGAAGGAGGGGAAGCCAGTAGGCGAAGTTGTCGGCGTGGTGCAGATCTGGTCCGTATGAGTCGTGCCCGACCGGGGTGCGCCGCGCTCAACCGAGTAGGGTGCGGCGGGCGCCGTGACTGAGCAGGGGGAGCGCCGCCCTTTGCAGCATGGGGGGCAAGGCAAGGGGTTTGAGCAGCATCTTGATGGCCATATCGAAAGGGTAATAGCGGTCTACCCAGCCGCCTATGCGTTTCCGGAACGCGGCAAAGTCCTCTACGAAAAACTTCTCTCCCGGATTTTTCACTTCAAAAGCATTTTTGATCGCCAGATAGCTGTCTTCCTGGTCTGCTTCCGCTACTCGTTTCCAAAGTTCGCGGCCGATACGCCAGCGCGAATTTTTTTCGGCGGCCTGATATTGCCTAAAAAATCCATAAAAATATTTGTAGTGGTGGACTTCGTCAGCGCGAATGTGCGTGGCGATCTGGTGCAGTACCGGCTCCGGGCTCGCCGCCTGAATCATCGTGTAGAAGCTGGCCGTACCCGTCTCGACGACACAACGAGAAGCCATCTCCAGCGCGTGAGTGGGTCCGAGTAACTCCGTGCGGCAGTAGGGCGCATACGCCTCCACGAAGCCCTGATACGCACGTTCCCAGTCGAAATCCGGCCAGACAGAGAGCACGTACCGGCGCAGCGCGTGCCCGTGCTGTACTTCTTCCATCTCCCACTCCTGGCGCAACCATATGGCGGCGCCGGTATTTTCCTGGAAATACTCTACCAGGTTGCGGGTATAGAGATCGGAGAGCGTTTCTACAAAAGAGGCGCCGGCTAACAGGTAGAACCAGTCGGTGTTACCGATGATCTTTTCTTTTTCAATGGCGGCATAGGGAATATCGGTCAGAGACCAGGTCGGACGGATGCTATCTGCGGGCATTGGGTTGGCCGCCTCCTTGAGGCTGCGGTTGGTAAGACCCTTCATCATAGCGCAGTTCTGGCGGGACCGCGCGTGGCTGGCGTATCATTCCCCAAGTAATCTTTCCAGGGCAGGTAATGTTGCGTTTTCAGGAGGCCGTCATGGCGTTGTGTGTGGAATTGCATCCCGTGAACCCGCAGCCGCGATTGCTGGCGCAAGCGGCCGAAGTGTTGCGCGGCGGGGGCTTGCTGGTTTATCCAACGGATACTTGTTATGCCTTGGGCTGTACGGTGGCGGCACGGGAGTCCCAGGAACGGCTGCGGCGCATCCGGCAACTGGATTTGCAGCATGACCTTTCGCTGCTGTTTTCCAGTATTTCTCAATTGACCGACTATGCCAAACTAGATGATCGCGCCTACGCACTCCTGCGTAGAACCCTGCCCGGACCTTATACCTTCATCCTGCCGGCGACCCGGGATGTGCCGCGTCGCCTCGCCGATCCGAAAAAGCGCAGTATCGGTGTACGCATGCCCGCCAGCCCCCTCTGTGAGAAGCTGATTGCCGAGTTGGGAGAGCCCCTGATGAGCTCCACCCTGCAGCTCCCCGGTGCCACTGCACCGCTGACGGATCCCGATGAAATCTGCAGAACGATGGGCAATCAGGTAGATATGGTGCTGCTTTCCGGCCTTGGCGGGGTACGCTGTTCAACGGTGGTGGATTTGTTGCAGTGGCCGCCCCGGTTACTTCGTGAAGGTGCCGGTGATCCGGCGGCGCTGGGTCTGGGTGCTGTTGCTTGAGATGTCGGTGCTATTAGGCGGCGGGTCACTACGCTGATATACTCCGGCCATGTCTGATGCCGCGCAATTTATCCAAACCTTGGCCATTTGGGCCATTCCTGTCCTGTTCGCCATTACCGTGCATGAGGTGGCCCATGGCTGGGTCGCCTGGAAGCGGGGCGACCCGACAGCCATGCTCATGGGGCGGCTAACCCTGAATCCGATCAAACACATCGATCCCTTCGGAACGATCCTTCTGCCGGGCATACTGCTCCTGTTTCATTCGCCCTTTCTCTTCGGCTATGCCAAACCGGTGCCGGTCAATTTTGGCGGGCTGAAAGACCCAAAGCGCGATATGGTGCTCGTTGCCATCGCCGGGCCGGCCGCCAACCTGTTGATGGCCTTCTTCTGGACGTTGGTGTTGTGGCTTGGCGGACATCTTCCCGGTGCCCTGGCTTATCTTGATGAACCCATGCAGTTGATGGGCAAAGCAGGCATCATGATCAACGTGATCCTGATCATTTTCAATCTGATTCCTATCCCGCCGCTGGACGGTGGTCGGGTGGCTGTGGGGCTTTTGCCACCGTCCGCCAGCGATGCCCTGAGTCGGATTGAACCTTACGGGTTCGTCATCCTGATCGTGCTGCTGTTCACCGGCGTGCTCTGGTCTGCGCTGGGTCCGCTTTTTCTGATGATGAGCAACTTTTTTCTGACGATGGGTGGTTGGTGATGAGAGAGATCATCGTTTCCGGTATGCGTCCGACGGGCCGCCTGCATCTGGGGCATTATCACGGCGTACTGAAAAACTGGCTACGTCTTCAGGACGAAGCGGAGTGCTATTTTTTTGTCGCCGACTGGCATGCGCTGACCACCCATTACGAGACGACCCACGGGATCAGTGTTGCAGTCTGGGATCTGCTCATCGAATGGTTGGCCGTGGGTGTGGACCCGGACAAAGCCGTGCTCTTCATCCAGTCCCATGTGCCAGAGCATGCCGAACTGGCGTTGCTGCTGGGAATGCTGACACCGCTTTCCTGGCTGGAGCGTGTCCCAACCTTCAAAGATCAGCAGGAAAAATTGCGCGAACGTGATCTTGCCACCTTCGGTTTCCTGGGCTACCCGCTGTTGATGACGGCAGACATTCTGGTTTATGACGCCCACAAGGTACCTGTGGGCGCAGATCAGGTCGCGCATCTGGAGATCAGCCGGGAGTTGGCGCGGCGTTTCAACAGTTTTTACGGGCGCGACGCCGATGCTGCGACACAGGTGGAAAAGGGTCTGCAGGCCATGGGTAAACGTGCGGCGAAGACTTTTTTATCCTTACAGCAACGCTTCCAGCAGGATGGAGATGCGCTGGCGGTGAGTGAGGCTGCGGTATTCCTGGGGGGGCAGGCGGGACTCAGCACCGAGATGCGCGAGCAACTCCTGGCCCATCTGGAAGGCAAAGGCCGCGAAATCCTTCGCGAACCACAGGCGCTTTTGACGGCGGCCTCCAGAATGCCAGGGCTCGACGGGCAGAAGATGAGCAAATCCTACGGAAATACCATCCCGTTACGCGAAGCGCCAGAGGTGGTTCAGAAAAAAATACGTACCATGCCCACCGATCCGGCGCGGGTAGCACGCACGGACCCCGGCACACCGGAAAAGTGCCCGGTCTGGGCCTTGCATCAGGTGTATTCCGGGTCTGAGACGCAGGCATGGGTCCGCAACGGCTGTACGACGGCGGGTATCGGCTGCCTGGATTGCAAACGGCCGGTAATCGAAGCCGTGCTCGCCGAACAGGCCCCGATCCGTGAACGCGCGGAGTACTGGGCGGCACGTCCGGAACAACTCACGGAAATCGCCCACGCGGGCGCTCAGCGTGCCCGCCATCGTGCGGCACAGACGTTGGAGCGGGTCCGTGCAGCCATGGGGCTGGCCCATGAGCGGCACGACTGCTGAATCCGGCGTGTCGACTGCACCCGTGAGGATTCACGGGCAGTCGCGGGCAGATATCCCGGACGGCCTCTTCGTTCCTCCGGATGCTCTGGAACTGTTGCTGGAAAGTTTCTCCGGCCCCCTGGAGCTGCTGCTTTGGCTGATCCGCCGTAACCGTATGGATATCCGCGATATTCCCGTAGCCGAAGTGACCCGCCAGTACCTGCATTATCTGCGCGAGGCGCGTCGCCGCAATCTGGAACTCGCAGCGGAATATCTGGTGATGGCCGCCTGGCTGGCGGAGATCAAGGCGCGTATGCTGCTGCCGGTGCCCCCGGCTGGGGATGATACAGATTTTGATCCCCGACTGGAGTTGGCGCGCCGCCTGGAAGCCTTGGCTACGGTGCAGGGTCAGGCTGTGGCGCTCCGCGCCCTGCCGCAGGCTGGTCGGGATTTCTGGCCGGTCTGCCCTGTGGTACATCCCGATCCATTCCCCGCGCCCCCTCCGGTGTTTCTCACTGATGTGGCGAATGCCTGGCGGGCATTGCTGCTGCGCCCGCCCCGCAGGCCGCCCCCCGTCCATACCCTGGTGCATCCGCATATGGGACTACGGCAGCGGATGGTGGAGGTGCTGTGGCATTGTCGCCGGGAGCTGCGTCCCTGGTATCTCAACGAGCTTCTGCCGTTTCGGGCGGATCGCCTGGCTCTGGCCGTGTCCCTGTTGGCGGTGCTGGAATTGCTCCGGCAACGGGCATTGGCCCTGGTTGGCGATGAAGATGGGGGCTGGCAGATCACTGTGCCGACAACGCAGTTCTTTGGTGGCTGATGCGTGAAGCGCTCCTGGCATTGTTTTTGTCCAGCACCGAGCCGCTTACTCGCGCGCGCCTGGCCGGTGTTTTCGAGGGCGATCCCGGCTACGCGGGATGGGAGGCAGCGCTGGACATTCTGCTGGCCACCGGCGAGGGACCTCTGCAACTCGTCTGTGTAGGAGGTGGCTATCGTCTGCAGATTCATCCGCGTCACAACGCCCTCGTGGCGCGCCTCCACGCGGAGCCACCACGGCCTTTGTCCAGGGCCACGTTGGAAACCCTGGCGGTGATTGCCTATCAGCAGCCGGTGACCCGTCCCGAAATAGAGCACTGGCGTGGGGTTGCGGTCAGCGTGCAGATTATGCAGCAGCTTCAGGAGCGGGGCTGGATCACCATCAGCGGGTACCGGGATACGCCGGGCCGCCCCGCGCTCTGGGTGACAACGCCCGGTTTTTTGGAGCATTTTTCGTTACCGTCGCTGGCTGCGTTGCCGGAAATCGTGACGGTGGAAGAGGGCCAGACGGATATGCAGGCGTAACGGACTGAAACCTTATTAAAAATATATTTGGAAAGTTGCAACAATCTAATTTGACGAATTGGGAAGGTACTATAATATTCCGGCTAGAAAATCCAATTGGGCTCGGTAAGCGAAATCTGGTGTTGTGGCTTACCTTGAATCTGGCGCGGTAAGGTACGAGAGGAGCAGGCAATGGCACATGTGGTAATTTTGGGTGCGGGCACGGGCGGAATGCCGGCGGCCTACGAAATGAAGGAAGCTCTGGGTTCCGGGCATGAGGTGACGCTGATCAGCGCCAATGATTATTTCCAGTTCGTTCCGTCCAACCCGTGGGTAGGGGTGGGCTGGAAGGAGCGCGGTGACATCGCTTTTCCAATCCGGCACTATGTGGAGCGCAAAGGAATACATTTTGTCGCACAGTCCGCCGAACAGATCGATGCCGAAGCGCAGAACATCACCCTTGCGGATGGCAGCACGGTACATTACGACTATCTGATGATTGCGACAGGTCCGAAGCTGGCTTTCGAGAATGTACCGGGTTCCGATCCCCATGAAGGTCCGGTGCAGTCCATTTGTACGGTGGACCATGCGGAACGGGCCTTTGCCGAATACCAGGCGTTGTTGCGCGAGCCCGGCCCCATTGTCATAGGTGCCATGGCCGGCGCGAGTTGCTTCGGACCGGCTTACGAGTATGCCATGATCGTCGCTTCCGACCTCAAGAAAAGGGGCATGCGCGACAAGATTCCGTCCTTCACCTTTATCACCAGTGAACCCTACATCGGTCATTTGGGCATTCAGGGCGTGGGCGATTCCACTGGCATTCTGACGAAGGGCCTCAAGGAAGAAGGTATCGAAGCGTATACCAACTGCAAGGTCACCAAGGTCGAAGACAACAAGATGTACGTAACCCAGGTGGACGAGAAGGGTGAAACCATCAAGGAGATGGTCCTGCCGGTCAAGTTCGGCATGATGATCCCGGCCTTCAAGGGCGTGCCAGCGGTGGCGGGCGTCGAAGGATTGTGCAACCCCGGCGGCTTCGTGCTGGTGGATGAACACCAGCGCAGCAAGAAATACGCAAATATCTTTGCGGCGGGTATCGCTATCGCCATTCCGCCGGTAGAAACGACCCCGGTGCCGACGGGCGCGCCCAAGACCGGTTATATGATCGAATCCATGGTGTCGGCGGCGGTGCACAACATCAAGGCGGATCTGGAAGGCCGCAAGGGCGAGCAGACCATGGGCACCTGGAACGCGGTGTGTTTTGCCGATATGGGCGATCGCGGCGCGGCATTTATTGCCTTGCCCCAGTTGAAGCCCCGTAAAGTGGATGTCTTTGCCTACGGTCGCTGGGTGCATCTGGCGAAGGTAGCCTTTGAAAAATACTTTATCCGCAAAATGAAGATGGGTGTCTCCGAGCCCTTCTATGAGAAGGTGCTGTTCAAGATGATGGGCATTACCCGTCTGAAGGAAGAAGATACGCATCGTAAGGCTTCCTGATCATTCTGTTGGTCAGTGAAAATACCCCCGCCTGGTGCGGGAGTTGATTTTTTGTAGGTGCGGGCGTGCGGACAGGATATGATCCCGGAAGTATTGGCCGCAGATGGACAGGTTCCGGGGAAACATGGACGAAAAATTGCAGAAGGTGCTCGCCCGTTTTGGGCTGGGGTCGCGCCGCCTCATGGAGGAATGGATCGCTGCGGGGCGTGTGGTAGTGAATGGCCAGCCCGCCAAACTGGGTGATCGGGTGACGGCACAGGACAAAATTGCTGTGGACGGGGAGGCGTTGCGCATTCCTTCCTGGGTACGTCCGCGCCTGCGCGTGCTGCGCTACCACAAACCGGCGGGGGAACTCACCACCCGCAACGACCCGGCAGGGCGCCCCACGGTTTTTGATCGCCTGCCGCGATTGCGCGGTAGCCGGTGGATTGCGGTGGGTCGCCTCGACTACAATACCGAAGGCCTGCTGCTACTCACCAATGACGGTGATCTGGCCAACGCGCTGATGCATCCCCGTGCCGGCATCGAGCGGGAATACGCTGTCCGTGTGCTGGGGGAGGTCAGCCCGGAGCAGCAGGTCCGCCTGTTACAGGGCATAGCGCTGGAGGACGGCGAAGCGCATTTTGTGACCTTGCAGGAAGCCGGTGGTGAAGGCGCCAATCGCTGGTATCATGTCACTCTGGCTGAAGGGCGCAATCGTGAGGTACGGCGACTTTTTGAGGCGGTAGGCCTGACCGTGAGCCGCCTGATTCGGGTGCGTTACGGGGTGGTGGAGATGCCACGCCTGCTCAAGACCGGTTACTTTGACGAAGTGCCCGATGAGGAACGTGAAGCCCTGCTCGCCAGTGTACAGTGGGTCAATCCCGCTACACCACCTTCTGACAGCGTGGAACGTGTCACAGCGTCGCTGCCGGACGCGCAAAAAAATAACCGTCGGAGGGAAGCCCAGCAGACCCCATCGCGTGGCCGGACGGGGCAGAGACGGCGAACGGTCCGGGATTAGAGGTCGCCAATGCCGGAACAAAGGGACTGGTCAGCCGTATTCGAAATTCTGGAGGAGGCCTTCGGCCCCCAGGACTGGTGGCCCGCGCAGTCCCCCTTTGAGGTCATGGTGGGTGCGATCCTGACCCAGAATACCGCCTGGCGCAATGTCGAAAAGGCGATTGCCAATCTACGGGCAGTCGACGCACTGAGTGTGCGGGCCCTTCTCGCTCTGCCCGAAGGGGATCTGGCGGAATTGCTCCGGCCGTCGGGGTTTTATCGGATAAAGACCAGACGCCTGCTGGCCTTGTGCCGGTTTCTGGAGGCCCGGGGCGTGGGCGCTGCGCCGGAACAGCTTGCGCAGCAGGCGACCGTTCCGGCGCTGCGGAAAGACTTGCTGGCGGTCCACGGTATCGGCGCGGAGACGGCGGATTCCATCCTGCTCTATGCCCTGGGCCTGCCGGTCATGGTGGTAGACGCTTATACCCGCAGAATCGGCGGTCGCCTGGGTCTGCTGGAAGAACATCTTTCCTACGGCGAAGTGCAGGCCGGGATGGAGGCCGAACTGAAGCCTGACGATGTGCTGACACGCAATGCGCTGCATGCGCTGCTGGTCTCGCTCGGCAAGGACTACTGTCGGCCCCGCCCGCGCTGTGGTATCTGTCCTCTCCATGCACGCTGCGCCTATGCCGCAGGATCATGAGGCGCGCGTTGCTCCGCAGGAGACTCCCGGAGTCAGATTTTTTTGATGAGCTTGATGACACCGAGAAAGATGACCGCACCGATGAACGCCACGATGACGGCGCCGACGATGCCCGCCCCGAAGAGGCCGGCCAGACCGAAAAAGATGAGGACGAAGCCGCCGATGAACGCGCCAATGATACCCACGATGATATCCCCGACGATTCCGAAGCCGCGTCCCGTGATCAGCAGCCCGGCCAGCCAGCCGGAGATGCCACCGATGAGGAGGAAGATGATGATGCTCAAGAGAGTCATGGGCGGTTACTCAACGATGACTTCCAGCGCGCCGACGTCCAGCAGCGCGGCTTCCGCCATCGCCGATTCCTTTTCGTCAAAGCCATAGAATTCACAGGAGACGACGTCTTTTTCTGCAAAAACCGCATGCTTCAGATGTATCTGCTGCTGCAGTATCTTGCGCAACACGTCATAGTAATCCGCATGATCCGGATGGTTTTCCATCAATGCCTTGCGGATGCTGGAAAATCCCTCCCTGACCACATTTTCATCATTGAATAGCGCTTTTATAGCAAACATAAGGCTCCTAGGATTTATTCTTCATCAGCAGCGCGATGAGCATCACGACCAAAAAGCTCCAGAACAGGAACATGAACGCATCCAGTATACCACGCATTGCCGCATGCTGCGCCAGAAGCTGACCCAGCATCTGCCAGGTCAGATTGCCCTGACCCAAACCGGCGGCATCCAGATAACGCGGCAATGCCGCATTGAAGGGAGTGATATGCCCTCCCATCTGGTTCCATGCATCCTGCGCCTCTTCGGTCATGATGGTGGAGACGATGGCGATGCCCACAGAACCGCCCAGATTGCGCATGAGATTGAATATCCCCGATCCCTCCGGCGTCTGCTCCGTGCCGAGGGTCGCAAAGGCCAGTGTAAAAAGCGGGATGGAAACCAGTCCGAGGCCGAGGCCCCGGATGACCCCAGGCCAGATGATCCAGGCAGGGCTTACCTGCAGGTTGTAGGAGAGGCTGATCCAGGTACCTGTGGCGCCCAAAAAACTACCGGCCATGATCATCCAGCGAGGGTTGGCCCCGCGATTGAGCAGGCGTCCCGCCATCCACATGGAAATCCAGGAGCCCAGGCCCTGGGGAGCCATGGCAAGGCCTGCGGTTTGCGGTTCGTACCTCATATAATCTTGCAGATAGATGGGCAGAATCACCATGGTCCCATAAAGCGCCAGGCCGAATAATCCTATACCCGCACTGCCCAGCGTCAGGGCACGATCCTTGAGCAGGCGCAAATCCACCAGCGGATGGGCGACGCTGAGCGAACGCAGTACAAAGAGAAAAATACCCGTGCCGGCCAGCAACATCAGGATGATGACGAAGTCGGAACTCAACCAGCCGTCCTGATCGCCGAGGCTGAGCATCATCTGCAACGCACCCAGCCCCATCGCCATCCATAAGAATCCTATCCAGTCAACAGGTCGGGGGGTATCGCTTTTGCCAAAGCGGGGGATATAAAAAAGCAGCATGGTAAATGCGATGATGCCAATGGGAATATTGACGTAGAAACACCAGCGCCAGGAGAAATCTTCGGTGAGATAGCCGCCGAGCACCGGGCCGACAATGGGACCGAGCATGGTGCCCATGCCCAGGGTCGCCATGGCCACCCCGCGTTTTTTCCGGGGATACGCCTGAACCAGAATGGCCTGTCCGACGGGTACCAGAGAGGCGCCCAGTGCTCCCTGCATGAAACGCCAAAGAACGATTTCCGTGAGGCTGTGGGATTGTCCGCTCATGACCGAGCAGACCAGGAAGCCGGCCACGCTCCACAGGATGAGCTGCCGTTGTCCGAAACGCTCGACCAGTAGGCCGGTCAACGGGGTGACGATGACCATGGCCAGCATGTAGGTGGTGAGTGCCCAGGTAATCTGATCGCTGTTGGCGTGAAGTGACCCCTCCATGTGCGGCAACGCCACGTTGACAATCGTGATGTCCAGAACATTCATGATGATGCAGGCCATTACCGCGACAGTAATGGCGAGAAGATGCGGGCTACCCGTTTTATCGGAGTTAACGCTTGCGAGCATTGGCGCGTGAACGCCGTCCATCGCTATTCATGGTCTCCGGAGACCGCATTGCGGAGCATCAGTAGAATGACACCGTCAAAAATCAGATTTACGCCCACAAAGATGCCGACCAGGATGAGCGAGCCCTGTGGCCAGGTGACAAAAAACAGAATGGCTATGACGACATCGATTACCCCGCTGAAAATAAACCATCCCCGTCCGCGGCCGGCGTGGACATTGGACTGGGTGAAGTTGCGGTAGGCATCCATGACGAAATACAGGATGAACATCAGGCCGATGGCGGCGATGCCGGCGTTGGGCAGTGCAATCATCACTCCGCCGGTAGCCAACAGCAGTACCGGTTTGAGCCAGTCCGCCAAATGATGCCGATGCATCTGATAGCTGTGGATGAACCAGGTGAACCCGGCAATGATCAATAGGGCCGCCAGCACGCCATCGGTTGCGGCGGACAGAATGACCGGGCTCAGCAGTCCGAAAATACCGATGATGATCAGGACGATGGCGATGGGTAGCACATATTTGCCGAACATTTTCCGTTCGGCCTCGACGACCGTGGAAAGATCGGGTATCTGACTGTTCATGAAACTCTCCTTTCAGCGATACCAGAGTATCTCTGTACTTTCCAGGGGGACCAGGCATCCCTCGCGATACGGGATGATCCTGGGCGTAAAACCTTCCACCGGGTGGCGGGCCGGCACTGCACAGTGGTAATTGTGGCTGTTGATGGCGCCGCTCAGGGCTTCTCCGCGCGTCATCGCATAAAGGATCGGGCGCTGTCCTTCATTGCCGTTCGCAAAGAGCTGTACCGCGACGGCGTCAGGATCGAGGTCATCCAGATACACGGGCACCTGAAAATGGTGGGTATCCGTGTCGCTTTGCACATTCAGTTCGCCAAAATGCACGCTTTGCCAGTGCTGACGGATTTCATGCTGCCATTTGCAGATGCCCTCAACGGTGCTGCGTTCGCTGCGCGCGGCCAGCAGTTGTGCAGCCGGGACGTAGAGAGTGGATACATATTCCTGCAACATGCGATTGGTGCTGAATTGCGGAGTCAGACGGCCCATGCTTTCGCGGATTTTGGCGATCCAGCCGCACGGACAGCCGTTGGCATCGCGCTCATGGTAAAAGAGGGGCACGACTTCGTCTTCCAGCAGACGATAGAGCTGCTGTGCTTCCTGTTGGTCCCATGCCAGATCGGTATCATGTTCACGGCCGTCACCCAGCGCCCATCCGACCTCCGGGCAGTAAGCTTCGGCCCACCAGCCGTCCAGCTCCGAGAGATTGAGGCCACCGTTGACCAATATTTTCATGCCGCTGGTACCGCTGGCTTCCCAGGGGCGGCGCGGTGTATTGATCCATAGGTCGACACCCTGCACCAGGTGTTCGGCGACCAGCATGTCATAGTCGGTGATGAAGACGATGCGCCCGGCTAGGTCGGGATATTGGTGGATGAACTGGGTCCACTGCTGGATCATGGCCTTACCGGCGCCATCCTGGGGATGAGCCTTGCCCGCGATCAGCAGTTGTACGGGATAGTGCGGGTTGTTCAGCAGACGGTAGAGACGGTCCGGGTCACTCAGGAGCATGTTGGGGCGCTTGTAGGCGGCAAAGCGGCGGGCGAAACCGATGGTGAGGGTGTTGGGGTCGAGCGCCGTTTTCGCTTGTTCACACTCTCTTTCGGGCGCGTAGGTCGCTGCCAGTTGCTGCTGCAGGCGTTGGCGGGCGAACTGGATCACCTCCTGCCGTGCGACGCTGCGCAGGTGCCAGATATCGGCATCGGAGGTCTGGCGAAAGTCCGTTTCGATATCCTTCAGATCCCCAAGCCAGCGGGACTTGCCACAGTATGTGGTCCACAGGGCGTCGGCTTCGGCGGAATCCCAGGACGGCATATGCACGCCGTTGGTGACATGGGTGACGGGGACTTCGTCCTCGGGCCAGCGAGGGAACAGGGACTGGAATAAGCGTCGGCTGACCGCTCCATGCAGGCGGCTGACGCCACTGACGGTCAGGCTGCCGCGAATGGCGAGCCATGCCATGTTGAAGGGTTCGCGGCCGTCTTCGGGACGCTCCCGACCCAAGGCAAGGACAGTATCTATGTCAACCCCGAAAGCCGCCGATGCGCCAGCGACGTAGCGCGTCATCAGTTCCGGCGGAAAGCGGTCGAAACCGGCGGAGACCGGGGTGTGGGTAGTGAAGATGTTGCCGGCGCGGGTGGCGGTGAGGGCGCAGGGGAAGTCGGTACCGTGATCCCGCATATGGCTGTAGGCCCGGGCGAGGATGGCGAAGGCCGCATGCCCCTCATTGAGATGGCAGATGTCTGGCTGGATACCCAGGCGGCGCAGCAACATCCAGCCGCCGACGCCCAAGCAGATTTCCTGCTGCAGGCGGGTCTCCGGGCCGCCGCCATAGAGCTCGGCGGTGATGCCACGGTCGGCGGGGGCGTTGAGGGGATCGTTGCTGTCGAGCAGATACAGTGGCACCCGGCCGACCTGTGCCTGCCAGGCGCGGAGGATGACGACGCGGCCGGGGAAGACCATTTCCAGACGCAGCCATTCGCCCACCGCGTCCCGCACCGGGGTGACCGGCATCTGGGTGGGGTCGTTGTACGGATAGAGTTCGATCTGACGACCGCACTCGTCCAGACTCTGACGAAAATAGCCCTGCTGCCAGAGCAGGCCGATGCCGAGCAGGGGAACGCCGAGATCGCTGGCGGTTTTCAGGCAGTCGCCGGCAAGGATGCCAAGGCCGCCCGAGTAGATGGGCAGGGACTCGGACAGACCGAACTCCATGCTGAAATAGGCTACCTGACGGAAGGGCGGGTGCGGATAGGTTTTGCCGAACCAGCATGTCTGCGCGAGGCGGTCGCGGTGTTCGGTGACGAAGGCGTCCAGCTTCGTGATGAAATCTTTGTCCTCGGCCAGTTGCTGAAGCGCCTCGCTACCGGCGTTCTGCAGAATCAGCCACGGATTGTGGGTCTGCTCCCAGAGTTTTGGGGAAATATGCTGCCAGAGGGTGTCGGAGACATGGCTCCAGGACCAGCGTAGGTCGAGGGCAAGTTCAGCCAAACCGGCCAGTGATTCTGGTAGTTGCGGGAGCAGGTAGCAAGGGGCGATGGTCACGAATTCCTCCGGTTCAATGGGGTGCGCGGTAGGCAGGGTTGGGTAATGAAAGCCCGCGCCGGAGCTCCAGACTTCCGTTGTCCGGTATCCAGGGCAACGGTGAGGTCGGCGATGATGTCTTCGATACGGCTGTCCATAAATGCTCCTGTCAATGGATGGCGGGCTGTTCCAGGCGGAGGATTTCCATCCGGTTGGTACCACCGGGGTGGCCCCGGCTTGGGCCCTGGGTAAGGAGAATGAGGCCCTTCTCGATGCCGTGGGTGACCAGCCAGCGGCGGACGGCCTGCTCCCAGCCCTGATCGGGGCTGGGCATGGCTACCGCATGCACGCCGTAATGAAAGCACAGGTGCTGGCAAGTACGGTCATGCGGGCTGATGGCCAGTATCCACGGGACCAGCCGGAAGCGTGCGATGCGGGCCGCGGTGGTGCCTGTTTCGGTGGGGGTGACGATAAACAGCGGATTCAGATGCTCGGCGGCGGTGCGTACATCCCAGGCGATGACGGATTCCACACTGGGGGCATCGTGCAGGGTTTCTGCATGGAGCGGACTCAGCTCGGATCGGGATTTTTCGGTGATGCGGGCGATTTCCGCCAGCATTTTCACTGCGTCCACTGGATAATCGCCCATGGCGGATTCTTCGGAGAGCATGACACAGTCGGTACCGTCGAGAATGGCGTTGGCTACGTCCGTTACTTCGGCGCGGGTGGGGCGACGGTTGTGGACCATGGATTCCAGCATCTGGGTAGCGGTGATGACTGGTTTGCCTGCGGCGCGGGCCTTGCGGATGAGTCGTTTCTGAATCAGCGCGATTTGCCCGATGGGTACCTCCACGCCGAGATCACCGCGCGCCACCATGATGCCGTCGGCGGCGGCGATGATGGCGTCCATGTGTTTCCAGGCCCGTGCCCTTTCGATTTTGGCGACCAGAAAGGGCTCATAACCCAAGGCCTGCGCTTCCCGGCGGGCGGTGTGCAGATCCTCCGGAGTTTCCACGAAAGAGACACTCACCCCGTCGACGCCGGCCTCCAGCGCGAAAGCCAGCAACTCTCGGTCGGCAGGGGTGACGGCGCCGCCTTCCAGCGTCACCCCGGGCAGATTCACGCCCTTGTGGGAGAGGAGCACGCCGCCCACCACCACCCGACAATGGATACCGGCATGATCATGCCGTTCCACATACAACTCGATGAAGCCGTCGTTGAGAAACACCGTGTCACCCTTGACCAGAGGGCGGGAAAGCCGGGGCAGATCCAGGGGGATCTCCTCGGCGGTTCCCGGTGCGCCGGGGGCGAGGAGCACCCGGCCGCCGCGTTTGAGGGTGACCGTGGCGGGTAGCACACCGATACGGATTTTAGGGCCGGGCAGATCGGCGAGGATGGCTACCCGCTGTCCCACCCTTTCCGCCGCAGCCCGGATGCGGTCAATGCGGGTGCGGTGTTCATCCGGAGTACCATGGGCCAGATTCAGGCGGGCCACGTTCATTCCGGCGCGGATCATCTGCTCCAGCGTTTTTTGTGCATCGGATGCCGGGCCAATGGTACAGACGATTTTGCTGCGCTGCACAGGCAGCTTCATCATAGGTTGGGACCCAGCAGTTTGATGGCTTCGTCAACGCCCTGATTTTTTACCACAATGGCGTGGATGGCCTTGCAGAAGTTGACCGCGTCGGGCTGACTGCGCTGATGGACATTCCGGCCGGTGGCGCAGCCTTGCGTGCCACCCACATGAATCTGTTCGTAGAGGCGTTGCAGAAACTCCGGCGCATCGGTTTCGGACCCCCCTGCGCAAACGACCTGCGTGCGTCCGGCAGCGGCGACCGCTTCGCCCAGGAGCGTGCCGTCCATGGCGCCAGCCGCATTGAGTGGTGGGTTGATCTTGACGAAATCCGCCCCGAGACAGGCTGCCAGACCCGCGGCACCGGCAATGAGATGCGGGTCCTGCTCGCGTTCACCTACGGCCTTGCCGCGTGGATAGGCCCAGATGACCGCCAGCAATCCCATGGCATGGGCATCCTGAATGATGCGTGCGGCTTCGCTGAGCATGGTCGGCTCGAACTCGGAGCCAGGATAGATAGTGTAACCCACCCCAACCACCCGGAGACCGGAATGGCGCACAAAGTCATGGACCTGCGCCATGCTCTGCCACTGCAGGCTGACCGGATCACGTTGCGCGCTCTTGATCAGATGGGTTTTGCTGTTGAGCTTGAGCAGATAGGGCGCATCCGGATAATCCGTACCATAGCGGGCAATAAGACCCATCTGCGCGGCAAAACAGCCCACGGGCGCTTCACTGGCGATGCGGAACAGATGCTCCGGGTCGGAATCGTCCGTCGCTACGTGTCCCCCGATAAAATCATCATTGAGATGTTCGACTTTCTGATCGCCCGCCATCAGAAACAGGCGTCCGCTGTCCTGGGTGGCAAGACGATAGTTTTCCGTCCAGCGGTAGGTGCTTTCGGCGGACATGCCGAGTGGTGCTTGGGCGATTTTAGGCATGAGGATCTCCTGTAACGCAGGGATGGAGGGGTTCGTAATGGCGCCGCAGGGCATCACCCGCAGCGGCTACCAAGGGGTGCAGGGAGGGTGTCAGGCGGGGCTGGCTGCCGAATTGCATGCTGGCTAGATCCGGTGCGGAGGCGTGCATCTGAATGGCCAGCCCGATGGTGTTGACCAGTTCGCCGGTCGTGGCGCCGCCGAGAATTTGGCCACCGAGAATCTGCAGGGAGTCGGCGGCGAAGATGATCCGGCAGTAAATCTCCGTGGTGTTGGGCATCGAGGCAGGGTGATGATCAGGCAGACGGGTTTCGCCGACCAGAATGGGGAAGCCTTCCAGTTCCGCCTGACGCTGGGTAAGCCCGGCGACGCCGAAGGCCAGACCATCGATTTCGCTGGCATAGATGCTCACCGATCCGGCGTTGTAACGGAGTTGACGCAAGCCATAGAGGTTCATACCGGCAATACGACCTTCGGCCGCAGCCTGTGAGGCGATCATGGCATGATTGGCCTTGCGGGTGAAAAAGTCCTGCTTATGGGCGCAATCCCCAACGGCAAATATATTGGGATCTTCGCGGGAACGCTGGAAGGCATCGACCCAGATCCCGCCGGAACGACTGAGGGTCAGGCCCATGTCCCTGGCCAGGGCGACCTGGGGGCGGGTGCCGATGGCGATGAGCACCGCGTCCACCGTCAGCACCTCCTGTCCGGCGATCTGTATATGTCCGACGCGCTTACCGCTGGCATCGGGCAGCAGCGCCTCTACCCTGGCTCCGGTATGGATATGAACCCCATGGGCCTGCAACTGCTTCTCCACCGCCGCGCAGGCATCCGGGTCAAAGGCGGCCTGCATCAGGTGCGGCAGCATTTCGACGATATGCACTTCAATGCCGCGTTTGCGAATTTCATCGGCAAACTCTACCCCGATGAAACCGCCCCCGATAATGGCGAGGGTGCGAATCTGCGGGATGAGGGTGCTGAAGAGCCTGTCCAGATAATCGTAGTCTTTGTGGATGCTGAAGACGCCTTCCAGATGGGTGCCCGGAATGGGGGGAATGAAGTTCTCGGCGCCGGTGGCCAGCACCAGACGTTCCCAGTGAATGACGTCGCCATCGGCCAGGGTGGCGGTCTTTGTGGCGCGGTCTATCTGCTGGACCGTCCCGATCTGAAGCTGTCCTCCGGCCGCCAGCAGCGGCGCGCGCCCGGCCATATCCTCATCGGTGCCGCCCAGGGTGCCGAATATGTAGGGGATACCGCAGGGAATCACCGCGTCCGTCTCCGGGCGGATCACCAGCACTTTTTTGTGCGGCGAGAACTGGGCGGCGGTGATACCCGTCATCATGCCGGCGGGGCCACCGCCAACAATCAGGATATCCGTTACTGTCTCAGCCATCTGTTACTCCTCGTCGGTTGCAGTTGGAAAGGGATACGGCTTCGTCCATCAGTATAGAACAGTCGGAAATTTTGAGTGCTCCGGAGAACGAGGCGAATCCGCCTTCCCGACATGCCACAGCGGATGATCGTGTAGCACCCTATGACGAGTATGAGCGGTCTCAGCAGGAAGGATGCGGCATTATGATGATTGGTGTAGACAATAGGCGACGATCATAACGCATTGTTTATTGGTATATATATTATATAAGCTCAGGATAACCGTCGTGTTCCAGCGACAAATTTCCAGGATGATCTCCTGGATCACCCCGGTCAAGTCCGGGATGAAACTGGCAAATCCACATCTTTTCCATGGGTTATTCAATGTGGCACGAATACTGCTTACATATTATGCGTGGGAAAAATTCCCACGTAACGCAACGGCAAGGGACGGTTCCCTTCACCCGTTACCGAATCCACGCCGGGAAGCGGGCATGCTGGCGAAAACTTTTTTGAAACCTTTTTGGAAGAGGAGCACGTTATGTACAAAGGCAAATTTACAGCATCGATCCTGTTGGCGCTCGGTCTCACGGTTCCGGTCCTGTCCTGGGCTGAAGGGACCCTGCTGAACCTCAGAAATCAGGCCGAAGATTCTCCTGCGGCCTTGCAGCAACTACAGCACCAGGCCGATAGCGGAAACAGGACTGCCGGGTATTATCTGGGGACGCTCTATGATCCCGGCTTGAAGTTGGGGCATATCGAAAAACCCGACTGGGTCCGGGCGACCTACTGGTACCAAAGGTCTGCACTGGCGAAAAGGGACCCGGTGACCTGCTATCCCAACAAGGCGGTGGCCAAGACGGCGTCCGGGATCGGGGCCTGGTGGCGCACCGAAGCAGAAGAGAATATGAACGGCGGCGATAACGACAACGGGCATTGCTAAAGGCCCGTTCTCCTGATGCGCCAGGAGGGTGCGCGCCAATCAGCCCTGTTTGATTCGCAGGATAAATGATCTGTCTCCCCATACCTCCCTTTGGCCCTCCTCGCGAGGGCTTTTTTTTGGGTACTCTCAGATGTCGAGCATACGCGCTTCCGTTGTCTGCAGCAGTTCGTCCAGATCATTATGGGAGAATATCTCGGTGCCCGGCCGGGCAGCCGTTCCGCTGCCGCAGGCGACGGCCAGACGCAGAGCCTCTGCCGGACTTTGGCCGTGGGCCAGCGCGGCGACGAGCCCGGCGACCATGGAGTCGCCCGCGCCGACCGTCGATTTCACCTGAATGGGGGGTGCCTTGGCAAAATAGCTGCCATCGGGTCCGGCCAGCAGTGCTCCGTCGCTCCCCAGGGATACACAGACATACTGCACCCCTTCCCGCTGTATGGCGCGCGCCTCCTTCGCCACATCCTCCAGCGTGGGGAGCTCGCGCTGGCGCAGGAGGGACAGCTCATAGCAGTTGGGTTTGATCAGGAAGGGGTGATGGGGAAGAGCGTGTTGCAAAAGGGCGCCATGGGCATCGACAATGGATTGTCCGCCGCCGGCGCGAACGCGCTCGACCATATCTCCATAGAAATGATCATCCACGCCAGGGGGGACGGATCCGGTGAGTACCGCAAAACCGTCTTTGCACAGGCCCAGGAAGGTTTCCCGGACTTCGGCGAGGATGAGTTCTGAAACGCGCGGCCCGATGCCGGTAATTTCAAACTGGGTGGCGGGGTCACCCTGCAAAATGGTGGCGTTGACGCGGGTTTCCCCCTCCACGTGCATGCAATGCGGATCATCCAGTTGATGCTGCAGCAGCTTCCGTAGCAGTTCGCCGATATTACCGGCCACGACACAGCAACTATGAGCGTAGACCAGCAGCTCCTTGAGGGCACGGGCGACATTGATGCCGTTACCGCCGGGATCGTAGCGGGTGGTTGTGGCATGGCTCTTCTGGTCCGGGATCAGGTGTGGCACTTCGTAGGCGATGTCTACGGCCGGGTTGAGGGTGAGGGTGGCGATGGACGGGGAGGGAGTGTTGCTTTCAGTCATAATGGCGTCTCCAGCCGGCGATAATGGACGAGGGCGGCTAGGGCGGCGGAAACCAGACGGGCACGGGCGGGGTCGGAGCGGGAGGTGAGGATGACGGGTACCTTGGCCCCCATCACGATCCCCGCCAGAGTCGCACCGGCCAGATATTCCAGATCCTTGGCGAGGATGTTGCCGGACACCAGATCGGGCACCAGCAGAATATCGGCATCTCCGGCCACGTCACTCTGTATCCCCTTGATCTCCGCCGACTCTTTGGAGATGGCGTTGTCGAAGGCGAGAGGGCCGTCCACCAGCGCGCCGGTGATCTGCCCGCGTTCTGCCATTTTCGAGAGACAGGCGGCATCCACCGTGGAGACGATGGCGGGGTTGACCACTTCCACCGCGGAGAGAATGGCGGCTTTGGGTTGGGCGACCTCCAGAATGTGCGCGAGATCAACGGCATTTTGCAGGATGGCTGCCTTGGTGCCGAGGTCGGGCGTGATATTGATGGCGGCATCGGTGATGAGCAGGAGTTTCGGGTACGTCTGGATATCCGCAACAAAGACATGGGAAAGACGACGATCCGTGCGTAGTTTGGCGAGAATGGGGTGGAGGAAGGCGTCGCTATGCAGGTGTCCTTTCATCAGTGCCTTGGCCTCTCCTGCGAGCACCATTTCGACACCTTTTTCCGCCGCGGCTTCGGCACTCTCGGCGTGAATGATATGGAAGTTTGGGCAACTGCCGGAATCGTGCCCCACTTTGAGCAGCAGACTGCGAATCTGTTGTGCGTCGCCGATAAGGATGGGTTCGATGATGCTCTGACTCTTGGCTTCGCAGGCGCCGCGCAATACATGCTCCTCGGCGGCATCCACTACAGCTACGGGGATGTCGTCCAGGGGCGCGACGTCGGCCAACAGCGCATCAAAATGGGCATAGGGCATGTCTGATCTCCTTCTCGCGATGCTTCATTGGGGCAGGGCCGGTCCGTGGTGTTCTTCCAGCGTCAGGCCACGGCCCTGCACACGGAAGCTGTAAGTGAGCACCAGACCCAACAGGCTGACCGTGCCCATCAGCAGCAGGATCACCGTAACGCCCAGCGCAGACTGGATCACCGGCAGCAGAAAGACGCTGATGGTGGCGCCGATCTTGGCTACGGCGGCAGCGAACCCGGCGCTGAAGGCGCGCACCTGGGTGGGGTACATTTCTGTTGGCAGGATGAAGGTCGTCGCATTGGGGCCCGCAGTCATGAACAGACTGAACACCATGAAGCCGCTCAGAATGAGCTGCAGATGGGCCGAGGTGCCTCCTGACAGATTCGTCGCAAGATAGAGCAGTCCCATCCCCAGTGTCATGCCGCCAAAACCGATCATCTGCATATGAATCCGTCCCAGCCAGGGCACCATCCAGAGGGAGAGCAGCGAGCCGAGGAGGAGGAAGATATCCACCTTGCCGCTGTCCAGGGCATTGGCAGTGTCTCTGCCGACAACACCGATGATACCGACGTTCTCGCCATTGCGCATGGTGCCGAGCAGGATGGTGGTGAACAGGCCGACGCCATAGGTGGCCACATCCATGAAAAACCAGGGCAAGGTCACCAGAAGGGTGCGGCGCCGGTATTCCGGAGAGAACAGGGTCCGAATGCCCATATGTCGGCCAGGACGGATCTTGGCCACATGGTGGATTTTTTTGCCCAGACGCTGGGCCATGGCGGCAAGCATTGCTTTCTGCCCGGGCGCGATGCGCTCGAGGATGCGGGCGGCTTCGGCGTTATGACCGCGCCCCATACACCAGCGCGGGCTTTCCGGCAGGGTGAGACGGCCCAGTAGATAAGGGAGCACCAGCAGCGCTTCCGCAGCCAGCAACCAGCGCCAGGTGTTGTCTCCGGGATGAGCGCTTTGCAAAAGGACCAGAGCAAAACCGGCACCTGCCAGCATGCCGACAGATTGCACGGCAATGGAGGCTGCCATCATGCGTCCACGCCGTCCCTGGGGCATGAACTCCGCCAGATAACTGCTGCCCACCGGGAAATCCATACCGATACCCACGCCGACCAGTAATTCGGCACCGATGAGTACCGGGGCGCCCGGGGCGAGAGCAGTCAGCAGGGCGGCGATCAGGAGCAGGGTCATATCCATGACCATGACCGGCTTGCGCCCCAGGTGATCAGCCAGATGCCCACCGATCAGTGCGCCCAGCACCGTGCCCCCCATGAGCATGGCCGCGGCGAGGCCGATGCTGGTGGCGGGCATGGCAAAAATGGGGATGATGAGTGGTAAGGTCACACCCAGCAGAAACATGGAGACGCCACTGAGCAGGGTGCCGCCGGTGGATAATGCCCAGATGCGGTAGTGAATGGGTAGCAGAGGGCTTTCGTCGAGTATCCGGGTCATGCCGGCGTGGTCTGGGTGTACCGGGTGTGGAAGTGCATGCTGCGTCTGGCGGTGGCGCGTTTTTCCGGATTTCAACGATGCTGCTCCTGTGTGGGCAGGAGCCGGTGGCAATGCCGGGCGATCATCAGGTCTTCATTGGTGGGCATGACGAGGATTTCCACTGGACTATGGGCCACTGATATGCACGGTTCGGGGCCTTCGTTGGCGACCGGATCGATCTCCAGGCCAAGTCCCGTCAGGGGGCGGCAGATGGCCCAGCGGATCGCTGCGGCGTGTTCGCCGATGCCCCCCGTAAAGACGAGGCGGTCCAGTCCACCCAGTACCGCCATCAGTCCCCCGATGGCCTTGCGCGCACTATAGGCGAAAATCTCGATGGCCTGCGCCGCATGGGCATCGTCATTGCGCAACCCGAGCAGGGTCTGCATGTCGCCGCTGCAGGCCGAAATACCCAGCAACCCGGACAAATGGTTGAGGAGCCTCTCCAGTTGTGCGGCATTATAGCCTTTTTCCTCCATGAGATAGAGCAGGATGCCGGGATCGAGATCGCCACTCCGCGTGCCCATCACCAGCCCCCCCGTGGGGGTGAGGCCCATGGTGGTATCGCGGCACTGGCCGTTATGCACCGCCGCCATGCTGGCACCGTTGCCCAGGTGGGCGATGATGGTCTTGCCGGTGGCGTGATCGGGGAGTCGGCTGACGACATATTCGTAAGAGAGGCCATGAAAGCCGTATTTACGGACACCTTCATGCCAGAGATTGCGCGGCAGGGGTAGGCGGGCGGCCACTTCCGGGATGCTCTGGTGAAAGGCCGTATCGAAGCAGGCGGCCTGCGGGATCCCGGGCCACACCGACTGTACGGCCTCGATGGCGGCGATTTCTGCGGGCAGGTGCAGTGGGGCAAAGCGCAGGGAGGCGCGCAGGTCACCGAGCACCTGGGTGTCCACCAGGCAGTGCGCCCGATGACGGGGTCCGCCAGAGACGATGCGATGGCCAACGCCGTCCGGCGTTGCGTATTGCACCTCGGTCAAGGCTGCGAAAACGGCTTTCAGGGCATCCTGGTGATGGGAAAGGACCAGTTGCCGGTCGGTGATCGGATCTTGTCCCCGTTGCAGCCACAAGCGTCCGATGCTCTGCCCGATGCGTTCCGCAGCACCCTCCGCGAGCTTTTCTTCTCCTGCAGTGCCCAGCGCAAAAACGGCGAATTTGATGGAGGACGAACCGCTGTTGAGACAGAGAATATGGCGTATTTCCGCCATGCTCAGGGTTCTCCCCCGCCACCGGTCAGCCAGGACAGATCCTCCAGCCGCTTGCCCAGACGCTGCAGGAAGCGCGCGGCATCCGCGCCGAAAATCACGCGGTGATCGCAACTCAGAGTGAAGTCGGTCAGCCCGTCACTACCCGCCGCCGCTACGGCAAGGATGGCGGAGGCGCCCACCGGCACGATGGCATTGAATCGCTCTATTTGCGGGAAAACCCCGAGATTGGAGAGGTAAAAACTTGCACCCTGGTAGTCTTCCGGATAAATCCTGCCTTTTTTGACTTTGCCCAGCAGAATGCGCCAGTCCTCTGCGAGTTCCTTGAGCGGCCGTTTGGCTGCGTCGCGCAGTACGGGAGTAATCAGTCCCTTCCCGGTGTCTACGGCGACGCCCATATCCACCCGACTGCGCTTGGCCAGCCCCTCCCGGGTCCAGGCGTGGTTAAACCAGGGATCTTCCGCGACGGTCAGGGCGCAGGCACGGCTCAGAGCAAGGGTCAGGCTCAGTCCGGTCGCCTTGGCGGCGGCATGCAGGGGCGTCATGGCGAAGCGACTGCTGATGAGAAAAGCGGGCGTATTCAGCGTAGCGGACATGTTGCGGGCGACGGCGGCGCGCAGGATGTCGGGACGTTCGATGGTATAAGGCGGTCCCATACGCAGATCGGCATCCTGGGGTGCGAGGGCTGCAGCCAGCACCTGGGCCGCGCGAATGGTGCCATCGGGTCCGGCTTTGACCTGGACGATGTCGAGTTCCAGATCCCGGGCCAGGGCGCGGGCGTAGGGAGAAGCCAGTAAACCATCGGCATGCGGCGTTTGCGGTGCAACGACACGCGGCTGGGGGAGCGGAGCGGGCTTCTCCAGGGGGGCGGAATCTGCTTGTGTTGCAGCGGTTGCAGAGGTGGCTGGTCGCAGGCTGTCCGGCGGTGCGGTCTTTTCCTCTGCAACCGGTCCGGGTGCGGCCAAAGGTGGAGCGGGCGGTGTGCCTGGTGTGGTGGTTTTGGCCGCGCTGCCCGTATCCGTCTGTGCCGCTTCCGGCACGTCGGCGATGTAACCGATCACCTGCCGCACCGGGATATCCGTATCCACGGCGGCCAGAGGGCCAGTGAGATAACCATCGGAAAAGGCTTCCACGTCCAGAATCGCCTTGTCGGTCTCCACCTCGGCAACGGCCTCGCCTTTTTTTACCGCGTCACCCACCGACTTGTTCCAGCGCGTCAGGCGACCGGTCTGCATGGTGTCGGACAATACCGGCATGGTGATTTCGGTTTTCATCGTGCCGCTCCCTTTCGTGCCATCATCTGCCGGGCTGCCTGTACTACGTCGTCTGCCCGCGGGATACTGGCGGCCTCCAGTGTGCCGTTGAAGGGGGTGGGGATGTCCATCCCCGCCACCCGCCGGATGGGGGCATCCAGCAGATAAAAACAGTGCTCCTGCAGGGTGGCGGCGAACTCCGCCCCGGCTCCGGCAAAGCGGCAGTCCTCCTCGACGATCAGGCAGCGGTGGGTCTGCTCCACTGCCGCGATGCAGGTATCCCAATCGATGGGTGAAAGGCTGCGCAGGTCGATCACCGTGAGTTCGATGCCTTCCGCGGCGAGCGTCTCCGCCGCCTGCAGGGCCAGGGACAGCATCCGCGAGTAGGCGACGCAGGTGATATCCCGCCCCCGCCGCCGTACCACCGCCTGATGGACAGGCGGAGCCGGTATCATTTCATCCACTCTCCCCTTGCTGAAATAGAGCAACTCATGCTCCAGAACTATCACGGGATCATCGCTGCGAATGGCCTGGCGCAACTGCCAGTAGGCATCCTGCGGAGTGGCGGGAACCACCATACGCAGGCCGGGTACGTTCATCAGCATATGCTCCAGCCGTTGCGAATGCTGGGCACCTAACTGTTTGGCGACGCCGCCGGGCATGCGGATGGTCAGCGGCATGGGAAACTGTCCCCCGGACATGAAAGGGATCTTTGCCGCCATGTTGGCGATGGCGTCCATGGCGAAGAGGGCGAAGTTGATGGTCATGATTTCCACCACCGGGCGCAGGCCCAGCATTGCAGCGCCCACCCCGAGGCCGGTAAAGCTGTTCTCGGAAATGGGGGTGTCACGCACCCGCCATTCGCCGTATTTGGCCATGAGGCCTTCCGTGACCCGGTAGGTACCGCCATAAAGGCCCACATCCTCCCCCAGGGTCAGCACGGTTTCGTCAGCGGCCATCTCGGCATCCATGGCGCGGTTCAACGCCTGCCAGTAAAACATCTCGCTCATCGCGCAACCTCCATGAGGGTTTCGAAACGACGGTTGGAACGGAAGGCCTTCCAGGCATCCTCCATATCCGGTGCGGCGCTCTGTTCGGCAAAAGTCACCGCATCTGCCACTTCCTCCTGAACCTCTCGGCGCATACGCTCGACCGTCGCATCGTCGAGGTGCCCCTCCTGGCAGCAATGGTCAGCAAAACGGGTTACGCTATTGGCACTGGCTGCGGCAACGGCCTCGATGCCGGGATACGGATACTCCGCCTCATGGACCGCCGCCGCGATGGGATCGTTGGCCTGGTAGGCATTGAGCTCCACATTCGGGCGATAACTGCCCGAGTCCGCCATGGAGTGCCCCCGGTAACGGTAGGTTTCCAGTTCCAGGAACTGCGGCCCGTCTCCGGCGCGGATGCGCTCCAGCGCCCTCTCTGCCGCTTCATGTACGGCGATGACGTTCATGCCATCCGCCTTTTCCGCGGGGATGCCATAGGCGCAGGCGCGCTTGTAGACCTCGGTGATGGCGGAGTGCCGGTGGATCTCGGTGCCGATCTGATAATGGTTGTTCTCGCAGATGAAGAAAATGGGCAGCTTCCACAGGGCGGCCATGTTCAGGGATTCATGGAAAGTACCCTGATTCACCGCGCCATCCCCGAAGAAGCAGAGCACTGCCTCGGGCAGCTTGCGGTAGGCCACGGCGTAGCCCGCGCCCAAGGCGATGGGAAAGGTCTCGCCGACGATGGCGTAACCGCCCAGAAAGCGCCGGTTTTTGTCAAACAGATGCATGGAGCCGCCCATGCCGCCGCTGATGCCGGTTTTTTTGCCGTGCAGTTCAGCCATGATCTGCCGCGCCGGAATGCCGCGCACCAAGGCATGAACATGCTCGCGATAGGTACTGACCACGTAGTCGCCCGGTTCTGCCGCATGCAGCACACCGACTGCCACGGCCTCTTCACCGGGATACAGATGCAAAAAACCGGCGATGTTGCCTTGGGCGTAGCCCTGCGCCGCCGCCTCCTCGAAAGCCCGGGCGCGTAACATATCCCGAAGCATGGCCGTCATGTGTGCCCTATCCATGGCTTTCTTCCGGCAAAAACGCATCGACGGCCTCGGTCAGGCGCACCAGATACATGAGCGCCGGGCCACCATGCATGAGCACTGCCAAAAAGCCTGCACTCATGATTTCATCGCGGGTCGCTCCGGCGGTTACGGCGCCTTTGACATGGAGCGCGATACACCATTCACATTGGGCGGCAACGGACAGTGCTACATTGATCAGTTCCTTCTGCGCCATGCCCAGAGCCGGATTACCCTCGGTCTTCCCCATAAAACCGAGGAACGCATCGATTTCGGCGGGGTACTTGTCTTTGAGACGTTCGGTGAGCTGAGCGATTTCGTTGAGGCGATCGTTGGCACTCATAACGTGTTCTCCTTATTCTGACGGGAAAGTGCTTTCAGACGGGCCGGTTTTTGAGGAGGATACTATGTCCCGTCATTTCTTTGGGCTGCGGCAGACCCATGAGCTCCAGGATGGTGGGGGCGATGTCGGCGGTACCACGACCAATACCCAGATGTACGCCGGGTTCGCCAATCAGCAGCATGGGCACCGGATACACCGTGTGCTGGGTGTGGGGCTCGCCGCTTACCGGGTCCACCATCTCGTCGCAATTGCCATGATCGGCGGTGAGGATGACCTTGAAGCCTTGCTGTCGGGCCACTTGCAGCACCCGGTGAAACTGCAGGTCGAGGGTTTCCACCGCGCGCAGGATGGCGGGGATTTTGGCGGTATGCCCGACCATGTCGCCATTGGCGAAGTTCACCAGTACAAAGGCATACTTGCCGCTCTCCAGGGCCGCGATGATGCGGTCCGCCACTTGGGGGGCACTCATTTCCGGCTTCAGGTCGTAAGTGGCCACCTGCGGCGAGGGGATGATCTCGCGATCCTCGCCGGGAAAGGGGTCTTCCCGGCCGCCATTGAAAAAATAGGTCACATGGGCGTATTTCTCGGTCTCGGCACAGTGGAACTGTTGCTGTCCCGCGTCGCTGACCACTTCGGCCAGGACCTTGACGGGAATTTCCGGGGGAAACAGTACAGGAAACGGGTACTCGTCGTCGTAGGAAGCCATGCACAGGGCACGCCGCGCAGACTCGCCGCAACGGTCGAAGGGGGTGAAGGCCGGCATGGCAATGGCGGCGCTGAGCTGGCGCATGCGATCCGAGCGAAAGTTGAAAAAGAAGACGGGCTCATCGGCGGCAATACGGTTCTGCCGTGGATCGCCAATGACGGTGGGCGCAATGAACTCATCCCCCTCACCGCGCTTCCAGGCGCTGTGAATGGCCGCTTCAGCGGTGTCTGCAGTGAGCCCGTCGCCGCGCAGCAGGGCGGCCCAGGCCTTTTCCGTCCGATCCCAGTAACCGGCACGGTCCATGGCCGTATAGCGCCCGCAGACGGTAGCAATGCGCCCCTTGCCCAGCCTGTGCAGGGCTTCTTCTACCTGACGGGCGAAGAGGTCGGCGCACTGCGGCGCCGTGTCCCGGCCATCCGTAATCATGTGGATAACCGGTTCCACACCCGCAGCCACTGTCAGTGGCAGAATGCCCAGCAGATGATCGATATGAGAATGCACGCCACCATCGGAGACCATGCCCACCAGATGCAGGCGTTTGGCGTCCCTGAGCATATCCTGCCAGGCCGGAATCCGCGCAAAACTGCCGTCCGCCAGGCTATCGGAAATGCGCACCAGATCCTGCAGAAGGACTCGTCCCGAACCTAGGGTGAGATGACCCACCTCCGAATTGCCGAATTGTCCGTCCGGCAGGCCCACCGCCCGCCCCGAAGCCTGCAGAGCAGTATGGGGAAAGCTGGCAAAGTAGTGATCGAGATGCGGCGTGTATGCCAGTGCCCAGCCATTGAAAGCGCGATTGGGGTTGAGGCCGAAGCCGTCAAAAATCACCAGTAATACCGGGTTGACCTTCATGCCCCTCCGCTCCGCTTTTTTTCCACGTCGAGCACATGTAAGGTCGTCGCCAGCACCGTATCCGGATTCAGGCTCATGGACTGAATGCCGATTTGCACCAGAAACTCGGCCATTTCCGGATAGTCCGAAGGGGCCTGTCCACAAATCCCGGAATGGATGCCGTTACGGGCGCAGCCCTCCACCGCGAGGCGGATCATCTCCTTGACGCCATCGTCCCGTTCATCATAGTCGTAAGCGACGATGGCCGAGTCGCGGTCGACCCCCAGGGTGAGCTGGGTCAGGTCGTTGCTGCCAATGGAAAACCCGTCAAAGCGTTGGGCGAACTGATCAACCAGTATGATATTATTGGGAATTTCGCACATGGCATAGACCTGCAAGCCATTTTCGCCGCGGCGCAGGCCAAACTCCGCCATTTTCGCCAGCACGTCGTCCGCTTCTTTCACCCGGCGTACAAAGGGCAGCATGAGGATGACATTATCCAGCCCCATCTCTTCACGGACCCGCTTCATGGCCAGGCATTCCAGACGAAATCCCTCGGTATAGGCCGGATGCGCGTAGCGCGAGGCGCCGCGGAAGCCGAGCATCGGGTTATCCTCCTTCGGCTCAAACCAGCGTCCCCCCAACAGTGCGGCATATTCGTTGGTTTTGAAGTCGGACATGCGCACCACCACCGGCTTCGGATAAAATGCGGCCGCGATGGTTCCGATGCCTTCCGACAAGCGTTCCACAAAGAAATCTGCGGGCTGGGCGTAGCCCTGGGTCAGTGCTGCCAAGGCGTTGCGCTCATGGGCATCCTCGACCTTTTCCGGATGCAGCAGCGCCATGGGATGGGCCTTGATGGCGCTGTTGATGATGAACTCCATCCGCGCCAGGCCGATGCCATCGTTGGGTAACATGCAGGTCTGAAAGGCGATTTCCGGATTGCCGAGGTTGATCATGATCTGCGTCTGCGGACGGGGCAGGGTGGCCAGGTCGGTATGGCGGACCGTGAAGGGCAGGGCGCCGGCATAGACACTGCCCATATCGCCATCGGCACAGGATACGGTCACACTGTCACCATCCTTGAGTGTGGTGGTCGCATGATCGGTGCCGACGACTGCGGGAATGCCCAGTTCCCGGGCGATGATGGCCGCATGGCAGGTGCGTCCGCCGCGATTGGTGATGATGGCTGCCGCCTCTTTCATGATGGGCTCCCAGTCCGGGGTGGTGATGTCCGCCACCAGAATCTCACCGGGTCTGAAGTCCGCCAGATGTTTCACATCCCGGATGATGCGCACCGGGCCGGACGCGATTTTGCCGCCGATGGCGCGTCCCTGTACCAGTGCAGGGCCCTGACCATCCAGGATGTACTCTTCAAGTACCTGCCCCTTTTTCTGCGAGGCGACGGTCTCCGGCCGCGCCTGAACCATGTAAAGCTGTCCGTCGATGCCATCTTTTGCCCACTCCATGTCCATGGGTCGGCTTTCCCGCATCTTGCGGCTGTAATGCTGTTCGACCTTGATGGCGTAATCGGCGAGGGTCAGCACATCCGCGTCGCTGAGGCAGAATATGTCCTGCTCACGGCGATGGGTGGCGATATTGCGGGTGCTGTGGCGGGTATCTCCTTCCGTATAGATCATCTTGATTTTCTTGCTGCCCAATACCCGCCGCAGAACCGCCTTTTTACCGCGCAGAAACGCTGGCTTGAAGACGTAGAATTCGTCCGGGTCCACAGCGCCCTGTACCACGTTTTCACCCAGTCCCCAGGATGCGGTGATGAAGACCACGTCACGGAAGCCCGTTTCGGTATCCAGAGAAAACATCACGCCGCTGGTCGCCTTGTCCGAACGCACCATTTTCATGATGCCGATGGAAAGGGCGACCTTGAAGTGATCAAAGCCCTGGTCGACCCGGTAGTGGATGGCGCGATCGGTAAACAGGCTGGCAAAGCAGCGGCGGCAGGCGTCCAGCAGGGCGGCTTCGCCGGAAATATTGAGGTACGTGTCCTGCTGGCCGGCAAAACTGGCGGTGGGCAGGTCTTCGGCGGTCGCGGAAGAACGGACGGCTACGGACAGTGCTTCGCCATATTCCCTGCGCAGTTCGGCGTAGCCCGCGAGTACCTCCGCCTGCAGATCTGCTGGCAGCGGGGCGCCGTAGACGATTTCGCGGGCCCGCGCACCGCGCCGCGCCAGGTCGGTGACGTTGGTCGGGTCTAAGCCGTCCAGCGCATCATGCAGTGACGGCAAGGCGCCGGCCTGATCCAGCAGGTAACGGTAGGCTTCGCTGGTGATGGCGAAACCATTGGGCACCTTCACCCCCTGGGGACTCAGTTCCCGGTACATTTCTCCCAAAGAGGCATTTTTACCGCCTACCAGAGGCACGTCTTCTATGCGGATGTCGGTGAAAAACCGAATATAACGACCAGACATGACGCTCTCCTCCACAGTAAAACCGATCTCCGACTCCAGACTAAAGATAGTAGAGGGGGGGTGGTTCAGCAAGCGGACGTGCTAGCGGACGGGTGTCAGCGGTTGCCGGAGGGCTTCGGAGACCGGGCGGCGGAGAGCGTCTGACCGGCCGGCTCCGAAAATTTCCAGGATATTCGCAATTCCGGCAGCGGGCGGCCCAACAACTGCTCCAGGCGCTCTATTTCGGGGGTGTATATGGCTTGAAGAAAGCTGCGCGCTTCGGCATCCATGGGCGGCTTGCGTCCTTCGCGCAGGAAAATGTTGCGCCAGACATATTCGCCCCAGGTGCGCGGAAAAAGATGCTCGCCGATATAGCGGCTGATGTGTCCGCTGGCCAGTTGCCTGGCCCAGTTTCCCCGCGGCAGGCGATGGACGTTATGGACGGTTCCCAGATCGATGTCGCGCAATGGTCCGCGGTCGATCTCCAGAAAATCGGCAATGTCCTCCAGCACGGCCAACGGATTTTTCTTGAGGTCTTCGAGGAGACAGACATGCACCCGGCCGGCACCGAATTGCTGCTGGTAACGCATGATCTGTGGGGTATAGCGCCCCAGCTCCACATAAAGCTGGGAGATCCCCCAGCCCTTGTCGGGGCGGGTCCAATCCCGTTGTAACGCCTCCACGAAGGGTAAGTCGAGTACTCCTTCGTTGAAGTCCATGAGGTATTGGGCATGGGCCCGCTGCACCGGATCACGCAGGATGACGATGATCCGTGCATCCGGTTGCACGGCGTGGATACGCTCCGGCGCTTCTTCGCACCAGAGATAGGAGGGGCTGGCGTCCCCTATCCGCGGAAATCGCTCCGCGCCGTGATAAAGCTGCTGATACTGTTCGACATTGCCCACATATTGAATCCAATGCCTTTGTTCCGGAGACGGGTGGGGCCGGGTAAAAAAATGCGGTTCCTTCATCGCCGGCAAAAAAACCTGGGGATGTTGCCGCAGGTAGGCGTAAAGCGAAGTCGTGCCGCTTTTTACCGCACCGATAATATAGAAGTTGGGCCATACCGGTTGGGACATCGCGCGGCTCCTTACTGTTCTACGCTGTAAAAATCATGAAAGCCCATCTGCCTGAGTTGGGCGATGACCTGGACCGCAGCGATACCGTCCGGCAACGGGCCGATCTGCACCTTGTAGTATTGCTGCCCGTTCACCAGTCCGGGCACGATGAGCACGCCGCGAATGCCGGCATCGAGCAGACGGTTGCGTTCACGGGTGGCATTGTTGACCCGGCTAAACGCCCCGGTTTGCACAAAGGTTTGAGATGGCGCGGGTATTTCGGGGGCCATGGGCAATGCCGCCCCTGTAACCGTGCCCCTGGATGTGCCTGCCGGAGGCGCAGCCACCGGTGCCAGAGCCACGATTTCCACCGGGGCGACGCCTTGCCCCGCCATCCCCAGGGCATCGGCCGCTCCGTAGGAGAGATCCATCGCGCGGCCATCCACAAAGGGGCCACGATCATTGACCAGCACGATAACACTTCGGCCGTTGCTGAGGTTGGTAACCCGTGCGCAGGTCGGCAGCGGCAGATCCCGGCTGGCGGCACTGAAGGCGCGTGGCCGGAAAGGGGTGCCCATGGCGGTGGTGGAGCCGGACTCCCAACCATACCAGGAAGCCATGCCGCGCACGGCATATCCGGCGGAGCTGTTCAGCGGCGCATAGATACGGCCGTGAACTTGGTAAGGACGGTTATAGGCGGCGCGCAGATCAGGGGCAGGGGTGGCGCAGGCCGCAGAGGCGGACGACGACGCACTGCTGGCAGTGGGTGATGTCGAGATCCCTGCGCAGCCGCTCAGTGCCAGCATCCACAGCCCCAGCGCGACATGGACGGTACGGCGTGCGCAACTAACGGCCATTCGCGGTCCCCAGCAGATGCACCATGATCTCCGTATAGATCTGCGCCAGATGCTCCAGATCGGCAACGGCCACGCATTCGTTGATCTTGTGGATAGTGGCATTGACGGGTCCGAGTTCTACGACTTGCCCCCCCAACTGGGCGATAAAGCGTCCGTCCGAGGTGCCGCCGCCGGTAGAGAGCCGGGCTTCGTGCCGTTCTACGGCTTGCAAGGCCTTTTGGGTGGCGGCTACCAGGGGACCCGGCGCGGTAAAGAAGGGCGGACCGGACAACTGCCAGTCAACGGTATAGCGCATGGCGGAGGCGTCAAGAATTTGGTGAACCCGCGCCTGCAGAGATTCCGGCGTGGACTCCGTGGAAAAACGGAAATTAAAATCCGCCTGCAACTGGCCGGGAATGACATTGTTAGCCCCGGTACCCGCATGGATGTTGGAGAACTGCAAACGGGTGGGCGGGAAAAAATCGTTCCCCGCATCCCAGGACTGATCCACGAGATCCGCGAGCGGGCGAAAGGCGCGGTGGATGGGATTATCGGCCTTGTCAGGGTAAGCCACATGGCCCTGTATGCCGTGTACCGTCAGGCGCCCGTTCAGCGAACCGCGTCGGCCATTTTTGATGACGTCCCCAAGCACCTTTTCGGAGGAGGGCTCGCCTACCACGCACCAGTCTATGGTCTCCCCATGCTCCTGCAGCCAGTCCACCACATGGCGGGTGCCGTGGGTGGCGATGCCTTCTTCATCGGAGGTGATCAGGAAGGCCAGACGACCGGAATGCCCTGGATGCAGGGCGACAAAACGCTCCGCGGCGACCACCATGGCGGCGAGACTGCCCTTCATGTCAGCAGCGCCACGCCCATAGAGCATGCCGTCGCGGATCGCCGGCTGAAAGGGGTCGTTTTGCCATTCCGCGAGTGGGCCGCTGGGGACTACATCCGTATGCCCCGCAAAACAAAGTCGTGGACCGGCGCCACCCCGCTCCGCCCAGAAATTCTCCACCCCGTTGGCAGGCAGACGCGTCACCCGAAAACCCACAGCCTCCAGCCGAGCGATCATCAGATTCTGACAGCCTGCATCCTCCGGGGTCACCGAAGGGCGGGAAATCAGGTCTTCAGCCAGTTCCAGTACGGCGCTCTTGCCCACGGGGCGATCCCTCAGATGTCACGGAGAATGGCGTTGATGCCGACTTTCCCCAGGGTTTTGGCATCCACCTGCTTGACGATGACGGCGCAGTAGAGGCTGTAGCTGCCGTCTTTGGAAGGCAAGCTGCCGGAGACCACCACTGAACCGGCGGGCACCCGTCCGTAGGTAATCTCGCCGGTTGCACGATCATAAATGCGCGTGCTGGAGCCGATGAAGACGCCCATGGAAATGACCGAGCCCTCTTCAACGATCACGCCTTCCACTACTTCCGAGCGGGCACCGATGAAGCAGTTGTCCTCGATGATGGTGGGGTTGGCCTGCAGGGGCTCCAGCACGCCCCCGATGCCAACACCGCCCGAGAGATGCACATTCTTGCCGATCTGGGCACAGGATCCGACGGTAGCCCAGGTGTCCACCATGGTACCCTCATCCACATAGGCACCGATATTGACAAAAGACGGCATCAGCACACAGTTGCGACCGATAAAGGCCCCGCGCCGCGCCGTGGCGGGTGGCACTACCCGAAAACCGCCGGTGCGAAAATCGTTGCTGTTATAGTCGGCAAACTTGCCCGTCACCTTGTCGTAAAAATTGGTCTCGGCCCCCGAAATACGGGCATTATCCTGCAAACGGAAAGAGAGCAGCACCGCCTTCTTGATCCACTGATGGGTAACCCATTGGCCATCGCGCTTTTCGGCCACCCGCAGGACGCCCTTGTCCAGCCCTTCGATGGTCTGATGCACGGCTTCCCGCAGTTCAGCCGGAGCCTGCTTGGGGGAAATCTCCGCCCGGTTTTCCCAGGCGGCGTCGATAATGGTGGCAAGACTCTGGCTCACACGAACTCCTTGATTAATAGTTGTCAATGGTGCAAATGGGATGCTGTTCCATAAAGCGACGCATGCGCTGCAGACCCTCGATGCAATCTTCCAGGCTGCCGACCAGCGCGATGCGGACCCGATCCTGACCGGGGTGGACGCCGTGGGCATCCCGCGCCAGATAAGCACCGGGCAGACAGCGTACATGCTCTGCCTCGTAGAGGGCGCGAACGAAGGCTTCGCCATCCCCCACCCGTGGCCAGAGATAAAAGCCGCCGGCGGGTGTCTCAATGGGTAATAGTGCACCGAGAATATCATGGGCGGCGGCGAATTTGCGGGCATAATCGGCGCGCGTGTGCTGCACGTGCTGCTCGTCCTGCCAGGCGGTGATGGCTGCGGCCTGGATAAAGGGTGGGGTGGTTGCACCCAGATAGGTGCGGTAACGAATGAAGGCCTTGAGAATATCGGCATCACCCGCCACAAAGCCACTGCGCGCACCGGGAATGCTGGAGCGCTTGGAGAGACTGTGAAAAGCCAGCACCTGCGCCAGGCTGCCCGTCGCTGCCGCCGCCGCCAGAATACCGGCGGGTGCCTGTCCTTCGGGATACAGTTCGCTATAGCACTCATCGGCGGCGAGCACGAAACCATGTTGCCGGGCTTTGCGGGTCAGCCAGCCCAGTGTTTCCAGTGATAGGGTCGCCCCCGTGGGATTATGGGGCGAGTTGATATAGAGCAACGCGCAGCGTGCCCAGACCGATTCCTCTACCGCGAGAAAGTTCGGCTGCCCGCTCGCATCGCAGTTCAGATAATAGGGTTCCGCGCCCGCCAGCAGAGCGGCTCCTTCATAGATCTGATAGAAGGGGTTGGGTAACAAGACCAGGGGTTTGGGGGCCTGACAAGGCGGCAGCACCGCTTGCGCGATACTGAACAGGGCCTCGCGGCTGCCGTTGGCGGGGATGATGTGCCGCTCCGGATCCAGAAAACCGGCAGGCAAGGCAAAGCGCCGGGTGGCCCAGTCCGCAATGGTCCGGCGCAAACACAGGTCGCCCAGCACCTTGGGATACTCGGCGAGACCATGCAGGTGCTCGATGATCGCTTCACTGACTATGGCTGGCGCCGGGTGGCGTGGTTCACCGATGGAGAAGTCGATGGGCTCCTTTGCTGGCGGTGTTGTTCCTGCCAGCAGCGCGCGCAAGCGCTCGAAAGGATAGGCCTGCAAGGTCTCCAGCAGGGGATTCATGGAATCTGTCTTCATAGGACGCGATTCTGGGGCAAGGACGGCAGTGATGACAAGCCCCGAAACTTTCCTGGAGCGCCCCGCCGGATTCCGCATGACGCCAAAGGGCTGGGATTTTGCCGGGTTATGCAGGACAATGCGGCGGGATTGAAATCGCCTTTTTCCAGATGGGACCACCGATATTCACCAGAACAGCCAGCCCGCCCCTGCGCTCCGCCAGAGCTTTCCCGCCGTCGCCCTGCTGCTCGGTTCCAGCCTATGGGGCGTACTCTGGTGGCCGCTCCGCTATTTTCATGGAGCGGGCCTGCACGGCGCGTGGCTGATTTTTACCGTTTACCTAGTGCTGGCGCTTCCAGCCGGGTTGTGGTCCTGGCGTCGTCGTCATGAGCTGCGGCAGCACGGACGCACCCTGGTCGGACTGTTCCTGCTCGGTGGCTGGACCAATGTGGCCTTCATGCTGGCGCTGGTGCATGGAGAGGTCGTCCGTATTTTGCTGCTCTTTTATCTTTCACCGGTTTGGGCCATTTTTTCCGCACGGATTTTTTTGAAAGAGGCGATCGGCTGGCGCGGCGTCCTTGCGGCCCTGCTGGCGGTAGCCGGGTCGGCTCTGGTGGTCAGCAATGGCCGGGGGTTTTCTTTTGCGGACCTCGATATGAATGACTTGCTTGCCATCTCTTCCGGCCTCGCCTTCGCCCTGAGCAATGTCATTCTGCGTGCGGACACGGCACTCGGTGATGTGCATCGTGCCACTGCCGTATGGTGGGGCTGTGTGCTGCTTGCCTTGCCTTTTGCGCTTTTTCAGCGGTTACCGGCACTACCCCTGCCGGAATATGGTTATTTGCTGGCCTTTTCCTGGCTGTGGATTGCCGGGGCGACGGTGGCGGTGCAATTCGGTGTCGCGCGGATGCCGGTGAGCGTTTCGGCGGTGATCATGCCTTTTGAGGTTATCGCGGGCGCACTATCGGCCTGGTGGTTGGCCGGGGAAGCTCCGACGCTCGTCGAGTCGTTCGGGGGTATCCTGATACTGACTGCGGCGCTTCTGCAGATTACCCGCAGCCCAGGGCATCCGGTTTTACTCGGGGGCGTCGAAATGGAGAAGGGCGAACTCTAACTGTTCACTACGCTGGATGATTTGGTCGGCACCCCAGTGCTGCGGGTCGTTACCGGCCTCGAGATAGCCCCAGGCCGCTGCCCAGCAGCGGGTTCCCGCGCCTCTACCGGCCGCCATATCGCGTGGATCGTCGCCGATCATGAGGCTGTGGGCCGCGCTGGCCCCCATCTCGGCGAGGGCGCGGGTGACCGGCAGTGGATCAGGCTTGGCGTGCGTCGTCGTGTCGCCGCTGACGACGGCGGCGGGGGCAACGGGCAGTTTGAGCGCGCTCAGCAAAGGCAGGGTGAGAAACTCCGGTTTATTGGTCACAATGCCCCATACCATTCCGCGCTCCGACAGGGTCGTCAGTGCTTTTGCCATGCCCGGAAAAAGGGTGCTCCGCTCGCAGATATGAGCGGCATAAATCTCCAGAAACTCCGCTCGCAGGGGCGCAAAATCCGGGTCCTCCGGCTGTACCTGAAAAGCTACCCGCAAAAGGCCGCGGGCACCCTGGGAAGCGACCGGGCGGAGCATTTCCAGGGGTACTGCCGCTAGCCCGCGATTGGTGCGCATCCGGTTGGCGGCGGCACCGAGATCAGGGGCGGTATCTACCAGCGTGCCATCGAGATCGAATAGTACTGCCGCCAACTCAGGCATCAGGAGTCGCTTTGCGCGCATGGCTCAGGTAGTTGACGTTGACATCATCGCTCAGACGTGCGCGGTGGCGGATCGGGTCAAAGTGCATGCCCTTGAGGGCCATGGTCTGCAGATGGCTTTGGTGGGCCATGGCCAGCAACTCGCTGGGCCGGATGAACTTCCGATAGTCGTGGGTTCCGCGCGGGAGCAGCCCAAGCACGTATTCGGCACCAACTACGGCCATCAGATAGCTTTTGGGGCCGCGATTGAGGGTGGCAAAAAAGGCATCACCGCCGGCACGCAGCATGCGGGCGCAGGCATCCACCACGGCGGCAGGGTCCGGCACATGCTCCAGCATTTCCATGCAGGTCACCACCTCGTAATACCCCGGTTTTTCCGTGGCCAGATCCTCGACGGCAATCTGCCGATAGTCGATGTGGAGATGGTTGGCATCCGCATGGGCGCGCGCCACGTCCAAGCCGTCCTCCGCGAGATCGATCCCGGTAACCTCCGCCCCCTGACGCGCCATGGCTTCGGCGAGGATCCCGCCCCCGGTACCCACGTCGAGCACCTTTTTGCCCGCCAGCCCGCCACAGCCTCTGGCGATAAACTCCAGGCGCAATGGGTTGATTTCATGCAGGGTACGAAATGGCCCATCGGTATCCCACCACTGGCCGGAGAGGGCGTCGAATTTGTTGACTTCAGTCTGATCACTATTCATCTGTCACTATCCTTTTCACGAATGCGCTCTACCCAGCCCCGGCCGCGTGCGAACAGTTCCTGCGTGTCCCAATCCACGGCTCGCCCTTCGACAATACGCGGATTACCGTTTACCCAGACATGGCTGACCTGATCGCGGCCGGCACAATACACCACCTGCGAGACCGGATCATAGACCGGGAAAGTGGCCGGATGATCCAGGTCAATGGCGATGCAGTCGGCGGCCTTGCCGGGTTCCAGGCTGCCCGTTTCCGCGCCCCAGCCGATGGCTTCGGCGCCTCCCAGGGTTGCAGCCTCCAAGGCCTCCCAGGCGGGGAAAGCGGTGGGGTCCCCACTCACGCCTTTCGCCAGCAAGGCTGCGGTGCGCAATTCACCCAGCATGTCGAGGTCGTTGTTGCTGGCCGCGCCATCGGTACCAATCGCCAGGGGGGTGCCCTGTTTGCGCAGGGTAGCCACCGGTGCCATTCCCGAGGCCAGCTTCAGATTGGATTCGGGGCAGTGGGCTACCTGCAGGCCGCTATTCCGGCAGATAGCCAGGTCCTCTTCATTCAACCGGGTCATGTGGACGGCAAGAAAGTGCTGATTCAATAGCCCCAGCCGGGCCAGCCGCGCCAGCGGTCGCATGCCGTCTTGGGCGATGGCCTCATCGATTTCATACGCTGTCTCGTGGACGTGCATATGCAGGGGCAGTTTTTCGCTGGCGGCCAGATCGCGCGCGCCGCAGAGCCCCGCGTCGCCCACCGTGTACGGCGCGTGGGGCGCGATGCTCTGGTGGATAAGTGGCATCCGGCGCAGGCGCGGCAACCAGTCTGCAGCCAATTGCAGACAGACGTCGGCGTTCGCCGCGTAAGCCGTGGGGAGGTCGATGACGACATGTCCGATGGTAGCCCGCATGCCCATGCGCTGGGCAACCTCCGCTGCGGCTTCCGGGAAGAAATACATGTCATTGAAGGTGGTGGTACCGCCGCGCAGCATCTCTGCAACAGCCAGTTCGGTACCCATGGCCACAAATCCGGGGCTGACAAAACGACCTTCCACAGGCCAGATATGTGCGTTCAGCCACGTCATCAGCGGAAGGTCATCCGCGAGTCCGCGCATCAGGGTCATGGCCGCATGGGTATGGGCATTAACCAGTCCGGGCATCAGGACATGTTGGTCGAGGTGGACCATGCTGGCCGCCATGTAGCGCGTGAGTATTTCTGCGGCGGGACCGATGGCAACGATACGCCCATCCCGTACCGCCAGCGCGTGATCGTGGAGCACGATGCGCGGGCGAACCGGCACTACCCAACGCGCGCGAATGACCTGATCAACCGACTGCAATCCCGATTTCTCCAAACCCACACCGGACCCCTGCCTTCTGGAAACGGAAGGCATCATATTAGCACAGGGGTGGCTCCGGATCAGCCGTTGATAATCCGTCTGATCGCCTCGGCATAGGCCCATACGGTTGCCGAGTAATAGGTATTCGGGTTGTAGCCCATGATGGCGTAGAAATTCGGGTAGGCGATGAACAGGGTCGGGCCGTGCTCTGTCTGCAGACGCAGCAGGCCTACGGGCGTGGATCCCGGAAGTCCTGAAGGCGCCTCCGGACGGATGCCGGCGGCGCGTAGTTGCGCGAGCGGGTGCTTGCCTTGCAGGAATGGCGCTACGTTCGTCCTCCGATTGCCGGAGACTCGGCTCAGCACCGGCTGTCCCGGCCGCCAGCCGTGGCCACGGAAGAAGTTGGCGGTAGAAGCGAGGACGTCGGCAGGTGAGTGCCACAGGTTGGGCATCGGCCCGCCGGGTGGATCATTCCATGTGACCCCATAGCGCAGGTAACTGCTGGCGAGAAACTGGGACATGCCCATGGCACCCGCCTGTGAACCCTGGAGTGTCCCCGGAGGGACGCCCAACCGCTGCGCGAGCTTCAGGGTTTCCGCGGTTTGATGCAGAAAAAACCGGCGCCGCCCCGGTAATGCCAATGCCAGGCTCAAATTGCTGTTGAGCACGGAAAAATTGCCCAGAAAAGTCCCGAAACCGGTTTCGATATTCAGGATACCCATCAGGATCGGTCCGGGAACCCCGTATTTTTGACTGACGGCTTGCAGTAACGCGGCGTGATCGCGCCAGAACTGTACACCACGGTCCAGGCGGTTTCGCTGCAAAAAACGATCCCGATAACGCCACCATGGAGAGGGTGTCGCGGGAGCGACGGAAGGGGGTGGGGGCGTCATCATTTCCACTGCGCGGGCATTGAAACGGGCGTTTTGCAGGGCAGGAATCACATAGCCGGCGGGCAGGCCATCCCGCACCTGCAGGTGGCAGGCGATTTCCTGCAGGCGTTGCTGATATCGGAGCGGGAAATGCTGGAATGCCACATTACTGACACAGGTACTGCCGGCCTTCGGGGTGAGCGCGGCGCTGGGTTGCTCGGGCACGGGTGCCGCAGACAGCGGCAGCGGGGTTGGTGCTGTGACCACTGGCTGCACCGGCGGATTCACCGTGCCGACATTGGTCGCACAGGCCGATGAGGCTGCGGCTATGCAGGCCGCCAGTATCGTCTTCGGAAGTAAGGCCCATTTTTTACGCATGACATTTTCACCCACGAAGATTCCGGAAATATTCGATTGAAATGGCCGGGTCAAGGGGCCCGCATCGCCAACAGTTCAGGGGGCATGGGACGCCGCACACCATCCAGACGCTCCGCCCAGTAAGGAATTCGCAAGCTTTGTACCGCCACACCCTGACGGGGGTTCAGAGCGCTGACGAACTGATTGCCGCCGATATAGATGCCGACATGGGAGAAGGGCTGACCCATGGTGTTGAAAAATACCAGATCACCAGGACGAATGCGCCTGGGGTTTACCGAAGGCAGGGCGGCCGCCTGGGCAAAAGAGGTTCGGGGAATGTTTACGCCGGCGCGGCGCAACACATACTGAATGAATCCGCTGCAATCGAATCCCGTCCGAGGGTTATCTCCACCCCATTGATAAGGCTTGCCAATCTCTGCGATCGTATGCACGAGCACGGCATCGAGTACGGTGGTTTCCGCGCGATTGTCGTAAGCGGATGATGCGTTATTGGAAGAATGGTCTGCTGGCGGCGGCGTCATGGTGGCACAGCCGCTGAGGGCCATGGTCAGCAACAGCAGAAGTCCGCCCCCACGCTTCACTGAACCCACAGGTGACATAACGCGTTGCTTTCGCATCGTCCTCTTCCCCCTTCTTTTCTCTATGAAAAGTAGATAGCCCAAATGTGACAGTTTGGCAAGGGGAAGTTCTGGCCGTTTGCTGAAGTACAGTTCCGGTTCTGCAGCAGTTCTTGACGCACGTTGCACAGAAGGCTAGGATACGCGCACTTTTCCCCGGTAGCTCAGTCGGTAGAGCGGGTGACTGTTAATCACTAGGTCGGCAGTTCGAGCCTGTCCCGGGGAGCCAAAAGAATCAGGCACTTAGCGCAACTTGCTAGGTGTCTTCATTTTTTCCATCCAACCTATATCCAACCTCAGAAGGGAAAACGGGTTAGCCGGGCCTATTCCGCCCAGCCGCGATCCGGTCGTCACGGTGACAGGTGAATGGGGTCATGGGTGCATCATTCATGGGGTTAAAAGTGCCAAGCATGGCAAGACGGCCATTCATGGGGTTACGTTTCGATTTCAGCGGGAGGCCCTAGCGTGAAGCCTTTCGCGGGTTCCGCGCGGCCAGATACCTTGTAACAGCAAAAGAGATAAAGGCGGCGATTGAAAAGCCTAAACCTATGACCGCCCCGGCTTCCCTTGTTGTGCCTGTAGTCAGAGACGCCAAGAGAATCCCGACAACTCCAATTGCCAGAAGGAAGTACGATAGCATGCGCCGCATGGATGGGAATGCGATAAAGTCTATCAAAAACCCTATAGGGCCAAGAAAGCACAAAAGAAGCCAAGCGAAAAAAAACGTAAGACAGCCGTTTGCCGCAATCACAACTTCGCCAGTGGCTACCTGGACGGCTGCCTGAGCTTTTTTTATCTCAGCATTGGGTCCCTGAGCATTGAGATTTGGTTTGCCGCAGTGCGGGCAGGCGGGCGCCTCGGTGGATACGGATTGTCCGCAATCCGGGCATTGGGTAAGCATTTGTTTCCCTCCATTGGTGGGCGGACGGGACGGGGGAACGAACAAGATGTTACACCATGCGCTGCTTCCCGTCATTGCCTGATATTGCCCCTTTTTTACGGCCAATCCCCCGGCCAGTCCCCCATGGGGGAGTTAGTCAGTGGGTCCGTATATCGTCCCGGTGACAGGTGTTGTGACACCCACATAATGCGGGGGATGGGGGCCGGGGCCAGCAATCCCGTTTTGCGGTATCGGGTGGGTAGACCCACTCGCGGAAATTTGCGATTTAAGAAAAACGGCCAGTTCCTTATCCCGCATTGCCAGATTGCCGCCCATCCCGCTATAGTCCAAGGAAAGCATGATAAAGGATGGTGAAGCATGGGGCATATAACACGCTGGGCAGGATGGTCAGCAGCGGGGGTTGCGGCGCTGCTTTTTGTTCCGATAGTGAGCGTAGCATCGGACGCTTATATTCGGTACGAAGCGAAGGTCAACCAGGTGTGTGGTGGTAAGATTTTTCCGACGTACCAGTTATTTTCCACGTCTCCGTATAATGTGAAGGGAAAGTGTTACGCGCTGTATCCCACCAGAGTATCCCAGCTTGTTAGCAGACATGCGGAGATGGTGCAGGGGAATGCGCTTATGCTGATATTTAATAGGCAAGAGAAGTATCCTAATATTCCGTATAGTGTGGTGGTTGGAGTCGGAGCGTTTCGGTACACGGATGCTGGCGGAGCGATTAGAGTTATACCGGAAGTAGGTTATTTATCTGCATATGTAGAGAATCCAGCCATTATTAAGCTACAGGCCGAGGCCAATGCAGAGGAGCAAGCCAAGCAAGCAAAGGAGCAAGCCAAGCAAGCCAAGCAAGCAGCAGAAGCTGCTCAATTACGTATTTACGACCACTCAATTAGGCACAGTGTCAGGCACTATATTCAGTATGGCCTCGGCCTTGTCGGTTTTGGGCAAAGCCTTTATTGTCAGGTAAGCATCGAACTCTCACCGCAAGGTCAGCTAGAAGGTGAACCTGCGATCATCCAGTCCAGTGGAAGTGCACAATTTGATTCAGCAATAATTGCTTCGATTGAAGAGTCAGCACCGTTCCCACCGCCCACTGGATTGTCTTACTCGGAATTTAAAAAACAAGTGTTAGAGTTCAGTCCATATTGAGGCTTGCGGGTGACATGGGCCGAACTAAAGCGAAAGATAGACCGGGTGTGGGAAAGAGCGATTCTAATGCCGGGCTTAGTACAGAGCTGGACCGGGAGGGGGTTTCGTTGTTAGGGCACTGTATAACGTGATGTCTGAACCCCTCACGAACTAAACCCAAAACCCGGTTTTCCAACATGGCGCTGTAATGTGGTATTTATATGCAAATACTTGCGTAACTAATTGAATAATGAATAGGTTATAAATACAGACTCGTTTTAGAAAATACGGATTCATGCCATCCCAGCATGGTGGATTCACGCCACCCCCGTAGAACGCTCAGGAAGGCCCCAAGAATGCCCTGTGCTGCATCGTAGGGGGCGGGGTGGTTAAATAAAGGGTCACTTCGGGTGTCGGGACCGTAGAAACGCAATGCGTGCTGCGCGCCTGGTGGCGGCTTCGCGGTGCAGGTTGGCTTTCCATTCGGCTTTTTCGTCTGGAAGTGGAAGCAGACACCACAGAATGCCTTCAGCGGATTCCAGCGCAAGCCGGATAGACTCGGCATCGCCCACCTGTAGCCATTCTTGTGCTTCCTGTACGCGAGCATAGGCCCATTCCAGCAGTTCTGGATTTTGTAACAGTGCGTCCAGTGCCGCAACAACGTTTTGATTCATGTCTCGCTCCCCCTGTAATCGGGACAGCTTCGCGGTGCTGTGGGGTAGCACGCCCGATAGTCTCCATGGCCACCGGCTGGTGGCTGACCTGTCACCGAGGCAGTACACGCGCCTACCGACAACCTCTGGATGCCCGGACGGAACTTTGCGCAATCCCGACAATAGACATGCGCTGGCGCTGATTGCGGGGCCATAGCTGGCTCAGGGGCGACGCTGGCAGACGGTGTGCTACGTTGATCCGTCTGTGCGTCCTTCAGCAGCGCCAGCAGCGCGGCTTTGTGGTCACGGATGGCGGGGACCAGACGGGCGGGCACGTCCCGGAACTTGAGGCGGTCGCCATCGGGCCAGATTTTGCCACCGAGGTGCACGATCTCGGTGATGACCTCGGCGGGGGTCATCCCTCACCCCCCAATAAGGGTGTCGTCGTCGGTACAGCAGAGTGGACACCCTGCCCCATCGCATTGGGGGCAATTTTCTATTGACGTGTGCGGACTTTGCGGACTTTGCGGACAATGAGCATTTACAAGCCTTTCAGCGTTGCGGACATCGTGCGGACTTTGCGGACTTTGAACCGGTGGAATTTCATTGTCCGCATTGTCCGCGTCGATGTCCGCATGGCAAAAGCCCCGCCGTTGTTGATTGTCCGCATTGTCCGCATTGTCCGCGCGCTGCAATGAGTAAATGACGCGCTTTCGGCCTCCCGCTTTTGGGTCTACTTCGCGGCGGTGCAGTGCCCCATCTTCCACAAGCGGGCTCAGCACTCGATCAAGGTCTTTCGCGTCGATATGCTTCTTGAAACAAGTGTTGATTAGGGTCCGGCGATCCGCCTCTTGACCCGGCTGCTTGTCCAGAAACGCCAGCACCTTGTGTTCGCGGTCGGTGTCTCTGGCCTGCCCACTCATGCCCGCCAGCACGTAGGCAGCGGTGGCAGCGCCGTATTGCGCCCAGGCGTAGCCGACGCGGATATGATCCGGGGTAATCATCAGGGACTTTTCCAGGATGGCATGTATCAGCGCGATGCGTAGGCAGATTGGTGCTCTACGCTCCGTAGCTGCGGCCACCAAATCGCCAGCGGGGTGCGGGCGTTTCAAATCCGAGTAGAGCGACAGCCATAACTGTGCGGCCGCGGGGGTCATGGAGGCCTTGCGGCTGTCTCTGGTCGTGGGATAACCGCCCTTCGCCCACCTGATAGCATCCTCGATGCGCCGGGCAAAACCGGCCACAACACTGGTGTCTGTAGGCTCCGGCAAGGCCACCATACAAGTGCGTTCCGCCCATACCATCAGGATGCGATTGAACGTCCCGCCGTTGATCTCTCTGGCCTCAATGCGGGCCTGTAGTTCGCCGGGGGTGATGTTGCCGTGCAGCGCAATGTGCGGATGCGTTGACCACATGCCCCTACCCTTGGTCAGTGGTTGGATATTTCCGCCGTCCCACACGTCCCGCAATGCGGGCAGCAGGGTGTTGCCTTCGCGCTTGCCCTGCGCCAGCACGTTGCTGAACTCAGCCTCCACGATCCAGAGCCGTTTATCATCCACGGCAGGCACTTCCTCTTTACCCTGTCTGTAACCATCGTGAACCGATCCGGCCAGCCCCTCACGGCTCGATAAGCCACCGTTGTGCATCTGCCCACAAGGGTGGTCTTCACGGTCGCCGGTGATGGCATGACGGATGCGTCTGACCAATCCCAGCGACTCGCCCTTGCCACCTCGGGCAGAGCGGCCTATGTGGAGCGTGAACAGGTTGACGTGGTGCCTGGTGTCGCCAATCGGCAGATAGATGTCCGGGCCAATCTCTGCAGACAGCCAGGACAGACAGGCGGCGGCGACGGCGACGGGGTGGACCTCTTTGCCGTCCGATCCAGCGCGGGCGATCTCGCCAATAATGCCGCACAGCATGGCGTCGGTATCAGGAACCGGGGGCGGGGTAATCTGGTCCGTTGCGTCTTCGGCCTGGTAGATTTCTGCGGCAGCCTCATCCCATAGCGTACTCATGGAACACCACCAGCAGCGCGTAGGGCGTCGTCGATTCGCTCCTCGGCCAGCGCCAGACGGTCCAGGGATCCCGCGTCCATCGCCTCACCACGATTGACGGCCTCGACGATCAACCGGGCGACGGTGGCTTCATGCGCGATGCCGGTCAAGGCGTCCCGATAATCAAATGGACGCCGCATGGGGCTGGTGCCGTGGTCGACAAGGCTGCGCCGGTCGCCGGGGAATAAATCAGCCATATCCAGATTTAGAGCGCCTGTGATCTCAGCGGCTCCGCACCCGCTCCAGCACTTGAGAAGTACTCGGCCATCATCGGCCTCCCTGATGGAAAGCGATGGCCTGCGGTCGTCATGGGCAGGACAGAGGGCAACCCACTTGTCTGGCGCTGTGCGCTTTACCTTCTCCAGGCGGTGCAGGACTCGATCAACCGGGCTATCATTGGATTGTGATGTTGTTGCGTATGCCGTCCCTGCTCCGGGGCGGCTTTTTTGTGGCTGCATGGTCAGCCCTCCATGCCGGTGCGCCGCTTGGCGATCCAGGCGGCAAGGTCAGCGACGCGGTAACGGACAAGGCGGCCAACTTTTATGTAAGGGAGCGCGTAGCGGCCAGTCGTGCGCCAGTTGGTCAGGGTGGAGACTTTGACGCCCAGCACTTCGGCGGTGCGCTTTTCGTCAATCTGTGTGGGGATGGCTTCGGGCGGATAGCCCAGGGGGCGGCCAATCTCTGCGACAATCGGGGCGACTGATTCGGTGTTCGTCTGCATGGGTGTTGCCTCACATTCAGGGATAATGTGAGGCCATGATGCGGGGATATTTAAGGCAGGTATGCGCGTAAGTCGGTGGTTTATGTCACGGCCTGGTCTCCCCATTCGACTTCCACTTCGGCCTCCACTGCGGCGCGGTAACGATCCCGCCATCTTTGCAGGGTGCGCCGGTCGGGCGGGTTGTCCAGATATTCGTCAAGGACGTTATCAATGGCCTCCTCAGGTGACATGCCTTGCGCCATCCGGGCATGGATAAGTTGGCCGTATTGCAGCCATGCGTCTGGAGGGAATGACGACGGCTTGCCTTGCTTCTTTTTGATACCCAGAAGCGATGAAAACTTGTCCGGGTCCTCGTCGCTCAGTCTTATAGCCTCTCCAAGCCATTTGGCATAATCGTGGGGCAGAGGCTTGCCATCGGCCAGTTTTTTCTGAATGATTTTCAGGGATGCCCACGGATTGTTTCCGGGGTCGTCGAAGGCATCACATGCTCCGTCGCTCCCCCCATAGAGATAAAGCCCTTTCCACCAATCGTCTTTATCAGCATCGGCCATATCATGCGCTCCTTCTCATGCGCTTCCTTCATTGAATAGGTGCCATGCCCAAGCCGATGAAGGTTCCGGCCTTTCGGGAGCTACCCTAGGGCATGGCGGTGAAACTTATGCTGCTAATGGTTAGAGCATCCGCCCATGTAACAAGGCAACCCGGCACGGATTTTATGGGCGAGTGCTTCTGGCAACTGGCCTGAAGTTTGGTAGACGTCCCCAGCGGGGGTTTTGAAAATCGTAAAATATCCACTTGATGACGACGTTATCATCCCCTTGCCGGAAGCGGTGAATGTCGCTTCACAAGTAACAGAACCGTTGTTACTATTTATGGTTTCCACTTCAGGAAGGGATTCTGATATATCAAGGCCTTTGACAAAAGGACCATTGCCGTACCACCGATTATCACCTGTAAGAGCCGTAAGGCCATTTGCAACCAATTTTTTTACCAGAGGCGCTATCGTGCTACTTGTGGCTTTAGAGAAACACTCGGATGGAGCTACCCTGGGAGGCGCATAGGCGATAGGTTCATAGCCATAGATATAAAGAAACGGCGAAGAAATGACCCCGACCAGAATAATGAAGATGTATCCTGCTTTCATTGTTTATCCCTCAATTGCAGCGACAGGTGTACGGACCGTGCGCCGGATGCTTTAGCGTCGATTATCACGATCTCCACAATGCTTCTGTCATCGGCATAGGCAATATTCAGATTCCAATCTTGCGACACTTCGCGGCTGACCGGCTTATCGGTGAAGTGGAGCACCAGAATGTCATCGGTAGCGTCATAGTCGGTTTTCATGCCGCGTGCCCTTGCTGATGCTGTAACAGGTCCAGCAGATATTCGGGTGCCAAGTCTGCGCCGTTTGGCCATGTCACGGTATGGAACAGACTGTGGACCTCTACCCGGCTGAACAGGTCATCATCCCGCAATGCGTCGAATACCGGGCCTGTGAGTTCTCGGGACAGGTCCACATCGCCCTCCTGTCCGTTACTGAATCGGACGTGCAGGCGATGGCCGGGGAGGGCTGTTGCTTCGGTGATATGTAGAATCATGCCACCCCTCGCGGTGCGGGTGCGCCTCTCAGCAGTCCCTCGGTGCTCAAGTCCTCATCAATCTCCGGCCAATGGATGCCATAGCCGCCCCCCGCAACTTCCCAGACGGCGCGGGCCTTGGCGCTGGCATGGGCAAGGCGGGGGTACCATTCAAGGGGGACCGATATGCTGCGCCCATCCATGAGCCGCACGGTTAACGTGTCATCGGCGATCTGTACGTCTGCGACGCGCTCATCGGCGCTTGGTGCCAAAATACCCATGCCATGCCTCCAGCAGTTCTATGTGATGTAACTCGATTAACTCCCGTAACTCCCGCAATTGGTGTGCGGCATAACCCATATCCCGCGCCAAGGCGACAGGCTCCAGCCAGAACTTAGCCGACTGATTCCCACAGTCGATATGCACATGGGGTGGCTCGTTCGGCTCATGACTGTAGAAATAAAAGCGGTATGGCCCATGTCTCAGGATCGTCGGCATTAGCGGCTTTTCCACCTCACTGGCGCGGCTCCAGCCGTACTACGGCGCGGGTGCCGGTAGCGGCGGCGATACGCGCAATGGTTCGCATGGACGGCGGGGCCTTGCCACTTTCCAGACGGGCAATAGCGGATTGTGTGGTGCCCATACGTTGCGCTAATTCCGCTTGCGACAGCCCAGCGCGGGTCCGGGCCTCGATCAACTCGCGGGCAAGGCTGAAGTCATCCTCCAGCGCGTCGTATTCTGCCTTGAACGCGGGGTTTTTCATCCATTGCTCTTTCAGTTCTGATATGAGAGTCATTGTAAAACCTCCGTGGCGCGTATCTCTCAGATAGCACTTTTGCGATGGCCGGGCAATTTCTTCAAAGGCACAACCTCGGCAGTTTTCTTGCGTCCAGCAGCCACCAGAATGGCGTCGGTGCCTTTCTGCCAGGCATCGGCAACCGGGTCTTGCGCCAGCCGTGCATAGACGGCGGTGGTCTGTTGCGAGTGGTGCCCTAAGCCTTTCCCGATAACGGCCAGGCTGACACCTGCATCAATCTGGAATGACGCAAGGGAACGGCGCAAGTCATGCAAGCGCAAGTCCTCGATACCTGCCCGCTGCAATAGCCGTTGCCAGCCCTTTTTAGGCTCTACAAGGTGGCCTGTCTTGCCAGCGCCGGGGAATACCCATCCTTGTGCTCCGCTGGCCTCTGCGCGGGCCTTGAGCACGTCAATGGCGGCATCGGTCAGGGGGACGGCGATATTGTCTTTAGCCTTGGCCTTGGAGCCAGGGATAGTCCACGTCCTGCGCTCCAGATTGATCTCCTGCCAGGCCATCGCTTGCACATTGGAGCGACGCGCTCCGGTCAGCAGCGAGAGCATGACGTAATCGCGCATATCGGGGTTTTCCTCGGCGGCCAATGCTTCAAAGAACCGCGGCATCTCATCGGGGTGCAGGCGACGATCCCGGCTTTCCTCCCGGTTCATCTTTAGCCCGGCTGCGGGGTTGGCCAGGTTAGGTATGTCCAGCACCTTGATACAGAAGTTGAACATAGCCCTAACCAATGCCAAGACGCGATTTGCAAGAAACTTCCCAGACTTTACCGAAAGGGTGGAGTGCAGCTTGCGTATCTCGTTACGCTGAATGTCTGATAGCTTCTTGCGGGCCAGTCCTTGCAGGTGCAAGCGGTAGTTGTCCTGATCTTTGTTCAGGCTCTTTTTACCCTTGGCGCGGCAGTCCTTCACCCTCTCGCTGAACAGGTCAGAGAATGCCATCTCCGCCTTCCTGATACGCTTCTGCTCGGCGGGGTTGGTTCCTGCGGCAATATCGTTGACGATCTTCGCGGTAGTGTTCCGGGCCGTCTCAATGGTCACCGTGGTGGCGTCGCCTATGCGTACCCACTCCACTTTGCCCTCCACCTTGCGGACGCAATAGAACGCCTTGGCTCCGGCTGGTGTAACGCGGATACAGAGTCCCTTCTGTTCCAGGTCATAGACGGTGATCCGTTTGCCGGGGACAGGCTCCAGCGCCGCTATGCGGGCCTTGGTGAACTACATCTTTTCGGGCATGGCGTGCTCCTTGCGACTTTTGGGCCTTTTGATTTTCCATCATTAGGCCGGGTTCGTGTGTAACTATCTATAATCAAACAACTTCACGGTTAGCCCGCTGCACTGTTTGGACCCACTGAATCCAGTTAGCTGGGCTAACCCAGTGCTAACCTTTTAGCGGTAAATCGGTCAATGTCGGTAAAGGTAGTATGTGACTAAGTGATTGATACGTCAAGATACATGGGGGTAGATAAAACGCCATAAATGCCCGGCTTTGAGACTGTTAATCACTAGGTCGGCAGTTCGAGCCTGTCCCGGGGAGCCAAAAGAATCAGGCACTTAGCATGTTTTGCTGGGCGCCTTTAATTTTATGGGCCAATCCAGGGCTGATCTGGGTGGTACATCCTGATTGGACCGGGACATTCCTTTTTCACGCCTGTACGTCGGATTCGATACTATCTGGTCAACAGGCAAGAGCCTGGGTTCTTGACATTACACCAAGCTTCAATGTTTACCATGGTCTGGTGGTGAGTTATGCGCAGGGTATCAGTGGTTATCCGTGGCTGAGGCTTTACTCCGGCACATGACTGACCTCCTGCGCAATCGAATGACAGTTCATACGGGCGGTTTCATGAATTTCTTTACACCTAATTTCCAACAGGAGGAGTGAACCCATGAGCGATATCAGACTAAAGATCACCGGCATGACCTGCGGACACTGCGCGCAGGCCGTGACCAAGGCGCTGGAAGGCATACCTGGTGTGGAAAAAGCGGACGTTACGCTGGCGCCAGGAGAAGCCGTGGTGCATGGTCTGGCGGACACCGCCACGCTGATCGCTGTGGTCAGGGAGGAAGGCTATGAGGCGGAAGAGTGCAAAAGGTCATAGAGTGGATCGTAGCTGCATATGGGCTGGGATAAGCCTGGCGCATCGGAAACAGGCGTATGGCGGATTCGCGACAAAGCAACTATGTGATTTTCCATTATTATAAGAGGGATGGATAGTTTTCTGTCGCTGACACCGGACAGTTTTACGGCAGAAAATATCACCCAAATTTCGCAGAACTCCTATAAAAACAAGGGTTATTTGGGTTGGCATGAATATTGATATTGCAGATTCGCAGTTTCAACCTTGAGGAGTAAGCAACATGTCCATGAAAACTTCTGCTATTGCTATTGTCGTGATGTCTGCCTTCGCAGTTTCCACCGCCTTTGCGGCGACGCCAGCCAAGACTCCGGCGAAACACCCAGCCAAAGTGGCCACGCACAAGGCCGTCGCGCATAAGGCCGTAGCGCACAAGGCTCCTGTGAAAAAAGCCTCAGCCAAGAAAGGTTACTAAGGGGAACTTCCCTAAATTAGTGCAAAGGGGCCTTCGGGCTCCTTTTTTATTGGGGGGAACGGGTATCAGACCCCTTCCAGGGGTGCCAATCTGCTCAAATCAGCTATATGATTGGTGCGTAAACAGAAAGGAACCCCCATGTTGCACTGGATTACCGACAGCCGCGCCGGTTTTGTGGCGTTACTGATGGTCGCCTTCATCGTGGCGATAGGCGTGTACGTGTTACCCGCTCTGATGGCCTGGAGCATGGGTAGCCCGCACCGGATACCCATCACCCTGCTGGATCTGTTGCTCGGCTGGACCGTCCTCGGCTGGATTGCCGCGCTGATCTGGGCGGTCATGAGTGGCAATGGCGATAGTTTTGACGACGACCGTCCACCCCGCCGGCAGGAGCCCTGGATGTGATAGAGTCCAGGTCGGGACGGCGATGCTTGCGGCATGGATGCTCTGCGCACCCATTCCGGAATCATCAGCGATAGGAAATGATATGAACACCGCAGTGACTATGGGCCTTGCCGCAACCGGGCGGATTTTCGGGCGGTTCGGACTATTCCCGATTCGGGCGGATGCCTGATTTGAAAACATCTCCATTGGTCATTTTCACCGTGGGCACCGCGGCCTCTGGTAAAAGCACCTGGGCCCAATCGGTGCAGTCCCGTTATACGGGGTTGCGTATCGCCATCATCGAAAGAGACGGGATCCGGGTTTCCCTGCACGAAGGGAAGGGCGAGGGAGGGTTTTCCTGGCCGGCGTGGAATCCTGCCCTGGAAGGTAAGGTCCAGCAGCTTTGGGAACAGCAGGTGCGGGGTGCCATCGGTACGCACGATGTCCTTGTCCTTGCCGATACCCATCTGGATGTCGCGGATCTGGCAAAAAAAGCACAGTGGTTGCGGGATCAGGGGGTCACGGAGATGTCTGTGCATTACTTCCCGGCCTTGCCGCTGATGGAGCTCATCCGCCGCGATCGGGGAAGGGGCCACCCGGTGGGTGGCGAAGTGCTCAGGGAGCACATCAAAAAACTGGAGCCTGAAGACCGCTACTGGGAGGCTGTGGAGGGCCTCTAACTACTGCGATTTGGAGGGAACTCTGGTCCAGATGGTGTCCCCGCCTAGCCACGAAAAGCCGATATAACCGTACACCTTGAGCTTGCGGGAATCCAGGGTCGTCAGTGTGCCGTGATAGTAGGTTTTGCTGTTCGGGTCGTAAATGCGGCCCTGTGCCCATTCTCCCGGACGTCTGGGCACGAAGTCCGCCAGAATTTGCGGCTGACCCTTGGCGCGGGCCTGCTGCACAGTGTCCTGCATGTGCTCCACGCTCTGCCCGAAGAGTACACCATTTTTTGCGTAAATGCGGATATAACCATTGCCCCCCGCAGTTTGCCACAAGCCGGTAATGCTCCCGCGTTCCGCGCCCGCAAAAGCGATACCGCCCCCCCCCAAAAGTAGCCCGGCGAGAACAAGGCAACGAGCTAAAAGATGTTTCATTCCTTGACCTTCCCAGCCTTGTATTCCTACATACACATTTTATGTTGCAAAATTTTAACAATATCGGCAACGGCTGGCAACTGCGGCCGGATGGCGGCGCTACCCCGTATCGGAGCTTGCATTCTGCAGGATACTGTATAAAAATATAGATGCCCGCCAGAGATGGCGGCTCCGCTGGCCTCAGGAGATATTGCATGGATGAACTTACCCCCCGGCAGTCCGAAATTCTCGCTTGGATTCGTGCCCGCATGGCGGAAGACAGCCTGCCGCCTACCCGTGCGGAGTTGATGCGGGCCTTTGACTTCCGTTCACCCAATGCTGCCGAAAGTCACCTGCGGATACTGGCGCGCAAGGGCTATATTCTGCTGCAGAGTGGTACGGCCAGGGGCATCCGCCTCTGTGCAAGCGAAGAAGAAACCGGTTTGCCGCTGATCGGGCGAGTGGCTGCCGGGCAACCCATGCTGGCCGAAGAGTTCCGGGAGGGGCAGTTGCCCGTCGACCCAAAGCTCTTTTCGCCAGGAGCCGATTACCTGTTGCGGGTGCAGGGCATGAGTATGCGTGATGCCGGCATTCTCGATGGCGATATTCTCGCCGTCCGTCACGACGCCTCGCTCATTCCCCAGGACGGTCAGATGGTAGTGGCCCGGGTCAACGGCGAGGTGACGGTCAAACGCTGGAAGCGGGATGGCAAGCAGGTCTGGCTCCTGCCGGAAAACCCGGATTTCTCCCCTATTTCTGTGGATTTGCAACGCGATAGTCTGACAATCGAAGGCGTGGTGGTCGGACTGCTGCGTATTGGAGGCGACTTATGAATCCATCCGCACATAAAACCGCCGTCAACACCCTGTTGAGCAACCATCCCCAGCACTTGTGGCGAGGTCTGAATAATCAGCGGACGCCGGGCGTGACGGCGCACTGGCCGGATCTGGAGCTGTTGGTAGGTGACTGGCCACGTGGCGCCATCACTGAAGTGGTCAGCGCTCTGGACGGTATCGGAGAGCTGCGTCTGGTGCTGCCCGCCGTGGCGGAACTGAGCCAGCGCGAGGCGCGCTGGATACTCTGGGTCGCGCCTCCGCATATCCCCTATCCGGCAGCTCTGGCGGCTGCAGGTGTCAATCTTGCGCGGATGCTGGTGCTGCATCCACGCAAGGACCAGAATACGCTCTGGGCGCTGGAACTGGCTCTGCGTTCCGGCGGTTGCAGCGCGGTGCTGGCCTGGCCGCCGACTCTACAAGATGTCCAGTGGCGTCGCCTGCAATTGGCGGCCGAGGCGGGCAACAGTCTGGTCTTCTTCTTTTTCCGTCAAAGCAACGCCGCCGCGGTGCCCGTTGCCTTGCGTCTGGATCTTCACCCCGCCCCGCAAGGAATCGACGTGAACGTCCGTAAACGTCGTGGTGCCATGCCGACGCGAGGTATGGTGGCGCTCGGCGACCAACTGGCGCTGGCGTTCTGAAACCCCATGCGCTGGCTGGCGGTACAGTTTCCGCGTTTGGGCGTGGAGCTTCGGGAACGGGTGCAGGCAGAAGCGGTCGCGCTGGCGCTGGTGGACGTGCAGGGCAGTGCTGGAACCTTGTTGCAGGTCAACGCGACAGCACTTCAGGCGGGACTGCGGACGGGCATGACGACGGCGCGGGCTTTGGCCATGCTCCCGGAACTGCAACTCTGTACCCGCGACCCGGCTGCCGAAGTGCAGGCGCTCAGCCACTGGGCCCGGCTGCTTTATAGTCTGGCACCCCAGGTAGTGCTGCTGGAGGAAATGTCCCCCGCCCTGGCGGTGGATATCTCCGGTAACACCCACCTGCAGCAGGACGACGCACTGTTGCAGGTCGTGGCGGCATGGGCCGCTGCGACGCGGCTGAGTGTGCGTGCCGGGGTGGCTCCGACCCCTCTGGGGGCCGCTTTGCTGGCGCAGTGGCAAGGTGCCGGTTCCCGTTCCGGCTTTTGTCCGGAGCCCGCCGACTGGGCGTTGCTCTGGCCGCAAATCCCCATAACCCTGTTGCCCTGTACCGCCACCACCCGTGCGGCTCTACTAGCCCTGGGGGTTCGTCACTGCGCCCAGCTTCAGGCCCTGGACCGTGCTGATCTGGTCAGGCGCCTTGGTCCCGAATCCTTGCATGTGCTGGATCGTCTGAGCGGCAGGACAGGCGATCCGCGTCCCGCATTGTCTTTCCCGGTGGATCCGGAAGTTTCCATCCCGCTGTACGGTGAAATCCGCCACTGGGAAGGTCTGCGCTTCGCTCTGCACCGTGCTTTACAGGATCTTCAGCTTCTGCTCGGGACGCAGGCGCGGGCCAGCCGCTCCTGGCTGCTGCAGTTGCAGGGCCGTGAGCGACAATGGTCCTCCACACTGGACGTGCGCGATCCCGCCACGAATGTGGAAACGCTGTTGACGCTCTGGCAATGGCGGCTACAACAACAACCCCTGGATTTTGCCGTGCATACCCTGCACCTGCGGGCACTGGCGCCGCAACACTGGCCTGGGCGTCAGGCAACCTGGTGGCAGGACGGGGCGGAGGAGGCGCGCTGGCAGTTGGTGGAGCAACTACGCCAGCGTCTGGGTGACGTTGCGGTGCATGCCGTCGCCGGGGTTGCGGATCATCGCCCGGATCATGCCTGGCAGAGGGTGCCGCCAGGAGCTGGGCAGGGAGAGGCCAATACCGCTCGTCCCCTCTGGTTGCTGGCACAGGCACTGCCGCTCCATGCCCCATCGCTCTTCCTGCCGGCGCAGGTAGAGCGCATCGAAGGCGGCTGGTGGGATGGCCGGGATCAGAGCCGGGATTACTTCCGCTGGCGGCATCCCGGCGGGGCTCTGTGCTGGGTGTATCAGGACCGGCGTCAGGGGCATTTCTATGTGCAGGGCTATTTTGCCTGAGTATGCCGAGCTCCACTGTCTCAGCGCACTGAGTTTTTTACGGGGTGCCAGTGCCGTGGAAGACCTGCTGGATCGTGCCCAGGCTCTGGAATACCGCGCCCTCGCCATTACCGAGGAGTGTTCCCTGGGCAGCGCGGCGCGAGCCCACAGCCATGCCCGCAATATCGGTTTTCCGCTGATACTGGGCAGTGAAATCGCCCTGACCGATGGTCCGCGCATCGTCCTGCTGGTGCGGGAGCGTGACGGTTATGCCGCGCTGTCCCGCTTCATCACCCGCGCCCGGGGGCGGGCGAGAAAAGGCCATTATCAGGCCCGCCTGGCGGATTTGCCGGAACTTGTGGGTTGTCTGGCCATCATTCTCCCCGATTCGCAAAGCCTGCGCTTTGATGCTGCCGACGCCATCGCCGTAAGGAATTGTCTTGGCGCCGAAAATGTCTGGCTTGGCGTGGAGCTCCTGCGTGGCGGCGACGATGCGGCGCAACTTCGGGAGGCGCTGGAACAGGGCAGGGCGCTGGATATTCCCTGTCTGGCTTGCGGGGATGTCCACATGGACCGGCGCAGCCGTCGTTTTTTGCAGGATGTGCTCACTGCCATCCGCCTGCGGCGTCCGCTGGCAGATCTGGGCTGGGCACTGGCCCGTAATGGCGAGCGCCACCTGCGCCCGCGCTCCGTACTGGCGGAACTCTATCCTCCGGAGCTGCTGGCCGGAACCCTGCGGGTGGCAGAGCGCTGTCAATTTTCTCTAGATAGTCTTGTTTATCGCTACCCCGATGGCGCCTGTCCCGCAGGCCAGCAGCGGGATGATTATCTCGCCGAACTGGCCAGGCAAGGTCTGCAACGGCGTTATCCCCAAGGCGTCGCCACGGTGGTAGCCACGCAACTGGAGGCGGAACTGGCACTGGTACGGGAACTGGATTACGCCGGCTATTTCCTGACCGTCCACGACATCGTCCGGTTCGCCAAGGGGCGCGGTATCCTCTGCCAGGGCCGGGGCTCGGCGGCCAATTCGGTCATTTGCTATGCCATCGGCATTACGGAAGTAGACCCCAGCCGAATGCAACTGCTTTTCGCGCGATTCATTTCCCGCGATCGCCGGGAGCCGCCGGATATTGACGTGGATTTCGAGCATGAGCGCCGCGAAGAAGTCATCCAGTACGTGTTTCAGCATTACGGGCGGGACCACGCCGCGCTGACTGCCACCATCATCCATTACCAGCCGCGCAGTGCCATGCGCGATGCCGCCCGTGCCCTTGGTTTTGCGCCGGTCGAGATTCAGCGCCTTACCCAGGGCCTGGCCTGGTGGGATGGCCGCCAGATTCGCCCGGAGCGTTTGCAGGAGCAGGGCTTCGACCCCGCCAGCCCGACCATCCAGCGCCTGATCACTGTAGTCAATGCGCTGGTCGGTTTTCCGCGCCATCTCTCCCAGCATGTCGGCGGCATGGTGCTCTCTGCAACCCCCCTCAATGCCCTGGTACCCATCGAACCCGCCGCCATGGCGGCTCGCACGGTGATTCAGTGGGACAAGGACGATCTCGACCTCCTTGGTATCCTCAAGGTCGATATACTCGCGCTGGGGATACTGAGCGTGTTGCGCCGCGCCCTCGATGATCTGGGTATGGCCCTCGCCGACATCCCTGCCGAAGACCCCGCCACCTACGCCATGCTCCAGCGCGGTGAGAGCCTAGGCGTCTTTCAGGTGGAGTCGCGGGCGCAGATGAGCATGTTGCCGCGCCTCAAACCTCGCTGTTTTTACGACTTGGTGATCGAAGTCGCCATCATCCGCCCCGGTCCCATTCAAGGGGATATGGTGCATCCCTATCTGCGTCGCCGCCAGGAGCTGGAGCCGGTACGCTATCCTGGACCGGAAGTCAAAAAGGTGCTGGAACGCACCTTGGGTGTGCCGATTTTTCAGGAGCAGGTGATGCAGATTGCCATCGATGCTGCCGGCTTCAGTAGTGACGAGGCTGATGGTCTGCGCCGGGCCATGGCCGCCTGGCGGCGCAAGGGGCATCTCGGCCCTTATACCGACCGCCTCATCCATGGTCTCCGTCTGCGCGGCTATTCCGAAGCATTCGCCCAGCGTCTTTGCCAGCAGATTCAGGGCTTCGCCGAATATGGTTTTCCCGAATCCCATGCCGCAAGCTTCGCCCTGCTGGTTTATGCCTCCGCCTGGATCAAGTGCCACCATCCGGCCATATTCACTGCCGCGCTATTGAACAGCCAGCCTATGGGTTTTTATGCCCCCGCCCAGATCGTGCAGGAGGCCCACCGCCGTGGCGTTGAGGTATTGTCCGTGGACATCTGCCATAGCGACTGGGATTGCAAGGTGCAGGATGGGGTGCTGCGTCTGGGGCTTTGCCTGATCAAGGGCCTGTCTCCCAAAGAGGCGGAAAAGCTTCTGCACTGGCGGGCGCAGGGCGGTGCGCTGCACAGCGAGGCGCTTCGCCATGGTCTAGGTCTGTCCGCTGCTGCGCTGCATCAACTGGCGTATGCAGGAGCCCTGTCCAGCCTGCACGGGGACCGTCATCAGGCTCTGTGGGCGGTGCAGGGCAGTCTGCCCCTGCCCACCGCATTACCAATGCCGGTGGTACCGGAGCAGGTCCCCGCTCTTCCCGCCGAAACATCCGCTGCTGCCTGTATTGCCGATTATCAGCAACTGGGTCTCAGCCTTGGTCCCCATCCCCTGCATTTTCTGCGCCAGCGGATCGACCAAAGCGGCTATCGCCGTATCGCCGAGGTGTGCATGCAACACCACGGCCGCACGGACCGTCTCGCCGGTCTGGTCACCCACCGGCAGCGTCCCGGTACAGCCCACGGTACGGTATTCCTGACCCTGGAAGATGAGTCCGGTATGATCAATGTCATCGTCTGGCCGCAAAGGGTCGAAGGCTGGCGCCGAGCGCTGCTGCAAGGCCGCCTGCTGGGTATCGGCGGCCGACTGGAGCGCCAGGGTGCCAGTCTTCATTTTATCGCTGACGCCATGGAGGATCTCAGTCCCTGGCTGGGTACCCTAAGTACACGCTCCCGGGACTTTCATTAGTCCCGCTACCGAATCAACGGTGCCGCCGGATGGCTTTTCTGCGGCGGAAATCCCTGCCCGGAGAGGGGGCTCCTCTGGGGCGGTCCGGCTTTACCAGGAAGGGGCCGTCTGGCTTTTACCACGGTCACAGGTTTAGAATCCAAACGTATCGTCGTTACATCTCGCAAAAGCACAAGGACCGTATTCACTCATGGAGAAAAAATCCATCGCGTTGGCCGCAGGCCTTTTTATTATCGGAGGCCTCACCGGTGCCGTCGTGGAACGTTCTGCACAACCTCATCAAGTATTCAGGCAATCGCTAACTATCGGAGGCCTCACCGGCGCCGTCGTGGAACATTCTGCGAAAATGCCCGGCATGGGATCGGGAGTCAGCCTCGGCGCAGCGGCAAGCTTGCTGGAATCCGCGACCCATGGGGAAGCCAAGGCCGAGAAGGTGTTTCCCGGCCCCGGCGGATTGACCGGAATCGAGGTGACTCTGCAGGGACATCCGACGGTCGCCTTTGCCACCGCGGATGGCCAATACCTGATTGCCGGTCCGGTCCTGAACAAGCAGGGTGAGGATGAAGCGCACACGGCGATGGTGAGGCTTGGCCTGATTCCCAAACCGGCGAGCGCAGGGGCTTTGGCAGCGAAGGCGGCTGGTGCCGATAGCTTTGTGCTGGGCACTGGCGGGCCGGAAATCACCGCTTTTGTCGACCCAAACTGCATTTTCTGCCACAAGTTTTATGAAGAGGCCAAACCGCTGATTGACACCGGCAAGCTCAGGGTGCGTTACGTGGTAGTGGCGTTTCTCAAGCCGAGCAGCACGCCGAAGGCCGCAGCCATTCTTGGTGCCGCAGACCCCGCCGCCGCCATGGCGAAGAACGAAAAGGGTTTTGATTCGGTGACGGAAGAGGGGGGGATCGCACCGGCGCAAAATCCCGCCGCCGCCACCCTCAGCGCGGTAGAAAACAATACCAGGCTATTGGGCGAGAGCGGTGAAATGGCTACCCCTACCCTGATCTACTGTAATCCCAAGGGTGAGCCGGCCCTGGTACACGGCTTGGGCAAAGAAAGCTTCATGGATTTTGCTGCGCATATCGGCAATCTGCAAAATGGGGCGTGCCGGAAGTGAACATGTCGGGATCGAAAGCAGCGGCAATTCGGCGTGGAGACTACCAACCTCCCAGCTATGAAGTCTCCGAAATCGCTCTGGATGTGCGCCTGGATCCAGACAATACCGAAGTATATACCCGCCTTCAGTTGCATCGCATCGCACCGGAGGCGGTCGCCGAATTGCATCTGGATGGCGAGTCTCTGGAACTGTTGAGTCTCCGGCGGGATGGCCAGGTGCTGGCAGAAAGCGCGTATCGGCAGACCGAGGGTGGTTTGCTGTTGCTGAATCCCCCAGAGGCCTTCCTGCTGGAAAGCAGGGTACGCATCCATCCTCGGGCCAACACCGCGCTTTCCGGTCTCTATCATGCGGGCGGGCAGTTCCTGACCCAATGTGAGGCGGAAGGATTCCGGCGTATTACCTATTACCTGGATCGCCCGGATTGCCTCACCCGCTTCACGGTTACCCTGCACGCCCCGCGGGACATCTGCCCGGTATTGCTTGCCAATGGCAACTGTATGGCCACGGGTGATGAAGAGGGTGGCTGGCACTGGGCCCGCTGGGAAGACCCTTATCCCAAGCCAGCCTATCTCTTCGCCATGGTGGCCGGTGATCTGGCGGTAGTCCGCGACCGGTACCTTACCGCTTCCGGCAGGGAAGTATCCCTGGAAATCTATGTGGCCGAACGCGACATCGGTGCCTGCGCCCAGGCCATGGACAGCCTCAAGCGCGCCATGCGCTGGGACGAAGAAGCCTATGGTCGGGAATACGATCTGGACCGCTATATGATCGTCGCTACCGACAGCTTCAATATGGGCGCGATGGAGAATAAAGGCCTCAATATTTTTAACGCCAAGTATGTGCTCGCCAGCCCGGAAACGGCTACGGACAACGACTATCAGGGTATCGAGTCGGTCATCGCCCACGAATATTTCCACAACTGGACGGGTAACCGGGTGACCTTGCGCGACTGGTTTCAACTCAGTCTCAAGGAAGGCCTGACAGTGTTTCGTGATCAGGAATTCAGTGCCGATCAAAACTCCCGCGGCGTCCAGCGCATCGGCGATGTACGTCGCCTGCGTGCCGCTCAGTTCCCGGAAGACGCTGGCCCGCTGGCCCATGCGGTGCGTCCCGATGCCTATGCCGAGATCAACAATTTCTACACCGCCACGGTCTACGAAAAAGGCGCCGAATTGGTGCGAATGATGCATACTCTGCTCGGTAAGGTGCCGTTTCGGAAGGGTATGGATCTGTATTTCGAGCGTCACGACGGCCACGCGGTAACCATCGAGGACTTTATTGCCGCCATGGAAGACGCCAACCAGCGTGACCTCTCCGGATTCCGGCGCTGGTATGGCCAGGCGGGAACACCCGTTTTACGGGCGACAGGCAGCTACGATCCTGCCCGGCACAGCTATACCCTTACCCTGCATCAGGAAACCCCGGCAACCCCCGGTCAGCCCGTTAAAGAGGCGGTGCCGATCCCGGTGCGCATGGCGCTGCTCAACACCCAAGGACAACGTGTGCCTCTGGAGGGCGTCGGGGGTGGTGCCTCCGAAACGGTGTTGCTGCTGGAGCAGTCGGAGCAGTCCTGGAACTTTGCGAACTTGCCGGATCCGGTGATTCCCTCCCTCCTGCGCGGCTTTTCCGCCCCGGTGCGGCTGCAGGACCCTCTGGATGACGATGCCCACGGTTTTCTGGCATGCCACGATGATGATCCCTTTAACCGCTGGGAAAGCATGCAGGACCTCGCTGTAAAAGCCTTGCTCGCCGCTGTGGCGGATTCGTCGGTCGTGCCGTTACCCGTCACGTTACGGAACGCCGTCGCAGCGACGCTGGCGGACCGTCAGGTGGACCCGGCCTTCTGTGCCGAACTGTTGACCCTCCCCGGCGAGGATTATATCGGTGAACAGATGTCTGTAGTCGCCGTCGAGGCCATCCACCGTGCACGGGACGGGCTGATGTGTGCCATCGGCAGACATTTCGCAAAGGAATGGACCGGGCTGTATCACGATCTTGCTGCTGCCTATCAGCGTGACGGTTTGTCCATCGGCCGTCGGCGCCTGCGCAACCTGGCTCTGGGTTATCTCATCGCCGGTGAGGACAGCAGCCGCGAAGGGGCGATCCTGCACGCCCGTCAGCAATATATGCAGGCCGATAACATGACGGACCGGCTGGCGGCTTTCCAGTTGCTGGCCCAGCACCGGCATCACGATGCCGAAGACGTCATCCTCGACTTTTACCAAAGATGGCACGAATACCCGCTGGTGATCGACAAGTGGTTTGCCATACAGGCGGCCGCGCCACGTCCGAAAACCTTGCGGCAGGTGGAACATCTGCTGGTGCATCCCACCTTCGACTGGCGGGTGCCCAATCGGGTGCGTGCGGTACTCGGTGCATTGGCCACCAATCCCACGGTTTTCCATGCGGCGGATGGCTCCGGGTATGCTTTCTTTGCCGAGCAGATCCGCCGTCTGGATGACATCAATCCGCAGACAGCGGCACGTCTGGCGACCCCCCTCAGTCGCTGGCAGCGCTATGATGCCCCGCGTCAGCAGGCGATGGTGGCAGCCTTGAAAAGGCTGGCCGGTAAGCGTGGGCTTTCCCGCGATCTGGCAGAAGTCATACAGCGCTCTCATCCAGACAAAAGGTAGACGTCGGCATTATGCAAAGAGGCTGAAGGGGTGCCGACGCATCAGTTCCACGGTCGCGGGATGCTCTCCAGCCGTTTCCAGTGCCGGGAAAATTTTTTGCGTTGCCGGACCTCCCGGGCATGGAGATAGCCCATCAGCATCCCCGCATTGAAGGCGAGCCCGTGCCTGCGGCTGGTAGCCAGTCCTGCAAGATGCTGTCCCGCCATATCTGCATCATGCATGGCGCCGGAGATTTTTTGCAGAGCGGAGAGGGTCTTGAGCAGCGCCTTGCCGTCTTTGCTGGGCCACATGTCTCCCAGTGCGAGAATTACATAGCGCCAATTCTTGATGCGAATGCGCAGGGCATGAAGCTCGGCGGGGGTTTGGGCCACAGTACCCGCCGCCGTCAATTTGCGGTCCTGACGCCGCAAATGCATTTCCGCGTAGTGCTGGAGGTCTTCGTCACTGTGCAACGCTGCCCGCAGCAGCAGCGCCCAGAACTGCAGTATCGTGGCGGCGAGGTGACCCAGCCCGGCAGGGGTGGCTTCGGCCTGCGCGCTCAACCAGGTGTATAGGGGCGAGACCTCTGTGCCTGTCCCGGCGGCCAAAGTCGCCCAGTATGTGGCCAGCACTTCGTGGTCACGCCGTATACTTTGCTGGTGAAACCAGTCCGCCAACGCCTGACGGACACCGTCCAGACGCTTGTCGGTATCCATCGCCCGGCAGAATCGCAGCAATGCGCGCAGGCTGCGGACGGCTTTGCGCAACTGATGAAAGGTCTCCGGGCTGTTACCGGCCGCATGCTGCCTGGCTGCGGTGAGAGACTGCTGACATTGTCCGATCAACAGGTGGCTGAGTGCCTTCCCGGCATTTTCGTGTCGGCGTAGCGGTGGTGCTTTATCCCCCGGCGCAACGGCATCGGCCGGTATCAGCCCGGCGAGACGCACCCCCCGGAACATCTTGCTCTCCCCATCAGGCAGCAGCGGCAGATGGGCGCATAGCTCCGCGCCCATCTCCAATATCGCAGCAGGCTCCCCGGTTGCCAACTCCAACTCGACTTCGAGAATCGGTTCGCGCAGGCCGCTGGCAAGGATTTCTCCGCGATCCAGAGCGACCACTATCTGACTGCCATCGGCACAATCCACCCGGCTTTCCAGTCGCTCAAAACGGGTTTCGAGGATGGCCTGCAGAGCCAAATCCAGAAAGGGTGCCAGCAACGCCGCAGCGTCCGGGTCGGTAAACACCCGGAGGTCCGCTGCGGAGGAGAAAACAGTGACATTCCATTCGGGACGCTGATGCAATCCGCCCACCGACTGTCCATCGGCCTTGAGGGTGGCGACCCACTCCTTACCTTCTCGACGCACCCGATATGCGAGCCTCGCGCGCCGTAAGGCTCCGTCCCGGCTGTCATAATAAATCGCATGCAGTTTCAGGGCGGGGGCTTTCCCCAGTGCGAGCAAAGGGAATTTGCAAATCTTTTCCCAGGTGGCAGGGGAGGGGTCCAGTATTTGCAGTTTAAGCTCCTGTTCCATATTTCCCCTCCATCACGAAACGCAGAATCTGCACCCATTGCGGCAGCTCGGCCCGGGTTTCGGCGGCGCGCAGGTCTGCCACTCCCGCACCCAGTTGTGCTGCCCGCACGTAAAGTTCGCTGTCGCGCAGGGTGGCCACTACCGGCAACCGCAAATCCGCAAGAAAGGTCTGCAAATGCTGTCCGCCCCTGGTACGCGCATTCACCCGGTTGGCAATCACGCCCATGCGCACTTTTCCCTTGCGAAAGCGTTTTATTTCCTTCAGTTGTTCCAGGAAGACGCGGCTGGCGTCCATATCGAAAGAAGATGGTCCGATGGGCACCAGCAGCACTTCCACTTCGCCGAGCATGTCTTCCAGACGCCCTTTCTTGAGACCGGCGGGAGCATCAAAGACCACGAAATCTCCGGGTGGATAATCGCGGAAATCCCGGTCTGCATCTGTAATGACGGATAGCTTCGGCAGGTGTTCCGATCGCCGCCCGGCCCAGGTGCTGGACGAGCGCTGGGGGTCCAAGTCGGCGAGGAGCACCGAACCGCGCAGGGCCAGCAGGCTGGCGAGATTGGTGGCGACGGTTGTTTTTCCGGCACCCCCTTTACTGTTGAGCACCAGCACCCGGATCACTGCTCGCGCCTCTCACCCATAATGACTGCTCCTGTTGTAGTGTTCCAGCAGACGGTCCTGTGCAGATTTACAGTTGGCATCCAGGGGGTTGCGCAAAAAATCATAATCGCCATCCGCACGCATCGCCCAAGCGTTACAGTCATCTTCCAAGTATAGCTGAAGGGTTTCCGTGAGTATGCGGGCGCGCAAGTCGGGGTCGGTAACGGGTACCGCGACTTCCAGACGGCGGAAAAGATTGCGCCCCATCCAGTCGGCGCTCGATATCCAGAGACGGGGATGCCCGTTGTTTCCGAAGTAATAGACGCGACTGTGTTCGAGGAAACGGCCGACAATGGAACGTACCCGGATATGATCGGAGACACCGGGTATGCCTGGGCGCAGGGCACAGGCGCCGCGCACCACCAGGTCGATTTCCACCCCTGCCTGGGAGGCCCGGTACAGGGCGCGAATCAGATCGGGCTCAACCAGCGCGTTCACCCGCACGATGATGCGGCCTTTGCTTCCGTGCCGGATCTCCGTATCGATGGCATCCTGTATTCCCTGGAACATCGTAAAGGGACTCTGCAGCAGACGGCGCAACTGTGGCGCCTTGCCCATGCCGGTGATATGCATGAACAGGTCATTCATGTCCGCCGTGATGTCGGGATTTGCCGTGAGCAGGCTGAGATCGGTGTAAATCCGCGCATTGCGGGGATGATAATTGCCCGTACCCAGGTGCCCGTAGAGACGGATCCCGTCCTCCTCACGGCGCAGGATGAGAATCATCTTGGCATGCACCTTGTGATTGACCACACCGTATACCACCTGCACACCCACTTCTTCCAGACGCTCGGCCATCCGGATGTTATTGGCTTCGTCAAAGCGGGCCTTGAGTTCGACCACCGCCGTGACCTGTTTCCCGGCCATGGCCGCTTCTATCAACGCGTCGATGATGGGGGAATCGGGGGTGGTGCGGTACAGCGTCTGCTTGATGCCGATGACTTTTGGATCGCTGGCCGCCTGGCGGAGAAAATCCAGAACCGGGTTGAAGCTCTGGTACGGGTGGTGGAGCAGGATGGGCGCCTCCCGCAGTTGCGCGAATATGTTCTCGGGGTGTGAACAAACCGGCGGCAGCCCCGGTACGAAGGGTGGATAAAGCAAGTCGGGACGGGGAACCATGTCGATGATGGCCGCCAGCCGTGACAGATTCACGGGGCCCTGCAATGAATACAGGTTGCTCTCGCTCAGTTCAAAATGTTTCAGAAGATATTCAACCACTTCCCGCGGACAATTGTTGGCGACCTCCAGCCGTACCGCCTCGCCAAAGGGGCGTAGCGGTAGTTCATCGGCCAGCGCGTCGAGGAGATTATCCACCTCTTCCTCATCCACAAAGAGTTCACTGTTGCGCGTCACCCGAAACTGATAAAATCCCCGGATGGTCAGGCCCGGAAAGAGCGCCTGCACATGTTCGTGGATGACGGAGGAGAGAAACACGAAATCATTGGGACCCGCCAGATGTTCCGGAATCCAGATGATGCGGGGGAGGATGCGTGGCGCCTGTACGATGGCGATGGGGCTGTGTCGCCCGTAAGCATCCTGGCCTTCCAGGACGATAGCGAAATTCAGCCCTTTGTTCTGTACCTTGGGAAAGGGATGGGCGGGGTCGAGGCTCAGGGGAGTGAGCAGGGGCAGCACCTCGGTCTGGAAATAATTGCCGATCCAGCGTTTCTGCGCCGCCCGCCATTCGCGGCGACGCAACAAGCGAATACCTTCTTTAGCCAGGGCGGGCAGCAGGCGCTGATTCAGGCATCGGTATTGTTCGGAAATGATTTCATGGGCCTTTTTCGCTACCGCCTCGATTTCACGATGGGGCCCAAGCATGTCCGGTCCCAGGGGGCCGGCGCCGAATTTAAGCCGCTGCAACAGTCCGGCCATGCGCACTTCAAAAAATTCGTCCAGATTGCTGGAAACGATGGTCAGGTAACGTAAACGTTCCAGCAGCGGTACGCGCTGGTCGTCGGCCATGGCCAGTACCCGCTGGTTGAAGGCGAGGATGCTGAGGTCTCGGTTGAAGTACAGCTCCGGGCTGTCGAGAGGTGGCGCGGAACGGGCTTTTTCCGGCGCAGGCACCTCAGACATGCGGTGCCCCCATGCGATGCTCCGCGGCGATCAGGGTGTTCTGCAGAAGGGTGGCCACAGTCATGGGTCCAACCCCGCCGGGGACCGGGGTAATCCACGCCGCACGCTGCTCCGCGCCGGCAAAGTCCACGTCGCCGGTCACACGCCCATCCGGAAGACGGTTGATTCCTACATCGATCACCACTGCGCCCTCACGAATCCACGCACCAGAGATCAATCCCGGTTTGCCGGCCGCCGCAACCAGCAGTTCGGCGCGCCCTACATGAGCCGCCAGGTCCCGGGTAAAGCGATGACAGACGGTCACCGTTGCTCCGGCGAGGAGGAGTTCCAACGCCATGGGGCGCCCGACGATGTTGGAGGCACCAACGATTACCGCCTCTTTTCCCTTGATATCGATGCCCGATTCCTGAAGGAGGGTCATGATGCCCGCAGGTGTGCAGGAGCGAAGCAATGGCGCGCGCAGGGCGAGACGGCCGATATTGTAGGGGTGGAAACCATCCACGTCTTTCTGCACCGCAATGGCTTCGATGATCTCTTCCGGATCGAAATGGGGGGGGAGTGGCAGTTGTACCAGGATGCCGTCGACCGCGTCATTGGCATTCAGCTCCGCAATGTGGGCCAGAAGCTGTTGTGGATTAGTGTCTGCCGGCAAATTGGCGGAGAATGAGGCAATTCCCACGGAAGCACAGGTCCCCCGCTTTTTCTGTACATAAATCCGGGAGGCCGGATCAGCGCCGACCAGTACCACCGCAAGGCCGGGGGAGCGCCCCCATTGGCGGAGAAAGGCAGCACTGCGAAGGGAGATATCGGCATGTATTTTTTGCGCGACGGCTTTGCCATCAATACGTCGTGCAGTCACTTGGGCCTCTCTGGCGAGGTCTCGCTACTCAGGAAAAAAAGCTCACCCATAAAAAGTTACCTGTGTGAAAAACGGGCGCGTCAACCGGACAGGTGGCGGCAAAACGGAGCATCCCGGAAAACGAGAGCCATGTTTGCCGGATATTCTTCTGGCCACCCCTTCTTTTGTCAAGCTAAAACGGGGCATCGAAGGATGCCCCCGTTCATGATGTCCAACAAGATGAAATAGTCGTATCAGGCTTCCCTGGAATTTTGAGGTTCCCGTAAATCCTTGGCGAGTACCATATACATGGCGGGCACAACGAAGAGCGAGAAAAAAGACCCAATCGCCAGCCCGGTAAAGATTACCAGACCCATGTCGAAGCGGCTGACCGCCCCGGCTCCGCTCGCCAGCAGGAGGGGCAATACGCCCAGCACCATCGCACCGGTAGTCATGAGAATGGGCCGCAGACGGATGCTGGAGGCTTTTTGCACGGCTGCGCGCTTGTCCAGCCCTTCGTGTCGCTGGATCTGGTTGGCGAACTGGACGATGAGGATGCCTTGCTTGGCGATGAGGCCGATGAGCGTGATGAGGCCCACCTCGGTGTAGATATTGATGGTGGCGAGCCCCAGACTGATGAAGATCAACGCCCCGCTGATGGACATAGGCACCGTGATGAGCACGATGAGCGGATCGCGAAAGCTCTCGAATTGCGCGGCGAGGAGCAGATAAATGAGGAGAATGGCCAAGGCAAAGGTGACCAACAGCCCGCTTTTCTCCTGCATATACTGCCGTGACTGGCTGGAGTAGTCGATGGAGAAGCCCTTGGGCATGACGTTCTGGGCCTGGGTTTTCAGGTAAGTCAAGGCTTGGCCGAGGGTCACGCCGGGGGCGGGTACCGCCTGAATGGTGGCGGAATTGAGCTGCTGGAACTGGGGCAGAAACTGCGGTTGCACCTCCGTTTCCACCGACACCAAGGTGGATAGCGGCACCATCTGCCCCGTTGCGGTAGCTACATAGTAGGTCTTGAGCATGCCCGGGTTGGCGCGGAAGTGGTCCGGCACCTGCGGGATCACTTCATAGCTCCGGCCTTTCAGGTCAAAACGATTGATGTAATTGCCGCCGAGCAGCGGTTGCAGATCCTGCGCGATATCCGCCATGGTCAAGCCGAGGTTGGCGGCCATATTGCGGTGGATATGTAGGACGATTTCCGGATTGTCGATGCGCAGATCCTTGGTCACGTAGACGAACAGGCCGCTTTTCTGGGCGTGGTCGATGACATCGTTGGCCACCTGGTCCAGCTTGTCGTAACCTCCGCTCGACTGCAGCACGAATTGAACCGGCAGACCACCGGCAGACCCTGGCAGGGACGGCGGTTGGAAAGATGCCACCTGCAGGCCGGTGATCCCATTCATTTGCTGTTGTACCTGGGGCGCCAGTTGCATGGCGGTTACCGATCGCTTATCCCAATTTTTCAGCCGCATGCCGGCAATGAGACTGTTGGTTCCGCCACCACTGCCAACGGATATCCCCGTGACCATGAAGGACGCCTTGGTCTCCGGGTACCTGTCCAGCTCATGGACGATTTTCATGCCGTACTTGCGCAGCAATTCTGGGGTGATGTTGGGCGCGCCCGTACCCATGTTGAAAATGATGCCCTGATCTTCCTGCGGCGCCAGCTCCTGTCTGCTCGTGGTGAAGAGGAAATAAATGCTCACGAAAATCACGGCGGCAAAAAGTAGGGTCACCGGCACGAAGTTGAGGCTACCCCCGAGCAGCCGATCGTACAGACGGCGCAGTTCCTCGTAGCGGGTATCGATGAAGTGGGCGAATCCATGTGCGCTACTGGCTTTGAGTATCTTGCTGCTGAGCATGGGCGACAGGGTCAGCGCCACCACCATGGAAACCAGCACGGTAGCCACCAGAGTGAAGGCGAACTCGCTGAAAAGACTTCCGGTCAGCCCACTCATGAAGCCGATGGGGGCAAAGACTGCGACCAGCGTGGTGGACATCACCACAATGGCGGTGCCCAGTTCCCGGCCGGTCATCAAGGCCGCCTGGAGGGGGCTTTTGCCCTCGTCGATATGGCGGTGAACGTTTTCCACCACGATGATGGCGTCATCCACCACCAGGCCGATGGCCAGAACGATGGCCAGCAGGGTGAGTAGGTTGATGGTGAAACCCATGGACCACATGATGAAGCCGGCACCGATGATGGACAGGGGAATGGCCACCGCCGGGATGAGCACCGAGCGAAAGGAACCCAGGAAGAGAAAAATCACCAGAACCACCACTGCCAGCGTGATACCGATCGTTATGAGGACGTCGTTGATGGAGGCCTTGATGTAGTCCGTTGCGTCGTAGGGGATAGCCATGTGTATGCCCGGCGGAAGGGCAGTGCCGAGTTCGGCCAGGGCCGCCTTGACCCCCGCCGCGACATTCAGCGAGTTGGCCGACGGTGCCTCCTGAATACCGATGAAAGCCGCCGGCTTGCCGTCAAAAAAAGCGCTGGAATCATAATTCTGCGCCCCGAGTTCTACCTGGGCGACATCCTTGAGGCGGATAATGGTATTACCCACGTTTTTGACCACGAGGTTGCGGAACTGCGCTGCGTCATGGAGGTTGGTGGTGGCGACGATGGTGTCCCCCGTCTCGGTCCCCCGGGTACTCCCTACCGCCGAGATGAAGTCGTTGGCTGCCAAAACCTGGGACACTTGGGACGCGCTGATCCCGAGGGCCGCCATCTTCCGGGGATTGAGCCAAACGCGCATGGAGTACGTATTGCCGTTCCCGGAGCCGGGCGGCAGGATCTGCGCCTGACCCACGCCGCTGACGGCCGCGAGCTTGGGCTGGACCACCCGCAGGAGGTAGTCGGTAATCTGCTGCTGGTTCAGTTGGTTGCTGTAAAAGGCGACGTACATGAGGTCAGTGGTGTTGCCCACGGTGACGTTGATCACCGGCAACTGGCTGCCGGTGGGAAGTTCGTTGGTCACCTGCTGGACCTTCGACTGGATATTGGCCACCGCCGCGTCAGGGCTATAATTCAGCTTCATGTACACGGTAATGGTGGACATGCCCTTGGAGCTGTTGGAGGTCATGTAATCAATGCCGGGAGCACTGGCGATCACCCGCTCCAGGCGGGTGGTGATGAAACCCTGGATGGTGTTGGGATTGGCGCCGGGATAGGCCGTGGTTACCGTAACCACGGTGTTGGTAATGGCGGGGTACTCGCGCACCGTCATTTCGGTATAAGCCCGCAATCCGAGAAGGAGGATCACCAGACTCAAGGCCGTAGCCAGAACCGGTCGATGAATGAAGATATCCGTAAATTTCATCGCTGCCGTCCTCAGACCTTGCCGCTGGCGGGGATTTCGACAGGACTACCCTCGTGGAGCTTGATCTGCCCCCCGGTGACCACCAGTTCTCCCGCATGCAGTCCCGACAGAATCTGTACCTCACTGCCTCGCTGAATGCCGGTCTTGACGACGCGCTGGAGAACAATCTCGCTTTCCTTGCCATGGACGGTTTTTTTCTCCACCACATAGACAAAGTCACCGAAGGTATTGTAGGTGATGGCGCTGGCCGGTACGGTCAACACTTTCTCCAGCCTTTTCTCGACGACCACGACATTTCCGAACATACCCGGCCGCAGGATGGTCTTGGGGTTGGCTACCGTGGCCTGGATATCGATCTGGCGTGTGGCGGTATTGATGGCCGCACCAGTAGCGGTGATCTTGCCGCTGAAGGTCTGGCCGGGATAGCTGTCCACCTCCACCTGAACGGGTGTGCCTACATGGATGCGGGCGAAATCACTCTGGGGCACCGTGAAGTTCACAAAGAGGGGATTCCAGGACTGGAGGTCGACCATGGCGGTCCCGGGGATGATGTATTGCCCCAGGTCTACCTGGCGAACCCCGAGATAGCCGCTGAAGGGCGCGCGGATGGCCAGCTTTGCGAGCGTGGCGTGGTCATTTTTTACGGCAGCGACCGCGCTTTGGTAACTAGCCACCGCAGAGTCGAGCTGAGACTGGCTGGCGGCCTTGGTGGCGATCAGCATCTGCGTCCGGCGGAGATTGATCTGGGCCAGTCGCCGCTGAGCCTCGTCGCTGGCCAGTTGCGCCAACTGGTTGCTGTTGTCGATCTGGATCAGAGGGGTACCGGCCTTGACGTATTCTCCGGAATGAAAATAGATACCGGTAATGGCACCGCCCAACTGGGGCGTCACCTCCACACCCTGGATGGCGGCAAACGATCCCACGGCAGTTACTTCCGGGTGCCACTCCCGCTCTACCACCTTGCTGGCGCTGACGCTGGCCACCGGTACGGGCATATGCGCCAGGGCCTGGTGCATCATATAGTTACCGTAGAACTTGAAGCCGAAAATACCGCCGAAAAGGACCAACAATACAAGAATGACGATGACAAATGCTTTCTTCATGACCAGTCTCCGCGGCGGATGGCTGTGTTGAATGCTGAATGGCTCATGGCTTTACCTGTGTTACCGGCAATGCGCCAGCAGATGGATGGGGCTTGTTCTGTGTATTTGCGGGCGGTGATTTTCTGTCGGGTTTGTTCCACCAGCCACCGCCCAATGCGACCAGCAGCGCGGCCGTATCCTGATAGCGCTGCGATCTGGCGGTTATTTCAGCGATTTTGGCGTTGTCATACTGCACTTCCGCAGTGAGGAGGGTGAGATAGTCAGATGCACCCGCACGATAACTCGCCTGCGCCAGTCGCAGTGCCTCCGCGGAGGCCTGCAGCGCCGCACGTTGCGCAGCAAGGGTCTGCGCGTCATGCTCCACCGCACGCAGGGCATTCGCCACCTGGTCAAAGGCGCTGAGCACTGTGCTTCTGTAAGCGGCATAGACTACGTCATAAGCGGCGTGCGCTTCTGCCTTCTGTGCCTCCAGCTTGCCACCTTCAAAGATCGGTTGCGACATGGCGCCCACCAGACTCCAGATGCTGCTGGCCGGGTTGAAAAAGAGGCCCGGATGACTCGCCGTGTCCCCGAAGGCGGCGCTGAGTTGGACGGTAGGATAAAATTGTGCCCGTGCCTCACCGATGACTGCATTCGCCGCCTGCATCTGCGCGAGCGCAGCGCGGATATCCGGGCGTTGTTTGACCAGTTGCGACGGGAGGCTCACCGGCAATTTTTCGGGTAGTTGCAACTCGGTCAGGGTGAAGGACTGCCGTCTGGCATCTACAGGGAATGCGCCCACGAGCATGGCGAGCTCGTGACGATAGACGGCGAGTTGCTGCTCCAACGGGGGCAATGTAGCCATTTCACTGGCGAGCTGGCTGCGCTGGGTGACGACGCTGAGGTAGCCCACGGCGCCCGCTTTATACTGGTTCTCGGTGAGATCCAGAAGCCGCTGCTCCTGTGCAACGATAGCCCGGGTGGCGCGGATTTGCCCCTCTGCAGCCGCCTCACTGATGGCGGTGGTGACGATATTGCCGGTCAGGGTCAGTCGCGCCGCTTCCAGCTCCCACTGTTGATACTTCACCAAGGCTTCACTGTTGCGGTAGACCAGATGATTGACGCCGAAAATATCCGGGTAGTAGGAAACGCCAACACTTCCGGTGATCAGAGCGTAGTGAAAGCCGCCGCTCCCCCCAAAGGCCGCTGAGCTGGACTTGCTCCGGTTGGCCTGCAGATTGCCGGTGACCTGTGGATAGAAGATACTGGCGTTCGCGCGCGCGGTGGCCTCGGCCTGTTTCAACTGGGCCTGCGCCTGAGCGATGGTCGGGCTGTTTTTCAGGCCTACCGCGATTAGTTCGTCGAGCGCCTTTGAGTGAAAGAGTTTCCACCACTCCTCATGCAGCTCTTTGCCATACGCAATCTCCTGCGCGTGACCGGAAGGGCCGCCCGGAGCCACGGTTTCTTTTGGGCTGATGCCCGCCGTGTAAGGTGTTTTATCGGCCGGTGCCTGGGGAACACGCAGCGGCGGCTCAAAGCTGCAGGCCGCCAGACTTCCCGCAAGTGCCGTTGCCAGTACCGCAGCGACGGGTCTTGGTAGTGGTTTTTGCACAACAACACCTCTCAACGGCCTGTACCGACTGGTCAGTATAATGGCGAGAATCCCCCCTTTCTGTCAAACCAAACCCATTTTTTCCGTCGGCGCACGTTGGGCGCCGGCAAAGGTGCATCCGGGCCGGAATGATCTGTTCTAAAGAAGTATATATCGCCTCTTGAATTAGAGCGGGTTTCACCCCATATTGGAAGCCGAGGGTTTTGATTGGAGGAGCGTATGAAGACAAAATTTTTTGGAGCCATCGCCATGCTTTGCCTGCTGGCAGCACCTGTCGCATGGGCCGAGCCCAGTGTGGCCCAAGTTACCCAGGCCGTGCAGGCGGGCCACTTGAGTCAGGCGCAAGGCATGATGCAGGAGGTGTTGGCTGCGCATCCGCAATCTGCGGAAGCACAGTATGTGGAAGCGCGAATTCTGGCGCGTCAGGGTGACTGGGCCGGGGCCAGCGCGGCTTTGCAGAAAGCGGAACAGCTCGCGCCTGCCATGCCCTTTGTCAAACCGCAGGTGCTGGCAACTTTTAAGCAGTCTCTGCAGCGACATGTTGACAATCCGGCCGGCAAAGCCGGGCACTGGGGTGTGGTGCTGGCCTTTTTCCTCGGATTGGTGGCTTTGATCGCGCTGATCTCCATGCTCCGGCGGCGCCGACAGCCGGGGATGTTGTACCGCGGGCAGCCTTCCGGACCTTTCGGTGGTACGAATGGTTACGGGCCCAATGGGCCGATGTATCCCGGCGGGGGTGCCATGGGCGGGATGCCGCAGCAAGGCGGAGGATTGGGGTCGAGTCTGGCATCGGGCATTGCCACCGGCGTAGGGGTGGGGGCAGGCCTGGCGGCCGGGCAGGCGCTGGCGGGAAGCCTCTTCGGACATGGCAGCGAGTCGGGTAATGTGAGCAGTGAAAGCGGCAATAATGCTCTCGGCCTGACGGACGACTCCTGGGGCAACGATCAACTAGCGTCCAATGATGATTTCGGTATGGATGACGGCGGAGACAGCTGGGGTTAAGCCGCTTGTTTTGCAAACTCGGAGGGGCGTCGCTGGATGCCCCTTTTTTGAATTCGTTTGTGGGTATTATGGCAACGGGTAACCGAGGTTGCGCAATGCCCGGCAGACGGCGATCAGAGGTAAACCCATCAGGGCGTTGGGATCCTCGCCTTCCATGTGTTCCACCAGGCTGATTCCCAGCCCTTCGGAGCGAAAACTCCCGGCACAGTCCAAAGGCGTGTCCCGCTCCACGTAGCGATGGATCTCCGCATGGGTCAGTGCGTACAGGACGACGCGATAGGGCACCAGAAACACTTCCGTGCCCGATGGGGCGACCACCGCCACACCATTCAAAAAATCCACCGCCTGGCCCTGCATCCAGGCCAGTTGCGCAACTGCCTGTTCGATATTTCCTGGTTTGCCGAGAATGCGGCCAGCACAGACGGCCACCTGATCGGCACCAATCACCACCGCTTGCGGGAAGCGTTGAGCGACGGCCAGCGCCTTGGCGTCCGCCAGACGGCACACCAGTGTTTCAGGGGCTTCCTCTGGTAAGGGAGTTTCATCCACCGCTGTGATTTCCACCCGAAATGGGATCTGCAGCCGGTGCAGGAGGGCACGCCGGTAAGGGCTGGTGGAGGCCAGAATCAGTTCAGGTAAGGCCATGCGCACGCGTCCTTAACCGGTATTGCGCTGACCGGCAGATATGGCGTTGATGGTGCGCAGCAAGGGATCCAGCCATATCTCCCGGAATTCCGGGGGGGTCTCGTCGTTGCGATAGCGCCGCAGCAACGCAAGTTGAATATGGTTCAGAGGTTCCATATACACGTTGCGCCGTTGCAGGGAGAACGCCAGGGTTGGGTTGTCGGCAAGCAAATGGTCAGCCCCGACGATAGCAAGCATCTCCGCCTGGCTGCTTTCAAATTCTGCCTGAATTTTACGGTAGATCGCGGTGGCGGCGTCCCGATCGTTGGGTAAGCCTGCGTATTCTCCGGCAATCGCCATGTCGGTCTTGGCCATCGCCATGCCGATATTCCCCATGAGCGCCCGAAAAAACGGCCAGTGCCGGTACATCTCCTGTAGTGCCTGCAAACGTTCTGGCCTGTCCTCCCGCCAGCGGGCGAGGGCGGAACCTAGGCCATACCATGCCGGAAGAACATGCCGTGACTGAGCCCAGGCGAATATCCATGGAATGGCACGGATGGAGGACATGGAGCGATCACTGCGCTGGCGATGGGAGGGGCGCGAGCCGATGTTCATGTGGGCGATTTCGTTGAGGGGGGTGGCTTCGTAGAAATAGTCCATGAATCCTGGGGTATTTTCCGTGAGATCGCGGTATATGGCCTCCCCGGTCCGGGTGAGTTCCGCCATGATTTTCAGATGGTCCGGGTTATCGCCCGACGCCGACCGAACCAGTCCTATGCTCGCCTTGATGAGGCCCGCCGTACCTACGGTCAGTTCATACACCGCGGTCTCCAGATTGGCGTACTTGAAGGAAAGCACCTCTCCCTGTTCAGTAATTTTGATCTGCCCGCGTACCGTATCCGGTGGCTGTGCCAGAATGGCTTCATAGGTGGGCCCACCGCCGCGGCCCACACTGCCGCCGCGACCGTGAAAAACTCGAATCCGTATTTTCCGTTTGTCTGCCAGAGCTGCCAGCCGTAGCTGGGCCTGATACAGGGACCAACTGGAAGAAAGTATACCGCCATCTTTGCAAGAGTCAGAATAGCCCAGCATCACCTCCTGGAGGTCATCCTGACTGCCGAGAATCTTGGCGTAAACCGGGTTGTCCAGCAGGGAGGACATCACCGTATCCATACGCTCCAGATCGTGAATGGTTTCAAACAGCGGGGTAATGGCGATCTCGCTATAGAGACCCTGCCGTGACCACCCGGCCAGGCCGAACTCCTTGGCAAGTACCAGTACCTCCATAATGTGGCTCGCTTCATGGGTCATGGAGATGACGTAGTTGCCAAAGCCGGCGGTACTGACTTCACGCCGTAGCTGGGCGATGCAGCGGAACATCGCGCAGGTTTCCGCCGCCATCGGGGACAGGTCGGGCGCTTGCTCTACCAGCGGACCAGGGCGGCGCAGCGCGTCGGAAAGCGCCAACATGCGCGCTTCTTCGGGAAGTTCCAGGTAGTTGGCGAAGCCTGGAATTCCGGCGAAAAGCTCGGCGATGGTGCGGGAGTGCACGGAAGATTCCTGGCGGATATCCAGGTTGGCCAGGTGAAAGCCGAAGGTCTGGACCAGCCATATGATCTCCTGGACCTCGTTGTCGGCGATATACCCGTCATTGTGGCCACGCAGTGAGTCACGTACCAGCAAAAGGTCATCAAGGAAATCCTCCGCTGCGGCATAAGCGGGGCCCGCCGTCTCATTCAAGACCTGACCGTTTTCCAGTTGGCGCAGACGCAAGTCGAGACGGGTCATCATGTAACGCAGCTTGCGGCGATAGGGCTCACTGGGGAAACGTTGGTCCACCCACTCAGCAAGCTCTGGAAAGTCGTCTGCATCACGCTCCAATGAAGCAAGCAGAACGGGAGAGATAGCACAGAAGCGGCTGGAATGTCCGAGCAACTGATAAAGGTCGCTCAGACGCTGCTGATATTCTTTCAATACTTCAATGCTCTGGGTACGCAAAGCCCAGCCGGTAATGGCCGCGGTAACATTGGGATTGCCGTCCCGGTCCCCCCCGATCCAGGAACCAAAGCGGATAAACGCGGGAATATCGATATCGGCATTTGCAAAAACCCGGCGCGCGGCCCGGCGCGCGGCCCGATAGGTCAGAGGTACCGCCTCGAACAGGCTGTCGCGGAAGTAGAACAGACCGTTTTCCACCTCGTCCTGCACCTGTGGCTTGTTGGTGCGCACCTCTTCCGTTTCCCAGAGTATCTGGATCTGCGCCCGCAGGTTATCCATCACCTCCTGTTCTTCTTCGTCATTGAGCGCAGAATCGTCGAGCATCTTGCTGGTCACGAAAATGCGGCGCAGGCCATGAAGGACCGTCCGGCGCTTGGACTCCGTAGGGTGTGCCGTGAATACCGGCAGATAACGGATCTGATCCAGGAGAAATTGCAATTGTCCGGGGTTGATACCCTGGCCTTGCAGTTGGCGGAAAGTTTCCTCGAAGGACCCTGTCCACAGCATGCTTCCCTTTTGGAGCAGACGGCGGCGGTGCAGGTGCTGGAACTCCTCTTCGGCGATGTTGACCAAGCTGAAATAGGTGTTAAACGCACGGATGACCAGGACCAGATCGTCCTGGGGAAGGGCGTCGATAAAGCGGGCGAGTCGTTCCCGGAGGCGAAGATCCTCCCGCTTGTGGAGGCGAATGTATCCCTGACGCAGTTGCTCCACAGCGTTGAATACGCGATGTCCGGCCTGTTCGCGCAGGACCTCTCCCAGCAGGTTGCCGAGCAACTTGACCCGGCTACGGAGCGCTTTACCGTTGAGGGCCTTTTTTTCCACGTATGTTGTCTCCTTTGAGGCTGATCTGCCCAGAAACCGCCTGGCAAACCCCTGTTGCCGCTCTCGGCGCCGGGCAGGCGGAGCAGAACGGCGCGTGAGATCCTTTTGACGGCTGGCTTTGCATCTAACGTAATGGCAAGTGTGCGGCAGGTCAATTCACAGCGAGGACCGGTCACCGCAACCCTCGCCCCGAGGCAGCTTCCCGATGTCGCGCAATGCATGGCATTCGGTTTGTTTTTGCGGTAGGCTGTTGGCCTCGCAGTGGAAGGAGGCCCGCAGGCTTTTTCACTACACCTAAAAGCGCCATAAAGCGACAGTCTTAAGGAGATAAAAATGGCCGGACAACAAAAAGGACAGGTCCTTCAGGATCCTTTCCTCAATCTTTTGCGTAAAGAACATGTTCCTGTCGCCATCTATCTGGTGAACGGCATCAAGCTGCAAGGTTTCGTGGAGTCCTTTGACCAGTTTGTCGTGCTACTACGCAACAACGTCAGTCAGATGATTTATAAACACGCCATTTCCACGGTGGTCCCTGGCCGCGATGTGCGTTTGCCTTTGCCGGAAGCTGAAGGTGAGAGCAGCACCGAAGAAGAGGCCTGATCCTGGCGAATACCGCAGTCGCTGTGGCCGCGCCCCGGGAGAGGATTCTGCTCGTCCATGTGGTATTACATGGTGCGGCGGATCCCGACGCGGGGGCGGAGTTTTTTCATCTGGCCACTGATAGTGGCGCGGATGTGTTGGAACTGCTTTCCGTTCAGCGCGGGCGTCCCGATCCTGCGACCTTTCTGGGGCGTGGCAAGGTGGCGGAACTGGCGGAGCGAGTTGCAGCATTATCCGTGGACCTCGTTCTTTTCGACAGGGTTTTGAGTCCTGTGCAGGAGCGCAATCTGGAGTGCGCGCTCCACTGCCGCGTTGTCGACCGGATAGGTCTCATCCTCGATATTTTTGCGCGGCGGGCACGGACCCATGAAGGCAAACTGCAGGTGGAGTTGGCGCAACTGACGCGCCTCCGTACCCGCCTCATCCGCGGCTGGACCCATCTGGAACGCCAGCGCGGCGGCATCGGATTGCGTGGTCCGGGTGAAACGCAACTGGAAACAGACCGTCGTCTCGTCGGCGAACGCATTCTTTCCCTGCGCGGGCGCCTGATCAAAGTGGCTGCACATCGGGCCACACAGCGGCGGGCGCGGCAGCGGGCACCCCTGCCGACGGTTGCCTTGGTCGGTTATACCAATGCCGGAAAATCCTCCCTCTTCAATACCCTCACGAAAAGTTCCAGCTACGCCGCGGACCGTCTTTTCGCGACCCTCGATCCCGCCATCCGGCGTTTGCAGATAGAGGGGCATGAAGCCATTCTCCTGGCCGATACCGTCGGTTTTTTGCGCGACTTGCCCACCGACTTGATTGCCGCTTTTCGGGCGACTCTGGAAGAGGTAAACCAGGCGCAATTACTTCTTCATGTAGTGGACAGCAGCGCGCCTGATCGCGATGCCCAGATTGCGGCGGTAGACGCGGTATTGAAGGAAATTGGTGCGGAGGATATTCCCCGTGTGCTGATACTGAACAAAGTGGATATCACCGGAGATGTGCCAGGAAACGTGTATGAGAGCTCCGGCAAACTGGCAGCGGTGCGTGTCAGCGCGCACTCGGGTGTCGGCATACCCGAGCTGCTGCAGGCCGTGACGCAGCGTGTGGGGCGCTCCATGTTGCGCGCTGATCTGACGCTGATGCCTGAAGAAGGAGCCCTGCGTGCGCGGATACATCGTCTGGCCAGTGTTATTGATGAGCGTTTTGACGAACAGGGCAGGACACATCTGACTTTTGACATTGATGATCTCAACTGGCGGCGCCTGCATACGCAGATGCGCGATAGCGGTTGTCAGGCGATGGACGCGCCCCCTACAATACCGGCTGATGGCTGAGGAAGGAGAGCAGTATGCCGTGGAGTGATCCGGGCGGGAACGGAAACAAAAACGATAACAACCCCTGGGGACGACGTCCCGGTGCGCAAAAGCCGGTTTTCGATATTCAGAAAATTACCCGGGAGCTGAAAAAACTGGGCGGTATTTTCGGCTCGGGCGGTGGGCGCAGCGGTGGGCCGAAGATGGATTACAAGTGGTTGCACCTCCTGCCTTTCCTGGTGATCGCCGTGCTGATCCTGTTCTGGATTGCTTCCGGCATCTATGTCGTGGCACCGGGTGAAGAAGGTGTGGTGCTGCGTTTTGGCAGAGAGGTCGGTATCACCCAACCCGGTTTACACTACCGCCTCCCTTTTCCCTTTGAGAGGGTATACTTGCCCAATGTAGCGCAGAGCCGGCGCCTGGTTCTGGGCTATAGCGGTGATGCCGACACGCGGAATCCCGGCATGATGCTGACCGCGGACGAAAGTGTGGTGGATGTCCGTTTTGCTGTGCAGTATCGCATCACCAATGCCGGACATTACCTGTTTGCCACCGTGAATCCGGATCAGTTGATTTCCTTTTGTGCGGAGTCCGCCATGCGGGAGGTCGTGGGACGCAACAAAATCGACGGCCTGCTCACTTCCGGCAAAGGCGCCATTCAGCAACAGGTGCAGCAAATCACCCAAAACCTGCTGAGCCGTTACCACGCCGGGGTCAGCGTTGATTCGATCCAGTTGTTGGAGGTGACGCCTCCCAAGGTGGTCCAGCCGGCGTTTGCGGATGTGGTAAAGGCGCGTGAAGACATGGAACAGGCGCGCGACGAAGCGCGGGCCTATGCGAACGCAGTCGTTCCAAAAGCCACAGGGGAGGCCGCTGCGATGGTGACGAACGCCGAAGGTTATAAACAGCAGGTGGTCGACCGGGCCAAGGGGGACAGCGCACGCTTCACCGACATTCTCCAGGCCTATCAGAAAAATCCGAAAGTGGTGAGTGAGCGCATGTACTTGCGCACCATGCAGGACATTCTGAGCCATACCCCGAAAGTGATTGTCGAGAGCAAGGGACAGCCCGTGATATATCTCCATATGCCCGCCAGGACTCCCGCGGCGGTCAGTAGTCCGACGAGATCCGCGGCAGAAACCGCGCCGGCCGTATCTGTGGCCCCGCCGGTCGCACCGACGATCAGCCCGGTGGCTCTGCCGGCCGCTGTGTCGGGAGCCGGCTCATGAAGAACTGGGCCTGGAGTGTGATTATTGCGGTATTGGCGCTGGTGCTGCTGGCGTCGGCTAGCTTTTATTCCGTATCCATGACCCAGACCGCCGTGGTGCTGCAATTTGGTAAAGCAGTGCGCGTGGTGGAATCCCCTGGGCTCTATATGAAGTGGCCCATTGCGCAGAATGTGGCTTTTATCGATAAGAGTCTGTCCAGCTATAGCACGCAGCCGGAACCATTCTTGACGGTGGGGAAAAAGCCGGTGCTTATCGGCCTTTTTGCCGAATGGCGAGTAGCCGATCCGCTGGTTTTCTACACCCGCCTGCATAACGACGGGACCGCAGAGAGCCGGATTGGCGATGTTGTGCGTTCTGCGTTGCGGAGTGAGGTCGGCAAGACGACGCTGAAGTCGGTGATACAGGGCCAACGCAGCGACCTGATGGATCCGGTGCTGGCGGAGGCCAATCAGCGTCTTCAGCCACTGGGTGTGCATCTGGCCGATCTGCGTATCCTGCAGGTGGGTTTGCCCACGGATGTGCTGCAAGCCGTCTATAAACGGATGGAGGCTGAGCGTGCGGAGGAGGCCAATGCCTACCGCTCCCAGGGGGCTGCGGATGCTGCCAAAATCCGCGCTGAGGCGAACAAGGAACAAACCCGGATTATGGCGGCTGCCTACCGGCAGCAGGAAGAACTGAAGGGGCAGGGAGACGCGGAAGCAGCGTCTATTTATGGTGCCGCATACGGCAAGGATCCGGCATTTTACGCGTTTTATCGCAGTCTGGAAGCGTACCGCCACAGCCTGAGTGACAAAGACGTGCTGGTGCTCAGTCCGGATGCGCCATTCTTCCGGTATTTCCGCCACTCGTTGGAGCCGGCAGGCAAATGACGCGTACCGAAAGCCACCCGGCCTGGTTGCTGCCAAGCGGATTTGAGGATGTGCTCCCCGCACGGGCGGAGGCGCTGGAGCGCTGCCGCCGTGCGTTGCTCGATCTTTACGCGCAATGGGGTTACCGTCAGGTCATCCCCCCCCTCGTAGAACATCTGGAGAGCTTGCTGACCGGGAGTGCCGCAGACCTCGACTTGCAGACCTGGAAACTGTTGGATCAGGATAGTGGCCGGTTGGTGGGGTTGCGTTCGGATATGACACCGCAAATGGCCCGCATTGACGCCCAGACCTCTTCTGTAAAAGAGGTTCGGCGCCTGTCTTATGCGGGTACGGTGCTGCGCGCCCGCCCCGACCTGCTCGGTGGGAGCCGTGCCCCTTTTCAGGTGGGCGCCGAACTCTTCGGGGTGGAGGGGCCGGAGGGAGATCTGGAGGTCCTTTCCCTGATGGTGGAGAGTCTTATCCACTGTGCCGTGCCGGATTTGCTGCTGGATATCGGCCACGTGGGTATTTCCCAAACGCTGGCCGATGCGGCAGGTCTGGAAGGCGTTTTGCGCGCCGAGCTGTTGCGGCATATCGAGCGCAAGGCGTGGTCGGATGTACGGACGTGGCTGCGGGAGCACCATTGCGGTATGGAACTGACCGCCGACTTTGATGCCCTGTCCGGCTTACAGGGGGATTTCGACGTATTGGAGCAGGCGCGCCAGTATCTGGGGCATTACCCCGCCGTTCGCATCGCCCTGGATGATCTGCAATGCGTATGGTCGGTATTGCGGGCGCGTTATCCAGACCTGGCGATTCAATGCGACCTCTCGGAGATTCACGGACATCGCTATCATACCGGCCTGCTGTTTTCGCTGTTCGGTCCGCAGCGCGGTGAGGCGTTGGCCAGTGGCGGGCGTTATGACGACATCGGTGCCGCCTTCGGGCGGCGACGGGCGGCGACGGGCTTTAGTCTGGATATCAAACCGCTGCTGCGGGAATTTCCGGATTCGGGGAGAATAGGGCGGATTTGGGCCCCGGCTGGCATGGATGATCTGTTGTGGCAGTCGATACAGGAACACCGCCGGGCTGGTTTTGTGGTTTTACAGGATCTGCTGCGTCAGGATGTGCCGAGTCCGCAGTGCCTGCAGGCACAGGGATTTGACGCCATCCTGATCCGGGAAGCAACGGGTTGGAAGGTACAGCGTCTCGACTCGTGAACTTTGATTTCATTTTCCAATGACCCATTTGCGGAGTCGTTCGTGGCTATAAATTCAAATGTTGTAATCATCGGCACCCAGTGGGGTGACGAGGGCAAGGGTAAGATCGTCGACTGGCTGACGGAGCGTTGCCAGGCCGTGGTACGTTTCCAGGGAGGGCACAATGCTGGCCATACCCTCGTGATTGGAGCGCGAAAAACGGTACTGCACCTGATTCCCTCGGGCATTCTTCGTCCCGGGGTGTCCTGTTTCATTGGTAACGGTGTGGTGCTCGACCCTCTCGCCCTGTTTTCGGAATTGGACGAGTTGCGGCCGGTGATGTCCGATGCCCATGAGCGCCTGTTCGTTTCCGATGCCTGCCCGCTCATTCTGCCTTACCACAAGAGTCTTGATCTGGCGCGCGAGCGAGCGATGGGTACGGCAAAGATCGGCACTACCGGTCGTGGTATCGGGCCGGCCTATGAGGACAAGGTGGCACGGCGCGCGTTGCGTGTCGCGGACCTGTTTCATCGCGAACGGTTTGCGGCAAAGCTGGGCGAGGCCTTAGACTACCATAATTTTGTGCTTCAACACTATTTCAAACAGGAGCCGCAAGACTTTCATGCCATCCTGGAACAGTATCTGGGGCTTGCGGAGCGTCTGGCGCCTATGGTGGTGGACGTTTCCGTGCGACTGGCGCGTTTGCGGGCGGAAGGCGCGAGGATTCTCTTCGAGGGCGCCCAAGGTACGCTGCTGGACGTGGATCATGGCACGTACCCCTTTGTGACTTCCTCCAATACGGTGGCGGGCGGCGCCTCGGCCGGAAGCGGGGTAGGGCCGGCGGAGCTGGGCTATGTACTGGGCATTACCAAGGCCTACACGACGCGTGTAGGGGCTGGGCCATTTCCTACGGAGCTCTTTGACGAGACGGGCGTTTTCCTTGCAGAGCGGGGCGCGGAAGTGGGTGCAACCACTGGTCGGGTGCGGCGCTGCGGTTGGTTTGACGCAGTGGCTTTACGGGCCGCCTGCCGGGTCAACGGGGTAACGGGCCTGTGCATCACCAAGCTGGATGTGTTGGACGGCCTCAGCGAAATTCGCGTCGCCGTCGGTTACCGCGTGAACGGAGTGGTTCAGGAGGAACTGCCCGGTGGAGCGGAGGCAGTGGCGGCCTGTGAACCCATCTATGAGAGTTTCCCGGGCTGGTCAGAGTCCACGGCAGGCGTGCGGCACTGGGATGACCTTCCCGAGGCGGCTCGTCGCTATCTGGAGGCCATTGCAGAACGCGCCGGACGGCCTCTGGCGATCATCTCCACCGGTCCGGATCGGGATGACACCATTTTACGTACCGAGGCCCTGTGACGCAGGAGCGCAACAAAAAAGGGCAGACCATTTGGTCTACCCTTTGCTTTTGGTACCGGGGACTGGATTCGAACCAGCACAAGCTTTCGCTCACTAGGACCTGAACCTAGCGCGTCTACCAATTCCGCCACCTCGGCGTGGATGGAATCATCATTTATTAAGGAGCATTTGTCAATGCCGGAAACACAAGAACCCTCGTCGCTGAGTGACCGCGATCCCATGTTCGACCGGGAAAAAGAAAAATATGAGCGACCCATCGTCAGCCGGGAGTACATTCTCAGCTATCTGGAAAGCGCCGGTCAGCCATCGACTCTGGAGGATATCATCACCGATCTGGAAGTGTCTGAAGAGGACCAGGAAGCCCTGCGGCGGCGTCTGCGGGCCATGGAACGGGATGGGCAATTGGTTCGTAACCGTCGCGGCGCTTACGGAATCGTTGAGGCGATGGAGTTGGTGCGTGGTACGGTCAATGCCCACCCCGATGGCTTTGGTTTTCTGATCCCAGAGGGAGGCGGGAAGGATCTTTTCCTTTCCCCGCGGGAAATGCGCAAGGTATTTCATGGTGATACGATTCTGGGCCGGGCGGTGGGAGAGGACCGGCGCGGCCGTATCGAAGGCGCGATTGTGCGTATTCTGGAACGCGCGCTCAAACAGGTTGTGGGGCGTTACTACGCGGAAGGTGGAGTGCGCTACGTCGTCCCTGAAGATCGTCGCATTCCCCAGGAATTTGCGGTGGTGGAAGGGGGCGAGATGGCACCCGTACACGGACAGATCGTGACGCTGGAAATCACTCAGTACCCAGATGGGCGTAATGTGCCCCAGGGCTGCGTGGTCGAGATTCTGGGTGAGCACATGGCCCCGGGCATGGAAGTGGAAATCGCCGTCCGTAACTATGGGTTGCCCCATCAGTGGCCGAACGAAGTGCTTGCGGAAATTTCGCATTTTTCAGAAACCGTCCCGGAAGCGATCAAAGAAGGGCGCCGCGACCTGCGCGCGCTTCCCCTGGTGACCATCGATGGCGCCGATGCCAAAGATTTCGATGACGCCGTCTATGCTGAAGAGATCGAAAACGGCTTCCGACTGATCGTTGCGATCGCTGACGTAGCCACTTATGTACGACCGGACTCTGCGCTGGACAAAGAGGCCGCGACCCGTGGTAATTCTGTCTATTTCCCGCGGCGGGTGATCCCCATGCTGCCTGAAATACTGTCCAACGGACTTTGCTCCCTCAATCCCCATGTGGACCGCCTCTGCATGCTCTGTGAGATGGAGACGGATATGGCGGGCGAGGTACAGCGTTTCCGGTTTGCCCGTGGCGTCATGCGCTCCCAGCGCCGCTTTACCTATGACGAAGTGGCCGCCATATTGGCGGGTGACGAGGATTTGCGTACACGTGATGCAGCCATGGTTCCGCATCTGGAGGTGCTACACCGACTTTATGAAAGTTTTGCCAAGGCCCGTGAGCGGCGGGGCACCATCGAGTTCGATTCGCAGGAGAGCCGCATTATTTACAATGAACAGGCGCGCATTGAAAAGATCGTTGCAGTGACGCGCAACGTAGCCCACCGGATCATCGAAGAGTGTATGCTCGCGGCCAACGTGTGCGCGGCACAATATTTCCGTATCCACCAGCTGCCCATGCTATATCGGGTGCATCCGGAGCCATCCGGCGACAAGCTGGAAGATTTGCGTCGCTTTCTTGGGGAGCTCGGTGTGCCGGTGCGCCTGCCTGCCCACCCCCGCAGCGCCGATCTGGCCAGCATCATTGAGGACACCCGTGAGCGCAGTGATTCCAGCCTGATCCAGACGGTTATTCTGCGCAGCCTTTCGCAGGCCTATTATACCGTGGATACTGGCATGCATTTTGGTCTGGCCTTCCCGGCGTACACGCATTTTACCTCTCCCATCCGTCGTTATCCGGACCTCGTCGTGCATCGTGGCATTCAGGCTTTGCTGGACGCAGCCGGCGCGGAACCTCGGTGGTTCCCCCAAAAGGCTTTGCAGGAACTCGGTCAGCACTGCTCCATGACCGAGCGGCGGGCTGACGAGGCCAGTCGCGAGGCGGTGAATTGGCTCAAGTGCGAATTCATGATGGATAAGGTAGGGGAGACCTATACTGGCATCATTACGGGTGTTACCGGGTTTGGTCTCTTTGTGGCACTGCGGGACATCTACGTGGAGGGTCTGATCCATATCAGCACCCTTGGTGAAGACTACTTTCACTTCGATGCTCAACATTACCGGATTATTGGTGACCGGACCAAGGAAACATTCCAACTGGGGGATGGAATCCAGATCAGGGTTGCGAACGTCAATCTGGATGATCGCAAGATTGATTTCGAGCGGGTGATGCCGGAGGGGCAAAGTAGTGGCACGGCGAAGAACCGGCGGAGCCGACGCAGCAGGAAAGACGAATAAAAGCAGTGTACCCGCCTTATGTCTTGATCATCCCGTTATCCAGGCAGAGCGGGTCATAGCCGAAGATGATGGTCTGATCGGGTAAGGTCAGGCTGACATCCTTGCCTGCATAATCCAGGTGGCTCAACAGCCATTTGATGATCTGCAGGCGCGCGGCTTTCTTGTCGTCTGCAGTTACAACGGTCCAGGGTGTGAAGCTGGTATGGGTACGCGCAAACATGGTATTGCGCGCACTGCTGTAATCCTTCCAGTGTTTCACTGCCTGCGCATCGATGGGGCTGGTTTTCCACTGCTTGAGCGGATCGTCTTTGCGTGCCTCCAGGCGCTTTTTTTGCTCGTTCCGGGAAATATCCAGGTAAATTTTAAAAAAATGGATACCCGAGCGCACCAGCATGCCCTCATAATCTGTTACTTCAGAAAAAAATTCCTCGTATTGCGCATCGGTACAAAATCCCATGACCTTTTCCACGCCCGCGCGGTTATACCAGCTACGGTTGAAAAAAACGATTTCGGCAGCGGAAGGCAAATAATGGGTATAGCGCTGGAAATACCACTGACTTTCTTCCCGGTCCGAGGGTTTATTTAGTGCAACGATACGTGTTTCGCGAGGGCTGAGATGCTGCGTAATGCGCTTGATGGTGCCATCCTTGCCAGCCGTGTCGCGGCCTTCCAGGATAACCAGAATTTTTTCATTCTTGCTGATGATGTGCCGCTGCAGTTTGACCAACTCGATTTGCAATTGGCGTAATTCTTCTTTGTAGCGTTGTTTTTCCATGATCTTCTCTTCTTTGTACTTGGTCATGACGCGCACCTTTTAATGATGAATAACGTGGCTTTTAAAAAAGGCTGCGCGCAGCCTTGCCGATGCCTTCGGCGCTCATCGGATGCTGGTCCGCAAAGCGGGCCAGATCGTAGGCGGTGAGGCCATGGGCGGCCGCCGTGCCGATCTGGCCGATGAGATAACCGGCATCGATCCCCACCACCCAACCGCCTAGAAGACGCAGGCTGTCCGCAGCGAAAAACAGTTGAATGCCACCCTCCATGCGTTCCAGAATCTGTGCCCGGGAATCTTCCTCAAAGTCATAGCGGCCAGTCTGTAACGGTATGCCTTGCGCTTCCGCCAGGGCAGGGGTAATGCCTACATAGGCGGCCGCCGGCAGGGTGAAGATGGTGGTGGGTATATGGCGGAAGTCCGCATAATCCATGGAAATATTGCCACCGAGAATGTTGTGTGCAGCCACCAGGGACTGGCGCACGGCGGCGTGGAATAAAGGCACGCGGCCATTTACATCACCACAGGCATAAATATGTGGATGGACCGTTTGCAAGTCGGGTCCCACGGCAACACCTTTTCGTGTCACGGTAATGCCGATTTCGGTAGCGCCTGCAGGAATGACGGGACGCCTGCCCACCGCCATCAGCACTACGTCGCCATCGATGGTGTCCTCCTCTTCTCCGCGGGTATAATGTACGCGCCGTCCTCCCTCAGGAGTTACGTCGACTGCCGTCACGTCTACACCGGTGAGAACGCGAATAGACGGATCCAGCAACGGCGTTAGCAGTGCCACCATACCCGGATCCATGCCGTTGAGAAGTTGCCCACCTTTCTGAAGCAGCGTGACCCTAGTGCCCAGGGCGGCGAAGAACGTGGCCGTTTCCAGACCGATATAACCGCCACCGATGACAATCATCCGCTCCGGCAGGGTTTTGAGGGCGGCGTCAGGTTTATACAGATCGTGGCTAGTAAGGCAGAACTCGGATCCCGGAACCGGGGGAATGAATACATCGGAGCCGCTGGCAATGATAACCTGGGCACACCGGAATCGCCGTTCACCGTCCGCCGTATCGACAGCCACTTCGTGAGGACTGATAAACCGTGCTTCTCCCTGAATCATCTGAATATTCGGTGTGGCGGCCAAATCTGCGGCGTGTTGCTGATAGCGCCGCGCCTGGATGCTGTCCTTGTGCGCCATGATTTTTGCGAAGTCGACTGTAACGGTGCCGGACAGACCTCGTTCGGAAAAGCGCCGCTGCGACTGGTAGATTTCGGCGGTTTCCCGAACGGCTTTAGAGGGTACGCAACCCTCGTAAAGGCAGTTTCCGCTCATTACCCCCTTGGGATCCACCATGACTACAGAACGCCCCGCCCTGGCCAGCCGAAATGCGGCAGGATAAGCGCCGCCTCCCGCACCGATGGTCAACAGATCAGCATGTTGAATAATCACTGGACGCCTCCATATGGGAAAGTCTAGTTCATTATGATGGTGGTCTCGCCAGCCAGAAGGCCCCCGTCTGTCTGATTACGATTCCGGGAGGCCCAGATCCCGGACTTCGAGGCCCATCCGTTCCAGACGGGCCTTCAGGTCGCAGGTGGCGGCCTGAACATCGTGCTCCCGTCCTGCCACACCCAGCTCGATTTGCGGACCATCCGCCTTGAAACTGGGCAGGCTAGAGAAACGAACGTCCGGATGGGCGACGCAGAAACTCTCCATGAGGGGGACCAGATCGCCCTCCCGCGCACGGGGTAACAGAATCCGGGCCTCTACGTCAGCCACTACGGGCGGAAAATACTCCTCGAGCACCCAATCGCTCATAGGTTCTGCCATCTGCGGAAATCCCGGAAAGAAATGCCCGTTTGCCACGGAAAATCCAGGCACATTATTGACAGGGTTGGGGATCAGCCTTGCCCCGACGGGCAGATCGGCCATCCGGATCCGTACCGGATCTGCCTTTTCGCCATACTGCCGACGAATCCATTCTTCCGCTTCCGGGTGCCGGGACAGGGTAACGTCGGCCGCCGCCGCGGCGCAATCGCGGGTCAGGTCATCGGGTGTTGCCCCCAAACCTCCGAAGGAGAAAAACGGCAGGGATTGTGCCATGGCCCATCGCAACTGGCTCAGCAGGATATTCCGGATGTCGGGTAGGATCAGGCACCACGCTATGCCGTAACCGCGTCGTGCCAATTGCTGGCGGCTGCGGACAACGTGACGGTCTTCCCGTTTGCCGGAGAGTATCTCCGTGCCGATGATCACCAAGCCAACGTCTTCGCTCATGAGAAACTCTCCAGAGAAGGGGCAATGGCCTCGCGCATGGCCGTCTCTGGCGGATCTCGCCACCGGGCGCGCCCTGCGGCGTAAGCTACTCGGCCACTCAGCAGCCATGCCAGCGCCTGCGGATAAATACGATGTTCCGCGTCAAGCACGCGGGCGGCAAGAGATTGCTCGTCGTCTTCCGGCAGTACGGCTACCGCTGCCTGAATGATGGCCGGACCGGCATCTAGTGCCGGTGTCACGAAATGGACGCTGGCACCATGCCATAACACACCCTGCTCCAGCGCCCGGGCATGGGTATGCAGGCCGGGAAAGGCAGGAAGCAGGGAAGGATGAACATTCAGCATTCTGCCCTCGTAGCGCTGAACGAAGGCGGGCGTGAGTTGACGCATGAATCCCGCCAACGCCACTGCATCCGGGGCGTAGTCGTCAATCTGCCTTTGCAGTGCGGCATCGAAATCCACCCGGACCCCATAATCGCGATGGTCGACCGTAAGGGCAGGAATGCCTGCCAGTACCGCCAACTCCAGCGCGCGGGCGGCTGGGCGGTTACTGATGACTGCAACGACTTGCGTATCCGGTATCTGCCCGCTACGGCATGCTGCAAGAATGCTCTGCAGGTTGCTTCCCCGGCCGGAAACCAGAATCACCAGCCTTTTAGTCAAGAAAACGTACTCCCTCACCGTTCCGGCGTGGCACCAACTGCCCGGCAACGAAGGCCTGCTCGCCATGCTCTGCCAAAGACTCTACAGCCGCCTGCCTGGAGTCCCAGGGTACGATCGCTACCATGCCGATACCAACGTTGAAGACCCGTCGCATCTCCTCCGTGGAGATCTGCCCCTGTTCCTGCAGCCATTGAAAAATGGGTGGCATTTGCCAGGTTTTGGGATCGATATGGGCGGCAAGTGCCGCAGGCAGTGAGCGGGGCAGATTTTCCACCAGTCCGCCGCCGGTGATGTGGGAGAGGGCGCGTATGGTAACCCCCTGACGTAACGCCTGAATGGCCTTGACGTAGATCCGGGTTGGCTGCAGCAGCAGGTCCACCAGCGGTTCACCGTTGATCTGGACATGGGCATGGGCACCGCTACGTACCAGTATTTCCCGAATCAGCGAATAACCATTACTGTGTGGCCCCGACGAGGCGATGCCGATTACCGCATCGCCTTCCTCGCAATCGGCACCCGTCAGGATGGCGGACTTCTCGACGATACCCACCGCAAAGCCCGCAAGATCATAATGTCCGGCCGGGTACATGCCGGGCATTTCCGCCGTTTCACCGCCCAGCAGAGCACAGCCAGCCTGGCGGCAGCCTTCAGCCACCCCGGAAATAACCGCTTCAGCCACGGCATTGTCCAACTGCCCGCAGGCATAGTAATCGAGAAACCAGAGGGGTTCCGCACCGGAAACAAGGATATCGTTGACACACATGGCGACCAGGTCGATACCGATATGATCATGTCGGTTGGCTTCCAAGGCCAGCAACAGCTTGGTACCTACCCCATCGGTGCCCGACACCAGTACCGGCTCACGATAGCCGCCCGGCAGGGCGAATAATCCGCCGAAACCACCGATACCGCCAAGTACACCGGGGCGGTGGGTACTTTTGGCAAGAGGTTTGATACGGTCCACCAATGCATTGCCAGCGTCGATATTCACTCCAGCACTGCGATAGGTCAAAGGTTTTGGGGTGTCCACGGTGACTTCCTCGATGGGGTTTGGCTCATGGTATGAGGGCGTCTGGCGCCTGTCAAAGGCAGAATCGGGAATCCTCACCCATGCCGTATCCCAATAAAAAAGAGCGGCGAACCGCTCTTTTCGGACTGGATGCCTGCCGGCGGTCAGAAGCGCTTGAAAATCTGACCACTCCGGGCGGCCTGGAAGCGTGCTTCCACCACGCCCCAGTTCATGTTCTTGTGAACGGCCGCCAGGTAATCCGCACGGCCAAGTGCCTTCCAGTCCACCATGTAGGCGTGCTCGAAGACATCGACGATAACCAGCGGCACGAAACCACCCACGTTACCGTCTTCGTGGAGTTGAACGAAGTGGTTGTTGATCTGACCAGTGGTACCATCATAGTAGGCGATAGCCCAACCCACGCTCCGGCTCTTGGCGGCAGACACCAGATCTTCGTGCCATACCTCAGCGCTGCCAAACTGTTCAGTGACCGCTGCCTTGAAGCCGGATGCCTGATCGATGCTGCTGCCCGGCTTCAGTTGCGCAAAATAATACTCATGTAAAACCATGCCGTTATACTCAAAGCCAAAGCGCCTGCGGCGATCTGCATAGGCGAAGGAGCCGGCTTTACCCGCCGCCCGCATTTCTGCAAGCTCTTTGTGCAACGCATTGCTCTGGTTGACATAACCAACATAAAGGCCCCAGTGATCCGTAATTTGGGCATCGGAGATGCCATCCAGGCCGCTGGGCTTCAATTCTTCGCGCACGCTATATTCGGACATTCGTCATTCTCCTGATTTCAAGTTTAGAACCGAACCAATACTGCCCTGATTGTAGTCAGTGGGCGTTCCGTCTGCAAACGACCTCCCGGTCGTTTGAACCTGTATTGCCCCCAATTGTTCTTGACAGCCGCCGCCCCCTTGCCTAGCTTCACGGTCATGAACCTGCCGAACCTGTTGACCTTGCTGCGGCTCTTTCTGGTGCCTGTAATTTTCTATGCACTGGCGAGGGGGTTTTTCGCCGTGGCACTGGTCATTTTTTTCGCAGCAGCGATTACCGACGCGTTGGATGGCTGGATAGCCCGTCATTACCATCTCCAGACCCGTCTGGGTGCCGTTCTCGACCCGGTGGCGGATAAATTACTTGTAGTCACGACCGTTATCATGCTGACCTGGTTGCAGTGCATCCCATTGTGGCTGACAGTCGCCGTTATCTCCCGGGACCTGTTGATCGTAGGTGGTGGTCTGCTCTACCTGCTGCTGATCGGAAAATTCAGTATCCACCCGACACTGCTGTCGAAATGGAACACCGCGTTACAATTTGTCGTCATTGTGCTGGTGCTGTTAGAGGCGGCCTTCCGCTGGCGGATGCCGCTGCTGCCGATCTTTGTCCTGGTATTCGTTACGGCTGTTGCGTCCGGGGGGCAATATGTCTGGGTCTGGAGTCGCAAGGCCATTGCCCAGGACAGGGCTCCCGGCCAATCATGATGGGGAACCGACAGCGCATTCTCCCCTTGGGCGTGCAGGCGCCCGCAACACTGGAGGGATATTATCCCTGTCCCAACGCGGCGGCACTGCGTGCAGTGTTGAACTTGGTGGCTGAACCACAGGGCCTATGTCTTTACCTTTATGGCCCGGGCGGAGTCGGTAAAAGTCATTTGCTGCTGGGGGCGGCTTCGGCGCTTGCCGGCTGGACACCGTATATGGATTGCGGAGATATCGCCCACCTATTCAACAGCATAAAGGATTTGGAGGGGTTCTCCAGCCTCGCAGCAGCGCCCCTGTTGTGTCTGGATAATATCGAAGCCTGGGCAGGTCAGCGCGATAAGGAAACTTTTTTATTCGACCTTTACAATGAGCGCATGAGTTACGGTCGACCGATGCTCCTTGCCGGTCGGGCGGCACCCCGGTTCCTGGACTGGGTGCTTCCCGACTGGGCCAGCAGGGCGAGCGCCTGCCTGCAGGTCGCCCTGCGCCTGCCCGATGATACGGAAAGGATGGCCATTCTACAGGAAATGGCGCAGCGCCGGGGCCTGCAGATAGGTGTAGAGGCAGCACATTATCTGTTACGTCATTATGCTCGCGATCCCTGTACACTGGATGGCTTGTTAACTGTGCTGGACGCCGGAAGCTGGGAACATCAGCGGGAAGTGACCATTCCTTTCATACGCCTTTGCCTAGGTGCAGAGAAGCCATGACATCGGGAAAAATGCCCGCGCGCCGGTGCTTTCGTCAGAAGAATAAAGCGCTGCACCTGGTCCCTGCAGAGCAAAACGGTTACTGGCAGCGTATGTTCTACCGGGTATTCAGAGCATGGCATGGTTTCTGGAACGATGACTGTATCGACCGCGCGGGTTTGCTGGCTTATACCACCCTCTTTGGCCTGATACCGTTGGCGGTACTCGGATTCAGCCTGTGGAACCTGGTAGGATTCAGTCTGCTCCACCGCGCTCAGGTTGATGATCTGATTTTACGCAGTTTTGTCCCCCAGGCTGGGGGGGCGATTCTGCGTCAGGTAAACAGCCTCGCAGCGCGTGGTGCGCAAATGGGTTTGTTTGGCGTGCTGGGATTGGGCATCACCGGGATTTTGCTACTGCATGCGGTGGAGCGGCATTTTAACGCCATCTGGGGGGTTACGCCGACCTGCCTGTGGTGCCGTATTTTGCGTTACATGGCGATGCTTGTGGCCGGTCCGCTCAGTATCGCGCTCATTCTGCCTCTCTTGGGCCCCCTGCAACCCCTGCTGACCTATTTGGCGCATATTCCCCTTCTGCCCCCCGTTCTGAGCCATATACTCGCCTTTCTTGTGGTTACAGTGATGATGGGGTTACTCTACAAAATACTGCCTTCGGCGCGCACTCGCTGGCAGGATGTTTTTCTCGGCGGTGTGTCCGCAGCCATTCTGTTTGAGGTTTCAAAGATGGTGCTGGCCGGTTACCTGCAATTTTCAACCTTCGAAACCCTATATGGCGCACTCGGCGCTTTTCCCGTTTTTCTCCTCTGGTTGTACATGGCCTGGGCGAGTGTTCTGTTTGGCGCCGAAATGGCAGCGGCCGGAATGAAGCACGGTGACCATTAGGGAAGATGCGCTCTATATGATTAAAATTGGGAGGGGACACCGGGGGACTGACAAGGTCTAGGTCTTTACTTGCAACGCTGTGGTCGCTAATATCCCGCGCTTATGTTTTCCGCCAAAGCGTCCAGCCTGCTGATTGCCCGGGTGTCTGTCCATGGTGACCGGCTGGATGGTGATGTCGATCTTCGCGCCTGGTTGCGCCTGGGTGAGGCGCTGGCCAGTGTGCAGGCGGTGCATGTATGCCTTGATCTGGTCCGCAGGGGGCGGGTGGTTACCGCCGATGGCCATATAGAGTTGCGCGGTGAAATCCGCTGCGAACGCTGCATGGGCGCTATGCCCTTGCAGCTTTCCGTGGTTGTACACAGCGGATTGGCAGAACAGGAGTCTGCGGTGACCGCGCTGGACCCTGATCTGGAAGTGGTTCTTGCGGAAGACGGGGTTGTCGCTCAGCAAAGCTGGCTGGAGGACGAAGTGCTTCTAGCCCTGCCCATGATTCCGCGCTGTGCGGATTGGAAGTCGGGTGTTTGTCCGGTTACCGGGCTTGAGCCGTTAATGGTTGTAAAGTGAAGTGCAGTACATCTTGATACAGATTGGAGAATTGAGTCATGGCCGTTCCACAAAGTAAAACATCCCGTTCACGTCGTGACATGCGGCGCGCCCACGATTTTTTGGTAACGGTAAACCGTTCCGTATGCGCCAATTGCGGAGCAGCCAAGCTGCCCCATCATGTATGCCCCGAATGTGGTTTCTATAAAGGTCGCGAAATCGTGAAGAAGGCGGTCGAAGTCTGACCAGGCTGCCGCGCCAGAGCGTCCCGGAGGCTTCGCGATGCCGCATATTGCGGTAGATGCCATGAGTGGCGATTTCGGCCCATCGACAGTGGTGCTTGCCATCCGTGATCTGCTCGAGGATCACCCCGATGTCATATTTCACTTGGTCGGTGATACGGTTTCCCTTCAGACGGAGTTGGAGAAAGCACACCTCCGCGGATCGGCCCAGGTCGTCATGCACCACGCCAGTCAGGTGGTGGCAATGGATGAGACGCCGTCGCAGGCCCTGAGGGGCAAAAGGGATTCATCTATGCATGTCGCCATCAGTCTGGTGCGGGAAGGGCATGCCGATGCTGTGGTCAGCGCAGGCAACACCGGTGCGCTGATGGCGCTTGGAAAAGTGTTCCTTCGCACCATTCCCGGAATTGACCGGCCGGCCATTGCCGCCTTTCTGCCGACGACCAAAGGGCGTTTCCTCGCACTGGATCTGGGTGCAAATGTGGATTGTCGCCCGGAACATCTCCTGCAGTTCGCGGTAATGGGCTCGATACTCGCTGAGCGGGTCATGGGTGTGACCAAGCCCCGCGTCGCCCTGCTCAACATCGGCTCTGAAGAGATCAAGGGCAATGAGCAGGTCAAAGAGGCGGCACTTCTGTTGCGTGCCGCCAGGCTGAATTTCATCGGCAATGTAGAAGGTTCCGATATTTACAAGGGAGTCGCGGACGTGGTGGTTTGTGACGGCTTCGTGGGTAATGTGGCGCTCAAGACCTCAGAGGGACTGGCAACGATGATCAGTCACGAACTGCGCGCCAGCTATACCCATGGTTGGTATGGGCGTATTGCATATCTGATCAATCGTCCCATTCTGCAACGTCTGCGCCGCCGCCTGGATTCCCGTCAATACAACGGCGCCACGCTGCTGGGATTGAACGGGATCGTCATCAAGAGCCACGGGAATGCGGATCGTTTTGCTTTTGCCTGCGCGGTGAAAGTAGCGATCGCCGAGGCCAAACATCGCCTGACCCTGCATATTGCTGAAGTGATCCAGGAGAATCTCGATCCAGCGGTGCGAAACAGCGCGTGAAACCTATTTACAGCCGTATTGTCGCCACTGGCGGCTATCTGCCGGAACGTATTCTCAGCAACCGCGAGCTGGAGCAGATGGTAGAGACCAGCGATGCCTGGATATTCGCCCGTACCGGCATCCGCTCCCGCCATATCGCCGCTCCCGGCGAGAAGACCGTAGACATGGCGGAAGCGGCGGCGCGCCAGGCGCTGGCCGACGCAGGTCTGAAGGCGGCAGATCTGGACCTGATTATCGTGGCGACGACCACTCCAGATCAGATATTCCCTAGTACCGCCTGCCTGCTGCAAGGCCGCCTGGGCAACCGGGGTGCGCCGGCCTTCGACATCCAGGCGGTTTGCACAGGCTTCATCTATGCGCTGGCAACCGCCGATCGCTTCATTCGCAGCGGTGGGGCGAGGCATGCGCTGGTGGTCGGTGTGGAGAGCATGTCCCATATTGTCGACTGGAGGGATCGCGGGACGTGTATTCTTTTCGGGGATGGCGCCGGGGCTGTGGTACTCAGTGCCGGTGACCAACCCGGTATTATCTCCACACACATCCACGCCGACGGTGCCTATGCCGACTTACTGCAGGTCCCCGGCGGGGAGACATGGATCACCATGCAGGGCAACGCAGTATTCCGCGTGGCGGTGCGTACCCTAGGTGAGATTGTACAGGAAACGCTCGCGGCAAATGCCTTGACACCCGCAGAGATTGACTGGTTGGTTCCACATCAGGCCAATATCCGCATTATCCAGGCAACGGCCGACAAGCTGGGCCTGCCTATGGAGCGAGTGGTGACGACGGTGGAACATCATGGTAATACTTCCGCGGCTTCGGTACCTTTAGCCTTGGATGAAGCAGCACGGCGCGGTTGTTTTCAGCCGGGGCAACGGCTTCTGCTGGAAGCATTCGGGGGTGGTTTTACCTGGGGGTCAGCACTCGTGCGTTGGGGCTGAAAGCCCTGCATACCAATTTGTATTGAGAGGAGGTTCGCTTGCACGGCTCTATCGCCTTTGTTTTTCCTGGTCAGGGTTCGCAGTCTTTGAATATGCTGGCCGACCTGGCCAACAGTCATCCGTTGGTCAAAGAGGTTTTTGAAGAAGCTTCTGCGCAGTTGGGCGAGGACCTGTGGCTGCTTACGCAGGAGGGGTCCACCGAAAAACTGAGCCAGACCCGCTGGACACAGCCGGTGATGCTGACCGCCGGTTATGCTGTATACCGGGTATGGGAAGAGGAAGGTGGCATCTTTCCCGATTTTGTCGCCGGGCATTCCTTGGGAGAATACACCGCTCTGGTGGTTGCGGATGCGGTGGATTTTGTGGACGCTGTACGTCTGGTCGCGGAACGGGGCCGTCTGATGCAGGAAGCGGTACCGGAGGGGGTGGGTGCCATGGCAGCCATCATCGGTCTCGGCGACGATGAAGTGAAACAGCTTTGTGCTCAGGAGGCACGTGGTGAAGTGCTGGCTGCGGCCAATTTCAACGCGCCCGGACAGGTGGTGGCCGCAGGTCATCAGGCGGCCGTCGAGCGGCTGGTGGAGTCGGCACGTGCGGCCGGGGCCAAACGCGTTGTCCTGCTTCCGGTCAGCGTGCCCAGTCATTGCAGCCTGATGGAGCCAACGGCTGAACGTTTCCAGTCTGTGCTGGAATCCGTGCAGTTCCGTAGCCCAAGGGCGATGGTGGTACATAACGCCGATGTGCAAAGCCACAACACGCCGGATTCCATTCGAGCCGTACTTGCTAGGCAGTTATATTCGCCGGTGCGCTGGACGGACACGATTCGCCACCTCGCCCGGCAGGGGGCCATGACCTTTGTGGAAATGGGCCCGGGGCGCGTGCTGTCGGGCCTGGGGAAACGTATAGAACCCAGTCTGACCATGCTCCACGTCGAAGATAGCAAAAGCCTCAAGGCCGCCCTGGAGATGATCTGATGGCAGGATCTTTGGAGGGCCAGCTAGCCCTGGTCACCGGTGGCAGCCGCGGCATCGGACAGGAGATCGCACACGTACTCGGCAGGCAGGGTGCGCGGGTCGTTGCCACGGCAACGACCTCTGCCGGTGCGGAACGGATCAGCGCCGATCTGGCGGCGCATGGCATCCACGGCGCCGGGATGGCACTGGATGTGACCGATGACGCGGCCATGTCCGCAGTGCTGGCGCAAATACAGGCATCCCATGGTGCGCCGGCCATTCTCGTGAACAATGCGGGAATCACCCGGGATCAGTTGCTCCTGCGGATGAAGGATGAGGACTGGGATGCTGTCATGGCGACCAATCTGCGCGCGGTATACCGCTTGAGCAGGCTATGCGTGCGCGATATGCTCAAAGCCCGTTTTGGCCGTATCATCAACATTACTTCGATAGTCGGGGTGACTGGGAATGCCGGACAGACGAATTATGCGGCCGCCAAGGCAGGGGTCGCGGGTTTTACCCGGGCCATGGCGAGGGAGGTGGCGTCGCGGCAGGTGACTGTCAATTGTGTGGCACCAGGCTTTATCAGCACGGATATGACCGAAGGGCTGAATGAAGCGCAGCGCGAGACTCTGCTGCAGCAGATTCCTGCGGGAAGGCTGGGGGCGGTGGCCGACGTGGCTGCTGCGGTAGCTTATTTGGCGAGCCCTGAAGCAGGTTACGTAACCGGACAGATTCTGCATGTCAATGGCGGCATGTGGATGGGGTAATGCATTCGTGGCTTTACAGGACTGTATGCCCTGTGGTCCAATCTCGCCGACAATAATTTTTCACCGACAGAGGAGCTTCTCCTAATGGATAATGTGGCAGATCGTGTAAAGAAGGTCGTAGTAGAGCAGCTGGGCGTTAATGAAGATGAAGTCACCAATGAGGCGTCCTTTGTTGATGATCTCGGTGCCGACTCGCTGGATACCGTGGAGCTGGTGATGGCTCTGGAAGAAGAATTCGATTGTGAAATTCCCGACGAAGAAGCAGAAAAGATTGCGACCGTGCAACAGGCCATCGACTATGTATCTGCGCATATTCCAGCCAAGGATGCCTGAGCATTTCCTGACTGGGACGATGAGGAGATCAGGCGTTTGAAGAGACGTGTAGTGATTACGGGTTTGGGGATTGTGTCGCCCGTCGGTGTGGGTATCCCCGCGGCGTGGGATTCGATAACCCAGGGACGCAGTGGTATCGGCCGGGTTACCCGCCTGGATCCCGCCTCCTATAGTTCCCAGATTGCAGGAGAAGTCCGTGGCTTCGATATTGGTCAGTACATTCCGACCAAGGAAGCCCGCAAGATGGATTTATTTATCCATTACGGCCTCGTGGCGGCCATGGAAGCGGTTGCAGACTCTGGTTTACAGATCGGAGCAGATATTGCAGATCGGGTGGGCGTATCCATCGGCAGCGGTATCGGCGGTCTGCCGGGCATTGAGTCCGAGCATCAGGTCGTCACGGAAAGCGGCCCCCGCCGGATCTCGCCTTTCTTTATTCCACGTTGCATCGTCAATATGGTGTCGGGGCACGTTTCCATTATGTATGGCGCCAAAGGGCCCAACATCGCCATGGCGACGGCATGTTCCACCGGTACACATTCCATCGGCGAGGCGGCGCGGCTCATCGAGTATGGCGACGCCGATGTCATGATTGCCGGCGGTGCCGAGGCGGCTGTCAGTCCTTTGGGGTTGGGTGGGTTTTGTGCGGCGCGGGCGCTCTCTACGCGCAACGCCGATCCAGAGAGAGCGAGCCGCCCTTGGGATAAGGATCGGGATGGTTTCGTGCTGGGCGAGGGCGCGGGCGTTCTCATTCTCGAAGAGTATGAATTTGCCCGGCGCCGTGGCGCACGGATCTACGCGGAGTTAGCCGGCTACGGCATGAGCTCCGATGCTTACCATATGACCCAACCTGCCCCGGAGGGAGAAGGTGCCGCCCGTTGCATGCGGGCCGCACTGCGTAACGCCTCGGTATCGCCCGAGATGGTGGGGTATATCAACGCACACGGGACGTCTACCCCGCTGGGAGATCGGTCGGAGACCGATGCGGTACATACCGTATTCGGCGAACACGCGCAGCGATTGGCCATGAGCTCCACCAAGTCGATGACAGGTCATCTTCTGGGTGCCGCAGGGGGGGTTGAAGCCATTTTTACGGCGCTCGCGCTTTATCACGGCATTTTGCCGCCCACGATCAATCTGGATCAGGCCGACGAGGGCTGTGACCTGGATTATGTGCCCCTCAAAGCGCGAGAAGCATCCGTAGAAGTTGCTTTAAGCAATTCCTTTGGATTTGGCGGCACCAATAGTTCACTGGTTTTCCGCCGCGTCTACGACTGATCACCCGTGGGGGTGATTGTCGCCTCCATGGATGGAGACCCCCTCGTGGTGGGGGGGACGTGCGATGCCACCCTGGACCGTGCGTTACATTACGGCGACGGGCTTTTTGAAACCATTGCAGTGATAGGGAGCGTTCCCCTATTTTGGGAGGCGCATCTGGCGCGGCTTGGGCGTGGCGCGACCATTCTGAATATTCCGGCACCTCATCCGGAAGTTTGGCGCAAAGATTTACGGACGGCACTGGATGCCATCCCCGCACAGCCACGCCTTCTCCTTAAACTGACCCTCAGTCGTGGGCCAGGGTTAGGGTACGGCAGCGTCGGCGCCGGCCCTCCCCGACGCTATCTGTGGTTATCCCCGTGGCCGGAGCGAAACCCGCGCTACTGGAATCCTGGCATCTCCGCCGCAACCTGCGAGGTCGCCTTGCTCACCGGCGCACCGTATCTCGGCGTCAAATCTCTCAATCGCCTGAATCAGGTTATGGCCAGGGATTCCCTAGCTCCCGAATATGCCGAGGGAGTCATGCTGGACCAGTCGGGAGTGCTGCGTGAGGGCATCATGTCCAATCTGTTTTGGGTAACGAGTGGCGTTGTCCATACTCCGGTACTGAAAAACGGCGGTATTGCCGGGGTTCAGCGGGCCGCCATTCTGGCGTGGTTACAGGTGCATGGCGTGCCGACCCGCTTGGGCCACTGGCCACTGACGACACTTCAGGATGCTGATGAAATGTTTTTCAGCAATAGCCTCATCGGTATCTGGCCGGCGCGCTACTTCATGGGGCGCGGATTACCCGGGCATGATGGACCCGTAACATCCGCCCTGCTCGCATGGGCTCGGAAAATGGGTCTGGGGCCGCAACCGTGACCCGCAGACGTATGGTGGTGCTGCTCCTTCTTCTGGGCGTATTAATCCCCATGGGATTTTACGGCGTTGGCATGTATTGGCCGGAAGAGCTACCGGCGAAGGGAGTGACGGTCCCTATCCCCCTAGGTGCCAGTGACACGCAGAGTATCGCCAGCCTAGCGCGTTCCGGGGTGCTGCCATATCCGCGACTGTTTCATCTGGCTTGGGCTCTGACCGGGCGTCCGGCCATACAGGCCGGACTATATGAATTCAGGGGAAGGATTAACCAGGAACAGGTGCTGCACCGCTTGATTGCCGGTCAGTCCACGCCCCTTAATCTGCTGATTGTGCCAGGCTGGCGTTTGCAGGACGTGGTCCGGGAAATACGGGACAGCGCCCCCTATCTCAATCGGCGGGATCTGCCTCAGGAGGAAGGGGTGGCAACGCGCCTGGCGCAGCAGGGTATAGGGGCCGAGGGCAGCGCAGAGGGCTGGCTTTTCCCGGATAGCTACCGTTATGTGCCGGGCACTACGGCGCTGAGCGTGCTGCGGCGCGCCTACGTGCGCATGCAGCACGAATTGCAGGCCCTGTGGGCCGGGCGCGCTCCCGGACTGCCGCTCAATGATCCCTACCAGGCACTGATTCTGGCTTCCATCGTACAAAAGGAGGGGGCGCCCCCCGCAGAGCAGGCACATATTGCGGCCGTGTTTCTCAATCGCTTGCGGCACGGGATGCCTTTGCAATCCGATCCTACCGTGATTTATGCTTTGGGCGAACGCTATGCCGGGCTTTTGACAGCACAGGAGATGCATGTGGACAGCCCTTATAACACCTATCTGCATGCCGGATTGCCGCCTACGCCCATAGCGATGCCGGGATTCACCAGCCTGATGGCCGTGCTGCATCCCGCGGACAGTACCGACCTCTATTTCATTGCCCAGGGAGATGAGTACCATTATTCCGAGAGTTACGCGCAACACCTCAAGCAGATACGACGTTATCTCCAGCATGCCGGAGGAGCGGATCGGTGAAGGCGACCACACGGAAGAACGGATTTTTCCTTACCCTGGAGGGTATTGAGGGTGCGGGGAAGAGCTCAGCCCTGCCGGTACTGGCGGAACTTTGCCATCAGCAGGGTTATGCCGTTGAAGTTACCCGGGAACCGGGCGGAGGGGCACTTGGCGAGGCGTTGCGCCCCATTTTTCTGGACGATAGCCTGCACCTGGATGCGGACGAGGAACTGCTTCTGCTCTATGCCGGACGTCGGGATCACTGGCTGACACGTATCGCGCCTGCGCTGGCCGCCGGTAAGGTGGTCATTAGTGATCGCTATGAAGACTCTACTTACGCTTATCAGAGCGGCGGGAGGGGGGTCCCTCCCGCGCACATCGCGGCGCTGGCGCGCTGGGCGGGAATCACCCACCGTCCAAACCTGACGTTTTGGTTCGATGTAGCGCCGGAGTTGGGTGCAGCACGTATCCGCAGGCGCCACCCAGATCGGCTGGAACAGGAAGACCAAGCCTTTTTCAGCCGCGCCAGGACGGTCTTTGCGGAGCGTTGCGCGGCCGAACCACAAAGAATCTGGCGCGTCGATGCGAGCCAGCCTCTGCCGGTGGTGCATGACGCTGTGCGGGCAAGGCTCGCCGCTTGCCTGGCGGCCTTCTATTCATGAACGTGCCGCGCCCGACACCTGCGGAGTGGTCGCCGATATGGAGCCTGGTGCAAACCGGTTTGCCCCAGGCGATGCTTGCCGCAGGCGAATCGGGAACGTTGATCGGACAATACTGTGATGATTTGCAACGGGTGGCGCTGTGTTTTGCGCCAACAGCGCAGGGACTGCCCTGCGAAACCTGCCGTTCCTGCCGTTTGTTGGCGGAGGGCAACCATCCCGATCTGCTGACGATCACTCCGGAAACCGGAAAACGCATCGCAATTGAGGCCGTGCGCCATGCCAACGAGTTTCTCGCCTTCACCCCGCAGGTCAGCGCGTGTCGCTGGCTGCATATCGCGCCGGCGGAAGCGATGACTGCGGCGGCCGCCAATGCCCTGCTTAAAACTCTGGAGGAACCTGCGGCGCGTGCCCATATTCTTCTGCTCAGTGAACACCCGTCGCAGCTTATTCCCACTATCCGATCCCGTTTGCAGAGATTGCCGTTCCCGACGATACTGCCGGGGCAATGTGTGAACTGGCTGGAGGGTCTCGGCATACCGCCCGCGGAGGCGCTCTCGTTAAGCCGGCAGTTTGCGAACCGTCCGCTGCGTGCCTGGCAACTTTGGGAATCCGGCTGGGTCACGCTGCGACGAACTTGGATCGAGACACTGTTGAACCTTCCTCGGCAGGGGCCCGTCGCCGCTTTGCCGCTGGCAGATAACTGGGCCAAAGACACCGACTTGCTGCTGTTGCGCGAACTGGTTCTGAGCCTGTTGGCGGATTTGCTGCGTCTTCATGGCCGTCGCCTGGACAATGTCGTGCATGTAGACTATCTGCGATCGCTGGAGGTCATGGCGCAATCGGCCCGGGTCGCGTGCCTCTGGGACGCCTTGGAGAGGTGGGCGCGGCTGCCTGAGTCGCTTGCGCAGAATCGCAATATGGGGATGACACTGGAAACGTTATTGTTGAGTTGGATAGGCATTTGGTCAGGGCAGGTGGCGCATGGAATTACAGGCTGAAGCGGGTGGTGCGGCAAAAGCGCTGTCTGTCGTGTTACGGGATGGCACCGCCGTGCAGCGTTACTACATGCCCAACATCAAAGGGGGCGGGGTGCTGGTAGAGACACCGAACCTCCTGCCCATAGGTACCGAGGTGCTGCTCATGATCACCCTCCCCGACGGTCAGCCGCGTGCACCCGTCATGGGAAAGGTGGTGTGGGTGACACCACCCGACAACCGTGACGGGCGCCCTCCCGCCATCGGTGTCCAGTTTGTAAATGACCGCTCCGGTGTCCTGATCCGGATTCAGAACGCACTGTCCGGCCTGCCAAGGAACGACGGTGAGGTGCTGAGTTTTTAAAATGCCGTTTGGGCGCAGGGTCCGCACGGGGTCATGCGCGGGGTCATTGCCCTGACGCTGGTGTCTGAGGTACACTTCGTCCCCTCAGGAGAGGTGACCGAGCGGCCGAAGGTGCAGCACTGGAAATGCTGTGTACTCCAAAAGGGTACCGTGGGTTCGAATCCCACCCTCTCCGCCAATCATCGTCCGTCAGTGGACAATCTCAGGTTTTCTATGGCGACAAAGATCGGTCCCCTCGCAGTGGTAACTGGTGAACCCCGTCAGGCCCGGAAGGGAGCAGCGGCAGCCGGTGATCCAGGTGCCGGGGTGCGGCTGATCGGCGTCGCCACCCTATATTTCAGACTAGCATGAGCGCCTATCTCGCGCTGGCCCGCCGCTGGCGCCCCCAACATTTTGACGATTTTGTCGGTCAGGAGGCCGTCGTCTCCGCCTTGCGCCATGCCCTGGATTCCGGCCGTATTCATCATGCTTTTCTGTTCACCGGCACGCGGGGCGTCGGTAAGACGACCCTGGCACGGCTGCTCGCCAAGTGTCTGAACTGTGAGCAAGGCGTGAGCAGCAGCCCCTGCGGAGAGTGCAGCGCCTGCCGCAGTATCGCTGCGGGGAACTTCGTGGATCTGCTGGAGGTGGACGCGGCGAGCCGTACCCGGGTGGATGAGACCCGCGACCTTCTGGACAATGTCCAGTATGCGCCTACGGTTGGTCGCTACAAGGTGTACCTCATTGACGAAGTGCATATGTTGTCTGCGCACAGCTTCAATGCGCTGCTGAAGACCTTGGAAGAACCGCCGGAGCATGTCAAATTTCTGCTGGCGACCACGGATCCGCAGAAGCTGCCAGTAACCGTGCTCTCCCGCTGTCTGCAGTTTAATTTACGCCGGCTGGATATTCCCCAGATTCAGGGAAGATTGCGGCAGATCATGCTGTTGGAACAGGTGCCGGCGGAAGACGCCGCCCTGCAGATACTATCGCGCGCTGCCGACGGGAGTCTGCGTGACGCCTTGAGTCTGCTGGATCAGGCTATTGTCCACGGTGGTGGCGCGGTGCAGCGCGACGGCGTGCTCGCGATGCTGGGACGCAGCGGCGACGACGCGGTGCTGGGTCTGATTGCGGCGTTGGTGGACCGGGATGCTGAGCAGGTATTCGCCATACTGGCTGATCATTTGGCACGGGGCATGGACGGACCCGGCCTGCTGGACCTGGTCATAGAGGGCCTGCATCGCATCGCTCTGGCGCAATTTCTTCCTGCCGATCCGGATGGTGACGGCGCCGAGGCGGTCGCGCATCTGCGCGGGAGAGTCAGCCCGCTTACCCTGCAGTCCTGGTATTTTTTGCTCCTTTCGGCACGACGTGACTTTGCGCTTTATCCAGACGATCGCATGGCGCTGGAGATGGCCTTTCTGCGGGTGTTGAGTTTTTCCGGTTCGGCATCGCCGGACTCGCCGCCGGCCGCCCTCCCGAGCGAGGGGAACCGGTATCCGGGCGAGTCATCCCCCCCGACGCGCGAGTTCGTTGCGCCCGAGGCGACTTCGCTGGTATCGCACCATTCGGCCACCCTGCTCTCCACCCGTTCACGGGATGAAGTCCGGGAGCCGTCGCCGGTAGCGACATCCGGTCAGCGCGATGCGGGTGCCGGGACCGCCCCAGCGGCAGACTGGCGACGCCTACTAGCGTCGCTGACGGTGTCGCCCATGATTGCCGAGTACCTGCGCTACGGACAGGCTTTGCGCTGCGATTCAGAGGCGGTGGAGCTGGCCGTGGAGCCCAATTATTTGCCGTTCCTTCTCAAGGCCGAGGCCCGCGGGGCGTTACGTCAGGCGCTTACGGCATATTACGGTCGGGAGCCCAGGCTGAGCATTGTTGCTCTCACTGTAGAGACTGGAGTAGGCAGCCTGGTGCAGGAAGACCGGGCGCAGGCGGCGTCCCGGCAAGCTGCAGCAGAGGCGCGTGTGGCTGCGGATCCGCGCATCGGCGCGCTCCTCGAAGCCCTGGATGCCCGCATAGAATCCATTGAAATCGTGGCGCCATCCTCAAACGGTATGCCGTCAGCTCACAATGAAGCGTAAACAGGGAGGTAAGGAAAGATGAAAGGTGGACTGGGAAATATCATGAAGCAGGCACAGCAACTCCAGGAGCGTTTGCAAAAGACGCAGGAAGAACTTGCCCAGGTAGAGGTGCAGGGCCACGCGGGTGGTAATCTGGTGGAAGTCACCATGACTTGCCGACATGACGTGCGCCGGGTTCGCATCGACCCCTCTTTGCTGACCGACGGCGACCAGGAGATGCTCGAAGATCTTGTGGCAGCAGCAATCAATGACGCCGTGCGCAATGCTGAGAAGGTCAGCGCGGAGCGAATGTCGGAAGTGACTGGCGGCATGAATATTCCGGGCATGAACCTGCCTTTCTAAGCACTTATGGCAGACGTTCCGAGTATGGATGCCCTGGTGGCACTGCTACGCCGCCTACCGGGTATTGGCCCGCGTTCGGCGCAACGGATCAGCTATGAGTTGCTGGTGCGTAAGCGGGATCTCATGCCGCAACTCGCCGCAGCCTTTCAGCAAGCCCACGCGGTGGTCCGTTTTTGTGAGCGCTGCAACAACCTGAGCGAAGCGCCATTGTGCGCCGTCTGCCGTTCCGAACACCGGGATCGTTCCATTTTGTGCGTGGTGGAATCACCCGCTGATCTGCGGGCAATCGAAGATACGGGGGTATTCGTCGGCGAATTTTTTGTATTGATGGGGCATTTGTCGCCCCTGGATGGCATCGGTCCCGAAGCCCTGCATATCGACCGCCTCAGCGCACGTCTGGGTGAAACAGACTTGCGGGAAGTGATTTTTGCGACCAATCCTACCCTGGAAGGAGAGGCTACAGCCCAGTTTCTCGCTGGACTGGTTCCTGAAGGCATCACCATCAGTCGTATCGCGCGAGGGGTGCCGGTGGGCGGTGAACTGGAATATGTCGATCGCAGCACCCTCGGACGCGCCCTGCATGGTCGTCGCTTGCTCGACGAATAAGCACTTACCCATCGTTTCATAAAGATAAAATCCATCAATTTCGAGAGGAAGCAGCCATCATGATACCCGCAGGAGTCACGCCCCCAGGCGGAAATGTATTTTTTTTGCTGATGGGCGCCATTCTGGTGTTTGCCATGCACGGCGGATTCGCCTTCCTGGAACTGGGTACGGTACGACGGCGCAGCCAGGTAAATGCACTGGTGAAGATTCTCAGTGATTTTGGTATATCCACCATCGTCTATTTTTTTGTGGGTTATCATATCGCCTATGGCATCAGCTTTTTTGCCGACGTAAAGACCCTGACCGCAAGCAATCATGGTTTCCAGATGGTGCGGTTTTTTTTCCTGCTGACCTTCGCTGCTGCAGTACCCGCCATTATCTCTGGCGGTATTGCCGAGCGGGCGCGTTTTTATCCCCAATTGCTGGCGACTGCCTTTCTGGTGGGGCTGGTTTATCCCTTTTACGAAGGGATCGTCTGGAATGGCCATTATGGTATTCAAGCCTGGTTTGTCAGCGTTTTTGGCGCGCCCTTTCATGATTTCGCAGGCTCGGTGGTGGTGCATGCCATGGGTGGATGGATGGCACTGATGGCGGTCTGGCTGCTGGGTTCGCGCAAGGGGCGTTACGGCAAAGATGGTGCGGTACACGCCATGCCGCCGTCCAACATTCCTTTTCTGGCGCTGGGTTCCTGGATTCTGATCATCGGCTGGTTTGGTTTTAATGTGATGAGTGCACAACAAATTGCAGATGTGCAGGGTCTGGTGGCGCTCAATTCGCTTATGGCACTGGTGGGTGGCATGCTGGCGGCGTTAGCGGTGGGGAAGGGCGATCCGGGCTTCGTACATAATGGCGCTCTGGCAGGTCTCGTGGCCATCTGCGCCGGTTCCGATGTGGTACAACCCGTTGGGGCGTTGGCCATTGGCGCCATTGCCGGCATTATTTTCGTCTACCTGTTCACCTTTGTGCAGCATCGCCTGCGTCTGGATGATGTGCTGGGCGTCTGGCCGCTCCATGGTGTTTGCGGTGTGTGGGGTGGACTGGCCGTCGGTATTTTTGGACATCAGTTCCTCGGCGGTGCCGGTGGGGTCAGTTTCTGGTCTCAGTTGCTGGGCACCTCGCTGGGCGTCTTGGTCGCCCTGGCGGGCAGTGGTATTGTCTACGGCAGCATCAAGTACTTTATCGGGATTCGTCTGGATCCCGAGGCGGAATATGCGGGGGCGGATTTGAGCTTGCACCATGTCAGCGCGTATCCTGAAGAGGATATCGAGAGGGCGTGACCATGGCACAACCTTTTGCTGCCCTGAACTGGCAGGCCATGCCGGGCCTGCCGGTGCGCAGCCCGCAGGCGCACAAAGGAAGCTTCGGCCACGTTTTCGCAGTAGGCGGAGGGCCGGGCATGGGCGGGGCACTGGCGCTGGCCTCTGCCGCCGCCTATCGGGTGGGCGCCGGATTGGTGACGGCAGTGGGGCATCCCTCGGCGATCCCATACTTGGCAGCACACCTGCCAGAAGCCACTTGGCGGGACTGGCCTGCGAGTTTTGGAGATTTGCCGGACCATGCCGTCCTGGCCGTTGGCCCTGGCTTGGGTCAGGGCCTGGCCGCCCATGATCTTTTGCTGGAGATCGGTACACTGTCCTGTCCCCAGGTATGGGACGCCGATGCCCTGAACATTCTCGCGCGTTTTGGTCCGAAACTGCTGACCACCGACGCACTTCGTCTGTTTACCCCACATCCGGGCGAAGCGGCCCGCCTGCTGGGGGTGACGGTCGCCGCTGTACAGGCAGACCGTATCGCGGCGATAGCGCGGTTACGTGCCCGCTATGGCGGATACTGGGTCCTCAAGGGTCACCATAGTCTCCTGCTCGGATGCGTTGTCCGAAATCTCTGTACTTTGGGCAATCCCGGCATGGCTACGGGCGGCAGCGGGGACGTGCTGACCGGCCTGTTGGCAGGTCTGTTGGCGGTCGGTCTGGACGCCGACCGGTCTCTGTCCCTCGGCGTGTGCCTGCACGCCCGCGCGGGCGATATCGCGGCTGCGGAGATGGGCGAGGCCAGCCTGCTGGCCGGGGATATCCTGGCGGCAGTGCCCCGCGCTTTACAGGAGTTGACGCAACGTCATGACCGAAACTGAAGTATTGCGGGAATGGGATCGCCGTTATTTCTGGCATCCCTTCACCCAGATGCAGTGTTACGGGGATGACGACCCGTGGATCATCGACCGGGCAGAAGGCAACTACGTGTATGATGCGCAAGGTCATCGCTGTCTGGATGCCATCGCCAGCCTGTGGTGCAACGTTCACGGCCACCGTCATCCTCGACTGGATGCCGCCCTGATCGGGCAGTTGGGTAAAGTCGCGCACTGCACGGCCCTGGGTGCGGGCAACGCTCCGGCCATTCGTCTCGCCAAGGCACTGGTGGAAATTACCCCGGCCTCTCTGCAACATTGTTTTTTTTCGGAGGACGGCGCCGAGGCGGTCGAGGTCGCCATCAAAATGGCAGCCCAGTACTGGTGCAATCTGGGCCGACCCGAAAAACGCCTCTTCCTGACTCTGGACAATGCCTATCATGGGGACACCGTGGGCGCCGTTTCGGTGGGCGGTTTCCCCCTGTTTCACGAGGTATACGGGCACCTCCTGTTCCCGACTTTACGCTTGCCGAGCCCTTATGTATTGCAGTGGGAAGACTGCGAGGGAGATCCAGAGCAGGCAACAGCCGTATGGCTGGCGGCGCTGGAAACGACGCTCCAGGAGCAGAGTGGTGAGATGGCGGCCTTGATCCTGGAGGGCGGGGTGCAGGGCGCCGCAGGCATATTGCCTTTCCCGCCCGGCATTCTGGCCGGTGCGCAACGTCTGTGCCGAGCCTACGAGGTCTTGCTGATCATTGATGAGGTCGCGACCGGCTTCGGCCGCAGCGGCAAGCTTTTTTCCTGTGAGTGGGAGTCTGTCGAACCAGACTTATTGGCTTTGGGCAAGGGACTGAGTGGTGGTTACTTGCCGGTGGCAGCGACCCTCGCCGCAGAACATGTTTATGCTGCCTTTCTTGCGCCCTTCGGGGAAACCCGGCAGTTTTACTACGGGCATACCTACACCGCCAATCCTCTGGCCTGTGCGGTAGCGCTGGAGAACCTGGCACTTTTTGCGGAAGGTGGTGTGCTGGCTGCTTTGCCCGAGAAAATCGCCCAGTTGCGAGCCGGGCTGCAGCGTTTTCACGGCCGGTCGTGGGCAGGGGAGGTCCGCCAGTTCGGTTTGATGGCCGCCATCGCGCTGCGCGACTCCAGGACAAATGCGCCTTATCCCTACGGAGATCGCGTCGAGTACGCAGTGTGCCGGCGAGCACGGGAAATGGGCGTTTACAGCCGCCCTCTCGGCGATCTCCTCACCATAGTCCCGCCACTGTCGGTGACATCCGCGGAAATTGACACTATCCTCAACGTATTATATGACGCCATGGCGGAAGGACGATCCTGATGAAAACGGCCCAAGATATCATGAACCGCAAAGTTGTTACGGTGCTGGCCGATGATCCGGTCGACAAAGTGGGGGATGTGCTCCTCAGTTCCGGGCACCACAGCCTGCCAGTGGTGAACAGCGAGGATCATCTGATCGGGATGATCGGCGAACGGGATCTGATCGACGCCCACCGCAAGGTGCATCTGCCGACCATGCTTACTATTCTGGATGGTCTGATCCCTCTGGGCGGTATGCATGAATACGAGGAAGAGCTGCGCAAAGTCACGGCGGTGACCGCCAGTCAGTTGGCCAGCTCCCACGTCATTACCGCCGCCCCGGATGAAGATACGGACGCGGTAGCCGAGAAGTTGCTGCGTAAGGATGTGCATGCGGTGCCGGTGGTCGATAACAGCGGTTTGTTGCTGGGTATCATCAGTCGCTCGGATATTCTTCAGCATCTGCTGAAACCCTGACGCGGGTGGCGGATGCACTGGGATTTCGCAGATGCCGAAGCCTGCCGGAACTGGGGGCGACAGTTTGCCCAGCGCATTCATGTCCCTGCGGTTATTTATCTTGAGGGTGATCTGGGGGTCGGTAAAACCACTTTGGTCCAGGCTATCTTAAAGGCGTTGGGCGTTACCGAGAACATCAAAAGTCCGACCTATACTCTGATGGAACAGTATCCGACCCGAATCGGACGGGCTCTGCACCTTGATTTGTACCGTCTGCAAGAGCCAGAGGAGCTGGAATTTATCGGTATCCGCGATTGTCTGACAGAACCGGCCCTGTGGCTGGTGGAATGGCCGGAGCGGGGTGCGGGTTTCCTGCCCCCTGCCGATTTGTCACTCACCCTCCGTATTCTGGACAACGGCAGTCACCGTCTGGAGTGGCTGGGGCATCAGCCTCATGTTCAGGACTGGGCCATTTTCTCAACGCCTGCGTCCACTCGGAAAATCTGCCATGGGTAATCAACAGGCACCCCGCGTTCATCGTCTGGATGCAACATTGGCCAATCAGATTGCCGCCGGTGAGGTGGTGGAACGTCCCGCCTCCATCCTCAAAGAGCTTCTGGAAAACAGCCTGGATGCCGGAGCCACGCGGATCACCGTCCATCTGGAGGGTGGTGGGATGGATCTGCTCAGTGTGGAAGATGATGGTGTCGGCATCCTTGCCGAGGATCTGCCCCTCGCCCTGGAGCGCCATGCCACCAGTAAAGTGGCCACCTGGGAAGACCTTCAGGCGATCCAGACCATGGGTTTCCGCGGTGAGGCCTTGCCAGCGATCGCTTCCGTCTCGCGCCTGGAACTCCTCTCGCGGGCACGCAGCCAGAATCAGGCGGCACGGCTGCAGGTGACGGGGGGCATGGCTGCCGCCCCGGAGCCCGCAGCCAGGGCACCAGGAACCACGGTGCGTGTGGCTGATCTCTTTTTTAACGTGCCGGCACGGCGTAAGTTTCTGCGCAGTCCGACCGCCGAGTTGTCGCGCAATCAAAAGGTGCTGCGTCAGATTGCGCTGGCCAACTTCACGGTGGCTTTTCAGCTCATCCAGAATGGGCGTTCTCTTGCGCAATTTCCTACGGCTACGGATGCGGAAAGTCGGGCAGCGCGAGTGGCCACCATATTGGGGGAAGGCTTTCTGGCCAATGCACTGTATATCGAACAGGAGGATCAGGGCTTGTCTCTCAGCGGCTGGCTGGGCCTGCCCACCTACAACCGCGCCCGCGGAGATGAACAGTATTTTTACGTTAACGGTCGTCCGGTGCGTGATTCGGTGGTTACCCATGCTTTGCGAGCGGCGTATAACGACGTGCTCTTTCAGGACCGTCACCCCCTTTATGCGCTTTACTTGAAGCTGCCGCCCGGGCGGGTAGATGTTAATGTACATCCCGCCAAGGCGGAGGTACGCTTCCGCGACAGCCGCGAGGTACACGATTTTCTTTTTCATACTCTGCGACGGGTAATTGCGGAGCAGGGCGGGGCGCAACCACGGGTGACCGTTCCGGTCCAGCCTTTCCCCCAAAGCCCGACCGCTACCCAAAATCCCGCCTACGTCCCGACTCAGCGGACGCTGAACGCTGCTGTGCAGGAAAGTACCGGGGCCTATTGGGAACATCTAGTAGCGCCGGTGACGACTTCCGTACCACCCCCTGATTTGCCGGCGGTGCCAGCTCAGGAACTGGCCCCGAACTACCCCCTCGGACAGGCCGTCGGGCAGATTCACGCACGTTTCATCCTCGCCCAGAACGACGAGGGAATGATTCTCATCGATCAGCATGCAGCGCATGAACGCATCCTCTACGAGAAGATGAAAAACAGGTCTCAACAGAATGATAAGCAGATATTTATTATTCCTGAATATGTGCATGTAACTGCGGTGCAAATGGCGCGCTTCGGCAAACGACAGAACGATCTGCAAGCCGCCGGACTGGAAATCAGTGTTGCCGGTCCCGGTACCCTGGCCATTCATGCGGCCCCCAAAGCCATCGCGGCCGCCACCTATGGGCAGATGGTCGCTGACATTCTTGCGGAAGAGCCTGCCTGGGCCGAGGGAGATGGTGACGCCGTCCTGGCCGACATGGCCTGCCGTGCCGCCATCAAGACAAACCACCACCTCAGCCTCGAAGAGATGAACAGCCTGTTGCGCCAACTGGAGGCCACCCCGCGTTTCGGGCAGTGCAATCACGGTCGACCGACGGTAGTGCATTTTTCCTTGGCCGATCTCGACCGGCTCTTTCTCCGCGGGCGATGATTCCCGCTATTTTTTTGATGGGTCCGACCGCCAGCGGCAAGACTGAACTGGCCTTAAGGCTTGCCGACGCGTTGCCCATAGACATTATCAGCGTCGATTCGTTGCTGGTATATCGTCATTTCGATATCGGCAGTGCCAAACCCAGCCTCGCCCTGCGCCAGCAATATCCCCACGCCCTGGTCGATATCCGGGAGCCCGACGAGCCTTATTCGGCGGGGCTGTTTCGGGAAGATGCCCTGCACTGTATGGTGCTGGCGCGGGAACGCGGTCGTATCCCGCTGCTGGTCGGCGGCACGGGCCTGTATTTTCGCGCCCTGGAGCGTGGTATCGATACGTTACCCCCCGCCAATCCCGCCTTGCGCCAGAGTCTGATGGCGTTAGCAGAGACGGCGGGATGGCCCGCACTGTACCAGCGCCTCGCGGCCCTGGACCCGGACACCGCCTCGGGTATCGATCCCCATGACCGACAACGCATTCAACGCGCCCTGGAAATCATCCTCGGTTCGGGGCAGGCGATCAGCGGGGCACGCCACTGGCAAGGTACATTCCCCGGCCCGCTCTGCAAAATCATCCTGCGTCCGCCAAGAAGCTGGTTACATCAGCGTATCACGCAGCGCTTTGACGTCATGCTGAACGAGGGATTTCTGGACGAAATTGCCGACCTGAGCGCGCGTCACTACGCACCGGAGTTACCCGCCATGCGCGCCGTGGGTTACCGCCAATACTTCGCCTGGCATGACGGCCTCTGCAGCGCCGCAGAGGCTTACCAGGCGGCGCTGGCGGCGACCCGCCAACTGGCCAAGCGCCAGGATACCTGGTTTAAGAGGGAATCAGCGCATTATTATCTCGATCCATCCCGCGACGACGCATCATCTCTGCTATTGCAGATGGCCACCCGACCCGGGCAGGGCGAGGTGCATTCCATCGGATAGGAGAACCGGGTGAATTAGAACTGGCGCAGTCCTGACATCAATGCCGATGCGCCGGATTGCCAGCGAATACGCAGAATGCTAGCCTATGGCCACTCTGACCTTTACCCCCATTGAGGATCTTATGGCTGTTGAGCGCACTCTTTCCATCATCAAACCCGACGCCGTTCAGAAAAATGCCATCGGTGCCATTCTTGGTCGCTTCGAGAAGGCCGGGCTGCGCATCGCAGCCGCCAAGATGTTGCACCTCAGTCGCGATGACGCGGGTGGGTTTTATGCGGTGCATCAGGCCCGGCCTTTTTACGGCGAGCTGTGCGACTTCATGAGCAGCGGTCCGGTATTGGTTACGGTACTGGAAGGTGAGGGTGCCATCGCCAAAAACCGTGATCTGATGGGCGCCACCAACCCCAAGGATGCCGCTGCGGGAACGATTCGTGCGGACTTTGCCGACAGTATTGATGCCAACGCCGTGCATGGTTCAGACAGTGCCGAGACCGCAGCATGGGAAATCAGTTACTTTTTTGGTCAACGGGAGATTTTTGCGCACTGAATGATGGGCGATTTTTTGGCGGTTGCTCCGGCCGAAAGGCCACACCTGCTGGGACTGGGTCGCCAGTCCCTCGCTAAATTGCTGCGTACCTGGGGAGAGTCCCCCTTTCGTGCCAACCAGATTTTGCAATGGCTGCATACCCGTCAGGTGACGGATTTCGCGGCCATGACCAACATCAGTAAAGCCCTTCGCGCTCGCCTGGCCGCAGAAACCCGCATCGACGCGCCGGAAATTATCGCCGATCAGACAGCGGCGGACCGCACTCGCAAATGGCTGCTCCGGTTGCCCGATGGCAATGCCATAGAAACTGTTTTCATTCCTGGAGAAGATCGTGGTACGCTGTGCATCTCCTCGCAGGTAGGCTGTTCTCTGGCCTGTAGTTTCTGTGCTACTGGTGCGCAGGGACTCAGCCGCAACCTCGAAACCCACGAAATTATCGCGCAGGTGCGGGTGGCGCGCGATTTTTTGGGCCCGGACGCGATCACCAATATCGTTTTCATGGGCATGGGCGAACCGATGCTCAATTTGCGCGAGGTATTGCCGGCGCTGGATTTGTTGCGCGACGATTATGCCTACGGCTTTGGTGCGCGGCGCATTACCGTCAGCACCGCAGGTGTGGTGCCCGGTATGGATCGACTGGGTGCCGAAATCCCGGTCAATCTCGCGATCAGTTTGCATGCCAGCCGTAATGAAATCCGCGACATTCTCGTGCCGGTAAATCGCCACTACCCGCTGGCGGAGCTGCTCGCCGCCTGCCGCCGCTATCCTTTGCCGCCCCGGCGCCGCATCACCTTCGAATATGTGATGCTGGAGGGCGTTAATGACGCTGATTCCCATGCGCGGGAACTCCTCCGCCTGTTGCGAGGCATCCCGGCCATGGTGAATTTGATTCCCTTCAATCCCTTTCCCGGCTCAGATTATAAACGGTCGCCACAGGTGCGCATCGATGCTTTTCGCGATATCATTCTGCGCGGTGACGTAATGACGGTTACGCGCCGGCCACGTGGTGACGACATCGCCGCAGCCTGTGGTCAGTTGGCCGGACAGGTACTCGACGGCCGTCGCAGCATTCCCTTGGCAGTGCATTCATGAAAAGACTTCCGGGACTGGGGGCTGGTATACTTCTACTGAGTGGCTGCGGGCTTTTTGGTAGCAAAGGCGCGGGATTGACGCCCGATCAGCAAATGGCGGCGTATATTGCCCATGAACACAAGACCAACGCTTCCGCTTCGGGCTTCAGGCCGACATCCGCCAACAGCGATAAGGCCAAGGCCGGTATCTACACGTCTCTCGGGGCCGCTTATTTGCAGAATGGCCACCCCCGGCAGGCGATCCGGGAACTGCAATTGGCGATTGCCGCCAACAGCCGTTATGCCAATGCGTACAATGTCATGGGTCTGGCCTACGAACAGTTGCAGCAGCGTGATCTGGCCCGCAGCGCCTTTCGCCGGGCACTCTCCATAGATGCAAAAAACCCCGAGTATCTCAATAACTACGGCGCATTTCTCGTCAATTCCGGCAACTATGCTGAAGCGATTATCGAGCTGAAACGGGCCACGGCCGATCCGCTATACAGCACCCCGCAGTTCGCCTGGACCAACCTCGCACAGGCCTATGCAGGGCTCAAGGACTTATCGGCGGCACGCGATGCCCTGAACCGGGCACTTTATCTGGTACCAAACTATCCACCAGCCCTACTGATGCTTGCTGAACTGGATTACAAGGGCGGTAAGGCAGATGCCGCTTTCGCTCATTTGCAGGTGGTTCTGGCGCAGGAGCCGGATAACGCTGACGCGCTCTTGCTGGCGGGGCGGATTGCCGCCCTGCAGGGACGGACAACACAGGCACAATATCTTTGGCAGCGTTGTGTGACTGCTTCACCCTATTCCGCAGCAGGCAAGCAGGCGCAGCGACTGCTGCTGCAAAACGGTTGAGACGGTACGCCATGGATATGACCACAGAAAACGAAACTTCTCAGGACTTGCGGGCGGCAAGGGAGGCTCACGGCTGGAGTTTTCGCCAAGTCGCAGAGCGGTTGCATATCACCGAAGCTCAGGTAAGGGGTCTGGAAGAGGGTGATTATACTGCCCTGCCCGGAGCCGCCTTCGCGCGTGGATTCCTGAAAAATTACGCGCGGCTGCTGGGGCTGGATCCGGAACCGCTGCTGAGGACGTATGATGCCTCCAATGAGGGGTCGGGATTGCACCCGTCGGAAACGGTGTTGCCCGCTAGCGAAGGGCCGCTGTTGGATTACAGCCGACGCGTACTGATTTTTTCCGTATTGATCGTGATCGCCGTTATTGCGGTCGCATGGTGGGTCTGGAGCCGTCAGCAGGGGCAGGGCCTGCCTGCCACGGCGGGTTCAGCTATGGTGGCTGAACATCCAGCGGCTTCCACGAAGGTAGTTACCACGGCGCCCAGCGTGTCAGCCGCTACCCCGGTGCCGGCAATCGGGAACCCGTCGGCGGCACCCGGCCGGCCCGTCGCACCGGTCCCGGCAACCCGGTCTGCAGCGGTGGCGACGGGTCCTGGGCTGATGTTTCAGTTCAGCGCGGACTGCTGGGTGCAGGTCAAGGACTCCTCGGGGAAAACTCTGCTCGCAGTTTTGGGACATCGCGACGATGTCCTACGCGTCGATTCCGGTACTCCGCCATATAGTGTCCTGGTAGGCAAGGCCAGCGCCGTCACCATCAGTTATGATGGCAGGCCTGTGCCTCTGGCCGCCAACGTCTTGGGCGTGGCCAGACTGCAGATCGGCGCCACGCCGGCCGTCGCTGGTGTGCCCCACGGTATCAACCACGCGGTAGCCGCCACTCACAGTCAGGTGTCCCCCCCTGCGCTGCCGGTAGCCAGCATGACTTCACCACCTGTTGCGGTATCCGGTACCGCGGCCGTTTCCAGCGAGGCTTCCCATGCACCATGAATCTCCCATTCGGCGTCGTAAGACCCGGCAAATTCACGTTGGCAAGGTAGCGATCGGCGGCGACGCACCGATCAGCGTGCAAAGCATGACCAATACCGAGACCCGCGATATCGCGGCCACCGTCGCGCAAATCCGGCGCCTGGAGGCGGTAGGTGCCGACATCGTCCGGATCTCCGTACCCAGCATGGATGCTGCGGAGGCATTCAAGACGATCCGCGCTCAGGTGGAAACCCCACTCGTCGCCGACATCCACTTCGATCACCGCATTGCTTTGCAGGTGATGGCAGATGGTGTCGATGGCCTGCGTATCAATCCCGGAAATATCGGATCTCTGGACAAAACGCGGTTGGTGGTGGAAATGGCCAGGGACAAGGGCATCCCCATCCGTATTGGCGTCAACGCAGGGTCGCTGGAGAAGGATATCCAGGAGAAATATGGGGAACCGACACCGGAGGCACTGGTGGAGTCCGCCTTGCGCCATGTGAGTATTCTGGACGAGTTGAACTTTCATGACGTGAAGATCAGCGTCAAGGCCTCCGACATTTTTCTCGCTGTGAGCGCTTACCGCCTGCTCTCGGAAAAGGTGGATTACCCGCTGCATCTCGGTATTACCGAAGCCGGCGGCCTGCGCTCCGGCACCGTCAAATCCGCTATCGGGCTGGGCCTGCTCCTGCGGGACGGGATCGGCGATACCATCCGGGTTTCGCTCGCAGCGGATCCCGTCGAGGAGATTCGCGTCGGCTTCGATATCCTGAAAAGCCTGCACCTGCGTCAGAAGGGGATCAATCTGATCGCCTGCCCATCCTGCTCCCGCCAGGAGTTTGATGTCATCACTACCATCAATGCCCTGGAAGCGCGTCTGGAAGATATTCTCGAGCCCATGGACGTTTCGGTGATCGGCTGCGTGGTGAACGGCATCGGCGAGGCGAAGGAGGCCGATATCGGTCTGGCGGGTGGTGATAAGCGCAGCATTCTCTACTACCGCGGCAAACAAGTCGACCGGGTGGAGAACAGCGATATCGTCGACCTGCTTGAAAAGCGGATTCGTGCGGAAATCGCTGAACGGCAGGCGGCGCGCCATGAGGGTTGAGTACCACCTTCCCATGCTGCCAAGCGGGAGCGGGCATGGCGAGTAAAGAGTTGCAGGCGGTACGTGGTATGAATGACATTTTTCCCGAGGAGAGCGCGGGGTGGCAGGCGTTGGAAAGTAACCTGCGGATGTTGCTGGCGCTCTACGACTACGGTGAGGTGCGTCTGCCTCTTCTGGAATCGACGGAACTCTTTGCCCGTGCCATTGGCGATGCCACCGATATCGTTCAAAAGGAGATGTACACTTTCGCCGATCGCAATGGGGACAGTCTTACCCTGCGACCGGAGGGCACGGCGGGATGCGTGCGTGCGGCCATTCAGGCCCGGAGCATACGGGGCCAGACTCCCCGTTATTATTACATAGGGCCGATGTTTCGGCACGAACGTCCGCAAAAAGGCCGCTACCGGCAGTTTCACCAACTGGGTGTGGAGGTTTTCGGGCTGCCTGCTGCGGGCACCGACGCCGAGGTTATCGCCCTGTCGGCGCGGATTCTAAGGACGGCTGGGGTTACCGCTTCGCTGCAGATCAATTCGCTGGGGAGTCCGGCGGCGCGTACCCACTATCGAACCCTGCTGCTGGACTATCTACGTCCGCGGCGTGAGGAGCTCTGTGCCGACTGTCGGGAACGGATGGAGCGCAATCCGCTGCGCGTACTCGATTGCAAGGTGCCTGCCTGTCAGGAGATTGCCCGCATGGCTCCGCACCTGGCGGATCATCTGGACGAAGACTCCGCCGCCCATTTCGCCAGTCTGCAATCGCTGCTGACCGCGCTCGATATCCCGTATTTGGTCAATCATAGCCTTGTACGCGGCCTGGATTATTACAACCGTACGGTTTTTGAATGGGTGACGGACGCGCTTGGCGCCCAGGGCACGGTGCTGGCGGGTGGTCGTTATGACGGCTTGGTCGCGCAGTTGGGTGGCGCGGATACCCCGGCGATCGGCTTTGCCGTGGGCCTTGAAAGACTACTGGCATTGCAGGTGCTGCAGGGTAGGGGGACAGAGGCGCCTCATCCTTTACTGTTTATCGGCGCACTGGATGATATCGCGGTGGCCCGCGCGTGGCGGATCGCCGAGCGGCTGCGGGATGCAGGTATTTCCGTGGTAGCCGGGGGTCCCGCCACCTTCAAGAATATCATGAAGCAGGCGGAACGTTCCCGCGCCAGATTCCAGGCCCTGATCGGCGCGGAGCAAATCGCCGGTGAGGCGCTGATCCTCAAGGAACAGGCCGGAGAAGGCCGCTGGCAGGGAGATCCTGAGGCGTTGTACGAGGGTTTGCGCAGCCTTGGCGTTGATTTCCCGCAGCATGCACCCCATACTGTCCCCAATTTTGCCACAGCCAGAACCTCATCGTGACCGGTCCAGAACTCTCCGAATTCCTTTATCGCCATCGAGTTTCCGTTATCGCTGGCATCATCATTGTCCTGCTCGCGGCAATGGGCTTTTTCGGCTACGAAAAATACCAGCGCCATCAGGTGGAGCGTGCTGCCGTACTGTATAACGAACTGGTGGACACCCTCGTCGCGGGGCAGACCAGTACGGCACGCGCCAGCGCGGATACGCTGGTGCATCAATACGGGCAAACGCCCTATGCCATTTTCGCCCGTTTTTTTCTGTCGCGCATGGACAGCGAAAGCAACCAGATCCCGGCGGCGGAAGCGGAGCTCAACAGCGTCATCCAGGCCAAGACTGTGCCGAGGGGGCTGAAGGGCATCGCAACCCTCAGCCTGGCCCGGCTTTACCTGGACCAGAAGCAGGCACAGAAGGCTCTGGATATGCTGAAAGTGCCAGATGCGGCCTTCGCCACCCTGCAGGATGAAATTCAGGGAGACGCCTATGTGGCACTTCATCAGGACGGCAAAGCCATGCGGGCTTACCAGGCAGCCATTGCCGCCCTTCCGGTCGCCGATCCTTACCGCAGCTACCTGCAGATGAAGATGGCCAATATCGGAGTGGCACCATGAACCCGCGACATTTTTCCCGCACTCTCGGGCGCATGGTAGCGCTGGGTGCCATGACCACTCTATTGAATGGTTGTGGTATCCTGTCCTGGTTTCATTCCACTCCTACCCCCAAGACTCCGCCGCCCCTCGCCAAGGGGATGGATAAGGTATCCTTCTCCACAGAATGGCAGGCCCGTCTATATGGTATCTGGCAGGTTAATCCCTATCAGGGCACGTTGATTGCCCATAGCAAAGGGCAGATCGTGGTAGCTGACGCGTCCGGGCGCCTGGTCAGCATGACCGACAGTGGTCACCAGATGTGGACGCGCAGCATGGATGGCCGGACAGCGCGCGGTCCGACACTGGCAGACGGTGTGGTTTATGCCGGCACAGACACTGGAAAAGTCTATGCGTTTACTGCAAAGGACGGCCACCCGCTCTGGGCCATACAGTTGAGTTCTGAAGTGCTTACGCCGGTAGTGGTGGCGGATGGCCATCTTCTGGTGCAGACGGTGGATGGTCATCTCTGGGCTCTCGCCCCGGATAATGGCAAGGTGCAATGGACGTTCTCCATGAACCAGCCGACCCTCATCCTGCGTGCATTGGCTACGCCTGCGGTGCATGACGGAGTGGTGTATGCCGGTTTTGCGGACGGAACGATGGTGGCTCTTAGTCTGGGGTCTGGCGCGGAGCTCTGGCGGGCGCAGGTCGCCTTGCCCCATGGCAGCAATGAATTGGCGCGTATGGTGGATGTGGCCGCAAGCCCGGTGGTTGCGGGGGGGCAGGTCATTACTGCAGCCTATCAGGGGAATCTGGCCGCTTACGCGTTGCAGGGTGGTACCCAGAACTGGAGTGTACCGATGTCCGTTTATCAGACGCCGGTGCTAGAGGACGGCCATCTGCTCGTCGCGGATGCCGATGGGCGGATATCCTCCGTAGACCCAGCTTCCGGTAACGTGCTCTGGCGCAATGATCGTCTTAGCGGGCATTATTTGACCGGGTTTGGCCTCTGTGGCGGGAGGCTGCTGGCCACAGACAATGCGGGTTATCTCTATGTCATCGATCCGCAGACGGGGCACCGCATAGGTCAGACGCGGCTGTCTGACAGCGGTATTCAGAGTACGCCCGTTTGTGTGGGAAGTGGCCAGATCCTTGCTCTCAGTGATGCGGGCACCTTGTATCGAATCCACCTGGCAAAGCGCTAAGGCTCTATTCATGACTGCTGTTATCGCCCTGGTGGGGCGCCCCAACGTGGGTAAATCCACCTTCTTCAATCGCCTGACGCGCACCCGCGAGGCACTGGTTGCAGACCTCCCGGGCCTTACCCGGGATCGCCACTATGGTACCGCGCAGTTTGAAGGGCGCCAGTATCTGGTGGTCGATACGGGTGGTTTTGAACCGGAAGAGCGGGAAGGTCTGGTAGCGGCCATGGCGGCGCAGACCCGCCTCGCCATCACCGAGGCGGATGCCATTTGCTTCCTCGTGGATGCCAAGGAAGGCCTTTCTGCTCAGGATGTGGAAATCGCTCAGGAGTTGCGCCGCGGGGGTAAACCCATCTATCTGGTCGTAAACAAGATGGACGCAAAAGGCGCCGTGAGCGAACTGCCTGAGTTTTATCGTCTTGGTCTGGGTACGCCCTATACCATTTCTGCTGCTCATGGGCACGGCATCGAACCATTGCTGGCGGCAATTTTTTCCGATTTGCCGACCCCCGAGGATGAAACCGCAGAGGCGGCAGGAAAGGGGCCGCGTATCGCCATGCTTGGTCGACCCAACGTAGGGAAGTCGACGCTGGTCAACACCATGCTGGGTGAAAAGCGCGTTCTCGTTTTTGACGAACCCGGGACCACACGGGATAGCATCCGTATTCCTTACGAGCGCCAGGGCAAACCCTATGTCATGATCGATACTGCCGGTATGCGGCGCCGCGCGCGGGTCGGCGAGGGACTCGAAAAACTGAGTGTATTGAAGACTCTAAGTGCGCTGCGCGAGGCAGATGTGGTACTGCTGGTGCTGGATGCGCGTCTGGGCATTGCCGAGCAGGATGCCCACTTGGTGGGTGTCGCGGTCGAACTGGGGCGTCCCATTGTGGTGGTGGTCAACAAATGGGATGGCATGAACCCCGAAGCGCGCAAGGCCGTAAAGCAGGAACTGGAAAGACGGCTGGACTTTATTCGCTACGCGCCGGTCTATACCATCTCCGCTCTGCATGGTACGGGTGTGGGTGATCTCTATAAAAGTATCGATCAGCTATGGATTGATTCTCGTCGTCACTTCTCTACAGCCGATCTGAACCGTGCCCTGGCCGATGTGATCGAGACCCATCAACCACCCATGGTGGGTGGTCGACGCATCAAGCTGCGTTACTGTCATCAGGGGGGAGAGAACCCCATCACCCTGGTGTTTCATGGGAACCAACTGACGCGTCTGCCCGGTACCTACAAACGTTATCTGGAAAGCGCCTTCCGGCGAGCCCTCCATTTGGAGGCTGTGCCCCTGCGTCTGGTCTTCCGTCAGGGAGAAAATCCCTACGATCCGCAACCAAAGAATGGGAGGCAACATTAAATGAGGGAGCGCATCCCGGGCTGGTGGCGCTGGGCGCTCGCTGCAGTGTGCATTTATGTGGCAATCCTGGTGGGCAACCGTTATCTGCCCGTTAGTCCGCAGATGCTCTGGATACGCGCCGGTGAGTATGCGCTGTGGGCCGCCATAACCCTGGGGGCCATCGCCCGATTTTCCCCCGCCTTGACGCCTTACGGCTGGCGGCCGATCACCATCTTCCTGGGCGCGGTACTCTCAGGACTGGAAATCTTTATCGGGACGGGGCCTGACACGAAGGTGCGGGTGGATGAATGGATGACGGCGCTGATTGGTATTGCAATCATCACCATTCTGGCGCGTGTTTTACCCCTTGCTTTTACGCGTTTCTGGTTTGGTCAGGAGGTAGCTCGTCGTGGACCTATTGCTCGTCCGCCACGCTGAGGCGGAAGACGCAGATAATGGTAGATCTGACTTTGAACGTCAGTTAACTGCGCACGGTCGCGCGACTGCGGAGGAAATGGCCGACGGGCTAGCACTCTGCATCCGTGACCAGATCGCATTGTGGAGTAGCCCTCTGGTGCGGACCAGGGAAACGGCTGCATATCTTGCGGCGGCTTTGGGGGTGCAAGTGTCGAGCTATCACAATGCCATACCAACGGGCGATCTCGGTCAACTTCGCCATGACTGGCAAAATCTTTTGCCGCAAACCGGTACCCTGATTGTAGTGGGCCATCAACCGCATCTCGGGATCTGGGGTGCGCAGTTGACGGGTATATCTCTTCCGGTTAAAAAAGCCAGCGTCATGGCCATCGCGCTGGATCGCACCGGTACTGGCGGACAATTGCTCTGGTATGCACAGTCTACGGCCTTAGCGCGCCTGGCGCAGATTCGGCATCGAGGGTGGCCTGCCTGATGAACCCGGCGCCGCGCTACCGTCCCTGGCCGGACGAATCCTGGCCTGATAACAACGGCATGTTGTTGTTAACATTTAGTCCTGCAGGAACTGGCCCGTTGACAGACTCTCCTGCCGTCGCCGCGGGTTTCCTAGCCAATATCATGGTACAGTGGTCCGGTTTGTCATAAAAGTGACATAAATCTTTCATCAAAGTGTCATATTGTTATGTTAGATTGCCCTTCGAGTTTCGCTGATGATAGCACTATCGTGCTGTCAGAATGCGGGATGTTTTGTGGATAAGCCGTAAATCAACGTATCTGCCATCTTTGGAGGCCTTATGCTGCATCGCTTGAAGAAAGAAGTAACACGTAGTGTCAAAGGCGCTGTAATTCTGTCCGCGTTGGGTCTTTCTGCCCTGTATGCCCTGCCTGCTTCGGCGACTCCGACCATCTCGCTGCTGGAAACAGGCTCCACCCTGCTGTACCCGCTCTTCAATCTGTGGGTTCCCGTATACACCAAGATGAACCCCGGCGTTCAGATCACCACCCAGGGCACGGGCAGCGGTACCGGCATCGCTGAGGCGATCTCCGGCGTGGCTCAGATCGGCGCTTCTGACGCCTACATGAGTGATGCTCAGATCAAGCAGCATCCCAACATCCTGAATATCCCGCTGGCCATCTCCATTCAAATGATCAATTACAATATTCCCGGTCTGAACAACGTGCATCTGAAGCTGTCCGGTCCGGTACTCGCGGGCATCTACTCCGGCAAGATCACCAACTGGGATGACGCGGCCATTGCCAAACTGAATCCTGGCATAAAGCTGCCCAACCACAAGATTATTCCGGTACATCGTACCGATGGTTCCGGTGATACCTTCATTTTCACCACCTATCTGTCTGATACGACCCCTGCATGGAGCAATAGCGTGGGTTACAGTACGACGGTGAGCTGGCCAGCAGTCCCCGGTGGCATCGGTGCGGAAGGTAACCCCGGCATGGTGCAGGCACTGAAAACGACACCTTACGGCATCGCCTATATCGGAATCAGTTGGAAGAAACCGGTGGAAGAGGCCCATCTGGGGATGGCCATGCTGGAGAACCGCGCCGGGAAGTTCGTACTACCGACCGTGGCGAATGCCAAGGCTGCGGCGGGTGAAATGGTCAAAAAGACCCCGGCCGACGAGCGGATCAGTCTGGTCTATGCGCCAGGTGCCAATTCCTACCCCATCATCAACTACGAATATGCGATCGTCAGTAAGACGCAGCCCAATGCCGAAGTGGCTGCGGCCATGCGTAAGTTCCTGAACTGGGCTATTGATCCGAAGGGTGGTAATGCGCCACACTTCATCACCGCGGTGAACTTTGTGCCGCTACCCGATAGCGCCGCGAAGCTTTCCCGCAAGCAGATCGCGGAAATTCAGTAAAGGTTGTGCCGGAGCCGGGGCTGTGCCCTGGCTCTTCCCATATCCAATGCAGGACTCCTCTGTATATTTTTATGATTATTGATGGCGACCGTCCAGATACTCTAAGTGCCGGGAGATTTGTGGGATGAAAATTCCTGTATTCAGGGTAGGCTTGATCGTTACGGCTAGCTTTTTACCACTTTCATTAATTGCATTGATTGTCTTTTTGATCATTTATTCATGGCCGGCTATTCAGTTTAATCAGCTTCATTTTTTGTGGACGAACGACTGGAATCTGGGGAATCTATATGGTAACCCGGTTGAGGTACGCGGCGCGCAGATCATGCCCGGGGCAAAATATGGTATCTGGTTTCTTGTCGTCGGTACCATTGTCAGTTCGATACTGGCCATGTTGATGGCGATGCCGGTAGCGATCGGGGCGGCATATTTCCTGAGTGAAGGTGTGCGCAGATCCTGGGCCGGCCCGTTGTCCCTTTTCGTCGACTTACTGGCAGCCATTCCCAGCGTCGTTTATGGACTATGGGGATACGCCCTGCTGGTACCGCTTTTTGGCAAGACTATTTTTCCCTTCATGGCCAAGACGTTTTCTTTGATTCCGTTTCTCGGCGGTGAGCCGGGGAGTGGCTATGGGCTGCTTACCTCGGCCTTTGTGCTGGCGGTAATGATCATCCCGCTGATTTCTGCCACCCTGCGAGAGGCCATCCAGATGACGGAACCTGCTTTGAAGGAAGCGGGCCTGAGTCTGGGCCTGAACCGCCTGGAGGTTTTCTGGCATATCACCCTGCCCAAGTTGAAGACAGTGTTGATCGGAGTAGGTATTCTCGCCCTGGGCCGAGCCTTGGGAGAAACCATGGCGGTTCTGATGGTCAGCGGCAATGCGCTGAATTATCTGCCCAACAACATTTATGCGCCGATCTCCACTATGGCCGCATTTATTGCCTCACAACTGGACAGCGCACTACAGGATCCGACGAATATGGCCGTTGAGGCCCTCTCGGAAATCGCCCTGGTGCTCCTGCTCATTACGGTGGTAGTGAATTTTGCAGCGCGTTTACTGCTGTGGATGGCGAGGGTGCGCTGATGGCCAGCAAGACACTTGAAAGCAGCATTATCACCATATCCCGTGCGAAGGGCTTCAAGGTATCTTTATACCGGCGCGCAATGTCCGCACTCGCCTGGTTGTTCGTGGTGTTTTCATTTTTTTTCCTTGCGGCGATGTTTATTTCCATTATTGGAGACGTGGTCATTCATGCATGGCCGGCGTTGACGCCAAAATTGTTCACAGACATTACCAATGGTATCGGTGGTGGTCTCAAAAATGCTATCGAGGGCTCCATTGTCATGTCCGTCGGGGCCTTGCTTCTGGCGGCGCCGATCGGCATTTCTGCCGGAATATACCTGAGCGAGCATGGGCAGGGCGGAGCCGGAAAAGTGCTGCGTTTTCTTTCAGATGTGCTGGTCGGCATCCCGTCCATCGTGCTGGGTTATGTCGGCTATATCACCATGGTCATATATCTGGGTTGGCAGTTCTCGGTAGCGGCGGGAATCATCACCCTGACAGTGATGTTGCTGCCCTACATCGCCCGCTCCACCGAACTGGCGATGGCCAATATTCCGCTGTCGGTACGTGAGGCGGGTTACGGCCTGGGTGCGGGCGAAGGGCGCGTGGCACTGCAGATACTCTTACCCGGCGCGGCACCGGCGATCATGACGGGACTTTTCTATGCCGTCGCGCTGTCTATGGGAGAAACGGCGCCGCTCCTGTATACGGCGGGTTGGTCCAACTACATGTGGAATGGACAGTTCACCAAAGAACCTATCGGCTACCTGACCTACGTCATATGGACGTTTATCAACGAACCTTTTGCCGAATCTCATATGCTCGCATTTGCGGCGGCTTTTCTAATTACCGGGGGCGTGCTGATCCTGATCCTGACCGGTCGCTGGTTGCTGATACGCGGACAGCGTCGCATGGGCGTTTATCGGGGATAAGGAAGGTTGTCGTGCTGCCTGCTTACCGGCTGCGACCAGGGAATATCCCGTTGATTTGCTGATCCTCTGCGCCCATCAGCACCTCTTTGGAGCGAGCCAGGAACTCGGCAGCGCGGCCTCGGTCGCTATTGTCGGTGGTTTGCCAGATAGGGAAGAGGGTATTTTCTTCGCGGTTTTCATGTTTGGCCAGGGATCCGGACAGCACTGCGCAAATAGCGGGCAACATGCCATAATCCTTTTCTATCAACGTTTCTTCCACCAGTTTGGACTGGATGATGATGCCGTCGTGCTCAAAAAGCATATCCGCAAGTGGACCTTTTATCTCTCCTCCGCCTAATGTCGGGCCAAGGACATTGTTCTCCAGATGGACGTGGCGGCGGAGACCGATCCAGTAATCGCTGAAGAGGGTTTCTACATCTGTGATCAGATTTTGGTTGGCGGCAGCCAGAATCTCAGCAAACTGGCGGTCCAGACGGTAGTGATCCCAGGTCAGCAGGTCTACCACATCCTTGGCTTCCGCTTCGGCGCGGGGTCGTATGTCTATCTGCCAGAGTTTGCCATCTGTCTCAAAACGCCAGGAGATGGCGTCGCGCAACTGAAAGGCCACTGCCCGCATCATGGCGCTGGGATCCATGTCCGCCAATACTCGCACCTGCTGACCTATTGCCAGGCGGGTCGAGGCAGCGTAAATCAGCGGTTGCGCCACCGCGTAAGGCATGCCACATACGTCGATAATGTTCTGGGCCGTGCCTGTGGGTGCGAGCAATATGGCTTGTTGAATTGACATGGCGAGAAGTCCTTGATAGTAAGCTCGGCGGTGCCTGGGATGGCAACAGCCCCAAACTTCGTGTGCGTCATACAGAGAAAAGCACGCCGGGTCATCATGATGAAGCCTGGAGACAGGGATTGCAATACGGGTAAGCACGCTCGTCACCGGACTGCTTTTCCTGAGCGTCAGGAGTGCGATATATGGCATTTTATGGTAGATTACAGCCATAACGGTTGGCGCATGGCGGGATCCATAACGTTGTGCTGGGCTTCCTTTGTGAGTGCCGTACCCCGAAGAACTCTGCAAAGGCAAGTACCCGAAAGGTACTAGATCAAATTTATTTTGCTTATCTTACCTGGAATTAGGCAGAAACTAATGTTTAAAAAGTCACTGGTGATCATGGCTCGTGCATTATTGACAGCGGGGTTGATATCGTCTATTTCGGCTTGTGCAAAGAAAACGCCTCCTGCGTCAACATCTACAGAAAGCGCGACGACGGCTACTGCAACGTCCAGTATGACTGCCGCACCCTCTAAAATGACTCCGAGCGACCTCTGGAAACTGATGGGGAAAAAACTCACCTATATCCAGGAGGGTCACCAGGGGCCTGTCATTTACGATTTTACGGATACAAATTGCCCATATTGTCATCTTATATATATGGTCGAGGCCCGTCTCATCCGGGAAGGGAAATTGACTGTCCGCTATGTTCCTGTCGCTATAATAAAGCCGAGCAGCATGCCGGAGGCGGCCGCCATATTACAGGCCGATAACCCTGTAGCGGCATTGCAAAAGGCTGAAGGTGCCATTGATAAGAGCATGAAGACAGGTAAGCCGGCCAACCTTGTACGTGCTACGGACGCAATCGGCAAGGCATCACCAAAAACCATCGAGGCGATCAAAAAGATAGAAGTAAACAATGTGTTCTTGCAGGAAGTGGACATCAACGAGCTCCCGGATATTATCTACCTACCCAAGAAAGGCAGGCTTGGTCTGATAACGGGATTGATAAGCGAGAAGAAGCTCACCGAACTGCTACCGCAACTGCAATGACCTGAACAAAAATGCTGCCATCAGGCCGCCGTCTCCAAGTCAAACGCAGTGAGCCCGTGCGTATCGACATCCGTATGGTGGACTTTGGATTTTGGCGGAATTTCTTACGCCATTTTAACCAGGGTTGATATAACTTCACGATGCAATCACTTGGCACAGCATGGTGGGTCCTTCCTGGTCTGTTCCTTGCCGGTATAGGTGCCGGGTTTATCAATGTTCTGGCGGGTGCGGGGTCCATGCTGACCCTGCCTGCGCTCATTTTCGTGGGGTTGGATCCAATCGCCGCAAACGGCACCAACCGCATCGGCATCCTTTTGGAAAACCTCACCGCTGCGCGCACCTTTTACCACCATAACCTGGTGGACCTCAAAATGGGAATAAAGCTGGCGCTGTGGACGCTGCCGGGCGCCGTGCTGGGCGCTATTGCCGGTATCCATATCGGCAATCTCTGGTTTCAGCGTGTATTGGTGATTGTACTAGCAGTTAGCACCGCCACGATGTTTTTTCCAAAAATGGTTCCGGGGGAATCCACACGTCCAGATGGCGATGCGTCGCCCTGGCTCTACCCCACACTGCTGACTCTGGGGTTTTATGGCGGCTTTATGCAGCTCGGTATCGGTTTTCTCTTTATCTTCGCACTGCGCCGTTTTCTCACCGGAAATCTCGCACAGGTAGCTGCTTATAAAACCCTAATTATCGCATTGTACACCTTGCCGACCCTCGTTATCTTTGCCTGGATGGGACAGGTTCACTGGGGTGCGGGCCTCGTCATCGGCATGGGTGGTATGATTGGCGCGAGACTGGCTGCGAGGCTTACCATGAGTCGCCGCGGAAAACTGTGGGTCAAGGTAATAATGGCGATAGTCATACTGGCGATGGCTGCCAGGCTTTGGGTTTGATAGAGAAAGACGCAATTCGCATCGCACAAATCGCATCTTGTATTCGGGTAACCAATTGGTTTATAAAATGGTGCCCAGGGCCGGACTCGAACCGGCACGGCATAAGCCGAGGGATTTTAAGCGGGAGGATGAATCCTGCACCGGACACCTCTCGGCTTGGATACAGCTTGCTGTAGCAGGTTTTCCTTCGGGTCAATGCCTTGGATCATACCCCGGTGCGTGATGCAAATCGCCCCGTTTCCCTTTCGCTTGGCTCTTGGCCGGCTCCTGGAAATCGGGGATTTTCAGGAGCACTTCATGGCAAAGATCAAACTGACGAAAACCGTGGTCGATGCGGCGCGACCGCAATCGCAAGACGTCGAACTCCGGGACACCGTTGTTCCGGGCTTCTTGTGCAAGGTTACACCAGCCGGCCGCAAGGTCTTCATGCTGCAGTACCGTACGAACTCAGGCGTGCGCCGCAAGCCGGCGCTCGGCCAGTTTGGTGAGCTGACCGTCGAACAGGCGCGGTCGCTGGCTCAGGACTGGCTGGCAGAAGTTCGGCGCGGGGGCGATCCGGGAAATCAGAAAACCGAGGCACGCAAGGCACCGACGATCAAGGAGCTTTGCACCCGGTTCATGGAGGATCATTCCAAACTGCACAACAAGCCGAGCACGCAGAAGTCGTATCAGTATCAGATCGACTGCTACATCATCCCCGCATTCGGCAGCAAGAAGGCTCACGAGGTCATCCGTCAGGACATCACCGCGCTGATGAAGCACTTGGAGAAGTCACCCACTCAGGCCAACCGCGTGCTGTCCTGCGTTCGCAAGATGTTCAACCTGGCCGAGTTGTGGGGCTACCGGCCCGACGGCTCGAATCCCTGCCGCCATGTGCCCAAGTACCCCGAGAAAGGCTCGACCCGGCTCATCACCGACGAACAGATGGTCAGCTTGTTCGCCTACCTGGATCGGGCAGAAGCCGAGCGCCTGGAGCATCCGATCTACCTGCTGGCCGTCCGGCTGCAATTCGAGTTCGCCGCCCGCATGTCGGAGGTCTTGCTGTTGCAGTGGGATTGGCTTGACCTACCCAACGGCCGAGCAGTCTGGCCGGACAGCAAGACCGGCAATATGTCCAAGCCCTTGAGCGAAGAAGCTCAGCGGCTGCTGTCGAATGCGCCTCGCTATGGCGATTCGCCCTACGTCTGCCCCGCCATCCGGGACCATGGCAAGCCGCTGAGTCCCGGTTCCTACTACCAGGCGTGGCGGCGCTTCCTTGATCGTGCCGGCGTGCCGAAGGTCGGTACCCACGGCATCCGCCACCGCTCGGCGACCGATATTGCCAACTCCGGTATCCCGGTCAAGGTCGGCATGGCCCTCACGGCGCACAAGACCGTGGCGATGTTCATGCGCTACGTTCACACCGAGGACGACCCGGTGCGTAAGGCCGCCGAGCTGGTGGCGAACCGCCGCAAATCGGTTGTCGGCGCACGGCAGTCAAAGGTGGCCGCATGACCCGCTGCCAGAAGCCTGTTCCGTCGGCCCGGACTGCTGTGAAAGCAACGCAACAATCTTCGGGCAGTCGCTCTCCGTTTTGCGGGTACACCCTCGCTGCGCCGGGTCCGCTGACGTGGGGACTCCGGAAACGCCGCCATATCGGTGTATGGACAACTATGCCCGTTTCGGGTATAGTTTGGAGGTCAAGATGACGCTCATCCTCAAGCGGAAGGACTTTGCGCGGTGGCAGGCAGGCGAGAAGCTGCCTGATACCGCCTTGTGCAAGGCGGTCAAGGAGATGGAAGGTGGTCTGATTGACGCGGACTTGGGCGGCCATCTTTACAAGAAGCGAGTGGCCCGTCCCGGCGGCGGCAAAAGCGGCGGCTACCGCACGCTGCTGTCGGCCCGGATTGGTAGCCGCTACGTGTTCCTGCATGGGTTCCCGAAAAGCGACAAGGCGAACATCACGCAGGACGAGAAGAAGGCGCTGCAATTCGCCGGCAAGGTGTTTTTGGAACTGTCTGTGGAAGTCTTGTCGAAAGCGTTGCAGGCCGGTGTGTTACTGGAGGTGCATTGTGAGCAAGATCATTGAATCGCTGCGCGACGACCTGGCCGTGCTGCATGAAGTGGGCGCGATCAGCAAGGTGACGATGCGCGAGTTCGACGCGATCTGCCCGCCGCCGGTGCGGGAGTTCAGCGCCGAGGACATCAAGCATCTGCGCGAAGCGTTGAAGTTCAGCCAGCCGGTGTTCGCGCACCATCTGCACACCTCAGCCTCTACTGTGCGCAAGTGGGAGCAAGGCGACACCCGGCCCGCTGGGCCGGCACTCAAGCTGCTCAACGTCATCGCTGATAAAGGTTTGCAAGCTATTATTTAGTCGAGGAAAACCGGCGGCGATTCTTTACCGCAGAAGGTGTAGACACCGTTACGATCTTCAAACCACGTGAAAACAATTGGGGGTGACAGGTGGCAGAGAAAAAGAACGTCTTCATTAGCCATGTGCACGAGGACGATCACGGGCTCCAGAAGCTAAAGGATTTGCTGGCCCCGAAGGGGATCGAAGTCAGGGATTCCTCCATCCATACAGGGAAGTTCAACAATGCGACCGATGAGCACTACATAAAGACGCAGATTCTTGCCCCTGCCATCAACTGGGCTGGAGTGTTCATTTGCTACGTTTCCCCCCAGACCAAAAATAGTGATTGGGTGAACTGGGAAATCGAATATGCGGCCAAACAGGGCAAGCGCATCGTCGGCGTTTGGGAGCATGGCGAGAAGGAATGCGACCTCCCGGAAGCTCTGAAAGAATATGCCGACGCATTGGTTGGATGGAACGGCGATGCAATCATTGACGCCATCGACGGGAAGGACTCGTGGGAAAAGCCGGACGGCGGATCCTGCGACCCGGTTCCACTCAAGCGACATCCCTGCTGATGCTCCGCATTCACTCTTATGTGGTGCGATACGACAGCGGTTTCGCGCCTAACCCTTTTTACGGCTACTGCACGCTTGCGACTTGCAAACCTAATATCCGCCGATCCGCTGGTATCGGTGATTGGGTGGTCGGCAGCGGTAGTAACGATAGAACTGTTCGACGCGGTGGGCATCTCGTTTACGCGATGCGCGTCACCGAGGCGATGACATTTGACGAATACAGCGTCGATCCACGGTTTGAATACAAAAAACCGTATCGCAATGGAAGTCGGAAGCAAAGTTGCGGGGACAACATCTACTCCAGAGCCGCGCCGGGAGCCGCCTGGCGCCAGCGAGACTCATTTCACTCCCGCCCAAATGGTGCTCTCAATCCGGACCATGTTGCCCGTGATACGGGTGTCAACAGGGTTCTGATCAGCGATGATTTTTTGTATTTCGGAGGCGAAGGCCCGCAGTTTCCAGATGAACTGAGAGACCAGCAAGATCGGCCTCTATGCAAAACAGGAATAGGCCTAACCACTTTTGACAATGCGAAACTGATTGCGAACCTTGAAAAATGGGTTCGCAGCTTTGGCGTGAGCGGCTATCAGGGCGCACCATTCGAATGGCTGACCCTTCGCAGGTGACCGATGAAAAAGGAAGGCTCCCTCTTGCTCTCGGATTACGCTGCGGATGTTACAGCGACAGACGTACTCAATCCGGATGACTTCAACCCTGTTCTCCAAGGACTATACGGAGAAGTTGGCGGGATAATGGCTACGGCCAAAAAACACGTCCGAGAAAAAACGGCTTACCCTGGTTTCAAGAAGGCAGCAGAAGAAGAATTTGGGGACACTCTCTGGTACTTGGCTGCAATCTGCAGGCGCCTACAGATTCCTCTCGAAGAAATCTTTGCAGAAGCCGCGAATCACGGAAACTTCAAGAATGTGGGGGCTGCAAGCGACATCACCGAAGGGGCGTTGGCCTATATCGTCATACCTGTCGCAGCGACTGCTTCGTTAGATGCCACGCTAGTACGTTTGGGGCAGTCGGCGGCGGCCTTATTGGGAAGCACGCCTGCACGCACCGATTTGATTGCTTTTGCTAGAGCCTATCTGGATGCGATCCATGCGGCTGAGCTTGCGTTTTCGGAGGTGGCGCGCGGCAATCTTCGGAAAGCTCGCGGCGCATTCCTGGAGCCACAGGCCAATGACCTGATTGGCCTTGATTTCGACAGTGAGTTCGGAATTGAGGAGCAGCTTCCCAGGGACTTCAAAATTCGTGTCAATCAACGAGGCAGTGGAAAGAGTTATCTTCAATGGAATGGAGTATTCATCGGCGATCCTCTTACCGACAACATCGCCGACCGCGATGGCTACCGGTTTCATGATGTCTTCCATTTTGCTTATGTGGCCGTCCTGCACTGGTCCCCGGTTATACGGGCATTGATCAAGCACAAGCGGAAGAGCAATCCGAAGTACGACGAAGAGCAGGACAGTGGCCGGGCCATCGTCGTTGAGGAAGGACTTACCGCTTGGATTTTCTCCAGAGCAAAAGAATTGAATTTCTTCGAGAATCAAGAAAAAATTTCACTGGGAATTCTCAAGACCATTGGCGAGTTCGTGAGCGGATATGAAGTGGAGAAGTGCCCGCTAAAGCTTTGGGAAAAGGCCATCTTGGATGGATATGCTGTCTTTCGACAACTCAAGGAAAATCAAGGTGGCTGGATCGTTGGAAATCGAGAACAGCGCACCATCAAATACATGCCACTTGAGTCTGAACAATGAACATCCATCCATTCGTTGATGCAGTGGCTTCGCTGCAGTTCGAAGACTGTTTCAATCCGTACTCGGATCGCTGTGAAGTTCATGATCGACGCGACGCACCGCTTCGGCGTGCCGCCGCACTATCCGCCATGTTAAGTCGGGCAATCGAGGAACCGGTAGACGCGATATGGATTGGACGAGACCTCGGATACCGTGGAGGACGCCGCACGGGGCTGGCCCTCACCGATGATATTCACATAAGCCAGCACGCTAGGCGTTGGAATCTCGACCAGATCGCTGAGCGACCGACGAAAGGCAGTGCTGTGGCCGAACGAACCGCCGCGGTTATATGGGGCATGCTGGAGCATATCGATGCCCGCATCTTCCTCTGGAACGTCTTCCCGCTCCATCCGCATGAATCCGGAGACCAGTTCACCAACCGACAGCACAACGCGCGTGAAAGGCGGGCTGGCGAAGAATTGCTCCAGCAACTCATCGTCTTGCTGCGCCCCTCTCGGATCGTCGCCATTGGCAACGATGCCGCCGCCGCGGCACATCGCATCACGGATTCAGTACCCGTGATCTGCGTGAGGCATCCTAGCTATGGAGGACAGACTCAATTCCAGAAGCAAATCTCGGAACTCTATGGGCATCCCGTGAGCACGGAGTCGTTGTTTTGACGAAAAGCTCGGCTTCTTAGCGGGCGGCGATCGCCGCTTCAATCCAGCTCGACAGGTTGTCACTGATGTGGCTATAGGCTGCACTGCTGGTGGTTCCCACTGGATCGTAGATGCGGACGACAGTGGATAGCTTCCTGCCGTCACTCAAGTTGAAGGAATCAAACGGATTGGCTCCGGCAATTGAGGGTTGTTGGTTGTGGTCCAACAGCTTATGGATTCGTATTCCCATGATTCCCTTGCCACTATTCCACGATTGCTCAATCTCATATCGAATCCAAGGGCGATTTGCCGTTTCAGCACCGACTAGAACAATTGTGCATGTCCGCCCTTGTAACTGATCTCCGATCCAGCGTTTGATCGAGGCCTCGCCGCCATGCTTTACTTCTTCCCACTCGTTGGCGCTAGCTGAGCTATGATCGAAAGTGGTGTACGGGCAGATTACATCTGACTTGAGTGAGGTGGCGCACTGTTGCTACAAAGGGTTTGCCGACCAATGAGCAACGAGGAGTGCGCCGTGAAAGATAGTACCGTTTT
>JAMCRJ010000057.1 GCA_023381645.1 Gammaproteobacteria bacterium
GAGAAGTGTCCGGCCTCCGAAAGTAAGGGTCTGTCCATGATCAGAATCCCCGATGTGATGAGATGGTCACTGCGACAGCGGTTTTTTCGCTTCGTGGCCAAGGCGCGTGTGGTATTGAATCTGGATGCCTGGTTTCCACAGATTCCGATGGCGCTGGCCGTTGGGCTGTTGGGGGGGGTGGCGATCCTGAATGTGTTGCCGCGCCTGACCCGGATCTTTCCGGAGCTGGCAGGCCTTGCCCCCTCCGCCAGCCTGACCCAGGCCCCGCTCTTGTCGGCACTGGGCACTGTACCCGAGGCGATTGTCGGTATCGTCCTGTTGCTGATGGCCATCGGGTTGTTGTTCCGCTCCCGCTTCTCCTGGGCCATTACTCTGATACTGGCGGCCGCGATGCTCGCCATGTTGCTGCACCATTACGGTTTTGTGTGGAGTGGCGTCGTTGCCTACAATGCGGCGATCCTGGTGGCACTGCTGGTGTTCCGGCGCCATTTTGCGCATTCGAGCGTGGCTGCGGGAACCCTGTTTGCGGCGATATCCATTTTGCTGCTGATGAGTTACGCGGTGCTGGGCAGTTACGTTCTGGGCGCGGGCTTTTCGCCGCCCATCATGAATCTGGTGAATGCCCTGTATTTCTCCGTGGTTACCATGTCCACCGTCGGATATGGAGATATCGTGCCGAAAAGCGAAGACGCCCGGATTTTTGTCATCTCCATCATCATCCTGGGCATCACCGTTTTCGCAACCTCTATTTCCGCGGTTGTGGTACCGTTGCTAAACGGCAGAATGCAGCGCCTGCTCATGGGAGAAAAGCGGCGCAGTCACCGTAATCACTATCTGATCATCGGGGATAACGCGCTGGCCCAGAATACCTACCGCGCGCTGCGCGCCAGGCATTTGTCGGCACTGGTGCTGGTGCCCGTGCACCCGGAGCGACTCTGGATGGCCACGGAAGATCTCATGATCGGTGATGCAACGGACCTGGATGTATTGCGTAGGGCGGGAGCCCAGTATGCCCTGGGAGTGCTCGCATTGCGGGCGAATGACAGTGACAATGCCTTTATCATTCTCGCGGCGAAAGAGTTGGGTGTTCCCGGGAAAACCGTGGCGGTGGTTCAGAACGCCAAGCATCTGGAACGTCTGCGACAGATCGGGGTCGATCTCATCATCTCTCCGGAAGTGTTGGGCGGGGAACTGCTGGCGCTGGCCCTGAGCGGTGAGAATCTGGCAGGAGACGCCATTATCCGTAAATTGTTTACCGCGAAGGCGGAAGGAGCTGAGATTTGAGTACTTTGATCGCCATAAGCATTGCCATATTTGCCTTGATTGCACTGGGCGTTGCGGCGCTGTTTTTGCACGTGGTGGTATGGTTGCTGGCTGCCATACTCGGTCTGTTGATCTATTTTGTCCCCAGCATCATCGCCGCCGCACGCCACCATGAGCATTTTCTATGGGTGCTGATATTGAACATCGTACTCGGCTGGTCGGGCATCGCCTGGGTCGCTCTGATTGTCTGGGCCATTCTCGGCGAACGGAGGGAGCCGCCCCTGCGCAGGCTGAGCGCCGACGCCTTTAACCCTCCTGCTCGCTGATCACAAAGGTACCGAGGCGCAGGCGTCGCAGGCTGGCCGCGTAGTCCTCCGGGGCGGCGGTGGGGGCCATGGGACCGATCTTGATCTTATACAGCCCGCCCTCGGTCGTGGAGGGTACCGGCACCATCTGTGCGGTGCTTATGCCGAAATCCTGCAGCTTGCTGCGCTCACGGACCGCGGTCTGCAGATGCATGGGGCTTGCTGTTTCCAGATAGATTTGCTCAGATCGCGGTGTCTGCCGCCACTGTCCCAAAGTATGGGCGGTGGCCTGCCTATGTGGTGGAAGGTGAGCGGGCGGGACCGTGCGGGCGGCGGCAGGCATGGCGCGAACCGGGCCGCTGGCAAACGTATCGTCCACAACCGCCGTCAGTCTGGCATTGGCATGGGCAGTGGAGGGAGCGGTATAGGCGGGTATCGGTATCGCCGCCGGCGCTTGCGGGACCGGTGCGGGTACCGTTTCGGGCACAGTGTGTTGGACCACGGGCAGTACCCTGGGCAACGGTGCGCCAGGTGCCGGACTGCTGGGAATCACCTGAATATGTACCGGTGTCGTGCCTCGGCTGAGCATGCCCAACCGGCTGGCGGCACCATAGGACATATCCATGATACGGCCGCTCACGAAGGGGCCGCGATCATTCACCAGGACGACGATGCTGCGCCCGTTCTTCAGGTTGGTGACGCGCACACATGAAGGTAGCGGCAATGTCCGGCTCGCGGCAGTCATTTGCCGGGCGTGGAAGGCGGTACCCATGGCGGTCACGTCGCTGGACGACTGCCGGTCATACCAGGAGGCGATGCCATTTTCAGAGAAATCCGCGTCACCGCGTAGCGGATGGTACCAGCGACCGTTGATTTCGTAAGGCTGGTTGTAGGCGGCATTCAGATTGGGCGCGGTGGCAAAGCAGTCCTGTCCGGTGGAATATCCCGAGTTCGCCATGGCCGAACCGTAGCCATTGCGCGGCTGGCCCGCAACATGATCAGGCATGCTGGCACAACCCGCTAGTGCTGCTGCACCAAGGCCAAAAGCCCCCAGCCTCAAAAGCCGCAGATGGAATCGTACCCGCATGTCTCCCCCTGGTCGGAACCGTTCTGGACGTTTGCCGATGCGCGGTCTCCGTCTGGAAATACCCCTGCATTTTAGGCCATAGTATTTGAAAAGTTCAAGCAAGGCTAGGAGTTGGCTGTTTATCCTCAAGATGTAGGCTAGAAATACCAGTCAACGGGTCTGTACTGCCGGGGCTTCCACCGCTATGGGCCTTATCGGTTTTATGGTGGAGATTGCCGCTTATTGCGGGGAGCAGGTATATCCTGGCGGGCAGGCGGGTGGCTGCTGGTATTGCGGGGCCGTTGGCGTACACACATAGCCGGAGGGGCATGGTACGTTACCTTGTGGCGCGGCATAATAGCCGGGTTGTGGCGCCGGCTGCTGCTGGCTGTGTGAGAGGCCGTAACCGGCGAGTCCGCCCAGCCCGGCACCGATGGCGGCACCAGCCAGCGGCGAGCCGGTTTGATTCCCGATGACCGCGCCAGCGACGGCGCCGAGCAGGGAACCGCCCGCCGTGTTGGCCGTGGTGCCGTTGGTGGCGTAGGGATTATTCGCGCAGCCCGCAAGCGTCAGGGGCAGTGCAGCAATCATTAACCAGCGTGCAGTGTTCATGGTGATCATCTCCTCATATCGTCTTGAGCCAGTTGCGCCTCATTATGATGCAAAATTCCACAGATATGCCAGTGTGGTGAATGGGGTACACTCCCACGGCCCGGTCGATCGCGATGCCTGCTCCGGGAGCGGGCGCCGTCATGGTGAGTCCCTTCCCGAAGGAATCCCCTGCGCGGTCTTTTGCCGTATAATGGAAAAGTCAGGTTCGCCCCGGACCAGCCTCATAATTTCGCTATGGAGAATGCTATGACCTTATCCTTACGCCTTGCAGTAGCTTCTTTGGTGCTGGCTCTTGGGTTGAGTGGCTGCACCGCCAGTTGGGCTCCGCAAGTCAACCCCGTACCGTACTATACTTATTACCCGGCATCTCTGAGCGTCGTCACGGCAGCGGCGGAGAGGGCACTGCCCCAGGCGGGGATGCGGTTTACCGGATCCAAACAGATCAGTCCCGAGACCGTGGAAGTGCATGGCTACGATCCAGAGGGTAATGCCATCCTGATCACCCTGCAAACCAAGGGCGCTGCGGTGACAAAATTCTCGGCACGTATCGGTCTGTATGGGCACCTCCGTGAGGTGGAAGAGATCGAGCACTGGATGGGCCAGTATGTAGGGCAGGCCATTGCGCGGCCCTGAACGGTCAGCGCAACTGCTCCAACCATGGGCGGTAGATGGCCGCAGCGCTGGCCAGCAATGCTTCACATCGGCGCTCCAGATGGTCGTGAATGGTCTGGCGGCTCTGTACGCCCGCACCGGTTCGTTGCAAGTCATCCGCCATGCTTTCGGTCCAGGCCTGCACCGTGGTGGGGGTGACTTCCGGGTGGCCTTGAAGCGCCAGGCAGTGCTTGCCGATGGCAAAGGCCTGCTGGGCGCAGAGGTCGCTGGAAAGCAGAGGCACTGCAGCGGATGGCAGGGAAAAGGTTTCGCCGTGCCAGTGAAAGAGCGTAAACGTGTCGGGAAGCTCTGTGAACCAGGTGCTGCCCATTGCTTCGGGGGTCTTGGTGACGGGCCACCAGCCGATCTCCGGGCCATCCGGATTAGGGCTTACCTCGCCGCCCATCGCTTGGGCAATCAGTTGCCCGCCGAGGCAGTGTCCCAGGACGGGGAGTTCTTCGACCACTGCCCGACGAATGATTCGTTGCTCGGTGAGCAGCCACGGATACCGGTCCGTATCGTGGACGCTCATGGGTCCACCCATGATGATCAAGGCGCCATAGTCGGCCAGGTCATCGGGAACCGACACGCCCAGATCGAGGCGGTGTACGTCCGTTTGATGCCCCTCTGCCGCAAGAATATTGTGCAGGCTTCCCAGCCCTTCTTCCGGATGATGCTGTAAAACAAGAATCCTGGTCATGATGCAGACCCTTCAGTGATGCCGGTATGCCATGATGGCATACAACACGGCGGTTGCCCGCCGTGTTGTATGACCGTAGGGGTGTTGGGTGGTAGCGTTCAGTCACCAGCCACCGGCCGGCGTTCGCCGTCACCGAAGAAGGCGTAGGCTTCCTCGCCGTGCACCGCATCGTCGCCGATCAGCAGTTCTTCTTCCGACATGCGCAGAGGCACGACCAGGCTGATGAGCTTGAGCAGAACGTATGTCACTACGATATTCAGCACGATGATGAATGCCGCACCGACGAGTTGTAGCCAGACCTGATGCCAGTTGCCCTCAATGGCGCCGCCCGGAGTGCTCAGGCTGAAGGCTGCACAACCCGCCTTGGTTGCCAGTAAACCGGTCATCACACCACCGAGGAGACCCGCCACGGCATGGGTATGGAAGACCCCCAGGGTATCATCCACCTTACGGAACAGTGCGGTTTTGCCAAGCAGGTTCATGCTGAGCCAGGGGATGATGCCGGAACTGATGCCGATGGCAATCGCACCCCAGCCATCGACCACGCCCGCCGCCGGGGTGATAGCCACCAGCCCGGTGATCATACCCTGCACGGCACCAATGACAGATGGCTTCTTGAAGTAGAAGATATCCATGATGGTCCAGACAATGACACTGACCGCCGTGGCGATATTGGTGTTCAGTACCGCCGCACCCGCATCGCGGCTGGCCGCGTAGGGATCACCACCGTTGAAACCGTTCCAGCCGAGCCAGAGGATACCGGCACCGACCAACATCAGCAGTACGTTGTTGGGCTGGAAGTTTTCGCGGTCACGCGCGAGGCGTGGTCCGATCACCGCGGCCGCCACAAAGCCCGCGACACCTGCGGAGAGATGAATGACATAACCACCGGAGTAATCAATGACGCCGAGGCTGGAGAGGAAACCGCCACCCCACAAACTGAAGGCGCCAACGGTATAGGAGAAGGTGAGCCATAAGGGAACGAAAATCATCCATGCCTTGAAGCTCATCCGTCCCAATACGGCGCCGGCCATAATCACCAGAGTAATGGCGGCAAAGACAAACTGGAAATATACCATGGTGGACATGGGAAAGGCGGCGCTGGTGTTGGAGGCCGGAATCAGGGCCTGTTTGAGCTCATCCTGCATGCTGATGATGGGATGCGGCGTACCGACGAAAGGGAACCATTGATTGCCGAAGCCCATGTTATAAGCCCAGAGGACCCATGCGATCAGTACTGCGGCAAAGGCGTAAAAGGCCATGAAAGCGGAGTTGACGGCCCACTTCTTCTTGACGATGCCCGCGTACAGGACGACGAGCCCAGGAACACTCTGCAAGCCAACGACAGTCGCTGCGGTAAGCTGCCACGCATTGTCGCCGGTATTAAGCCAAGCTACTGACATGAAGAAATTCCTCCCTATAAGGATTCGGAGCGGTTGTAAAATGGTTATAGGTGATTACAGTGCATCATTACCGGATTCTCCGGTGCGGATACGGATGGTCTCCAGCACTTCGGAGACGAAGATTTTACCGTCACCAATCTTGCCGGTGCGGGCACCTTTTTCGATGGCTTCAACGGCCTGGTCGACGGCATCATCGCTGATTACCGCCTCGATTTTGACCTTGGGGAGAAAATCCACCACGTATTCCGCGCCGCGGTAGAGTTCGGTATGACCTTTCTGGCGCCCGAAGCCTTTGACTTCGGTGACCGTGAGGCCCTGGATCCCGACTGCCGACAATGCCTCACGGACATCATCGAGCTTGAAGGGTTTAACTATGGCAGTAATCAATTTCATGACGACACCTCTTGCGCAGGGTTGGAATATCGCGGGGGCAACGACCCCGGGGGTTAGAACATGAAGCCGGTTTCGACCATGCCCCGGAGTTGGTTTTGGGCGAGGCCGTTGCTACCCGAGAAACCCGTACCGCTCTGCATGGACGCGGTTACATAAGAAAGCTCAGCCCGAGCGAAAAAGCCGCCGTCCTGATAAGTCGGTGTCACGGTCAGCGACCAGGCATGGGAGCCGGGGCCGAAGCCGGTGAGGTTGGCGGCGCCATCGTTGGGGTTGCCGGAGTTGCTGATGTATTCCACCCGCCCGGCGATGGATATTTTGTCCGTCAGACTGTAATCGGCAAGAATGGCAGCCCCGATGGTGCTGGTCTTTCTGGTGCCGGCACCCAGCGCCTGAATGGCGCTGGCCGGTACGCTGGTATACTGCACGTAGGGCGTTACGACGAGGTTTGCGCCCGTGTAGGTGTAACCCACGTCGAAGATGCTTTCGTTATTCTGCAGCGGTGTAGTGGCGATGGAGGAGTAGGCATACTCGGTCTGTCCCAGATTCCCGCCACCCTGGAAGAACACACTGTTCTGTTTGTTGATCGCCCAGGTCAACATGCCGGTCATCCAGTTGAAGCGATTCGAGTAGAAGCCGTCATTCCAGGATACCGAGGCGGTGACCGGCCCCATGGTGTAATTGGCCTGGACGCCCTTGTTGACGGCATTCTCCTGGCCCCAGAGCAGGCCGCGCTCAATATTCCAGTTCTGGTAGCTGAAGGTGTATTCCGCGCCGATCAGGGTCGGGAGTTTGCCGATCTGGACATTGAAGTTATCGGTGGGGGCAATTTCGAGATAACCGACGGGCAGGGCACCGAAGGTGTTCTGGGTGAAGGTGCCGGTGGAGACAAAATTGGACCCGAGGCTCATGACGTTATAGGCCCCTGCCTGCAGATAGAACTGCACCAGACCGGAGTTCTTCTGGATGATCACCTGACCGTTGCTGATGTCGGCGGACGCAGATTTGTTGCCGGGATTGCCTGATCCTGCGAACTTGTTGTCCTGCCAGACGGCGTAGCCGCTGGCCACGCCCTGCACGTTCAGCGTGCCCAAAGGGCCGGCCTGGAAGGTCAGGGGGCTGGGCAATGCCAGAGGTGATGCATGACCAGTCCCGATCGCCAGCGGCGATAGGGCGAGTACAGTCAGCGGAATGATTTTATGACCATAACTCCTTTTGGAACTCTTCATGTTTGCTGCTCCCATTTGTGTGAAATTACAGGGAGCTTCTAGCAAACTTGGTGCCAACTTATAACAGGCTATAACTTAATATTTTTTGGAAAATGGCAAGGAAATGCCCGCGTTTGGTGCACCAGTTCAATGCGCCACGCACTATTATGGTGCAACCTTTGGGGTTGTCGGCGTCGGATCTTCAGGGCGCGCCGGATTCGCTCAGGGAAAGCGCTTCCATGTCCAGATGAACATCATACCCCCAGAGGGCGTGAATCAAATGGAGGGTCTTTTGGGCTTCATCCTGATCGAGGGGCTGAGAATCCATCTGCCGTAGACGCAGATGACGGTCCCCCCAGCGATCCACGGACACGATCTGAATGTCCGGCGGGCGGGTGCTTTCAGCGATTTGTCGGGCAAAAGCCTGGCGTAGATACTGATAGCCCGAGTCATCATGGATGGCGCTGACCAGGTACTCCGTAGCGTCTGGGTCGTTGCTCAGGGCAAAGAGGTGCAGGTCGCGCATGACCTTGGGCGAGAGGTATTGCAGGACAAAGCTTTCGTCACGGAATTCGCGCATGGCGAAGTGAATCTGCTTGCGCCAGTCGGGGTCTCCGGCAAAGGAAAACCAGCGGCGGTCTTCGTCCGTGGGCGCGAGACAAATCCGCTTGATGTCCTGGAACACGGCAAAACCCAGGGCATAGGGGTTGATTCCGCTGTAGCGCGGATCATCGAAGTCCGGCTGGAAGGTGACGGCGGTGTGGCTGGCGTAAAACTCCAGCAGGGTGCCGTCGGTAATCAGCCCCCGGGCATGCAGGCTGTGCAGGATATGGTAATGCACGAAGCACGCGAAGCCCTCGTTCATGATCTTGGTCTGTCCCTGGGGATAGAGATACTGGGCGATCTTGCGCACGATACGCAGTATTTCCCGCTTCCAGCCCTCCAGGTGTGGGGCGTTTTTTTCGATGAAATAGAGCAGGTTTTCCTGGGGGGCTGGCGGGAATACGTTGGAATCAACGGGCTGGCTGGTGTCATGCGGAGGCAGGGTGCGCCATATTTCCAAGAGCTGCTGCTGCAGGTAGCGTTCACGTTCTTCGCGGCGTTGCTCTTCCTCGCGGGCCGAGAGCTGGCGCGGGCGGCGGGCGCGATCCACGCCGTTGCGGCTGATGGCATGGGCTGCATCCAATACGTCGGTTACCGCCTCGATCCCGTAGCGTTCCTCGCAGTGGGCGATGTAGCGCTGGGCGAACGCCAGATAATCCAGAATGCCCTCCGCATCCGTCCATTGCCGGAAAAAGACGTTGTTCTTGAAAAAGGCGTTATGCCCATAAGCCGCATGGGCGATCACCAGAGTCTGCATGGTCATGGTGTTTTCTTCCATGAGGTAGCTGATGCAGGGATTGCTGTTGATCACCAGTTCATACGCCAGACCCATTTCGCCGCGACGGTACTGCCCGGACTCGATGGCACGCTGCTTGCCGAAAGACCAGTGGGCGTAATAAACCGGAAGCCCGATGGAGGCATAGGCATCGAGCATCTGCTCGGCGCTGATGATCTCCAACTGGTTGGGATAGGTGTCGAGCTGAAGTTCATCTGCGGCGATGGCCGCAATTTCTTCGGTGACCGCATCGATCCGCGCGAAGGTCCAGTCGTTGTCGGTAAAGAGGAACCTAGACATGGCTTGGCGTCTCCTCAGTGGCAAAGAGTGTCCGGAACATCGGGTAGATATCCTCGCGCTCGCTGGCGCGGGCGGTGACCAGCTCCGGGAAGTCCTGGGCAATGGCATCGTAGAGTCGCAGAAGATCACTCTCGCTGTCCCGGTTGACCTCCAGATAGAAGAGGTTGCGCAGGCGCGGCAGCAGGTTCAGGAGGCGCTCTTCCACCACGGCGTTGTCGGCAAAATAATTGTCACCGTCGGACACCTGTGCCAGGTAGACATTCCATCGATCCGGGGGGAAGCGTTGTCGCATGATTTCTTCACTCAGGATGATGGCCGGAGAGACCAGCGTCCCACCTCCCTCGCGGGCGCCGAAAAAGGCCTGTTCGCTGCACTCCGAGGCGGTGCTGTGGTGCTTGATGAACACCATCTGCACGGCCTGATAGTGCCGGTGCAGGAACAGATACAGCAGCAGAAAGAAGCGCTTGGCCAGGTCCTTTTCCTTTTCACCCATACTGCCCGAAACGTCCATGACGCAGAACATCACCGCGTTGGTAATGGGGTGGGGTTGCTGGTCGATATGGGCGAAGCGCAGGTCGGCCTCGTCGATGAATGGAATCGCTTTGATTTTGCGCTCCAACGCGTCGATCTGATGATTCAGTTCACTGAGACGCTCCTGCTCTACGGAGACATCCTGCTTCTGTGCCAGACGGCCTTGAATCTCCTCCTGCAGGACGTTGCGAGCATCCAGCAGATCCTGCAATTCCCGGCGTTTTCCGGCACGCAAGGCCAGCCGGCGGGCACGGGCGGCACGCATGGTGCGGCCGACGTGCATGCGGGAGGGGCTGCCGTCCTTGATGAAACCCGCCCGCCGCCATTGATCGGCCTGGATATCCCCCTGCGCCATTTTACGCAGATTGGGTAACGCCAGTCCGTCGAAGAGCAGGTCCAGAAACTCGTCGGCGGAGAGGACGATGGCGACTTCGTCTTCTCCCAGACCGTCCGGAGCCCCCGCCCGACCCTTGCCGGAACCGCCTCCCTCGGGCTTGTTGATTTCGTCGCCACGCTGATATTCCTTGTTACCGGGTAGCACCCGCTCCCAGGAGGTATCGCTGAGGTCGCGGCGAAAGCTGGGTTCATGGAGATCGCGGGTGGGGATGGAAACGGGTTGGTCGGTATTGGCCAGATCCTCAATGGAGCCGGAGCGGGCCATTTTTTCGACGGCGACCTTGAGTCGGGCGCGGACACGTCTTTGCAGGCGGTCCTGATTGGCCGTGGATCGGGTTCCGGAACTGCGCCGGTCGATGATCATGCTCATGGCAGACTCCCTGGTGGCGACGCCTCACCCTCATTATGACCTAAAATGGGGCGGATGGTTGCGGTGGACCTCCCCCATGGATGGTCCACCGGGAACGCGGTTTATTCGTAGACCTGCTCACCGTGCTGGGTGATGTCCAGCCCCTCCCGTTCCTGCTCACCTATGACGCGCAGGCCCAGGGTCCAGTCGATGACCTTGAGGATGATGAAACTGACGACGGCATCATAGACAATCGTGACACCAACACCCGTCGCCTGAATGAGCAGTTGTCCGGTATTCCCTTCCAGCATGCCCGCTGTGCCACCGATGGCTTTCACCGCGAAAACGCCGGTCAGCAACGCGCCGATGATGCCGCCGATGGCATGGACGCCGAAGGCATCCAGAGAATCGTCGTAACCCAACCGGTTCTTCAGGTAGACCGCAGCCCAGAAACAGATGACGCCCGCCGCAAGGCCGATCCACAATGCACCCATGGGGCCGACAAAACCCGAGGCGGGGGTAATGGCGACCAGACCGGCCACGGCGCCAGAAGTCATGCCCAGCACCGTCGGCTTGCCCCGCGCCAGCCATTCCGCAAACATCCAGGAGAGGGTCGCCACGGCGGTCGCAATCTGGGTAGTGGACATGGCCATCCCCGCCCGGTCGCTGGCTGCCACTGCCGAACCGGCGTTGAAGCCGAACCAGCCCACCCAGAGCAGAGATGCGCCGATCAGGGTGTACATCAGATTATTGGGGTGCATGGCGTCATGCCGGTAACCGATCCTCTTGCCCATGACGAGCGCCGCGACCAGCCCGGCGATACCGGCGTTGATATGCACCACTGTGCCGCCCGCGTAATCGAGGACGCCATCCGCAGCCAGCCAGCCGCCTGGGCCCCAGACCATGTGCGCGATGGGCGCATAGACCAGCAACGACCAGAGCCCGGTGAACCAGAGCAGGGCGGAGAACTTCATCCGTTCGGCAAAGGCGCCGACGATCAGGGCCGGCGTGATGATGGCGAAGGTCATCTGAAAGGTCATGTAAACCGATTCCGGAATGGTGGGGGCCAGACCATTGGCGGAATCCAGGCCCATGCCGTTGAGGAAAAGTCGACTCAGCCCGCCCATGAACGCATTGCCTGAGGTGAAGGTCAGTGAGTAGCCTATGAACATCCACAGTACGGAAACCAGGGCCGTGATGGCGAAACTCTGCGCCGCCGTGGCCAGGACATTTTTCTTGCGCACCATGCCCGCGTAAAAGAGGGCCAGGCCGGGGACGGTCATGAGCAGCACCAGAGCCGTGGAGCTCAGCATCCATGCCGTATCGCCGCTGTTAAAGGGTGGGGTGGTATCGGCCTGGGCCAGCGGGCTGGCCAACCATATCCATGCGCCGATTCCCGACGCCACCGGTAAAAATGGGTATTTCGCTCCCTTCTGCATCTTGTCGCTCCTTTTTTGACCGTTATGGGGCCGTTCGCCCCGTGGTTGCTCAGATAGCGTCAAGCAATAAGTGTGCAAGCCAGGCAGGCTAAGGGAAAATAAGGGCTTGTGGATCGTGACAGGAGAGCGGGAATGCCGAACGCACCAAAATGGTGCGCTCTATCTGCGGCGCGACGGTGGAGCCGGTCCTCCCGGTCAAAAAAAGCCCGCGGGTGCGGGCAGGATATCGGGAGAGGTCGAAGCGCGGGCCGTTGACCCTCTTTGCGATGGCACGGGGCCTCTAATGATGCTTGCGATAACGCATATACCAATCCACCAGCAGGCGTACCTGCTTTTCGGTGTAGCCCTTGGAAGTCATGCGTGCGACAAAGTCCTGATGTTTGCGTTCGTCATCCGAGGAGCTCTTCTTGCCGAAGGAAATCACCGGTAGCAGATCCTCGGTATTGGCAAACATCTTCTTCTCGATGACCGCGCGCAGCTTCTCATAACTGGTCCAGGCCGGGCTGACGCCGTCGTTGGATGCCTTGACCCGCAGCACGAAGTTCACTACTTCGTTGCGGAAATCCTTGGGGTTGGCGATGCCCGCCGGTTTCTCGATTTTTTCCAGTTCTTCGTTGAGCAGGCTGCGGTCCATGAGTTGCCCGGTATCGGGGTCACGGAATTCCGTATCCTGCAGCCAGAAATCGGCGTACTGGATGTAGCGGTCAAAGAGATTCTGGCCGTAATCGCCATAGCTCTCCAGATAGGCCTTCTGAATTTCCAGGCCGAGGAACTCGGCATAACGGGGAGCCAATTCGGTCTTGAGGAAGGCGAGATAGCGGGACTCCAGTTCTGCCGGAAACTGTTCGGCACGGATCTGTGTTTCCAGCACATGCAGGAGGTGTACCGGGTTGGCCGCTATCTCGTCGCTGTCAAAGTTGAAGGTGCGTGACAGGATTTTGTAAGCGAAGCGCGTGGAAATGCCGTCCATGCCCTCGTCCACGCCGGACGCATCACGATATTCCTGCAGGCTTTTGGCCTTGGGGTCCTTATCTTTGAGGGACTTGCCATCGTAGACCTCCATCTTGGACCACAGACTGCTGTTGCCGGTCTCCTTGAGACGACTGAGGACGGAGAAACGGGCCAGCATGTCCATGGTATCGGGAGCACAGGGGGCGGTGTTGAGGGCGCTGCTTTCGAGGAGCTTGTGGTAGATCTGCGTCTCCTCGGTGACGCGCAGGCAATAGGGCACCTTGACGATATAGACGCGGTCGAGGAACGCCTCGTTGCGCTTGTTATTGCGGAAGGCGGACCATTCCGATTCATTGCTGTGGGCCAGGATGATGCCCTGGAAGGGCATGGCGCCGAAACCTTCGGTACCGTTATAGGTGCCCTCCTGGGTGGCCG
>JAMCRJ010000104.1 GCA_023381645.1 Gammaproteobacteria bacterium
ATCCCCTCGTTCAAACCACGCTGCAACTGATTCCGTTCATCCCCACTCAACTGACTGTAACGCTTGCCCATTCATCACCTCCGGCCCCCTTGGACCATAGGTGTTGCACTTCATTCCGGAGCGCGCCGGTACTCAGCCGCAAGCACCTTCCCGCCGATTTCGAGATGCAGCGCATGCGCCTTACCTTGGCGCAAATGGGGGTCCGGGAGGTTGATCGGTTGCGTCAAGAGGGCGTGCTGGATCCGCAGGCGCTCGATGCTTTGGCTACGCACTATAGCCAGGAAAGCGAAGACGCTAAAGACAGGCTCTCAAAGCTCGATATTGCTGATGAGGATCGCTTCCGCACCGAATTTTCTCGCTTGTATCGACGGCTGCTGACCATGCAGAAACAGCGACTGCTGGACGCACGTCAAGAGAGTCTCATAGGGCACGAGAATTTTGAGCGGCTGACAGCAGATATCGATGCCGGATTGCTGGAGGTTGAGACTAATATTGATGGGGTGATAGAGCGCTTGCTGCTGCCGGATCAAGAAGCCGTGGAAAAGAAATTGCCCTGACTTTTTTTGGCGTTATATGCTATTGCCCGTCAAATAACTATAGGTTCCTCGGTGCCAGCCGTTCCGCAAAGGTATTGAATACGAACTGGGGCGCCATCAGCTTGACCGCGTGCCCCAAGGATTCCAGTTTACGTGCCCAGTGATGCGCGCTGCCGAACGCTTCCATGCCAATGAGACATCGCGAGAGATTCGCAAAGAACGGTCATTTGCAGACTCCCATTGCTCGCGTGGTGAGGAAAGCCCTCACTATGGCCCACCCACGCCGTTATAGGGTGGGGACGTCCATCCCGTTGCTTACGTGTCTGGCTTGGTATCGTAGGCCGGACGCCAGGCCACACTTGTTCACAACAAAACAAGCACGATCCCGCCAGAGTTGCTTCCCCAGCCTCTGGCAACACCGGGATATCTTATTCCATAGTTACTGATGAACCCTATTTCAAATAGGGCAACATGCTAACCAACCTGTGCCTGGATATCAATCCCATAATTATTTTAATCCTGCCGTCTTCAGTCCGGTATATAATGGCGGGTGTTCCCGTTACGCCCAATGACTTAACAATAAGAAGATTATCATGAAGCTTGATTCTCGTCGACGCGCTGGCGGTTACCGTCGGCAGGGCGGTAGTATTTTCGCTACGAAAAGCATCACCAACGATGTTTTCAAAATGCTGCAACGCAAACAGTGGATGTGGGGCCTGCAACCACGCCGCCGCCTCCCCCTGACTTCCGGGAGTCAGGAGCGCTACTGGTATATACCTCACGGTGAGTTTCCCGGATTCAATCAGGGGGATCTCATTTTCGTATAGTACATGACAATATGGACAATTCGGATCCTGAACATCATATATAACCGGACCATGCGTTCCATCCTGGATATAGGTAACACGATGCCGCAGTATTTGCGTCCATAATATATTGGCTTTGTCCCCACTATGCGGCGCATCACCGGCCACGGAAATGCCCATGCTCATCAAAAATAACACACAGAGCATCAGGAATGAGTTCATGATATTCTGGATACCGCTATAATTCGTCATTACAAATATCCGGCATGACTGACAATATCGCAAAACTGCATATGAAAGACCGCTCCGCGTCATTTATCCGGTCCATATCAAGACGTTACAGAATCATGGCAAATGCTGGCATGGGCTACCTGCCGCCAACGTTGAAATGGCACAAACGCCCGGAACTGGCAGGATAAATTTCCGATATTCTTATCCATCTCTCATGATCGGCCATTTGAATCTTGACGATTGGTCGTCTTATCTTTACAACCATACCGCACTGGGACATATCACCGATTTTGAGATGTTCACGAAACTTCACTGTTTCAGCAACATTATTTCCTTCAGAGCGGGGCTTTTCTGATTTTTGTGTGTCAATAACCTGATGTGTGTGATCGGTTATCTCGTTAGACCGGTTTACAGCAATCGGCGCTTTTTCTGCTGGTATGGCTGAGATCTTTTGGATATCCTGCTGCGATGCGAGCCCCTCGTAATAACTAGCCTGGCCCTTGTCCTCAGACATTGCGCATCCGGAGAGCAGTTGCACAACAACAAGCGCCATGATTACTTCCGCTATCCTTACCATTTTAATTTCCTTATAATGAAATGTTTATATACTACCAAGGACGGTATTCCATATTTCTTCAAGCCGGACTTTACACTAATGGTCTAGATATTTCCCAGTAATCCTCTTGCCCCACCAGATTCGACAGGCGACGATGCCACCATAGCCAACCTTACGGCACTCGCAACTGCTGCGCAAGCAGCCCCACAGAGCCCTTCATCGCGGTGTTTCCGGACCCAGCGTTAAAACTCCTGCCGCAGGTCATGATGTCCCCTCGCAGCATACCCGGCAACTTGATAGCCCATGCCGGAGCATGGTGATGCGAATCGGAGCATGGGACACCCCCACCACCCTTGCTCACACTGCATATGTATAAGCGAGATGTTGTTATACTTCAAGTGAACCGCTGGCATACACAAAAAAGCCGGGGGGGGAATCCGCCCGGCAAGCAAGGAGAAGGCACTCCATGACAACACAAAATAATACGAGATTCTTTGTCCGTGATCTGGACGCCCGACTTGGGCAATCATGCATCCTTATGATTTTTCACCATCCTACGCCAAAATTGAACGTCGACATAATCATATCCATGCAGAAGTCGTTCCCATTAAATTAGGAAAAAGTGACATGCAGGCGCACGATGCCGACCAGCGCATTCGGATATATTGCGCTGGGATGGACGACATACTGAAGGTCTGTTTGTAGATATAAACGACGGATTATCTGCGCCGAATAATAGCCCTCAAAGTCTGTCTCCGCATTATAAGGCGCGCCTCTTAACCATGCCCTGGCCATGCCGATACCCGCACTATCTCCCGGGCGCACCGCCCAGAAGTGTTTCAGGCGCAACCCGGCACCCATATACCAAGGCAGAAGATTCACCGGATTAGGCGCAGCTTCAAACTCCAAAAAGCTGCCCCACTCCATACCATCCTGCTCCCAGCGGTATTCTCCCGTCGTATACATACCACTGGTGTCATTACCCAGCGTTGCCTGATACTGCGGCAACTGTCGGTTACGCCATCCGCCCACTTTCACAGTATATTTTCCATCACCCAGAGAACCACTCTTGCCGGCCTCCAGCCAGATCATGTTTCCACGATGCGTAGGGTCCGTGAAAGGATGAATGGCGTCGCTCTCAAAAATACCCGCCATCCCCATCCAGCCGCCAGAGCTATAGCTCGCCATGACTCCAAGGCTGGAAAAAGGATAAGAAGAAGCTCCTGGAACATTGATTCCCATAGCGGACCCAAACCCATAAGAAACATTCAGGAAGTTACTCGCCACACCGGTAGAGTCGAAATAATCATTGGCACTGATGAGCCCTGCCCTTAACGTGGTATTACCTATATTTTGCCGGTAGTACAGCTTATAGAACGCCCCCCGGTTAAGCCCGGTAAAGGCGTTAACCCCTTGGGTATCGCCCACGTAGTTCTCCGGATTGCCATTCTGAATGGCCAGAAACTCGGTGACAAATCGCCCGCCGGTCCACCAGCCGGCGCGACCGGTATCGAAGGCAAAACCGGCTCTGGCCGTAGCATTGCCCACGGCGCCCGGGGCGATTCCTCCGGAGAAATTATTGATACCCTCCAGACTGAGGTGCAGATTCCAGGAAACCGCCGAGCTCAGATTGTTCGCCTCGGCTATTGATGGCGATGCCGACAGGCAGGTTAAAGCAAGTGCTACCAGGCAAGCCGGACGACATGCGCGATACCGGCTATATAAGTTATTCATGTGCCGTCCCCATCACTGGCCAATGGCTACCAAGGTCCCGCCGCTGGTGCCGACATAGACGCTGTCGCCTTTGGGTACGGGGCTGGTGACCACATTCTTGCTATGATAGGTCCACATCAGGCCCCCACTCTGCGCACTGAATGCCATAATTTTGTGATCATTTACTTTAAGTACAGCGTCGCCTTTCCAAAGTACGGGTTGTGACTTGGGAATGCCATGCAACTCACTGCGCCAAAGTACTTTTCCGGTTTTTGCGGAAAGGCCCAGTATATTTCCGTCCCGCGAGGCAACAACCACGACTTGCTTGGCGATGACCGGAGCGTAGGCCGTGTAGTCAGCCATCCGGGTGTACCATAGTTGCTTCCCAGTTTTAGCCGAGAGGGCATAGACACCGCGGTCCCCAGCCCCTGACGCAACAAAGGCACTGTCATGCCAGATGAGTGCGGTGGTATTAATGGGTCCGTTGGTCGTAAAATTCCATAACGTTGTGCCCGTCGTTGTCGAGTACGCATGTACGGTGCCCCCCCGATTGCCGATGATCACTTCATGCTTCCATACAGCGGGCTGCGCTATGAAGCCATAACCGGTCTTCTGTTGCCAACGAATTTTCCCGGTTTTATCAAAGAGCCCATAAACACTATGATCGGCAGAACCAAAAATGACGGTATGATCCACCACTACCGGTGCCGTCAATTTGGCGCCATCTCCCGTAAATGCCCATAACCGGCGGTTAGGAATATTCCCGACCGGGTAAAAGGCATACAGACTGTGACCATCCGTCTGTGCGAAAAGCAAATGATGCTCGTAGTGTGTGAGATGGCTGCACATGCACTCCGGAGGCTCATGTCGGGTGTAGTCCCATATCAACTTGCCAGTTTTGGCCTCGATCGCCCGTAGATAATGAGTACTGCCCACGTCGGACGCGACCCAAACCTGCCCATGACCCACGGTTAGGGGCATTAGAACTGTCCCACCGGTCATGAACCGCCAAAGAATTTTCCCATTTTTCGCCGAGAAGACATTGGGGCCTTTGGATTGGGCCGTATCGAAATAAACTACGCCATCGGCTATCCGAGGTGGGTTGTAGATCGGCGCATGGACATCCACCGACCACTGCACCGGCACACCGGCTATGGCCGTCGACGCCACAAGTGACGAAAAGATCATCGTTGCCAAAGCAACATTATGTCTAAACCGCATGGGAATACCTCCTTACGGGTTGGATGCGCGCTAGTAAAGACTATTTTTATCGTGTAGGTCGTAGGAATATTACACGTAATGCAGCCTGTGTTACCTGCGACAAATTGTCGCACCGGCGCGCAGGACTCATACGCCATCATATTTAAGATTATCAGAATACTCTGAACAACAGTTGCTCTCCTCGCAGGCGTGTCCGGCTCCACGCATCATTGAGCCACACCCGCCTTGTTGGATTACGGAAATTGGGTAGGTGGAATGTGTTGACCGAGCGGCAAGGAACAAAATGTATAGACCAAATCACCGTAGAAAATAATAATACGGCTCAGTAGCCGCAACCCAAGGGACACCGATAATGCCGCAGCGCAAAAGCAGTCGCCGGATTATACTGACAGCAGCAGCATTGCTGATTGCGGCCGCCGGCTTTGCTGCCTGGGCCTTCACCGGCAAGGGTACACCAGACACGCGTTCTGCCGCGCCGGTTGCTGGCGCCAGCTCCGCGCTGGCAACCCGCAGTACGGCGCTGCCCCTGCCTCCCACCCTACGTAGCGACCACAACACCCCGGCGATCATCCCCAACGCCCTTCCCACAGCACTGACAAACTCCGCGAGCAGCGGCACTACGCTGCCCTTGGTCAACCTGTCCCGCGCCCTGCCTGGCTTGGGGAACGATGCGGAGACTTATGCCAGTGATCTGGAGTCCTCCAAGCTGGGGCACAGCTTCCGTGCGGCAGGCCAGGCCAACGACCAGGCGATTCGCGCGGCCCTGAAGGCTGGCGACACGGCCAAGGCCGCACGCCTCCAGACCGAGCACGAAGCCTGGAAAAAGCAGCAACGTACCCATGCCCTGGACACAGCGGAAAAAGCTTACGCTGCGGGCGACTGGTCATCAGCCGTCGCCGACTACCAGCAACGTATCGCCCTTGGCAACAACGGCAATCCGCAGATCTGGTGGCACCTGGCCAACGCCATACGCAACAATGGCGCACCCTTTGAGAAAGATATCGCTTACGCGGCCTATCTCGCTTATGAGCGCACCATTCAGCAGCGCAAACCCGATGTCGCCATACTGCTTCCCGCCCTGAATCTCTTACGGCAAACCTTGGCGGCGCGAGGTAATCACCTGGGCGAAATTCATTTGCTGGAAGCCATGTATCGCGCTTATCCCGCGGATGCGCGGATCGCCGCCGATTTGAAAAAAGTGGTGATGACCTACGGCTTCCAGGTGCAAAGTATTACCCCGGATGCCAACCAGTTCCCAACTCGCACCTGTGTGAAGTTTACCGCCCCGCTCTCCGATGCACCGGATTTTCATGCCAGCAACTGGGTAACTTTTTCCCCCGCCCGGCCCCGTGCGGCGGTGGTCCGCGAAAACGGTGGCATATGCGTCACCGGTCTGCCTGCGGGCAGCAGCACGCAGATGCTCATCCGGGCAGGCCTGCCCGCCATTGCCGGGACGGTCATGACGGCGGCGAAAAGCGTTACATTGACCCTGCCCAACCGGGCGCCCAACATTATCTCCGATACCGGACGCTTTATTATTCCGGCATCACTGCCACCGGCGCTGGGCTTTTCCAGCGTCAATATTTCACGGGTCAAACTGCAGATCAATCGGGTGCCGGAACGCGCCCTGCTGGCTTTCGTCGCCAATCATCCACTGCTGAATCAGGACAGCGACGAATCCACCCTGAACAACCAGAACAGCCTGACGGTTTGGCACGGGACGGCAGACATCCCGCATTTCACACAGAACCAGTTGATGCACACGATATTGCCCCTGCCCAAAATCCTTCAGAAGCCAGGGCTCTACGCAATCCAGATCAGCCCCGGAGACGGCACGCCCAACGCCAACGGCAGCCTCAACACCGTGCAACTGGTGTTGCGCACCAACCTGGCGCCGACGGTCTGGCAGGGGCGTAATGGCTTGTATGTGCAGATGCGTCGTTATACCGACGCCAACCCCTGGAGCGGCGTCAAGGTCGAACTCATCGCCCAGGACAACGATATCCTGCAAACGGTGCGGACCAACAGCGACGGCATCGCCGTATTCCCGAAGCCCATCCTGCAGGGCAGCGGCGGGCAGAGTCCAGCGGCGCTGCACATCTATGGTCCCGGTAATGAGTTCACCCTCTTTAACCTGCAGGGCTCGCCGCTGAATCTGTCCGGACGCGGCATCTCCGGGCGAACGGCGCTGAAGCCGGTCAGCCCTTTCCTGTGGCTGGACCGCGGTATTTATCGTCCCGGCGAGACGGTGCATGTGGCGGCCATTTATCGCAGTGCTGCCGGCAGACCGCTGGACTTGCCTTTGCACCTCATCGTCCGCCGGCCCGGCGGGCAGGTTTTTCTGGACACGGTCCCGAAACTGTCTGACGATGATGCCATCGCCGTGCCCGTCAAACTGCCGTTGGCGGCCCAGGATGGTAACTGGAGCGTGAGCCTGTCCACCGGCGTGCATGAGTCCGCTCTGGCGAAGGAAACCTTCACCGTATCCGCCTTTGTACCGCCGACCCTGGCCGTCGAACTGGGCAACGCCAAGGCCATTCCGGCGGGTCAACAGGTGCAGTGGCCGGTGCAGGTGCGTTATCTCTATGGTGCCCCAGGCGCCCATCTGTCGGGCACGGCGCGGATCAGCCTGAGCAGCGGCCCCACCCCTTATCCGCAATGGCAACACTACCATTTCGGCCTGCATGGGGAGGTGTTTGCGGCACAGGTGCAAAAGCCCGCGTTGCCGGAAACCGATGCCACGGGCCTCACTCAAGTACCCATTGATTTGCAGAAAATGCCGGACAGCACCCGTTTTCTGGAAGCGCATGTGGCGGTCTCCATCAACGAACCCTCTGGCCGCCCGGTGAACAGTCGCATCACTCTGCCCATCACGCCGGATCACCCCCTCATCGGCATCGAAAGCGGGTTTCAGGATGAAACCGTAGCCGCAGGGAAAATACCGGTTTTCCACATCGCGGCGGTGGCCCCGGACGGCAAGGCCAGGGTCATGCCGGTGCAGATCCAGGTGGTCCGGCAGTCTTCCGAGTGGAATATCTCCCTACATCATGGAGTAGCCAGTTGGGGCTATACCTATATCAATCATCCGGTGCTGACTAGAAATGTCACTCTGCCGACGGGGCAGCCCTATACCCTGCAATTACCCGTGCTGAATTACGGCCGTTACCGTCTGCGGGTGATTGAAGCCCACGGCGGCCTGGCCGCCAGTTCGGTGATTTTTTTCTCCGGCTGGCAGACCAGCGGCAATCCGGGCGCGCCGCAGCGGGTTTCCGTGCGCAGCGGCACGGCGGAATATGCCGCGGGCAGCACGGCCGATATCCATGTCTCCGCGCCCTTCTCCGGCCCGGCGGTATTGGTCATCGCCAACGACAAGATTTTGAAGGTGAAGAACTTTATCCTGCCCAAAGGGGGCCGCACCCTGCACGTGCAGGTCCGGAAGCGCTGGGGCGCGGGCGCCTACGCACTGGTGGATGTGTTCCGCCCCGCCAGTGCTGCCGAAGCACCTGAACGGGCCATCGGCCTGACCTGGCTCGGCCTCCAGCCCGGCCGCCGTGCCATTCCGGTCCGCTTTGCCGTCCATCCGGTGTACCGCCCACGGCAGACCATCCAGATCTCGGTTAAAACCCGCCCCGGCGCCTATGTGACGCTGGCGGCGGTCGATAAAGGCATCCTCAACCTCACCCAATTCCCCAACCCCAATCCCCTGCACCATTTCTTTGGCAAGCGGCGGCTGGATATCAGCGTCTTTGACGACTACGGCGCCCTGCTGGCCCGCCCCACGGGTTTTGAAGCCCTGCTGCAAAACGGCGCAGGGGCCAATTTCGGTCCGGCGGCACGACCCATTCCGCAGAAGGTGGTGGCGCTCTTCGCCGGCCCAGCGCAGGCCAATAGTGATGGCATCGCCAAACTGCCCCTTACGGTGCCGGAGTTCAACGGCGAACTGCACCTCATGGCGGTGACCTGGAAGGGCGACGCGGTCGGTGCAGGGGACACCAGCATCATCGTTCGCAACCGCCTCATCGCCAACCTGCTGCTGCCGCGCTTCCTGTCTCCCGGCGACAGCGCCCAGGCAACGGTCATGTTGCAGAACCTGAAGCTGCCCGCGGGCGTATATCACAGCCTGGTCACGGCGACCGGGCCAATCCGCGTCGGCAGCAATGGCCGTGGCGAGGCATCCCTGAAACCCCAGGCCATGCATCTGTTGCCGGTGACCCTGACGGGCACTGGAGAGGGCACGGCACACGTGACCCTGACCATAACGGGTCCCGGAGGCTACAGCCTGATCCGCCACTGGAATATGGTGATGCATTCCACCCAGCCGCCCATTTCCAAAAACCATAATCTGACGCTGGCAGCGGGCGACCAGCACACCCTACAGCCGGATACCCTGGACTTCATCCCCGGTTCCACCGTGAGCGCGGTGACCCTCGGCAATACCATGCCCTTCAATCCCAAGGCCTATGTACAGGCCCTGTATCAGGGCTGGCACTGCAACTCCCTGCTGAATGCCGCCAGCAAAGGTTTCCCACTGACCGTGTTGAAGCCGCCGCTGATTACGCCACGACGTGCCGCCAAACTCCAGAATTATGTAAACCTGGTGCTCAATAATCAGCGCTATGATGGAGCCTTCGGCCTTTGGTCCAATAATAGCGACGCCCAACCGTGGCTTACGGCCTTTGCCACCGAGTTTCTGCTGCGCGCCCAGAAAGCCGGAGCTAGCGTGCCGCAACCGACCATCGATCAAGCCCTGCACTGGTTGGGTCAAGAAGTCGAAAACGAAAATCACACCGTCTTTGACCGCATCTACGCCGTTTATGACCTGAGTCTGGCGGGCAAACCTCCGGCGGGGGCCATCCGTATGCTGGCACGGCACATGGACCAGATCAGCATGCCCTTGGCGCTGGCACAACTGGGTTCGGCCCTCAACACCATCGGCGAACCGCATCAGGCGCTAAAAGCCTTGCGGAAGGCGATTAAAACGCAGGAACCGGTCAGTGGCGACTGGTGGTGGGGGCGTTCGGACTGGGATGCGGCCTTTGGCTCGCCGCTACGCGATGCCTGGGCGGTGCCCACCATCATCGCCCAGACCGGTCTGATGCCCGATGCCGTGACCAGGCTGCGGCAGAGCCTCCCCGGCGCCGGGTTGGAGCCCGATGACCTCACCACCCAGGAGATCGCCTGGGCGCTCTACGCCGATGGTGTGTTGGGCGGCGCGGGCAAAATCATCCATGTCCAATGGGGCAACCAGGTTATTCAGCGGACGGGGCCTGTGGTCCTGCCCCTGACCGGACCCGTAACGCTACGCAATCTAGCTAAGGAAACCCTCCCCGTTTCGCTGGCGACCACAGGTATTACGCTGACGCCGCCGCCCGCTGCCACCCACGGGATGGAGGTTAGCCGGGCTTTTTATACGCTGGCCGGTAAGCCGTTGAAGCCGGAATCCCTTCCACAAAACACCGTCTTCGTAGTCGTGTTGAAGGGGGCGATCACCGACAATCTGCCGCACCGCGCACTGCTCGACATGGGTTTGCCGCCGGGCTGGGAACTGGCCGGTAGCGTCACACCGGGCAAAGTGCATGGCTTGTCCTGGCTGCATCATCTGACGGCGCCGGAAGCCACGGCCGCTACCGATGATCGCTACGAAGCGGCCTTTCAGATGGCCCCCAAAAACAATGACGCGTTCAACGGCAACGGGGTTCCGGACTTCAAGACGGCCATTCTGCTGCGCGCCGTCACCCCCGGTCGGTACGTCCTGCCGGGGGCCACCGTCAGCGACCTCTTTCACCCCTCGATATTCGCGCGCACGACCGGGCGGAAGGTGGCCGTGACGCCGCCGGCCTCCTGAGCGACCCATGATCCGGCGCTGGTCTGGCTGGCTGATGCGCGGCGTGGCCCGAGGCGGAGCCTGGCTTTGGCCCCGGGGCAGATACCGCTGGTGGCGACGTGCCGGGCGCTGGCTGCTGACCGGCATCGTCGTGCTGGCTATCACCGCCTGGTTTATGCCGCCCGGTACCGGGACTCTGGCGCAGGAAGGCCGCATCATCTACGACCGTCATGACCATGTGCTGGCCCTGTTCCTCAACAAACAGCAGCAGTGGGCCTTCCCTACCAGCCCGCAACGAGTCAGCCCAGTGATGCGGCGGATGCTGGTGACCATCGAGGACCGGCATTTCCGGTGGGACCCCGGTGTCGACCCTCTCGCCATTCTTCGCGCCGTGGGACAGATGGTACTGGCGGGTCACGTCGTATCCGGCGCCTCCACCATCACCATGCAGGTAACACGGATGCTGCATCCCCAGCCCCGCACCCTGCCTGTAAAGATGCTGGAAGCCATGCAGGCCATTTCCCTCTTCGAACACCATTCCAAATCCGCAGTGCTGGGCATGTGGCTATCCCTGGCCCCGGAGGGTAGCAATATCGAGGGGGTCGAAGCCGCCGCCCACGCCTGGTTCCATCAGTCGCCCCGCACCCTGGGGCCGGCACAGGCAGCTTTTCTGGTGATGATGGTGCGCAACCCCAACCAGCTCAATCCGCTGATTCATCCGCGGGCCGCCCTCGCCACCCGCAATCAGATCCTGCGGGAATCCTGGCGGCAGGGCGTCATTTCCCAGGCGGCGCTGGAGCGCGCTTTGGCCACCCCCTTGCCCCAACGTCTTTACCCTATGCCGCTGCTCTCGCCCCAGGCGGTTTCGACGCTGCCCAGCGGTACCCGCACTACTCTGAATGCGCCCATGGATCGCGCCATCGCCGTCATCGCCCGGCAGGCCCTTCGCCACATGGAGCCGACGGAGAGCGTCGCCATCGTGGTGGTCAGCCTCAAGACCAAAGGCATCCGCGCCATTTACAGTGGCGACTGGGGCAATGCGCAGCGCCATGGCTTCATCGACATGACCCGAGCCATACGCTCGCCGGGCTCGGCCCTCAAGCCTTTCCTCTACGGGCTCGGCCTTGAAGCGGGGCTGATCCGTCCGACCACCGATGTGGCCGACTTCCCCAGCAACTTCGGGGCCTATGAACCCAATGATTACAATGACACCTACATGGGAGTCGTGACGGCGACCACCGCGCTGCGGCGCTCCCTGAATGTGCCCGCCATCGACCTCATCAAAGCCTATGGGCCTTTGCGCTTTGCGGCGCACCTGACGGCGGCGGGCACGCCAGTGATGTTGCCTTACGGGGCCGACCCGGCCTTGCCCCTGGCCTTGGGCGGCGCCGGCATTTCCATGCGGCGGCTGGTGGCGCTCTATGCCGGGCTGGCGAATGGCGGGGTGGTGGAGCGCCTGCATCTGATCGCCGGCCAGCGCCGCAGACAACGACGCCTGCTCTCCCCCCATGCGGCAGAGGAGGTCACCGCCATCCTCAACCGTCCCTTTCCCTTCGGCGGTCCCACCGGCATCGCCTGGAAAACCGGCACCAGTGCCGGCAACCGCGACGACTGGGCCATCGGCTTCAACCACCGCTACGCCGCCGCCGTCTGGATCGGCCAGCCCAACGGCGCTGCCCTGCCCGGTGATACCGCCCTTGCCGCCATTCCGATTCTCGCCAAGGTCTTCAGCATCCTGCCGGGCCGGGCCCTGTCGGTGCAGCCGCCCACCCGGCCACTGACCCTGCACCGTCTGCCCATGGGCACCCTGCTGGAGATCGCCGCACCCGCACCGGGCGCACAACTGACCGCCGGTGAGCCGGTCAGCATTCGCGTGCTCGGCGGCAGCCGACCATTTCATTTTCTGGTCGATGGCCGCCCCATTCCGTCCAACCCGGCCTTGAGAAGTGCGCGCTGGACACCCTCTGTGGCGGGTTTCTATCATCTCAGCATTCTCGACGCCAATGGCACACTGGTGACGCGGGCGTTGCGGGCGGTGCCGAAGACCAATGCCGCCAATGTGGAGTGGGCAGCACTACCCTAGATTAGGAATATCCCATCCGCGGGGGCGCTGTCCATGGTGCTGGCCCTGAGTCTTCCTGAGGTCTGCGAGACGGACACGCGCTGGACCTGCTGGAGATCCGGCCTCAGCCAGGGACCATTATGGCGTGTTTGTCAGCGATACGGAAACCTGTGGAGGACAGGACGCCTTCTGCAGCGTGATTTCTTTCAGCCCGGCTTGGGCAGCAGGTTTATGACACAACTCTTTGGTCCAATGCAGATACCATACCGGGGACAGCCTTCGCCAAAGGACGTGTATCCGCATCTGCTGAGAGTACCAGCATCAGGAACGCAACGGCTCCCACTGGCACAAAGAGTGCCGTATGCCTGTCACAGCGAATGCTGATCTCTTGTGCCAGGCATTCCGCAAGACCAGAGCTGATATGCTCCGCAAGACGCATAATGGCAGCCCCGGCGATACCAATAAGACGCTGGTCCGCTATCGTTTCTCCCTTCTGAAAAATCACCGCCCCTTCGTTGGAAATCAGCGCGGCACCTTGTATTTCTGGCGACATGGCATCTAGCTGCGCACTGAGATCGTCAAACATGTCCTGATTCAAGATGCACCTCTTTCAGAGGTTCTCGGGAATGGGAAACTGAAAGTCCTTCTGGGTCAACAGATCAGGCCCCGATTCCAGCCCCTCGAACCAGTCGAGGAAAGCCGAGACCGTCTCCCGCCCCTTGAAGGAAGCACCGTGTTGCGGCACGATCCACTCGATATCCATGCCCCGCGCCATATTGGTCCAGAGCCTGCAGACTTTTTGGCCACCCATATAACGGCGGTGGAAGCCATCCATGGAGGTTGCCGCACGATGTGCCGTAAACGCCTCCGCACCTTCGATCACCTTGGAAGCATCATGCCCACTGACCAGGTTGGCACCCAGATCTCCGGAGAACAGAATCTTGCTCACTGGATCGTAAACCTGGAAATTGCCCACCGAATGCATATAATGCGCGGGCACGACAAAGAGTTCCTGCCCCGCCAGATTGACCCTCATGCCCTGCGGCGGAATGCCGATGACCCGCCCTGCGGTCATGCCCTTGGAGCAGAAGTGCGGCAGAAAACGGGTCCATTCATTGGCGATGAGAATCTTCGCGTCGGTGATCAGCAGCCAGCCGTTGGCAGAGGCGACGATATCCGGATCCTCATGAGAGGCAAACACATAATCGAGATGCGCCGGCAGGAAATAGCTCGCCATCTCGGCCAGCAGATTTTTGTACGTGAGGTTACCGCCGGGGTCGAGCAGCATCCCTTCGCCATTGTTGACGATGAGGAACTGGTTGGCCTGAATCCCCTCACCTTCCACCAAGTCGGTGAAGGCTATGCATTTATGCGTTCCGTTGTCATAGAGCAACTGAGACATTATGAACTCCTGATGGAAGTGGCGTCGGCCGACATTTGCGCAGCCCGATAGAATGTTAAAATACCCAAATCAAAATACTATAGCAGTTTGTCATTTCTTTTAAACGCCTCTAGGAATGGCTGATCTGTTGAGCACACGGAGAAGTCAGTTCAGACGCCGCTGCATGACGATACCCAAGCCAAGCCCCATGGCGGCCAGCATCAGGGTCAGTGCGATGCCGTAGAGCCAGCCATCCTGGCGGGCGAAACGGGCGATCCAGGCCTGGAAGCCGGTCTGTTGCACCTCGATATGTTGTTCCTGTCTCGCCACCACCTGACCGTGACGGACCAGGAAAGTATCCAGGGTATAGCGCCCCAAAGGCAGAGAAGCCGGCAGGGCCATGCGGGCCGAAAAAAGTTGTCCACCCTCGATATGCACCCCTTGCGACCGCACCACATAATCACGACGGCGCAGTTTGTTCTTGAGAAAAGCCTGCTGCCATGCAGCCACGTCCGCCGGCTCCGGCTGATAGCTGGCCTGCCGGGACAGATGGCCGGGGTCCAGACCCAGCAACTGCCGGGTCGCCAGGGGCAGCAACTGGTCTGCGGGCGCTGAGGAGAGCATCTCCCAGATACCGGGGGCACCCGTCACTGTCACCCTGGCGCCCGTCAGCCAGATGGGACCAGTCCGGGTTTTGCGTAACATGGCCTCGGTAGCCGCGGGAGAGCGCAGCAGGACAATCACCTGCCCCGGTTGGGAGAGAGCACCGTAAACCAGCAGTTCCCGCCCCGTAAAATGGCTGGTGACCTTCACCAGGTCGTTACTGGTGCCGACTACCAGAGGCTCCGCCGCCAGCACGGGTATCACCCATGCCGTCACCAGCGCGGCGAGACCCATGAGGCAAAGGCTTACCAGGCGCACCTAAACCACTCGTGCCATGCTGTAGAGGTGCTCGGGCGGAATCACCAGCCCCAGACCCATCTTGACGGCGACGCCTAAAACCACCAGCGCCAGCACCAGGCGCAACTGCTCCCCACGCATCAGCGCCCCCAGCCTGGCACCGAACTGTGTCCCGAATATGGAGCCCAGCACCAGCGCCAGGACTAGGTAAGGATCAACGGCGTGGTTCATGCCGGCCTGCAAAATGCCCACTTCCGCGCTGGTAAACAGCAACTGAAACAGCGAAGTCCCTACCACCACCCTGGTCGGCATCTTGAGCAGATACAGCATGATCGGGACCATGACGAAACCGCCGCCCACCCCCATCAGCGCCGCCATGATTCCCACCGCAAAACCCAGCAGTACGGGCGCCAGAACGGAGAGGCGCAGCCCGGAAACGGGGAACTCCATCCGCCAGGGCAAACGATCCAGCCAGGAAATCCCTACCCGCGCTTTCTTTTTGTTTTTACCGGGATGATGGTCCCAACGCATGGCGAGGGTCGACTCCACAAGCATGGAGATGCCGATAAATCCCAGCAGGCCGACGTAGAGGAAGGTGACCACCAATCCGAAATACCCGGACGCATCCAGGATACGTGCCACATGCACACCCAGCAGTCCGCCCATCCAGCTCCCGGCGAGGAGGATGAAGGCCATGCGCATGTCTACATTGCCCATACGCCAGTGCGCATAACTGCCGACAGCCGACGCCCCAACGATTTGCGCCGCTCCGGTGCCCACCGCCACGAGGGGTGGCACACCGACAAAAATCAACAGCGGTGTGATCAGAAAACCGCCACCAACCCCCGTCAAACCGGAGAGAAAACCGACGACCAGACCAAAACCGATGATCAGCCAGATATTCACCGCCATATGAGCGACCGGGAGGAAAAGCTCCAACTTACGCGTCCCCGGAGGATCTGACAGAAACCATCACGCCGGCACAGATCTGATCCATCGGAGTGTCGGGCGGAACCATCAGGACCGGCACCTTCAGCGTCAGACTCAGTCTGGCGCCCAAGCCACCCAGCAAATGCGGCAGACCAAGGGGCCTGCTCTCGGTGCCATAGCCACGCTGGCCCACCACCACCATGATGATATGCGGATCCTGTTCGACCAGCCTGGGAATTTCCACCTCGGGAGCACCTTCGACCAGATAGTATTCCGGCAGGAGAATTCCACAGTGTTCCTGTATGCGCTCTGCGACACCCCGCAGATTTTCTTCCGCCTCGATGCGAGCATCCGCCAGCAGCCGGTTTTTGAGATCGCTGGAAAAAAGCCCACCGCCAAAACCCAGGGGCACTGTCGGCACCTGCAAGGTCGTCACCAGACCCAGATGACCACCCAGCAGGTGGGTAAAGCGCGCAGCCACCGCTGCGGCCAGCAAGGCATTTTCCGAACCATCCACGGCCGCCAGTATCACATGCTCGGACATAGCCAGCTTTCCAAACTGAGGAGTCCCGAAAATATTAGATTATTCGCATAGATCTGTCGAGGATGGCGTTGTCCGCAGCACACTTGCATCCCAACGGAGGCTCTTTTACAATGGCTCCATTCCACCCGTGCGTGCGTTTGCACGGGCGCGAGCAAAAACGCTCCCTCCATCAGGAGGTTTGGGTACGACAGGTCTCCTGATCGTACCTTTTTTAGTTTGGACTGCCACTTTTTCAGAGGTTGTGGAATTTATGGGTGAGATTACCAGAGCGCTCATCAGCGTTTCCGACAAACGGGGCGTTGTGGAATTTGCCCGGCGGCTGCAGGATTTCGGCGTGAAAATCCTCTCTACCGGCGGTACCGCCAAAGCCCTGATGGCCGATGGCATCGCGGTGCAGGAAGTGGGGGATTATACCGGCTTCCCGGAACTGCTGGAGGGCCGCCTCAAGACCCTGCACCCCAAAATCCACGGCGGGCTGCTGGCGAAGCGCGACGACATCGGCCATACCTGGCAGATGGCCGAGCACGGCATCCCCGCTATCGATCTCCTCTGCGTCAATCTTTATCCCTTCGCCGAGACCATCGCCAACGCCGATTGTACACTGGAAGAAGCCATCGAAAACATTGATATCGGCGGCCCGACCATGCTCCGTGCGGCGGCGAAGAACTGGGAGGGCGTCACTGTCCTGGTCGACCCCGATGACTATGCCGCTGTGCTGCGGGAGATGGAACAGAGTTACGGCGGCGTCGGCGCCAGCACCCGCTTCCGTCTGGCCACCAAGGTCTTCGCCCACACCACGCAATATGACGGTGCTATCGCCAACTATCTCTCCAGCCTCTGTCCGGATGGCAGTCGGACCACCTTCCCGCAGACCCTGTCCTTGCAATTTGAGAAAGCGCAAGAACTGCGCTACGGCGAAAATCCCCATCAGGCCGCCGCCTTCTACCGTGATGGCAGCGGCGGCGGACTGGCGGACGCCCATCAGTTGCAGGGCAAGGAACTGTCTTACAACAATATCGGGGACGGTGATGCCGCCGTCGCGCTGGTGATGGAATTTGCCGAACCCGCCTGTTGCGTGGTGAAGCACGGCAATCCCTGCGGCGCAGCCGTGGGGCAGGATTTGCTCGGCGCCTATCAGCGCGCGTGGGCCGGCGATCCGGTATCCGCCTTTGGCGGCATCGTCGCCTGTAACCGGCCGCTGGATGCCCAGACGGCTGAACTCGTTAGCGGTCAGTTCATCGAGATGGTACTGGCTCCCGCCATTTTGCCCGATGCCCGGCCCATTCTGGCCAAAAGGAAAAATCTGCGGGTGCTCGCCTTTGAAGACGGTAGCGCCTGGCGGCGGACAGGATGGGATTACAAGCGTGTGCGGGGAGGTCTGTTGGTACAGGACTTTGATCAGGCCATGGAGGCGGAAGCGGACTGGAAAGTGGTCTCGGAACGCGTACCGACGGCACAGGAAGTCCGTGACCTCGCCTTTGTCTGGCGGGTCGGTAAACACGTGCGCTCCAACGCCATTGTCTATGGCCGCGAAGGCCAGACCGTGGGCATCGGTGCAGGACAGATGAGCCGGGTGGATGCGGCCAGATGCGGGGTTGCCAAGGCTCTGGAACTGGGCTTCGATCTGCACGGCGCGGCGCTGGCTTCGGATGCTTTCTTCCCCTTCCGCGATGGGATCGATGCGGCGGCGGCGGCGGGGGTAAAGGCGATCATCCAGCCCGGCGGCTCCATCCGTGATGAAGAGGTCATCGCCAGCGCCAATGAACACGGCATCGCCATGGTCTTCACCGGCGTGCGCCATTTCCGGCATGGTTGAGGAGGGAACGCAGATGGGCGCGAAAGTCATGGTCCTCGGCGGTGGCGGACGCGAACATGCCATTGCCTGGAAGCTGGCCCAGTCGGCCGAGGTGGCGGAGGTCTACTGTGTGCCCGGCAATCCCGGTACGGCGGTCGAGGCCAAAGTCCACAATCTGGTCCTGAAGCCAACGGATGCCGACCAGGTGGTCGCCGCCGCCCGTGCGTTGAACGTCACGCTGGTGGTCATCGGCCCCGAAGCCCCTCTGGTAGCGGGTGTAGGTGATGCGCTGCGCCGGGCCGGCATTCCCGTCTTTGGTCCCAACGCCGCCGGAGCGATGCTGGAGGGCAGCAAAGCCCACGCCAAAGCCTTCATGGAGCGGCACGGTATCCCTACCGCCCGTTACGGACGTTTTGGCGATACCGACGCCGCCCTTGGCTACCTGCGTGACCAGCGGTTGCCGGTAGTGGTCAAAGCCGATGGCCTAGCCGCCGGCAAAGGGGTCGTCGTGGCTATGGAGCACGCCGAAGCGGAGGCCGCTGTGCATCAGTTCCTGAAATGGGGTCCCATCGTCATCGAAGAATTTCTGGAGGGGGAGGAAGCCAGCTTCATCGCCATCGTAGTGGATGGCCAGGTCTTGCCGCTGGCGGGGTCGCAAGACCACAAGCGTCTGCTGGACGGCGATCAGGGTCCCAATACCGGCGGCATGGGTGCCTATTCCCCCACCCCCATCCTCGACACCGCCATGAGCGAACGTGTGTTGCGCGAAGTGATGCGCCCCGCAGCGCAAGGATTGATGACGGATCGCACGCCCTACTGCGGATTTCTCTATGCCGGTCTGATGATCGGCCCCGCCGGACCCAAGGTGTTGGAATTCAACTGCCGGCTGGGCGATCCCGAGACACAGCCGCTGATGATGCGCTTGCGGTCCGACCTCTATACGCTTTTGCTGACCGCGGCCCACGGCGATCTGCTGCCGACGGCTCTCGACTGGGACAGTCGCGCTGCCCTCTGCGTCGTACTGACGGCTGGCGGTTATCCCGATCATCCACAGACGGGTGACCCCATCCGCGGTCTCGACGAGGCGCAAGGGAATACCGTCAAAATCTTCCATGCCGGGACTGAGGCGCGCGACGGCACCGTCATTACCGCGGGCGGGCGGGTGCTGGGCGTCACGGCATTGGGAGACAATCTGGCGATCGCGCAACAACGTGCCTACGCCGCCGTCGCCGATATCCGCTGGCCGGGCTTGCAGTACCGGCACGACATCGGCCACCGCGGCCTGCGGCGTGCCTGACGCCGTCGTTTCCGGCTGATGCTGCCCCGACATCCACGTCGTCAGGACATTCGCCGGGGGGTTGCGCATATACGCCGCGGCGGGATCATCGCCTATCCCACGGAAGGGGTCTGGGGGCTGGGCTGTGACCCGCGCCGGCGCCGCGCACTGCACCGAATTCTGGCCTTGAAGGGGCGGCCACGGCATAAAGGCGTTCTTCTGGTGGCAGGCCGTGCAGCCCAAACCGGGTATTACTGGTCTGCGCAAGGTACAGATCAGGCGCTGCTGGCGCGATTCTGGCCCGGCACGACGCTGGTGCTCCCGGCCACGCCCCAGGTCCCCTTCTGGATACGCGGACGCCATGCGGGCATTGCGGTGCGGATCAGTACCCATCCCGCTATCATCGCGTTGTCGCGAGTCTTTGGCGGCGCCATGGTGTCCACCAGTGCCAATCCGGCGGGGAAACAACCGGCCCGTGACCTGCGCACCTTATACCGCTATTTTGGCCGCTCCCTGTGGGTACTGCCGGCACGGTTGGGGGGGCAACGCCATCCCAGCCGTATTGTCGATGCCCGCAACGGGCGTGTCTTACGGGAGTAAAATCATGCAACAACCATCCCTGGATGAAATGGAAAATTTTCTCCGCGGCTTGCAGGATCGCATCTGCGACGCCCTGGAAGCAGCAGACGGCGCAGCGAAATTCCGCGAAGATCTTTGGGAACGGCCCGGCGGTGGCGGCGGCCGCACCCGGGTTATTGCCGACGGCGCTTTGCTGGAAAAAGGCGGGGTCAACTTCTCCAAAGTCCATGGCGACCAGCTTCCCCCTTCAGCTACCGCCCATCGCCCTGAACTGGCCGGACAGACCTTCACCGCCCTTGGCATCTCTCTGGTGCTGCATTCCCGCAACCCCTACGTCCCCATCGTTCACATGAACTACCGATTTTTCTCGGCGGGGCCAGTGTGGTGGTTCGGCGGCGGCGCCGACCTGACGCCCATCTACGGCTTTGAGGAAGACGCCCGGCATTTCCATGGCATCCTCAAAACCGCCTGCGATCGCCACGACCCGGGCTTTTATCCGCGCTTCAAAGTCTGGTGCGACGACTACTTCACCATCAGGCACCGCCAGGAAATGCGCGGTATCGGTGGTATCTTTTTCGACGATCTCCATGGTGATGCCAGTCTCCTGCAGGCCTTCTGGGAGGATATGGCCAACAGCTTCCTCGACAGCTACCTGCCCATTGTCGCCCGGCGCCGAGACCTGCCCTACGGTGAACGCGAGCGTCAATTTCAACTCCTGCGCCGGGGGCGCTATGTGGAATTCAACCTCGTCTATGACCGCGGCACCCTCTTCGGCCTGCAGTCCGGCGGGCGCACCGAAAGTATCCTCATGTCCCTGCCGCCCCTGGCGGCCTGGGCCTACGACTGGCATGGCGAAGCCGGTAGCCCCGAAGCCCGCCTCAAGGAGGACTTCCTCACACCCAAGGATTGGGCATGAGCTACCGCCTGCTGCGCCCCCTGCTTTTTACGCTGGACCCGGAGCGCGCCCACACCCTGAGCATTGCGGCGCTGGAGGCACTGGGACACATGCCACACGCCCTCGCCCGTGTGGCCCGGCGCTACACCATCCACGACCCGCGTCTGGCCCAGGATTTTTGGGGCCTGCATTTTGCCAATCCCGTCGGTCTTGCCGCCGGTTATGACAAGGATGCCCGCGCCACCGTCGCCCTCCCCGCTCTCGGCTTTGGCTTCATCGAAATCGGCACAGTGACCCCGCGCCCGCAGCCCGGCAACCCACGCCCCCGAGTCTTTCGCTATCCAGTACAGCAGGCAGTCATCAACCGCATGGGTTTCCCCGGTGAAGGGGCTGCGGCTGTTGCCCGAAGATTGGCGGCATTACCTGGTCATCCGGTGCCTATCGGCATCAATCTCGGCAAAAACAAGGACACCCCACTGGAGCAGGCGCAGGACGACTATATAGCCGCGCTGGAACTGCTTTTTCCCTACGGCGATTATCTCTGTGTGAACGTGAGCTCGCCCAACACCCCGGGTTTGCGCTTGCTGCAGGGTGAAGAAGCCTTACGGGGACTGCTGAGTGCCGTCGCCGCAGCCAACCAGCGTCTGGCCCTACAGCATCAGCGCTCGCCCCTGCCTCTGCTCCTCAAGATCGCACCGGATCTGGATAATGATGACCTCGACACTATCGGAGGTCTGGCCTTAGGCACGGCACCTCTGGTGGATGGTTTTATCGCCACCAATACCACTATAGAACGCCCGGCCTCCCAGCCCAGACTCTCCGAAAGCGGGGGCCTGAGCGGTGCACCATTGCTGGAGCAATCCAATGCCGTCATCGCGCAACTCTATCGTGCGACCCAGGGACAGGTACCCATCATTGGCGTCGGTGGCATCCTCAGTGCGGCAGACGCCTATGCCAAGGTCCGGGCGGGAGCCAGTCTATTGCAGGTCTATAGCGGGCTGATTTTTCGGGGACCGGAACTGGTGCGGGAGATTCTGGAAGCACTGCCGGAGCTGTGGTTAAAGGATGGTTATCCCGATCTTGCGCACGCGCGGGGTAGTGCCGCCTGATATCCTCTCCGCCACAGCATCCGAACGGTTCTTATGGAGATTTTCTGCTTGTTGGAAATTCTTGAACATGTTAAATAGTAAAAAATAAGTTTCACGGGTCGTCAATGAACAACACCGGTTATTCGCATTATCAAAGAGTATTTTCCACGATGCACAAAATCCATATCATCGGCTTCATACTGCGCATTGCAGGCCTCATGGTTATTTTCGGATCACTGGCGGGCTGCGCTGCCGTCTCTGATACCGCATCGGCGACCGGGGATATGGTCAGTGCCGGGGCATCCCTGATCCCCTGAGCAACTCATAGCAAAAATCCGGTGACCGTAAGGCCACCGGATAGAGGACTTTTGGAAACCAGCCGCTAACCTGCGGATACCAATCGGACTCTAGAACTTGGCCGCCACGCTGGCACCGACAAAGGCCGGTGCACTCGCCTGCGCTGTAATAAAGTTTCCGCCATATTTTGCACTCCGCAACTGTTCATATTCATAGGGAATATAGTTGGCTTTGAAAACGTTATCCACATACAAGTCACCTGACAATGTCCTCATCATATGACATTATTAAGAAGTTTTAATAACAAAATTCTGACAAATGACGCTTTTATTTGGAAGCGTCACAGATGACAACAGAATCACAAGGCAAGGAAATCAAGATGGTACATCCAAAGTCGTTGTATTCTTGCCGCATGGCGCAAAAGACAGAAATGACTGCCCTTTGCGCGCTCATCAATGGTGTGTATCGAGGCGAAGCTGCCAAAGGTGGATGGACTACGGAAGCGGATTTGCTGGGCGGCCAGCGTTGTGACGTGGCGATGCTGGAAAAACTCTCCGACAAACCGGACAGTGGTTTCCTGGTGGCCACGAAAAAAGACGAGATAATCGCCTGCTGTCATGTACAACTTGCCACAGCGACGGTCGCCGAGTGCGGAATGCTTTCCGTGACACCGGCCTGGCAGAATCAGGGCATCGCCAAAGCGCTGCTCCGTACGGCGGAGCAATATTCCCGGGAAACCTGGCAGGCGACGCGCATGCGCCTGTGGATCATCAAACAACGCCCGGAACTCGCGGAATATTATCAGCGGCGCGGTTATCGGCTTACCGGCGCCACCCTGCCCTTCCCGGACGACGTTCGCTACGGCATCCCCAGAGTCAACGGGTTGTACCTCCTCGCCCTGGAGAAGGTTATCGCGCCGGCCGGGTAAGCAATCAGATGCGGAAACCTTGGGGCCGCTGATCCCAGTCGAAAGCCCCCATCAGGTCATACGCGTCGGCGTCGCGTTGGTTGAGGGATTGCAGACCAAAACGGGTTTCGATGAATTTGAGGATGCTCGCCGTGCTGGCGAGGTGGTGATCCACCAACCCTTGCCGCGCCCAGGGGCTGATGAGCAGGGCCGGGATACGGGTGCCAAACCCATAGTCATCCACCACTTTAGGCGGCAGCGAATCCCAGAAGCCACCACCTTCGTCATAGGTAATGAAGATAGCGGTTTTGTCCCAGGCCGGACCATCCGCAGCGGCGCGCACCAGTTGCTCCACCCATTCCATACCATAGGCGGGTGCGCAGTCAGCCGGGTGTTCGTCATGGGCGGCGCTGGCCCTGACGAAGGAAACACCAGGCAGTTTGCCGGCACGGGCGTCGGCAAGAAAGTCTTCGCTATCGCGCATACGACCGTTCTTCACATATTCTGGCCAGCGCGGGTAGTACTGGAAGGGATTATGGTGGGCCACGTACAACTGACCCGTGTCGATCACCGCCGAGCCGTCACCGGGACCAAAGGCGGCCTTAAGCGCCCAGGGCTTCACCCGGTTCCAGTTTTCGTTATACCAGGCCCAGGACACCTTGGCGCCATCCAGGCGGTCACCGATGTTGTCGTAGGTCTGCGCTTCCGGCGGCGGCGATATCTTCAGAGCTTTCACCGCATCCGCGTTGGTCGGTCCCTGCACCGGCGGCAGGTCGTTGATCAACACTTTTTTGTGGTCATAGGGCAGATCAAAGAAGCGGTGTTCCAGGCCCGCCTCCTTCGGATCGAAGGGCGCACAGACCTCGCTGGGTGCATGGGGATGAATGCAGGAACGGGCAGCCGCCAGATAAAGCGCATTACCCGTGCTGCCACCGCTCATGGCCTGAAAGAAATGATCAAAGAGCGTGTACTGGTGCGCTACCTGATGATAGAAGGGTAGATCTTCGCCCGTATAATACCCCAGCACTGGGCCGCTGGGGCGGGCCAGATCGAAGGCAATCTGCTCTGGGCTCATTTTCCTGAATTCATCCCGCGACAAAACGGTTTTGCTGCCGCCCGCCAGGGCCACGAAGCGATCCATTTTGCCGTTGTGCACTTCAGCCATCATACGGAAAAAGCGATGCGCGGGATCCCAGTGCACGTTACCCCTGACTGGAATGTAGGGCGCCATGTGAAAAGGCTGGTTCGGCAATTGCACGTCCTGGAAACCGGGAATTTCCGTAGGTAACGGCAGATTATCATAAGCGATGCCCGCGGGGTTTTTCTGTAAACCGAAGAAACGCGGATCCAACTGCCCGCGCCTATCCAGCAGGTTGACGACCTGCTGCCCGTTTTTTGGCTGGAACGTACCGAAGTAATGATCAAAGCTGCGATTTTCCTGAAAGATCACCACCACATGCTCGATCTTCTGACGCAGGAGATTCTCTCCACTGACGCCTGCCGCACGTGCCACCCCCATCAGATGCGGAGCGGCAACAACTGCACCACTCCCCAGCCCCAGCCGCTTCAAAAACTGCCGGCGATTCTGTCGCTCCATGAAAAAAACTCCTGATTCCATTAAGATGATACATATCTGCCCGTATAGCCGGCAGATATCAGGAAGCGCGGCCTGACAAATGCACCTCTACCGTAAAATTGGTGGCGTGCTTCGGCATATCCTTGGAAAATGGCGGATACTCTCCCTCTTCCACGGACTTCAACGCGGCCCTATCGATGGGTCCCGTCCCGCTGGACCGGGAAATTTTCGCCCATTGTAATCGGCCCGAAGGCGCAAGCCGGAATGTAACGACCGCGATGCCGCTTAAATGCATCAGGCGGACCGCTTCGGGCACATGGGCATCCGCCTGGACCCGCGCCCGCACCATGGCTGCGTATTCGGCCAGCGCCGCCTGGCGTGCGGCCATGCTGGGCGCAGGCTGTGGCGGTGGCGGCAGGACCACTGGCGGACTAGGCGGTGCCACCGGCGCGAGAGGCAACGGGGTTTTGGCTATCAGCGGCTTGGGTACGGGCACGTGATGCACCACCGGTTTCGGCAATGGAATGGGGCGCGGCAGCGGTTTGGGATGCACCATCGGCTTTGGCGGCGGCGGTACCGGCTTCGGCTTCGGCTTGGGCTTGGGCGGAACCGGCTGTACCATGTGGATTGCAATGATTTTCTTTACGACGGGCCTGGGTGGCGGCGTATTGCTTCCCGCCCAGATCAATCCACCCACCAGCAACACCTCCAATACCGCACCGACCAACAATGCCCGGCCAAAATGCTCTTGATCCGTATTTAGCGGCGGCGTCCAGGTTGGATTACCAACGGTTGTATTCACCGATTACCTTCCTTGTTTTTTCCTAACCACTCGCTTTCGCGGCAATCCCGATATCACTCACTCCTGCCTTCTGGCAGCGATCCATCACATGGACGAAATCCTGAAAAGGCACGCCCTTGTCGGCAGCGATGGTGATCTGGGTCTTGGCGGGGTTACCATCACCGGCGAGCATTTTTTGCAGGTCGTCCAGATCATAGTGATGACCCTTCACGTCCACCGATCCATCCTTGTCGATATTGATGGTGTAGTGCGGGCGCGGAAGCTGCTGCGCCTGGCTGGACCTGGGCAACTGCAGGCTCAGCCCTTTGTCGGGGATCATTTGCAGCGTGATCATGATAAAAAACACCAGCAGGAAGAGCATGATGTCGATCATGGGGATGATCTCCACCCGGCCCTTCTTCTGCTCGAAGTAACGGCGCGCCATCAGCCGGCCCTCGCCACTGACAACATCTCACTGCGTTGCATGTCACCGTTGTCCGGCGTGATCATGGGTTGACCGTCCATCCGATTGAGCAGCATGGTCTTTACGGAATCCAGTTGCAGGAGAATCTGCCGCACCTGATTGTTGAAGGCATTGAAAGCTACCAGACCGAGCATGGCGATAAACAGGCCAGATGCCGTGGCGACCAGCGCATCAGCCACACCGCCGGTGACCGCCGTAGGCGCATGTCCCGGAGCAGCCAGCACCGAGAAAGCGTGGAACATACCGATAATCGTGCCGAACAAACCCAGCAGCGGCGCCAAGGTGATGATCGTGTCGAGCAACCACAGACGGCGATCCAATCGCGGCGCCAACACCAGCACACTTTCTTCGAGACGACTGGCAAGGCCTTCGCCTTTCACCTGCCCGTGATGGGAGGCAGCCATACGCAGCAGCGCGGCTTCGGGCAGATCACTCGCCCCATCAGCCATCTGATTCAGGGTGTCACGATCCAGGCGACCATGGCTACCCAGTTCATGCACAAAGATCAGTCCACGCAGGATGGTGCGCCGCAAAAACCAGAACCGATCCACGATAACGGACAGTTCGACCAATAACAGCGCGCCAAGCACGTAGAGAACGCCATCTGAATAGTTGGCGAGGTGAATGAGATATTGCAGGTTCATAAGGACTCCCTCTCTAACCGGAGGCGGTACCATAGCAAATCAATGTGACAGTTTTATGAACCTGTTATGACAAATTTACATCAATAGCGTTTTTCGGCGGTAAACTTAGGCGATATCCAAACCCGTGTACCGTTTCCAGCCACTCCGCAGCGCCAGCCTTTTCCAGACATTTGCGCAAACGATGCACCTGGGCCGCCACCGAATTTTCCTGGATGAGGCTGCGGCCATCAGTCAATACATTGGCAATTTCACGGGACGAGAAGGTCCGATCCGGGTGCAATGCCAAATAGTGCAGAAACCGGAATAGTCGTCGACTCAAGCGTATTTCTTCACCATTCACCCATACCCGACAGCTTCCCGGATTTACTTGGATCAGCGACCCCTGCTCTACCGCGAGACATTTCCAGTGCTGGTGTTTTTTCAGCAGCGCCGATGCCTGCGCCAGCAACAACGTCTCGCTATACGGGGTCGAGACATACGCGCTGGCGCCGGCATCCAGGGCGGACATGGCGTTTGCATCACCATCCATCCCGATGGCCAGCACCGGCAAACCGGCACAAGCCGGGTAAGCGCTTAATTCCATGAGCCACGGCGCAAGTCGGGCAGACCAGTCCTGCAGAATCAGCAGGGCCGGGTGCCATGCTATAACAAGCTGAAAGGCGTCATTCATCGCGCTCGTCGTGCGCAGGAAGGCGCCCGATCCCTGCAGGCGGTATATAAGCCCACTCGGTGGCGCCGTCTCTGCCAACAGCAGAACGCGTGCCTGATAAAGCGGATCCATTTCCACATTGTTATTCGTTGTGCTGCCTTGCGGTATGGCCATCATGGTTTCCTGCCGAAACTGGACCTTATGACAGGATATACTCACAATATGACAGTTTTATGAACCTGCAATGACAATTTTATGACAAAAACCCAGCGGCATATGTACTGCAATACACAGGATTACCGGAAACCGCAATGGTCTCCGGTAATCCAAAGCAGGCATCGAGGATCAGTGAATTACTGAAGTGGGATGGTTTGCTGTTGCGGCTGCTGTGGCGTCGCCGGCTGACTGCTGGCCTGAGGCAACGCCATCCCCGTCGGGGCCTGAGGGCTGGCGGTCATGCCCAGACGTTGCGAAAGCAGCTTCTGGAACTGCAAAGATAGTGGCTTGTCGCCAAAGGTCCCGATACGGATGTTGACCTTGGTGACATCCGTGGCCATGGAAGTCAGCGTTACCTTGGCGGTCTGGCCGTCCGTGGTGGTACCCTCAATCAGATACTCGGACGGACTCTTGCGGATTTCGCCGTTATAGTGGATGCCCATTTCCCCGAACGCAGCCTTCGACGCTGCACTGACCCGCGTCACCGACGTCGGATAGTAGGCGTAGAAATTGGCGACCCCGCCATTTTCCACATAGGCCACGGCCCCACCACCAGCCCCCGCCGCGAGAAGCGCCACACAACCACCAAGCGGCAGAACTGCTACCACACCCACTATCGCCAACCACGTCAACCGCCGTTGCGTCGCCATGCCAACCCCCCAGCCCCGTCAAAAAACCGAGAAATAGTGACAAAAAACCCGGCAAGACCGGGTTTCTTCGCTATTGTGTGGATCCTATCACAGATCACACACGAACATCCACACCGACCACCAGCCAGCCTCCATCCCGCACTTTCCTGGGTTCCGGAGACAGATTCATTATGCCCGCCCTACCCCTGGACCAACGCTGCCTGGAGGAACTGCTGGTGGACCTCATCGGACCGTTGGTCTGGATACAAGGTGTTTTCTGAGCACGTTTGCCAGCGCGGAAGGCAAACGTACATATTGTCACAAAAAAGTCACCTCAGTGACGCACTGCTGTCACATGAGGCTGCTAGCATGGGCATCATTCCAGGAGGCAAAAGACCTCCACTTTCATTTAGAGGTAGCTGCATGAACGCCGTATTACAAAGCCCAGCACACCCACTGGTGGTGCTTGAACGAAAGCGATGATTGATGAATACCGCTTACCCCGTCCACCTCGCCAATTACTCTGCCGGTATGCCTTATGTACTGGCCGGCCTTCTTGTGGTCGCCTTTGGCGTTATTGTCGACCGGTTCTGGTATTTGCGCCGCACCATCCTGCACGGCTCGATCTTCATTCGAGAGGTTACCCAGCGCGGTCGCCTGGATCGGAAAACTCAGGCGGTCGACCCGAAGATGGCGTCAACGGTGGCGAGGGCGGGCTGATGAGCGGCACTGCTTCCGGGAGTTGGATGAATGAATAATATGATCGGAAAGACAGCTATCTGCGTCATCCTTGCGGGACCGCTGTGTTACTTACCTTCTGCCTTGGCCACGCCCTTGACCCGGCACGTTTTAGGCCCGGTTCAACTTGATTCACAAAATATGGCAAATTACACGGCCACATTGCCCACGGGCCGCATGGTGACGCCGGTCGGCGCAATCAATGGCACCCCGAATTTCCCCACGATGGTAGCGGCGGATGGCAATCGTATTGCCGTGATGGCCAACGGCGCGACACCTTTTCAAACCATCACGTTTTATGACGGGAAGGATCTTCGGCGAGTGGATCGCCTGGCAGCGTTTTCCAAAGTGGCGCCCGTTAAACCGATGGCTTACGCAACACCAGGTGGTAGCGGCATCGCGATCAATCCGCAACATGTGGGTGCGGCAGGCGTTGTGTATATTCCAAAAGAAAGCGCTGCACTTAAAATTGCCCGGGCCAAAGCCACACTTGCCGCCGAGAGCGACCTCAAAGCCATTCCCGGTTCTGCCATTTCGCACAGCGACTTTTTCCAAGGGCTTGCTGCCGGTCCGGATGGCACCTTCTACGCTACAGGAGGTGATTCTGATCAGGTGATGGCTTTGCGCAGTGTGCAGGGCAAGGTTGAGGTGATTCATCAGTATCCTTTGCAGTGGCAGGCTTTCCCGAAGGATCAGTATCCCTATCAGTATCAGGGGAACCAGCAGAAGAAATATCTCTTTTACCCGGACTCGGTAGTCGTCGGTCCCCAGAATAAGCATCTCTACGTGACGGGGATGCTCTCCAACAGTCTGGCACGCATCAATATCGCCAGCGGCAAGACCGAATACGTCAATGTCGGCGCCTACCCCTTTGCCGTGGCTCTGGCCGATAACGGGCAGCGGTTGGTGGTCAGCGACTGGGCAGGCAACGGCGTTGTAGTGCTGGACCGACAACGCCTGAAGGTCCTGGGGGAAATTCCCACCGGGCCGACGGTCGGCCCGTCAACCGTAGCGGCGGGTGTGCACCCTACGGCGATGGTTGCGGTGCCCGACAGTCCCGATGTCTTTGTGGCCGACGCCAATGTCGACAAGGTGGTGGAAGTCGATACGCAAAGCTTGCGTCCGCTGCAGGTGGTGGATGACAGCCCCTATCCCGATGCCCCTCCCGGCAGCTATCCGGATGGGCTTGCGGTTGCCGATGGCAAGCTCTATGTCGCCAATGCCGGTAATAATGATGTGGCGGTATATGACATCCGCACGGGCAAGCGCCTGGGTCTGATTCCTACGGCCTGGTATCCGACCAGCCTGACGGTGGCGAATGGTGCCTTATATATCAGCTGTGCCAAAGGTCTGGGTTCCGGGCCCAATCTGCAGTGGCAGTATATCGGCAATATGATGCATGGGATGATCCAGAAGGTGGCTCTCCAGGAAATCCCGGCTCACCTGGCCGATTGGACCGAAAATTCCTTGCACAACGATGGTTTTACGTCGGCCCAGCGCAGCGCCCGTCACGCGGAAAATGTCAAAACCTCCATCAATCTACGCAAGCACATTCACTACGTTGTATTCATCCTGCGTGAGAACAAGACCTTTGATGAAGATTTGGGGGATTACACGGCGGCTGGCAAATGGGCAGATCCGCATTTTGATCTGTATAATCAGAAAGAATTGCCCAATTTGTATAATCTGGCCCGTCATTATGCGCTATTCGCAAATTTCATGGCCGACGGGGAAGTCACCGCACAGGGTCATCAGTGGACCGATGGCGCTTCGGACTCCGACGTGGTGCAGCGCTTGTGGCCCGAATATTATTCCAACCGCGGTTTGCTCTGGAACGCCGGCCCCGGCGGCAGCTCTTCCCTCAAGCCCACCGCACAGGGCGCGCACAATCCCTATGATGTCTATCAGCCGCTGAGAGATCATACCAACCCCTGGATCAGTTATCCTGAAAAGCTCTATTTGTTTAATGATCTTTTGGAACATCATGTCCGTTTTGAGGATTTTGGCGAGAACGTGACGCGACGGCGGGATGGAGTCATACGTGCTGGTTTACTGCGGCATATGGATGTCCGTTATCCCTATTGGGATCGGATGATTCTGGATACGGCTCGCGAAAGACTGGCAGAACATTGGCTTAAGGAACACCCTGGCGTAAAATTTCCGCATTTCATCTATATCTGGATACCGGATGACCACACTGCAGGTTTGGCTCCCTGCTATTACGCGCCAGATTATTACGTAGCCAATAACGACTACGCCACGGCCAGATTCATCCATTACCTGTCCACGACGCCGCAATGGAAGCATATGGCGATTTTCCTGACCGAGGACGATGCGCAGTCCGGCGCCGATCATGTCAATGCTCATCGTACCTTTGCGCTGGTCGTCAGCCCCTGGGTAAAAAAAGGCGTGCTGGAAACGCATCTGTATTCCCAGGTGAATATCGTCAAAACCATCGAGGCGACCTTGGGTCTGCCGCCCATGTCCCAGTGGGATGCCAACGCCTCGGTCATTGCGGGTATCTGGACAGATCATCCGGATTTCGCGCCAACGCCGGCGGTGCTTCCGATGCAGATGCGGGTGTCTTTCAATCCGGGAAAATGCAGCAATCGAACATGGCTCAGAAGAGAGGCTGGGGCCACCGGTCATATGCTGACTGCCGAATGGCTGAAAGCGCATACCGATCCCCACGGTCGGCGTCTGGCGCCGGTGGGTGCGGCGAACACCTATACCCCCACGTCGCTGCTCAAGGTCAGCGGTCCGGAGCAGTTGAAGCAGGAGTGGATCGCCAGCAAGGGGGTCAAGAGCTACGACCGTTTCGTGGCCTACCTACATCACTATGCCCAAGTCCATGGGGCGACCATCGCCAGCTATGAAGCCAACGAAGGAAAACTCCATTGAACAAACCCTGTAGCTGCGAAAATCACGGAATATTCCGTGCCACGACCCAACCTATGCAAGGACATTGAGAACGTATGAATGCAGCCACCCCCCTCTCCCCCCCGGTTCAGTCCCCGACTTTCGGGAAGGATCACTTTGGACGGGCGCTGGTGATCGGTGCCGTTATAGAGGCACTGATGATTGGGGGATTGATTTATTCTCATCTGTCGCAGCCGGTGACGGTCAAACCAAATCCAAAGATTATGGCGATTCACCTGATCAAACCGGTACCACCTCAGCCCAAACCTTTGCCCCCGCCACCGAAACCCGTGGTGCATCCAAAGCCGATTCCGAAACCAGTGCCCAAACCCATACCCAGGCCAATTCCGCATCCAGAGGTACATCATCCGCTGCCGCCCAAACCGCTGCTCGCGAAAACACCCGCGCCGCAGGCGCCGGTATACACACCGCCGGTAACACCGCCTGCACCGCCACCGCCACCCGCACCAAGTCCGGCAGCGCGCCAGTCGGCCATAGACACCTACGCGGCCATGCTGCGCAAGCGGGTACAGGCCAATGCCCGCGTGCCGGAGTTCGTCCGGATGATGCATGTCGGAGGAACCGCCATGATTTCCTTTCGTCTGACGCCGTCAGGGCACCTGCTCTCTGCGCAGGTTGCCCGAAGCAGCGGTATTGATGCCATCAACCACGCCGCCTTGAAGACCGTGGAGGACACCAGCTTTCCACCGTTTATCAAGAAAATGCCCAAACATCCCATGACGTTCGATGTGTTGGTGCATCTCTCCGCCCACTCAGGATAAATGATCAGGATATCACGCCGTGAAAAAATGGAATTCCATCGTCGCATGTGTTGTTGGTTCTGCGTTGACGTTTTCGATGCCGGCTTCTGCCTATGTGGGGGTTTCAAACACGCGTGATATCAACGCCCCCATCCAAATAAACGCGGATACCAAAGACCGGATAACTCATGTACTACCAACGGGACGCATTGTCAGTCCGGTAGGAACGGTGAACGGTTCCCCAAACTTCGTGACCGAGATAATTCCCTTGGGTCATAAAATTGTGGCCATGGCAAACGGTGCTACCCGTGCCCAGACCATTACTTTCTACGATCAGCATTCTCTCAGACGCGAAGCGGAAATTGCCGCTTACAAGAAGGTTGCCAAGAAGTCAGTCCCCATACCCATGGATGTGACGGACCGCCACGGCGATGTCATCGGTCATCAGAGTTTTTTTCAAGGCATGGCTGTTGGTCCGGACCATGTTCTTTACGCAGCGGGCGGGGATAGCGACGATGTGGTGGCGTTTGCCGTGAAGGCGGGAAAACCCAGGCTATTGCACCGGTACTCACTTGCATGGCAGCCTTTTCCCAAGGATCAGTATCCTTACGAATATCAAGGTCACCACGTTGATCAGCCGAGGCTATTCTACCCGGATGCCATTGCTGTTGGACCTCATGACAGATATCTGTATGTCACCGGAATGCTGTCCAACAGTCTGGCCCGTATAAATATCCAGAGCGGCAAAACGGATTACCTGAATGTTGGACCCTATCCATACGCAGTCACGTTTGCCGATGGTGGCCATAAAATAGTGATCAGTCTATGGGGAGGAAACGCCGTAGCGGTTGTTGATCCGGCATCTTTCAAGCTTCTGGGATCGGTACGCCTGGGCCCTCCCACCGGACCCGATAATTCCGCGGCAGGAGTTCATCCCACTGCCCTAGCTGCTGTCCCGCATTCCTCTGATGTATTCGTTGCTCTGGCCAACGTTGACCGGGTGGCCAAGGTGGATACCGCTGATTTGCGGGTCCATGGATTTATTAATGATAGTCCCTATCCCGATGCACCTCCTGGCAGTTATCCCGATGGTTTAACTGTTGCCGAGGGGAAGCTTTTCGTGGCAAATGCCGGCAACAACGATGTCGCTGTCTATAACGATCTAACGGGCAAGGCGTTAGGTTTAATTCCTACTGCCTGGTATCCGACGGCCATTACGCATACTGGTGATGCGCTTTATATCGCATCCGCCAAGGGCTTGGGCTCCGGACCCAACGTGGAACATCAATGGGTTGGGAATATGATGGATGGCGTGGTGCAGAAGGTGAATCTGCAGCATCTGTCCTTTCATCTTCCCACCTGGACCCAGGAAGCCTTGCGCAACGATGGCTTCACGCCGAACCAACAGCATGCCCTGCAGGTTTTGGATAGAAAAACTGCGCAATATCTACATAAGCATATTCGGTATGTCGTGTTTATTCTCCGCGAAAACAAAACCTTCGATGAAGATTTTGGCAAATACGAAGCCGCTGGAGACTGGGCTGATCCACAGATGGATCTTTATGGGCCTAAGGAGATCCCAAACCTCTACAATCTGGCCCAGCATTTTACGCTTTTTGTGAATTTCATGGCGGATGGCGAAGTGACCGCACAAGGTCACCAATGGACCACCGCCGCGTCAGACTCTGATTTTGTGCAAAGGACCTGGCCTGAATATTATTCGGGACGCGGTTTGGTGGCTAATCCGGGGTGGACTCAGTCACTGGTTCCCGGCGGGTCCACGGGGACTGGCGGCATACCCTTGGGAGTAGATAATCCCTATGCGATCTATGAAAATCTTTCCGTTCTGGGCAAGTGGTCCAACCCTTGGATCAGTTATCCGCAGAGGCTCTTCCTTTTCAATGATCTCTTGGAGCACCACGTTTCCTTTGAAGACTTTGGCGAGTTTGTCTCCCGTTCCGAGGCCGGGAATATTTCGAAAGCCATGAAAAAGCATCTGGCCACCGGCTTTCCAGGTTGGGATCGCATGATTCTGGATACGTATCGGGAACAAATGGCCGTGAACTGGCTCAAAGCGCATCCTGGTGTCCGGTTTCCGCATTTTATATACATCTGGTTGCCCGACGATCATACGGCAGGTCGCTCACCTTGCTACTACACACCGGACTACTATGTAGCAAATAATGACTATGCGACCGCCAAGTTCATCCATTATCTGTCGACTACCCCCGAGTGGAAGCATATGGTGGTCTTTCTGACTGAAGATGACGCGCAGTCCGGAGCCGACCATATCAATGCCCACCGCACGCTGGCTCTGGCAATGGGGCCATGGGTTAAAAAAGGATTTTTGGCCGCTGATCAGTATTCCCAGGTTAATATTCTTAAAACCACAGAGGCGGTCTTCGGTCTTCCACCGATGTCTCAATGGGATCAGAACGCGAGCGTCTTTTCTGGGATATGGACACAACATCCCGACTTCTCGCCCACACCGAACGTCATACCTATTAAGGTACCGGTCTCCTTCAATGCCGGAAAATGTACGCGCTATAGCCTACTGCGTCGCGAGGCTGGCGCATCCGGGCATTACCTGCATCCGAATTCCAAGTGGTATGCCTGGTACAAAGCGCACCAGACAAAAAATGGTGCGGGGATTCCTCCCCCTAGTAAAAAGAACGACTACACACCCACCACATTATTGAAAGTGCCGGGACCAGAGCAAATGAAACAGGAGTGGATTGCCGCAAAAGGCGTAAACGCCTGGCATAAGGAAATGAGATATTTGAAGGCCTATGCGCAGAAACGGCATGCCCCCATTGCGGCCTATCAGGCAGGAGAAGATGAATGATCACCGCATGTCTGAATGGCGACGGACAAGGGCGTTGCCCTATACATAATGCAGGGGGTAAATTGGAACTGGCATCACCCTGCGAGCCAACCAAAATGGTCGCTATGTGAGTTCATGGAGGTTGCATAATTATCTAAGTCGCCATCGAAATCAACCGGCCCCAGGCCACAGCCCTTGGCGTGACCCCGGCGGCCATTGAAAACACTCTCGGTTTGGCTTTCGGAGGGCACGAGGTGGGAACGATTTATGGTTCCAACGACCAATATGAAGTCATCATGGAAGTCGAACCCCGTTATCAGCAGAACATCAATGCCCTCTCCACCCTCAGCGTAGCCGGCGCTGGGGGCACGCTGGTACCGCTCTCGGCGGTGGCAACATTTCGCTACGATGCCGCCCCGCTCACCCTGATGCAACATAATGGTCAACCTTCCACCACGATTTCGTTCAATCTCGCGCCGGGGTTCAGCCTCGGCAGCGCCATTTCCGCCCTGCAGAGCAAAGCCAAGGATATATTACCGGCCGGGATCGTCGGGCATCTGGGCGGCAATGCGGCGCAATTCCAGTCCGCCTTCAAATCATTGCCGTTTTTACTGCTGGCCACCGTATTACTCATTTACGTCGTGCTGGCCATTCTTTACGAACATTTCCTGCATCCCCTGACTATTCTGACCGCCCTGCCTCTGGCGGTTTTCGGTGCCTTGCTGTCATTGGTCATCTTCAATGAGCCCCTGGATTTGTACAGTTTCATTGGCATCATCATGCTGCTCGGACTGGTTAAGAAAAACGGTATCATCCTCGTCTTCCCAGTTTTTGACGCTATATATCACCCCCGCCTTTTATTTATTTTTTGACGAATTACAGGCGGTCCCAAAGCATTTCAGCTGGTTATTGGAGCGACAAAGATGCCGACGATAGGAGAGGTATTGTTGTTCTCACCCCGGTTCGTACACCAGTCGCACACGGGAAGCAGGATAGATGACCGTTGAGAACTCTATGCCCACACCTTCCGAATCGATGTTCACGTTCTCGCAGATAAAAACGGGATCGGACTTATCTATGGCCAGTAACCGTCGTTCCCTGGCTTGGGGCAACTCGGCCGAGACGGAGGACTTCAGGCGCGTGTAATCACTCACGCCCCGTTTTTTTAGCGACACCGTGATTCCCAGACCTTGTTGCAGATCCTGCACCATGCCCAACAGGCGTTCACCAAAAAAAAGGTGGCGTGCAATCGATACGGGATGCTCGCCAAGTTTGCCCAGCGTTTCAACCATTGCCGCGTTTGGATAGTCGGGGAACACTTGGTAGCTGAGGACGCGCGGTAACTCGGGTAAATCCTGCAGGGGTATGATGGCCGCTTCCAGCACCTCGGAAGAGCCTGGCCGGTTGTACTTCTTGATCCATTCCGAGAACCTCGGGCGCTCTTCCAGTTGGTAATCAAAGACTGTAGACGCTACAAAAGAACCACGGCCATGGGCAATATGCAGTCTTCCAATCGCAGCGAGTTCCTGCAGCGCTCGCCGAATCGTATGACGGTTAACGCCATAGGTCGACGCCAAAGCCCCTTCGCTGGGTAGTTTCTCGCCGGGCCGCACCTCACCCCTGTCCATCCGCTGCTGGATGTCATCGACGATCTGCTTCCAGACTGTGATTCCGGGTGCGTGAGGCACTTTGGTGATATCTGTCATGCTTTCGTGACAAAGCGAAGAACAGTCGTCCGAAACTGAGCGGCGGCCTCCGCCAGGGGGCCATCGTTCTGTATGGTGGTCATCGGTACGTCCTCTGGTAACAAAACTCTTCGCGATAGCCGCTCTTCGATGTCGTTTGACTTTTCCCGATCGCGCAACTGCAGACGGGCTCGGATGTGATGGTCCGAAGCGTTAATGCACACCACGTGGCTAGGGTGTTGGGCAGCGATGGCCGAGATAACGGTACGCGATACATTCGCTATGATGGCCTGCACCATGCCATTGCGCAAGAGTTCGTCCCGGGGAAGTCCATACATCAGACCGTGGGCCGCCCAGTCGAACGCCAAACTGCCCTCGGCTTTCATCCTCGCAAAAGTGGGCACGCTAACCAACTGCTCACCGGGGCTCTGCGCGCCACGCGTAACCACACGGCGGGCGAAGTAAATCCGCGCGTCAGAGGCCAACAAGGGTCGACAGGCATTGATTATCGAGTCCTTTCCCGCACCGGAGCGCCCCGCGACCAGTATGAGGGTGTTAGGCATATATACCACCGCCACCCGCAAGAGGAATACGGGTGACCAAAACAAAATCCTGCTGTGGCTCTGGTTCCACAAAGACGCCCACCGCACTGACCCGTCGGGGGCGTGCCGCACTCTCTGCAAAAAAATCGCAGGCCATCCTGAAGATATGGTCATCCGGTTGTTGATCACTGAGGGTCATGTGAAAAACCCATTCCGAAAAAACATAGGGGTACCCCCAGCGCTTCAGATTGGCGAGGTTCTGCGCGGTGAGATCTGAAGCCGCTCGGATCTGCTCCTCCTCTCCCGCTGTGTAGGGCACCCGAAAACCGTCCAAATCCTGCACACACCGATCGGCCAGATCCGCAAGATGCGGACTAGACGTGCCGAGACGGAGCGCCACAAAGCCGTCCTCCAGTGTCAGCCGCAACGGTGGTAAAGAAAATGGGGCGACCGTGGACAGGGAGGCTTTAACGGCGTTTATCATCTCCGCCAACGGCTCTCGAATGGGCATGGGCGCCTTGAGCGTCGCGTGAAAACCATATCGACTGGCTTTTCGGGTGGCCTGCGCCAAGCCGGGGACCGGTGGCCGCTCAAGCTTTTCACCGGATTCGGGATCACGTCCCAACCAACGGGTACCCGCCGTCCACAGGGTGTCCTGACGATCTGGTACGTAATAAATTGCGACCCTCACGATCTCCTCACGCGATCCGCTGACCAGCCTTCCAGACCGAGCGGACGATCGGGTGCCCATCCATGAGCCGGATGCGGACCAGATCACCGCGCAGACCGACGCGAATGGTGCCACGATCCGGCAGACCCAACATGCGCGCCGGGGCTGCAGTGATCATCCGTACTGCTTCGGGCAGCGCGAGCAGACCATCATCCACCAATCGGAAAGGCGCTTCACACAGCGCATTGGGCACATAATCCGAGGCCAGGACGTCTACACACCGAGCTTTGATGAGATCGCGGACCGCAACGTTACCCGAATGGGATCCACCGCGCACCACGTTGGGGGCCCCTGCCACAATAGCCATATTCTGTTGACGGGCCGTTCGTGCCGCCTCCATGGATACCGGAAACTCAGCGACTTTGATGCCGTCTTGGGCGTTGCGAAGCACCTCCGCCTCGGTGCGGTCATCATGGCTCGCCAGAGTCAGAGAGGAATGTTTGAGTTGCTCCAACAGATAGCCGCGGTTTTTCTCGCTGTGGGCATGACGTCTCGCCTGAGCTTCGACGATCATGCCCTCCAGTTCCTTGGACGAGTATCCCTCATCGCGTCGACTTTTTCGAAACTTCTCCAGATTGGCGTACTGCCCGACACCCGGGGTGTGATCCATCAGGCTCACCATTTGAAGCTTGGCATGGTCCATGACCGCCTCAAAAAGTTCCTGCATGTTAGGCGCCGAGAGTTCGCAGCGCAAATGGAGCACATGATCGGCGCGTAGCGACCCGCTAGCATCCAGGGCCGACAAGTCTACCACCGCATTTTTCAGAGTTTGGATGCGACCGCTTTCAAAGCCGGCATCACCCACGCACAAGGCATTGGCAACGGTGGTGATACCCATCGACGCGCACTGGGCATCGTGGGCCAGAAATGCCGAAGGAGAAGGCCAGCGGACGTGACTGCGCGGCTGCACCTGGCGCTCCAGATTATCCGTATGCACGTCCACAAAGCCTGGCAGAAGAAAATCGCCGGTACAGTCCTCGGTGCCCAGGATAGAGGATGTTTCCTCAAGTATATCCGCAATGTTGCCTCTCGCACCCAGGAGCACCGCGCCATGCAATACGACATCCTCCAACACAATTCGCGCGTTGCTGAAACCCTGTGTCATCTGTCGTTCTCCGGTAAAGACGTTATTGGGATTTGACGATCAGCCACGCGCACGGTCATATCCGGATCATGGAAGATGCTGACAATAGCGCGGCGCACCCGTTTTGCTTCCTGGATAAGGGACAGCACCACCGCGGCATTTTCGGCATCAAGAGAAGCCGTCGGCTCATCCAACAGCAACACCGGATGGTCAGTGACCAGGGCGCGCGCCAGATTGACCCGTTGTTGCTCGCCCCCGGAGAAGGTCGCCGGAGGCAAGCCGTGCAAGCGCAAAGGAATGTTCAAAGTCAACAAGATAGCCTCGGCGCGGGCGTCCGCGTCTGCGGAACACACGCCCTGCTCTCTCAGCACACCGGCCACGATCGCACGCGTGGAAACCCTTGGGATAACCCGCAGAAACTGGCTCACATAGGCTATATGGTGCCGGCGAATCACCAGCAATTGTTGAGGCGGCACTTGGGTCAGATCCACCAGTTTGCCATCATGCATGACGGTCACCGAACCGCTTTCAGCGCGATAATTCCCATAAATGGTGCGCAGTAAGGTGGATTTTCCGGCGCCGGAGGACCCGACAAGCGCGACACATTCACCCGCCGCTACGGAAAATGAGATATTACGGAGCACCGCCATTTGCAATCCGCCCTGCAGGTGCAGGGTGAAGGTTTTGCAGAGGTCCTTTACTTCGAGCAGGTTCATGCAGGCAACACCGAACTGACCAAAAGTTGGGTATAAGGATGCTGTGGATCATCGAGGACCTGATCGGTCACTCCCGTCTCAATAATGCGCCCGCGCTGCATAACGGCAATGCGCCCGGCCAACAACCGGGCTACCGCCAGATCATGGGTCACCAAAATCACCGCCATTCTCTGCTCCGACACCAGATTACGCAGCAAATCCAGCAAACCGACCTGCACCGATACGTCCAACCCACTGGTCGGTTCGTCCATGAAAACTAGATAGGGATGGCTGATCAGGGTTCTGGCGATCTGCAGTCGTTGCTGCATCCCACCCGAGAAAGTTGTTGGCAAATCGTCGATGCGTTTGGGATCGATTTCTACTTTCTGAAGCCAGATCAGGGCCTTTTCGCGTAGCGTGCCATAGTGCTTTTCACCGGCGGCCATGAGTCTTTCTACGATATTGCCACCCGCTGTAATCTCCATGCGCAGCGCATCGCGGGGATTTTGGTGGACGTAGCCCCAGGCAGAACGATGCAGATGCCGCAACTGCTGCCGCGGAAGCATCTGCACGCAGCGGTCCAAGTCCCCATTGTCACCGAAACGGACTTCGCCAGCGTCCGGGGCCAGCACCCCATAAAGGGTGTTCAGCAGGGTTGTTTTGCCAGAACCGCTCTCCCCGACAATGGCCAACACCTCGCCAGAATAAATCTCCAAAGACACCGATTCCAGGGCACGCAGTGCGCCAAAGGACAGGGTCAGATCGCGCGCCATCAGTACGGGAGCGGGACCGTAACTCATCGACGATGCTCACAGAAATCGGTATCTGAGCAGATGAACTGGCGATTGCCTGTGTCGTCGATCACGATCTCATCCTTGTAGGACTCCACCGCGCCGCAGAGCGCGCAGGGTTGCCAGGTATTGACCGGATCAAAAGGATAGTCGGTGAAGTCGAGCGGTATAACCCGCGTGTACGGGGGAATCGCATAAAGGCGCTTTTCCCGGCCCGCGCCAAATAGCTGCAGCGCCGGGCTCATATGCATCTTTGGCACATCATAGGCAGGGATCGGGGACGGCGACGCAAGATAGCGATCATGGACGATGACCGGGTATTCGTAACCGATGGCGATACGGCCATAGCGAGTGATCTGATCATAGAGCTTCAGATACATGAGGCTGTAATCGGCCATGGCGTGCAGGGCGACAGTTTCGGAAACCCTGGGCTCCAGCTTGAACAGGGGTTCCGGCATCGGCACCTGATAGACCAATATCTGTCCCGCACGCAGGGGTGTTTCCGGGATTCGATGACGGGTCTGAATCAAGGTTGCTTCCCGGGTCGAGGTGGTAGTCCGCACTCCGGTGGTACTCCGGAAGAAGTTGCGGATGGAGACCGCATTGGTCGTATCATCGGAGCCTTGATCGATCACCTTGAGGATATCCTCAGGGCCAATAACGGCGGCCGTCACCTGGATGCCGCCGGTCCCCCAACCATAAGGCAAAGGCATCTCCCGGGAGGCGAAAGGAATTTGATGGCCGGGGATGGCCAAGGCTTTGAGCAGGGTTCGCCGTATTTTCTTCTTCGTCCCCTCATCGAGATAGGCAAAATTATAGTAGATGGTCATACTCTGTCTGCCCCGTCTTTTGCCACAGTCTTGTGCAGGTGCCGCAAGGTCTGAATCTCGCTCTGGAAATCCACATAGTGCGGAAGTTTCAGATGCTCTACGAAGCCCGTCGCCTCGACATTGTCGCAGTGACTAAGGACGAATTGCTCGTTCTGTGCCGGAGAAAGCGCCTCTTCACCCAGCTCACCGGCCCGCAGCGCCCGATCCACCAGGGCCATGGCGATGGCCTTACGCTCACACTGGCCGAAGACCAGGCCGTAACCGCGGGTAAAGGCGGCTTCTTCGGAACTCTCGGCCTGAAACTGATTGATCATCTGGCACTCGGTGACGGTAATGGTCCCGATTTCGATGGAAAACCCCAATTCCGGTGGGGTGATCTCCACGGTCACATCCCCCATGCGCAACTCTGCGATAAAGGGGTGATTTTGGCCGTATCCCCTTTGGGTGGAATAGGCCATGGAGAGCAGAAATCCTTCATCGCCGCGGGCCAGGGACTGTAAGCGTTGCGCACGAGTGGCCGGGAAAAGCAGGGGGTGCTGCGTGATGTCTTGCTGCGTGTTCTCCGCCTGTGGCTCACAGGCAGCAGCCGGCTCCATCAAACCTTCCTTTTCCAACAGTTCCATCACACTGGTCACGGGCTCCGGCGGCACTTCGGTCTTGCCAGACTCGATTTCGGACTCTGTCTCCAGGCGATCGAAATAGCCGAAGAGTCGGTGCGAATAGTCATACGTCTGCCCCAATTGTTGGCCGCCGGGCAAATCCTTGAAGGCTGCGGAGATACGTCGCTGTACCCGCATGGTATCCATCGCGAGCGGCGTGGAATCCAGGAATCGGGTTAGGGTGGCGCGATAGGCACGCAGTAAAAATATCGCCTCGATCATGTCGCCCTGCGCCTGCAGCATGGCTCGGGCCGCCAAATTCGCGTCGTAGAGAGAGGCCTCGGCCATGACTCGACTCACGCCGAGATGCATTTGCCCGCCTATTTGCCCGGGAGTGATTTCAGGAGCATCGGGATCACCCCGCATCCGTTTGCGCACCAGGCGATGGGCGGACCGAATGGCGGCGGAGCCTCCTTTGACTGCCACGTAAGACATCGCTCATGCCTCCTCTATTTCGGTAGTTCTCGGCAGGCAGAAAAAATCCCGGCCACTGCACAATATCAGGTCGACGCCCCGGGGATAGAGGCTATGGTTATGTTGCGAGAAGGGCAAAAATCCGGCGCCGATCTTCGGCGCAATCGCTCGCATGCCATGAATGCCCGGTCCTCTCAGGATCAGGTTCGGCCCACCTTGCAGGGTGGGGATCTCAATGATCAGTGTGGCGCTGCTCTCTGGTTCCTCCTCAGTCCCGATGGGGAAAATGTGATCCTCCCAAGACCAATCCGCCGCAACCGCAAAAACAGCATCTTTGGGAGTGACCACCGGGGCACGACAGCGCATTCTCAGCCAATATTCCGCTGCGGCATCGGGGTATGCCAGGGCAACCGGGGTATCCGCATCCAGCAGGGTACGCAGGATAGCCGTGCAGGCAGGTCGGAAAGGCGACTCCTCAGCGGAGTCCGGCAACGTCATGCATTGTCCTGGGCAGGACATGGCTTCCAGGAGCACGCGAAAGGTCCGTTGGCAGTCCAATGCCATCATGACCGCATGCTTTCCATGGTGAAGAACTGCACACGGCTACTTTGATTTTCCTGCCTTGTCTGCGCTTCGCGGGCGGCACGAAGAGTCATGAGCGGGGCAATGATTTGATCCCATAAGGACGATCGTCGCTGCGGATGTTGCAACAGGGCATCCAGTTTGGCGGCGATTTCCGCATGGGCAAGACGGTCGCCGAGGACATAAGCCAAACCCATGTAGCCTTGATCGTCCTGTACCATGCAACGGGTGACCGTACATTCTCCCAAGGGAAAGCTACCACCCAGACCACCCATGCGCCCATGAACCATGATCAAGCCGGTTTCCGGTAAATTGACCGGGGTAAACTCCGGCCAGTGTTCGACACCGGCCGCAACATCCTCCAAGTCGGAGAACATTGCATGGGCGAGCTCCGACATCCAGCGCGCGCGCATGCTTGTCAACTCGGCGGGGTTGCCCGATGCCTCATCGAATCTCATCTTAACCGTTCCGAATTATCTAGATGTCTATACAATAGAGGTGCGAATATGCCGTGTCAAGTATCTGCACCTCGGACCCTCTTTTGCATTCCTTGAGCGCTAATCCGCTATGGCCTCAGCCACACGGATATTCCGCTCCCCTACATCTGAAACTTCCTCTAGACTACGGATACCGGGCTCCACATCACGCCCCAGCAGCAAGGTCACCAGTAAACCCACCAGCGCCGTAGCCGCCAGAATCAGCATCAGCCAACCATTGCCTACCACCGCATGCACACTGGGCAGCAGAAAAACGGAAGTCGCCGCCACGCGGGAACAGGCCGTCGCTAGGCCATGGGCTGAGGCGCGCAGGTCCGTTGGGAAAATCTCTACCGGCAGGAGCCACGTCGTGGTGGCTGGCCCGAAATTGTTGAAGAAAGTGTACCCGAAGATAGTGACAACGAGCAGCCAGATCGGGGGCTGCATGTAGAGTGCTACCAGACCCAGGGTACCCAGGAAAAAAGCATTCAGCGCAAAACCTGCGATTTGCGGAAAAACTCTACCAATCCGACGTGTGCTCAGTGCCAGGGATGCGATACCGCACAAAGCGATGAGATCGAAGAGCACATTCCACCGCAAGGCATCCGTGTGAGAGTGGATGCCGAAGCCCTCCAGCAAGATAGGCAGATACACGCTCAACCCGTAAACACTGATATCCACCATCATCCAGGGCATGACTACCAACAGTGTACGCCCTAACCATTGCGGAGCGAACAAAGTGGCCCAGGCGCGCATCTGGGCCGGTTCTGGAGTCTGCCTTTGAAGGGCTTCACGAAGGCTCTGCGCATCCACCTCCGGCGACATGCCCTGAAGCACCTGAATCGCCTCTTCTGGCCGGTTATGCGCGATATACCAGCGCGGGGTCTCAGGAAGGTTGCGCCGCAACCAGAGTACTGCCAGAGCGGGAAACGCGCCGCTAATAAACATCCAGCGCCATGCATTCGGACCAGCCTGCAGCAGCACCAACCCAACGACTGCGGACACCACGGCACCAATCATCCACAATGTAAATGCCCAAGAGAGTCCTGCTCCTCTCTGCGCTTTGGGCATGAATTCTGCGATATAGCTCGAACTCAAGGGATAATCCATACCTACACCGACACCCAGAAAAAAGCGGAAAATGATCAGGGAGGATACATCCCAAGCAACACCAGAGAGCAAAGCCGCCATAAAAAAAGTTGCCACATCTATCAGATAAAGCACCTTGCGGCCAAAAAGGTCCGCGATGCGCCCACCCACCAGGCCACCGAGTACCGCGCCTGCCAACGTCGCCGCACCTAGCAAGCCAGTGGCCACTGCCGACAGATGCCAGTCAGGTTTTAGCAAAAGCAAGGCGACGGCGATGATGGACAAATCATAACCATCCAGAAAAATGCCCAAACCGGCGACCAGAAGGATTCGGCGGTGTTGTTTGTTGATTTTCAGATCATCGAGTAGCGCATGGATTGTGTGCATCGGGATTTCCTTAATCGCTGAAGGGGACGCGCATTCGCTACATAAGGGAAACGTGGACGCTGTGTATGACATAAGCCATGACATCCTGGAAATCCGGTAGCGGCTTTTCGGGGTCTTTGGCGTGGTCGTCCCAGCGGCGCAGGCGAATGGCATCGGCGCTAAAGCATGTTTTCTCAAAGGCCGCGCACTCTCCTACGGACATCGCTCCGCCCTGGAGTGCCAGGCTTCGTTGAGAAACCAAGGAGAGGGATGCATGATAACTCGCCTCGGTCGCGCACAAGTAACGTTTTGCTGCAACATGCCAGCGAATCGGTTCCGTTACCGATAGCGGAAACCACTGCCCCAACCAGTTGGCACCGATCTCTTCATGTTGGGCATCGATGCCACTCTGAAATTTGTCGCGCCCATTCAGATCGATGAGGTGGCCAATATCATGGAGGAATGCGGCGCTTACCAGACGCTCCTCCGCGCCCGCCGCAATCGCGTTCTGCGCGCATTGCAGCGCGTGCCGCGTCTGCGATACCGCTTCATAACCATCGTACCATTGCCGGCAGCCAGGGCCCTCGAAAAGCGCGCGAATGTGATCGGCAATAGCCTTGCGCTCGGCGGCGTCATTTTCATTAGCAGATGCCTCCATGTCAGCCTCCAAAAGCCAAAAAGCCGTCGAGGAACATCCCCAATCCTGCTGACATGACAATGCGACGGTGACGGGAATTGATGCTGGGGTCGTCGAGGTGGGTGTGAATGTTCTGCATGACCGGCCCTAAAACATCGCCGTCAGAGATGCGTAAACCGCTCTTGGCGTACCTGGACTAGCCAGAATTGTGCCCACACTGCCCTGGCCATAGTTGCCACCCGCAGACACGTAACCTTGCACGTTATATTTGCGATTCAGAAGGTTATCCAACATAAGCGATACCCGCACGAGCTTCAATCCCGGGACGTCCCGATCAAATATCGTCGTACGTGCCGAAAGTGACACGTTTACGAGATTGACCGCCGAAAACGGTAATTTCAAATTAGTGGGCGTCGCACTGATGTCGCTGGACAAATATGTAGCAGACTGATAACTGTCCAGAATCCTTGCGCTCCAGAGAGTACGCGCCGCATACATACGGTAACCCAGGCCGAAGTTGACGTTATAGGTAGGAAGCCCAGTCACTCTGGCGCCATTTACTGGATCACCAGAAACATTGATGGTATTTTCAGAGCCATGCAAAATACTTCCAATCAGACGGGCATTGAAACCCAGACGACGCCCATAGGAGAGCAGGAAATTAACGCCATTGATCGTTTCATTAGCCGGTTCGACAATGATATTTTGTGATTCCGCCTGCGTAACCTGCACTGCCAGGTCTGTCAACTTCTGGTGTACAAACGCAATCTGTCCTTCAACTGGACCATGCGCATATTTCAAACCCGCCATATAAAAATTGATTTTAGCCGGCTCCGTCGGTGCAATGACGGGATGGGACGCCCCTTCTCCATAAGCACTGTCAATCTGGGTCTGAAAATTTTGCGACCAGGTGGCAAAGGCGTGTATTCCCGGTGTAATGGCCGCATTCAGTGCAAGACTCGGAGCGAGTTTGGTAAAGTTGGCGGTATCTCCCGCCACCGATGGGAAGGATCCGACGCCGTCACCCGGAAAAAGACCGGGTGCCGTAACCGAGGTAACGTTATTCACTGAAATATGATAATTAATCAGATTCAGGCCCGGCGTAACCGATAAGAACGATAAGGGGGTTATCTTGTCCTGGAAAAACGCGCTGGCCGCACTCCAGTGATCGTGGTCATCCCGGTAATACAATGGACTATTGCTACCTAGTTCGTGACCTGGAACCAAAGAACCGTAACCAGCAAAGGACGAGTTATATGTAGTTTGTTGATAGTAACCACCGACATCAATCTTGTTCCATGGCAACGTAATAGTAAAGTCACCACGATAACCAAAATTCCCCGATGAAGTCGGATAATACTCGGTGTTCAACTTGGGAACCATCGGATAATTGTCTATGCGCACCTTGAGGCGATTACCTGCCCGATACCATATGGCGTTATTGAATTTAACATTACGAGTGAGTTTGTTGGTGAGCTTGATATAGCCAAGATAAGTATGATACTGCTCACTTTTTGTCCATAGATCACTGGACGGCGTATAGTAAAATCCCGAAGTGGTCTGGCTTAATGCCGGGCCTGCGACACCGTTACCATTGATTGAGCCCCCAGCAAACGGATATACCGGAATCAGATGGGGCCGATTTTCCAGAGTATTATTAAAATAGAAACCCATCGCGAAGTATCCGCCTTCAAACATTTTTTGGGTTTTAATGAAAAATGCAGTGCTTTGCGAAGGTCCGGTAAGGGCTGAACTGACCCGGGCCTGACCGGTACGTGTATAACCACCGGCAATGTAGGTTTTCCATCCGTCGATGGAACCCGTCGAAATACCGGTACTCGCACTATATGCATTAAAACTTCCGCCACCGACATCGACAAATGCGGACGGTTTTTCTCCAGATGACTTAGTGCTGAAATTTATCGTCCCGCCCATAGAATCAAACCAGTGCTGTTTTGCAGTACCCGGTCCATATACCACATTGATACCGGAAAACATGCTGGCGATAGGCAACTCCGCGGTGGAAAACCCATGATAGGATGCCAGTGGATTATTAAGTGGAATACCGTCCATCAATACCTGATTCCCATTCATTTCGGCCTGACCCGTTTCGTCAAAACCGATCTGAATGCCGTTCAGACGGATCTGATAACGGTTGGCACCACTCGCAGTCCCGGTACGACGTGCCTGAAAACCGGGTGTATTCGCGGCAATCGCTTCCACCATACTGCCGCCAGGAGGCGTATCTTCTTCAATGACAGCCTGAGAAATATGCACAGACTGAACCGGCGATGCCAGACTGATCTTGGCCTTGTGCTTTTTATCTGCCGTCGATCCGCCAGCTTGGCTATTTACTTCACCCACATTGATAGCCGTTTTCCCGCCGGAATCGTCAGCATGAGTAGAGGGAATACAAGTCGCTCCCAAAGCGCCCGATGCCCACAAAGCAATAACCAGAGACTTTCTTGAAGATTTCATCTGGGACATGATTACGTTTCCTTTAGTAGTTAAATAATTTATTGAAATAATGTGCCGATGCCCGATACGCTCAAACTTTCAATACTGGTGCGGTATTGGCCGGATCGGTCGTCGTCGTGCGGCCATTTTCGACATGGCCGGCCAAACGCCATTGATGCTGAAAAATCTTTCTGTTCATAGCAGTGGGTGTTTTGGCTATAAATTGTAACCTGCTCATTCTGCATACTTCTTTTGCGTATCGTTACTTCTGATGGGTCCACGTTGTCAGAGTTACTACAAGGCTTGGGTCATCGGTCGGTTTTCGTTCCAGCTCCACCAGCGGGTGTGCCCAGCTTTGTAATACGACGTTCATGCAGCCACCTCTAAATCAAAGTGGAGGTCTTTTGCCTCCTGGAATGATGCCCATGCTAGCAGCCTCATGTGACAGCAGTGCGTCACTGCGGTGACTTTTTTGTGACAACATGCACATTTTCTGGCAGTGAAAATCGATACCCAAAGCCGGGTACAGTTTCCAGCCAGTCTTTAGCGCCGGCACTTTCCAGTATCTTGCGTAAACGATAAATCTTGACGATCTGGGTATTGGGGGCGAGATACGCGCCCTTACCCTCTGACAGGAGGTCGGCGATCTGATGGTTGGAAACGACTTCGTCCGGATGGAGAGCGAAATGGTGGAACAGATAAAAGAGTTGCCGCGGCATGTGCATTTCCTGCCCCAGGATCCAGACCCGCAGTGACACGAGGTCAATGCAGAGGGTCTCCATTTTTCCCTCACGGGCATCCGGATGGCGCGTGCGCCTGCAATTTTTGAGCATGTTGCGGACCTGGGCAGTCAGCGGCTCAGGTCCCATACTGGACGGGACGTAGGCCTGCGCACCCGCCTCCAGTGCCGCCACGGCATCCATTCTTTCGCGGTCTTCTTGCGCGCCATCGCCGACGACCAGAAAGGATAACGCGTCCTGATGCGCGGCGAGCTGTAATCGCCGTAACCAGGCGCCGGTCGCGGCGGACCATCCCAGCAGGACCAGGACCTCCGGATCCCAGTGTCGCACCCACTGTTCGGCTTCGGCTCGCTCGGTGACGGTATGCACCTGGGCATCGGCGCACTCCAGAGCCACTTTGACGGAAATGGCTGGTCTGTCGTTGTTGGTCCGCGCATTCACCACCAGAAGAACGCGTGGGCAATGCGGTGAGGGAGAGTGGTTTGGCAATTTTGCCCGCATCTGGGCCCATATCGCTGCTGGCAGCATATGCACATGCGCATGCATGCCCATACTGCCCAATAATATCCATAACATCTCGGATGCTTCCTTCACAGTGCTTCCAACCCGTAAATCTGTTTGCGGCCTACCACATCGGCCAGGCGTCCAAAGATAAATGCATCGAGGAATGCGGCGCGCGGGTGAAAAAAACGGATAGGGGCGTTGTTGAGGGAATCGATGACACTGAGCTTGGGTACGTGCGTGCCCGTGGACTGACTCATGGCAGGTCTCCTTATGGGGCTGATATTGCGGCTCCGCTAAGGATAACTGGCTTATGTGACGCTAGTGCGACGATTTCATGACGTTTTTATGGCCAATTACGCCCCATCCTTTCCTGAAAAGGCGATGTACGCCGCCTATCTGGAGCGTACACGTTGGGGCGAAGGGTCTTTCTGCCCGCACCGGGTGCTGTTGGTGGCCGACGTTCCGCGGCAGATGTCGAAGCCGACGCAAGCGGCTTCATAAAACTGTCATATTCGGATGGTACCATTCGCTTGGGTAATCCCATCTATAGATGGTCGACTGGCAGGAGAATGTATGGAACGCAATGCTGCGGACAAGCAAGTAGCCCAACATTACGCCGTTGGTATCTATGCGCTTGGTCGTGCCCCGACGGACACGGTTATCCAGGACGATATGTTGTTTATGTTCCTGATGGGCGAAGCGATAAAGGGCCGCATAAGGCCGTCCGTTTGGTCATTTGGATAACCCGCTGCGGTCATGGAAGCCTTGGCCTGTCAGGCGGTAACCGAAGGCGTGTCGGCGGGCACCTGGGCAGGCTGCCTTCTGGCAGAAGGCGCGAGCGCACCGGATTGTCCATGAAAATCGCTCTGGTTACGGACGCATGGTTTCCGCAGGTGAACGGGGTGGTGACGACCTTGAACCAGACGGCAACCCAGTTGCGTCATATGGGCCATGAGGTACGGATGATCACCAGCGAAGGGAGGGCCAGTATCCCTTGCCCAACCTATCCTGAAATCCGCTTGACCCTCTCGCCCAAACGCCGTATCGGCAGGACTTTGAGAGCTTTTTTACCGGATGCCGTGCATATCGCCACCGAAGGCCCCCTGGGTCTGGCCGCGCGCAATTGGTGCCGGCAACAGGGTTGGATTTTCACCACGTCCTTTCACACCCGCTTTCCCGAATATGTCGCCGCCCGATTCCCTGTTCCCGTATCTTGGGGGTACGCCTACATGCGCTGGTTCCACG
>JAMCRJ010000077.1 GCA_023381645.1 Gammaproteobacteria bacterium
ATATTCCCGCAAAGGAACTCTTTCCAGGTATTCGTCAACGCATCCTTTGGCGGGGGTCGAACGGCGCCAAGGCCCAAATTCTTGAAATCGACCCTGGTGCCAAGTTCACAAAGCTCGATACGCATTTTCCAGGCTCTGAAGAAGTGTTCGTGGTATCTGGCGTATTTAACGACGGTGTCCACGATTATCCGGCAGGTACTTTCATTCACAATCCCCGTGGCACAGCGCACGTTCCTCAGTCAAAGCAAGGGTGCGTAATCTTCGTGCTCTTCCCCGAGGGTTGAGCCCAATTGCCGCCTGTCACTTTGCTTATAGGCATGCTTTTCTGATTCCATGGCTCAGAGGTATGAACCGCTTCATTACATCACCGATACCACGATTTCCATTGGTAAAGATGGCCACGGACAGATTTGTTTGATAATCGCCAAACGCGAGACACGAAAACACGCCCGCGTGCCCGAAACACAACACCGACCCTTACTAACAAACGAGCGATGTCGGCGTTTAGGAATGAGAGTGGCAGAGTCCCCCCCCTGACACAGGTAGAGAACATAGCCCTGAATCCCCATTCTAGCTATAATGGCCAGAACGGATATTTGTATAGGAGCGTACCCATGATTACGGTGACTTCGGTTGAAGCCCAGAACCAGTTCGGAAAGTTGTTGGACACGGTGCAGCGTGAGCCGGTGGTCATCACCCGGCACGGGCGTGCAACAGCGTTTATGGTGTCCCCGCAGGACATGCAGGACCTCCAGGATTTGCAGGCTGCTCGGCGCAACCGCAGCGAAGCGGTGGCGGAATTCGAGGCACACTTCGCCAGAGCCGATGCCCATCTTACACCGGCTGCGCGGGATCTGACGGATGAGGATGTGGTGCGCCTGGTGAAAGAATCCCGTTGAGTCGGCCGCAACGGATTGTTATAGATACCAGCACTTTGGTGGGGGCGATGTTGCATCCGGATTCCGTGCCGCGACGCGCTTTCCTGACCGCAGTCAGGATAGGTGAGCTCTGTGTTACTGAAGCTACCTTGCAGGAGTTGCGGGAAGTGCTACAGAGGCCGAAATTCGACCGATTTATTCCGCTACAAGACCGGCTGGATTTTCTCACCTTGGTATCCGCTCACGTCAGTATGTGGGCGGTTCACGTCTCCAGCGAGCAGGCTGCGACAGGCGTATGCCGGGATGACGAGGATGCGAAATTCCTCTCTCTGGCGTTGGCTTGCCGGGCGGACGTTCTCATCTCCAGCGATGGGGATTTGCTCGTTCTGCATCCCTGGCAAGGGATACCCATTTTGGCGCCAGCGGCGTTTCTGGAAAAGGTAAGCGCGTGAGTATCCACCAGGAAATCCACTTCGAGTCCGAAATCTGCGCGGATATGGCCGCCGCCGGCTGGCTCTACGCGCCGCCCAAGGGTAACACCGTCAGCCCGGATGCCGCCCGTTACTCGTGCCTGGAGGCCCTTTTCCCCGAGGATTTCGAAGTATTCCTGCGGGAAACTCAACCGGAAATTTGGGAAACCCTAGGCAAGATGCGACCGGAATCCACCATCCTCCCCTTGCTGCGGGAAAGATTGCTGGAAACCCGAAAAAGGCAGGGCTTGCTCCATGTCCTGCACCACGGCTTCGAAGTGCTGGGGCTGCGTAGTACTGTCCGGGTTGCCCAGTTCAAGCCGGCGTCCTCCATGAATCCCCAGACGGCGGCCCATTACCAGGCCAACCGCCTGCGGGTTATCCGCCAAGTCCACTACTCGCCCCATCAGCCGGGCCTCAGCATCGACTTGGTGCTGTTCCTGAACGGGCTGCCCGTCGCCACTGCGGAATTGAAAACGGACTACACTCAGGCCGTGGAGGATGCCGAGTACCAATACAAGCGGGACAGAAGGCCTTTAGCGTCCGGACAGCCGGAACCCCTGCTGCATTTTCCGGAAGGGGCTTTGGTGCATTTCGCGGTATCCAACTCCGAAGTCCGGATGACGACACATCTGGCGGGGCTGGATACGCGCTTCCTGCCCTTTAACCTGGGCTACGACGGAGGTGCGGGCAATCCGCCGAATCCCTACGGCACCGCCACCGAATACCTCTGGAAAACCGTCTGGGCGCCGGAGTCTTTCCTGGATATCCTGGGCCGTTATCTCGTGCCCGTGCGTAACCGCAAGAAGGAAACCACCGGCGTCATCTTCCCGCGTTTCCACCAACTGGACGTCACCCGCGCCCTGGAACACGCCGTCCTGCGCGATGGCCCCGGATACCGTTACCTCGTCCAGCACTCCGCAGGGTCCGGTAAAACCCACTCCATCGCCTGGACGGCCCACTTCCTGGCCAGTCTCCATGATGCCGGGGACAGAAAAGTCTTCGACAGCGTCATCGTCGTCTCGGACAGGAGCGTCCTGGATGAACAGCTACGCGAGGCCATCGAGGCCCACAACCGTACCCGGGGCGTGGTGGCTGTCGTCAAAGGCGAAGGCCGTGCCAAGAGTACGGAACTGGCGCAAGCCCTGGAAGGCAAGAAGGCCATCATCGTCTGCACCCTGCAAACCTTCCCCTACGCCCTCGGCAAGGTGCAGGAGCTCGCAGCCCGCGAAGGCAAACGCTTCGCCGTCATCGCCGACGAGGCCCATTCCTCGCAAACGAATGAAAGCGCCGCCCGCCTGAAAGTCCTGCTCTCCGGACAGACGGAACTGACCAGCGAGGAGGAAGAGGACATCGACGTCGAGGATGTCCTGACGGAAAATATGGCAACCCGCGCCGCAGGGGCCTCTTCGGGGATTACCTATGTGGCCTTCACCGCCACACCCAAGCCGAAAACCATGGAGCTTTTCGGCACACGGCCCTTTCCGGATTTACCGCCCGACAACGGGGACAACAAGCCCCGCGCCTTCCACGTCTACTCCATGCGCCAGGCCATCGAGGAGGGCTTCATCCTCGACATACTGCAAAACTACACCTCCTACCAGATGGCCTTCCAGTTGACGCACAGGGGCCGGGAACTCCCCGTGGTGGACGCGACGAGCGCCCAGCAGGGCATCATGGGCTGGGTGAATCTGCACAGCTTCAACATCTCCCAGCACGTGCGCATCGTCGTCGAGCATTACCGCAAGCACGTCGCGCCCCTCCTGAATGGCAAGGCGCGGGCCATGGTGGTGACGTCCTCGCGCCTGGAGGCCGTGCGTTGGACACGGGAAATGCAGAAGTATATCGACGAGAGGGGTTATACCCTCCGCCTCCTGGTGGCTTTTTCTGGAGAAGTCCAGGACGCGGAAGTTTTCCAGAAGCCGGTTGCGGAGACGAGCGCGGAGTTGAATCCCGGTTTGAATGGCCGCAGCATCCGCACCGCCTTCGCCTCCGGGGAATACGCCATTCTCCTGGTGGCCAACAAGTTCCAGACCGGGTTCGACGACCCTTACCTTTGCGCCATGTATGTCCACAAGCGCCTGGACGGTATACAGGCGGTGCAGACCCTCTCGCGGTTGAACCGCGCCTTCCCGGGGAAGGACACCACCTATATCGTGGACTTCGTGAACAAGGCCGAGGACATCCTCGAAGCCTTCAAGCCCTACTACGAGACGGCGGAACTTGCTGATGTATCGGACCCCAACGTGCTGTTAGATTTGCGGGCGAAGCTGGACGCCCAGGGCTGCTACACGGACGGCGACGTCAATCAGGTTGCGGCCCTTGTCGTTAGGGGCGCCGCCAAACAGTCGGCTCTGGATGTCATCCTCGTCCCCGTGGCGGAAAACCTGCTGCAACGGTTTCACCGCGCCCAGGTAGCGTATCGGAACGCCGCGGAGGAGGGCGAAGCCTCGGAAATCACCACTACCGCCAAGGCGGAGATGGACGCGCTGCGCCTGTTCAAAAAGGACATGGCGGGTTTCGTGCGCGGGTACGCCTTCCTCTCCCAGATGTTCGACTACGGCAATACCGACATCGAAAAACGGGCCATCTTCTACAAGCTGCTGGGCCGCCTCCTCACCTTCGGGCGGGAAACGGAAAGCATCGACTTGTCCCAACTGGAACTGACCCACCACACCCTGCGGGAACTGGGCACCCAGCGCCTCCCGCTGTCCGGGGGAGGGGCCTTGAAGTCGGGAAAGCCGGGCGAGGGCGGGGTGCATGACGCCCTGCGGGAATCCCTCGAAATCATCCTGAAAAGGGTGAACGAGATTTTCCAGGGCGACATCTCGGATAATGACAAACTCGTTTACCTGAACGGCGTCATCATCGGCCATCTCGTCGAAAACGAAACCCTGCAACACCAGGCGGCCAACAACACGCCGGAGCAGTTCGCCAAGTCTCCCGATTTGGACGCCATCATTCTTGAAGCCATCGTGGCCGGCATGTCCTCCTTCGCCAGCATGAGTCATCAGGCCCTGGAGTCGGCGGAAGCCCGTGCGGCCATCAAGGAGTTGGCCCTGGGGCCGGGGGCCGTGTACCTCAAGCTGCGGGAACGTTTGGCGGCGAATGCATCAATCTAACCGAATGTGGACTGATAGGGAATCGGTGAACGCTATTTTTCCGGAATTGCGCGATGAGAGCCGGGTTCTCCCCGTTATCTCCACTCTCTGACGCCACTGGCCCACCAGCCCTTGATGTGCGGGCTGAGTGTAGTAGTCGGCGGTGGCACGACACCCTGCCGTACCAAGCGCCACAGGGATTTCGGGTGGATGCCCAGGATGCGGGCCGCTTCCTTTATGCGTAAGAATCTCTCTTCCATGAGTACCTCCGTCTGTTGATAGGGTACCGAATTCTACTCCAGAGTGCGTTGCTAGAAACCAGCACGGGCACGGATTCTGGATAATCTGGAAGTTTACCTGGCGAGGCATTGCAGGTACGATTCCCAGCGGATGAGAGCTGCCCTCTTCTCCGCAAGGAAGTCCCCGCGGACATAGTGCCGCTCTTGCACTCCCCCCATACCGTGGCTCAATAATTGCCCGCGCATATCCCTGCTCACGCCCGCGCGTAGCAAATGTGTTTCTGTCGTGCGCCGAATATCCTGCGCCGTGAAAGCCTCTCCGCCAATTCTGCGGGAAATGCCTCCGATGAAGCCCCATAGCGTGCTCGGAACAAATCTACCCCCGTCCGAGCGTACAAAAATATAGTCTGTGGGTGCTTGGGTTTTTACGACTAGAAATGTACCTAATAGCGCCCGCGCAGTGTCCGTTAAGGGCAAGTCATGGCGGCGTGGTTCCTGCCGTCTGCCTTTTGCATCCCAAAGGGTGAAAGCCTCGTCGTTTATGTCTTGGCGTTGCAGGCGCAGGAGTTGATTGATGCGCTGTCCGCCGACGAGCAGATGAAAGTACAAGAAACGCGAAGCCCAATCTTGGCCGTCCCGCAGTATCCGCGTGTATTCCCGCAATTCCTCAGAGTTCAGATACCGCTGCCCAGCATGTTCCTGAGCATGGGCTATGGGCAATACGGGGTTAACGGCAACCCCAAATGGTTGCAGGTGCCGCAAACCCACATCGCCCCGAGACCGCAAGGCGCGACTGTAAGCGGCGCCCAAGTAAGAACGCAGCTTGTTAAACTGTCTCAGTTTCCCGGCGCTATGAAGTGGGGCGAGAATCTCCATAATGTCGTGGGTGGTAACGTCGGCAGCCAGTTTTTCGACAAGGTCCGTATGTTTTTCGATTACGTGTTTTTCCAGGGCAGCGGCGGTTTTCCTGCCGTCTGCCCTGCCTTCCTGATACTCCATATAATCCTGTAACAATGCGCCCAGGGTGCAGGTCCTCGCCCGGTCTTCTGCTTCACGCGCTGTCCGGCGTGCCGCTTCCCGCTCTGCCTGCTCTGTGTCGAGAATGTCGCGTAAATTCGTATCCCCCGAGAGGTAGCGACGGGAAAGGTCCTGAGCAGCCGCCCTCAATTGCTGTAGCGTCCGCCCGGCGCGTCCCTCCGCATCGAACGGGCCCAGCGACACGCGCTGCTGCCGCCTTTCTGAATCCGTGTACCGGTAATAACCCACCACGCGGGCACCCGCACACCTCAGCTGAAAGGTTCCGGCACCTCGCCCGAAGGATTCTGATAGTGTTCCGCCCAGGCGAAGGTTCCTGGCTTGTGTAACAGTGATAGTAGGCACGGCGCCTCTCCTTTTTGACTGGACAAGAGGATTCTAGCACGTTCCGAAAGTTGGTGCCTACATGGTGCCTACTTCTCGTCGCGGTAGGGCGAGGTAACATGAGGTGATGTGATGTTTAATACATATTAAATACAATGATATGAGTGTTATCTGATGCTATGGGACCCCCGCAGTTTGGGCATAAAAAGAGGACTGAAAATCCTCGTGTCGGCGGTTCGATTCCGTCCCTGGGCACCATATAATCAAATAGTTACCACGAAACGAGAACGCCAGCAAAGACGATTGGCACAGTTTTGGCACAGTAACCGCCGGCCAGATCGGTGAACAAAAAATCCTCTGTTCCTTCCAGATGCCCAGCTAATAAAGGCTTTACCGGTTTTTGATTTTGGCATAGTGGCCGACTACCTTGTCCAACAAGGTAGGTGAGCATGGCGAGCATCCATCCTCGTGGCAAGTGTTGGCGCGTGTAGATTCGCAGGCAGGATTACCCTTATCTCTCGGCCACCTTCGATTCCAGGGCCGGGGCCATGGCCTGGGCCCTCAAGAATGAGGTGAAACTCAGCCATCAGACTCCCCAAGAAGCCTATGAGCAGGTAGAGGCCCGACATTACCGTCTGACCGATGCCCTGCTGCGCTACGCGCTGGAGGTCCTACCGGATGGCTTTAGGTATCTGCGGTGAGGGCGTGCTCAAGGGCAGATAGAGACTGGAAGCAGGCGTCCCCCCTGCTTATGCGCTCATGCGTCCATGAATAAGCAGGATTCGGGATATGGCGAGGATTGTAGCCCGCGAGCCCGGCAGCAGTTGCCCAAGAGTAAAGATGGTTAGTATATCTTGTAAAGTAGGTACCGCTAGCAAAGCCCGTCGCGGGCCGAGAAAAGAGCAGGCACTGTATCGAGGGTTATTTGTTACCTTCCTCCCAGCTTCTCTCCCACTCGTGCCATGGCCTCAAGCACCGGTTTCAGTTCTCTCCCGAGCGCGGTCAGGCTATATGATACCTGTGGTGGCGAGGTTGGAATGACCTCCCTTGTGACGACGCCAAGGGCTTCCATCTCTCGCAGCCGAGTGGTAAGCACCTTCGAAGTGATCGTGCCAATGTCGCGGCGCAAGTCCCCAAAACGTCTGGGTTCGTCACAAAGGTACCAAAGCACCTTGGGCGTCCATGCTCCGGAAAGCAGCCGCAAGCATGTGTCCAGCGGGCAGTTTTCGGGGGGTGGAGGGCGTCTAGGTCGGTGTTTATCCATAGTGGAGCAATATTACACTAAGTATCCTATGGGAATCTACTAGCTAGATGATGCTGCCCAGCGCATACTTTCCCTCACGAGTTCAGACTACTGGCCCACCATAGACTAAACTCTGAAAATAGGTTCCACCGACGCTTGCTGCGGTGGAAGAAGCACGAACCCAAGCTCAATGTGCTGCTCACTTTATGGCCATGGTTTTGGCCTGCGGAGGAAACCGATGGTTGAAATCCGCAAGAGCGAAGATCGCGGGCATGCCAAGTTCGAATCACAAAGAACGGCCCCTATATTGTCTCGGGAGCCATCGGATTTGATCTGAATTACCGAGGAAAATAACATGACTACCACTCTGTTTACCCCCACCACACTTGGCAAACTGCAACTCAAGAACCGCTTCGTCATGTCACCGATGACGCGCAACCGCGCCACCGGCAATATCCCAAACGAGCTCATGGCACAGTATTACGCACAGCGGGCAACTGCGGGGCTCATTATCACTGAAGGTGCCTCGCCGTCTCCCAATGGGCTGGGTTATCCGCGCATACCGGGGATATTTTCTGCCCAGCAAGTTGCGGGTTGGAAACTCGTCACTGATGCGGTTCACGCCAAGGGCGGGAAGATGTTCATCCAGTTCATGCACTGCGGGCGCATCGGCCATCCGCTCAACCTGCCTGCGGGCGCCCGCGTGCTCGGGCCGTCGGCCGTGGTAGCAGCCGGCGATATATACACAGATGCCGAGGGAATGAAACCGAATGCCATGCCGCAGGCGATGACCGAGGCTGACATCAAGACCGCGATAGAGGAATTCGCCCAAGGCGCAAGGAATGCGGTGGCGGCGGGATTCGACGGTGTCGAACTGCACGGCGCGAACGGTTATCTGCTCGAACAGTTCATCCGCCCGAACTCGAATCAGCGCACCGACCGTTATGGCGGGGCTATCGAGAAGCGCGCACGCTTCGTGCTCGAAGTCGCTGACGCGGTGACCACGGCGATCGGCAAGGACAAGGTCGGCATACGATTGTCGCCGTTCGGTGTGTTGAACGATATGCCGCTGTACGACGCGATGGAGGCGGATTACGCCTGGCTGGCGCAACAACTCAACGTACGCGGGCTGGTCTACATCCACTTGGTAGACCACTCGTCCATGGGCGCGCCGCCAGTACCTGCGTCCATGAAGGCGACGTTCCGCAATTTATTCAAGGGAACGCTGATCCTCTCCGGCGGTTACGACGCCACTCGTGCCGAGAGCGATCTTGCCGCGGGAAGATGCGATCTGATCGCCGTGGGCCGGCCGTTCCTCGCCAACCCGGACCTGGTCGCGCGATGGAAGATCGGCGCGCCGGTGAATGTGCCGGATATGAGCACGTTCTATACGCCCGGAGCCAAGGGATATACGGATTACCCGACACTGGGTTGATCGTGGTGAAGACAGGTAACGATACTGAAGTGACTACTCAACGATTACCGACCCTGTTCAGTCCCCGTGGTGGCCAGCCTTGCTTCTTCCTGGAACCACTTTCCGGATTTCCTGCAGGGTTGTGGGATAATCCGGCTGCTTACTTGCGCGGCATTCCTGCTGCGATCGGACAGCATCCGCGTGCAGTGTTGGTGATCTCTAAAGTGGAGTAGTGCTGAAGCCGTCTGCTTCATTTCAGTAGTAAACGCTGGGGTAGGGGATAGGTGCATCATCGGCCCTCGCCGGGTGGCAGCGCGCGTCGGGTGATCGCCGGACGCATGATATCCACGAAGGTTTCCAGACGCACCAGGCGTACCGTCAAATCGCGCTCACGCTCTTCCATCTGATCGATTTTCTTGGTCAGTTGTTCGATCCGCTCCAGCAGTACGATGGTTTCCCTGATACCCTTCAACACATCGCCCAGCGTCGTCATGCAGCGCTCTCGCCCCCGATCATCTGCGCCAACAACTCAGGATCGAGCGCCGCAAATTCGATCGCTGCCTGCTCTCGCGTTGCCGCCTCGATGGCCCGTAAACGTCGCTCCGACCGGTCCAGACGGGCAAGCGTTTGATCCAGTGCTGACCGTGTCTTTTCGGTGGACGCCGCCAGATCTGCCATCAGAGCGCTCAGCAGCTCGTCGTCACCTAGCGCTTGCCGACGCATATAGTCGCTGACCGAAAGGTGTTCAGCGGCGGCGCGTGAAACGACACTCGTTTTCTGTTCGGGCGTCATCAAGACAACAACACGTTCTGTCGCAGCCATTTCCTGTATCCTCATGTGCATACACATGGACATGGTATACCCACCATCGGAATTCATGCAATGAGCATGGCAAGTTCACGGGCAAAAGGCTTCAGTCGGTGCGCGCCAGTCCACGGCTACGAGCAATGCCCTCGGCACTGTCCGTAAATACCTTATGGCCGTCTCCCGTGAGTGATGGCCGTCCGAGGTGGTATGACTTCTTCTTTGGGTTCTGGCGCCGATGGCTCCAGCCCTTCGCCCTGCAGCCCTGCCATAGAGAGCGTACATTACCTCATCGACTGGAACTTCGATGAAGTGGAACCGCGACGGCCTTCAGTGCAGCCTGTTGTTGTATGAATAAGCGCGTGACGTGAACATGCCCCTGGTTCCGATCCAGAATCCGCACCAGGCGGCCACGGCTATTACCATGAGTATCTTCAGGAATATGCGAAAACCGCGCGGCACGTACCCCAACGCCGCTCAGGAATGCCGGTGGCGATCCTTTGCGGATTGCTGCCACCAATAGTCGGCTTTGAGGGTGTTCTGGGCCACACCCTCCCCGAAGCTGTAGGCAAAGGCAAGGTTGAACGCGCCTTGGGCATTCCCGGCCAGTGCCGCCTTATGGTACCAGGCCGCGGCTTTTTTCCAGTTCTGCTGTACGCCCTGGCCGTGCAGATACCGATTGCCCAAGGCGTTTTCTGCTGCGGAATCTCCGGCATGGGCCAGTTTCCGTAATTTCCGGAGTGAACAACCCGCCAGGGAATGGGGCCAGTAGACGGTCTGAACGGGTGGTTTCCAGGTTGCGGCGCAGGCCGCCGTTGTCGATAGACCGATCCAGAATATCAGGGTGAGGGCCGGGTGGTGCCTTGCGAATCTGGGCGAAGATGCCGCAAGCATGAATCGATTCCTCCGGATACGGGGGCAAGGTGCCCCGTGACGTGGGGCCGAACCGGGTCGATAGGAGATCCGATTCCCGGCAGACGCCTGGTTCAAGAGGACGAGAGGGAGCACCATCGTCTGCTGCCCGTGTTCAGACACCGCGGGCTGGTCTGTGGGGTGTAGGGTTTCGTCCCCTGGTCAAAGTGGGATCTTTGGCGAAGGGGCATGGGGGTGATCCCAGCCTACCTGCAAGGTCTGATGCTCCGGCAGGGGAGTCATGGGTACGGATGGCGCCGCGCCGGAGCCTTCGCCCAGGTTCAAGGAGTCCCGAGGGATGGCCCCCGAAAAAGGCATTTCCGGAGGCAACGAAAGCAGGGCGACCGGTACCGGCAAGCGGAACGACGGCATGGCGAAGGGGCCGAAAGAGACGCCCATCAGGCGTTGCATCTGGGCTATTTGCCGATCCATGGACACCTGCATCGCCTGCATTTGCCACAGGCTGCGCCGGACCATGGCCTGCGCCTGCGCCGGGGATAGGCTTTCGGGGTAGACCTGCAAATGCTCGCTGGGCCCACCCTGGCCCCAGGTGACCGTCTGCACCCGCATCACCCCGCCCGGGAAATGAATGACCCGGCTCTGCGCCGCGGCGGGTACGGAGTGACCATTGATCCAGAGATGCACGAAGGACGTGTGTGACCGTTGTGATGCCAAGGTACCCTCATAGGGAGAGGCATGGGCCAGAGGCGCCGCAGCAGCGGCAGCCAGAACAGCGATGCTCGCGGAGATGAGCGCCTGACGTTTCCATATAGGGCGAGAGGGATTGTTCCTCATGGTGATCCTCCTGAAATTCACCAAAATGTAGAACTGAAGAAACGACGGCCGCCGGGAAAATCCAGCAACCAGAGTCATGGACCGATGTTTTGCCCGATGAGTTCCCCATATTTGAGCGGGCTATGTGGCCAGCCGTGCGGATGGCCATCTGCATCCCTATGACCATGCTGGAGCCCGCCATCATCCAGGCCAACCTGGCCGGGCAGCAGCCCACCTGTATGAGCCTGCTGTGGGTTCCAACGGAACCCGCTGCCGACCGACTGGGGGCATAACGCAAGGTGGTGGCCGCGTTTGATGTCTGACCGTGCTACGCGCCCTCGATTACCCGTGCCACGTCACCGTGGCATTCGGCGCACTTGCCCACCAGCAGCAAGTCACCGCCCTTGATGGTGGCGCTGAAATTGGTAATCGTTGTTTCGTGACAGCAGCACCCGCACCAGACGTTGGCGAGCAGCCGCTGGCGTATCTCTGCTGGGATTGATTTCCAGTGCTGGCGGGCGGCCTTGGTGAACTCGGGCAGTGATTCGACGGGCATTCTGGATTCCTTGGTCGGTTCAGTTTCTTGACTCACGCGGCGAGCCATCAGCGACTGCGCTTGCCTCATCGCGGTGTGGTCGATTCACGTCCCCTCGGCGTTAGCAAATCCCCGCAGCCAGGGATCAAGGTGGGCGATGTCGAACGACCCTGACTCGAACATCTGCATCATCTCTGCGTAGATCTGCGTTGGCGCGCGTCGCAAGCGCCAGCTATTGATGCGCAAGAACACGTCGGCAGCCGCAAAGGCGATGCGCTTGTTCCCGTCAACGAATGGGTGATTGATCGCCAGACTTTCCAGCAGCGCAGCGGCCTCGGCCAGGATGTCGTCGTAGTAACCCGTCTGCGGGCGGAACAATGCGGCCTCCAGCGCCCCCGGATCGCGCACCCCAGGCGCTCCGCCGTAACGCTGCATCAGCACCGTGTGCATGCCGAGCACATCGGCCACAGTCAGGTAATCGAGCGGCACGGCTTATTTCGCCAACTCGCGGTAGAGGCTATCAAATTCGTCGAGGCTGGACGCGAACGAAGCCATAACATGCCGGCGGGGACGCTCCTTCTGCTGCCGGTCGATGTAGTCGCGCAGGGCTTCATCGAGCACCGCCTGGAACTGGCGCCCCTGGCTTTCTGCGATCTGGCGCAGCGCGGCCAGCACTTCAGGTGCTGCCTGGGAGGAAAATTTTTCGCGGACGGCAGTCGTCATGGCCATCATCCATCATGATGAATATTGATATTTCATGATAGAGCAAGATGCGATCATGCGCCACCGTCAGGTTTGTGTTCGCCGATTGGACGGCCAGCGTGGTTGACGCTAAAACGGCGTGTTTATCTTATTGGTTTTGCGGGGGTATCATCTGCACCTAGCCGCAGGACAAACGGAGAAAAGGGATGGCTCTGGCCGAGAAAGCTGCCGATTTCAGGCATCGGCATAGAGGACCTCCAGTGTGGGAGGTACCCCTGCCACACCACCCGGCATGCGGGTCCGCACCGGGCGGCTCAAGGGTTTGACCTTAGGATAGTCTCGGCACCCCAATCGATCAAAGTGCGTAAGGGTCAGGACGCTGTTGAGCAACATGCCGCTGTTGCGCCACCAGCGATGGCAATTGCCCGTCACCTGCCGGGCGACATCTTCGCTGGCCCCAGCGCCTTGATCTCGCGGTAGATCGTCCTTATTCATGGGCAAAGCCCCATTTATCCCGTGAGTAAGGCTTTGAGATCCTTAAGCATGAGAAAAAGGTGATAGGGGTCGGTCGGACTTGGCTCGAAGTCCCAGGCCGTATACCACTGGCGGGCCGCCTCGTCCTTGGCATGGACCAGCAGGCAACGTACGCCGGCAATGTTGGCCGCCTGCGCAGTGCGCAGCAGGGCGTCCTTGAGCAGTGCTTTGCCAAGACCTTTGCCTTGGTGGTTTTGGTCAACGGCGAGTCGGGCCAAGATCAATACGGGCACCGGATGCCGGGCCAGGCCTTTCATTACCCTCGGTGGAACCGACACGGGGTCGGCGCTACCGGCTGCAAGGCTGTAGAACCCCACCACCCGGTCCGCTTGGCAGCAGACGTAGGTTTGTGCGCTGTTGGCCTTCTGATTGACGAGTGCATAACGCTGCAGGAACTGATT
>JAMCRJ010000058.1 GCA_023381645.1 Gammaproteobacteria bacterium
GCGGATTGTTCGGCATCAGCACCAGATAGCGTCCGGCCAGACTGACGAAGGTGGTGAGCGCCGCGCCTTTGCTGGAGCGTTCTTCCTTGTCTACCTGAACGATGATTTCCTGACCTTCCCGCACCAGGTCCTGAATGCGCTTGCGGCCCTGCTCCTGCTGCTGGAAGTATTCCCGGGCGATCTCCTTGAGGGGCAGAAAACCGTGCCGTTCGGCACCGTAGTCAACGAAGGCGGCTTCGAGGCTCGGCTCCACACGGGTGATGCGGCCCTTGTAAATATTGCTTTTTTTCTGTTCCCGATACGCGCGTTCAATATCCAGATCGAGGAGTTTTTGACCATCAACCAGAGCCACCCGCAACTCCTCCGCGTGGGTAGCATTAATCAACATCCGTTTCATAAGTTCTTCTTTCTCCGGCGCTCAACCCACAAGCCCAAGGGGCCCACCAGGGAGCGCAGCGTTTGTAATTGGGACCGACGGGGTTACCCGTCGATGCTGAAATTGGGGCCGCGCTCCGAGAAGCGCAGCGTCCCAAGTCGAAATATATGTCATAAAAGAATAGAATCGCAAATGAAAAAAGCACAGAGGCAGGGAAAATGGCGGAAAACGGGGTGCGGCAATGGCAGGTGACCGACGCGGAAGCCGGACAGAGGCTGGATAATTTCCTCTTGCGGGTGATGAAAGGGGTGCCGCGCTCCCATATTTACAAAATCCTGCGCAGTGGCGAAGTTCGGGTGAACAAGGGGCGGGCACGGCCGCACTACCATCTGGCAGAGGGCGACGTGCTGCGCTTGCCGCCGGTGCGGGTGGCCGCGCCCAGCGATCCCGCCGTACTGCCCGCCTACCTGCAGAGCCAGTTGGAAGCCGCTGTCCTTTACGAAGACACCCATCTGCTGGTGCTGGACAAGCCCAGCGGGCTGGCCGTGCATGGGGGGTCGGGCTTGAGCTGGGGCGTCATCGAGGCCTTGCGCCAGTTGCGGCCCGACGCCCGTGAACTGGAACTGGTGCATCGCCTGGACCGCGACACCTCCGGCTGTCTGATATTCAGCAAGAAACGCTCGGCGCTGCGTGCGCTCCATGAAGCCCTGCGGGCAGGTCTCATGGAGAAACGTTATCTGGTGCTGGCGGCCGGTGACTGGCAGGGCGAAGCGCGTTCCGTGCGCCTGGCCCTGCGCAAGAACACCCTGCAGTCCGGCGAGCGCATGGTGCGGGTGGACCCGGTGGAGGGTAAGGCCGCACATACGCGTTTTCTACCACTGGAACGTTTCCGCGGCGCGGTGCTGCTGCAGGCGGACCTCGATACCGGGCGTACGCACCAGATTCGGGTTCACCTGCAAGCGATTGGGCATGCGGTGGCAGGCGATGAGAAATACGGCGATGCGGCCTTCAACCAGCGTCTGCGCGCCCTGGGCCTGCGGCGACTTTTTTTGCACGCGGCCCTGGTGGCCTTCCGCCACCCGCAGGACGGTCGGCCCATGCGCCTCGAGGCCCCGCTGCCTGCTGATCTGCAAGCCATTCTCACCCCACTGCGTAAGGAGTCTGCCGGATGATTTTGCCCCCTGATGATTGCCGACTGATCATTTTCGATTGGGACGGCACCCTCATGGACAGCATTTCTACCATCTGCGGCTGCCTGTCTCATGCTTTTGCCTATGCCGGACTGGCGGATCGTGGTGAACAGCAGTACCGGGAAATCATCGGATTGGGGCTGGAAGACGCCCTGGCGGCTCTCGCCCCCGATGCGGATAGGTCTACCCGGGAACGGATTCTGGCGGGTTACCGGGAGTGCTTTTTCGGCACGCCGGTCCGTGAAATGCCCCTCTTTCCGGGGGTGGAAGACACGGTGCTGCAACTCGCCGATGCTGGCTATGAGATCGCCGTGGCCACCGGCAAAGCCCGCCGCGGCCTGGATCGGGTGCTGGGCGAGCATCCCCGACTCGCCGCTTGCATCAGCGCCAGTCGCTGTGCCGATGAAAGCCGCTCCAAACCCGACCCCCTGATGCTCCGCGAACTGCTACGGCACTATGATCTGCCCCCAGCGGCGGCCATCATGGTGGGCGACACCGTGCATGACATGGAAATGGCCGTGGCCGCCGGGGTCTTGCCGGTGGGGGTGCTCTGCGGCGTACACGGCGCGGAACGCCTGGATGCCAGCGGTGCCGCGATGTGTTTTGCCGACCCCACCGCCTTGCCTGGGTGGCTCATCCGCAAACGCCCCAGGGTTGAATAGCTGTCGCAACATTCGGGATAATCTCAAGGATTCAGGATGTGGAGATATGGTGGTACACTATTTTATCGCTGGTGATCGGGGCAAGCGGCTCAAGGGCGGTGACGAATGATGATATCTGCTGTTCTGCTGTTGGCGCTGTTATCAGCGTGGATATTGCTGGAGTTGTACCTGGAGTATTTTTTCCGTTCCCCCATGAGTGCGAACAGGCAGGATGGCGGGTCTTCAAAAATATTCAACGTCGTGATCCTGTCCAGCGTAGGAAGCTGGGCTTTCGTGTTGGCGCTGGAGATCCGCCAGGAGCCACATATCGCACTCTATCTGCCGCGGGTGGGGGTTTCGTTACTGATGGCGGGACTCATGTTGCGAACATACGCGATCATGACGTTGAGGAGATATTTCACCGTGGATCTGGCCATTCAGCCCGGACACCGGCTGATCCGGCATGGACCCTATCGCATGGTGCGCCATCCGTCCTATACGGGCGCGCTGCTCTGTTTTTTGGGGTTGGCGCTGTCGTTTGGCTACTGGGCCACCGCCATCCTGATCGTCGTTCCTGTCATTTTGGCCTACCTCTGGAGAATCGCCAAAGAGGAACGCATACTCGCGGATGCCTTCGGGATCGCTTATCAGGAATACCGCAACTGCACGTACTGCCTTGTTCCAGGTATCATTTAGCGGGCTCCTGCGAAGCGACCAGCGCCGCATCCTGGTCCAACGCCGCACGGATCTCCGCGGCATGGGTCAGCAACAGCGTATGCGAGCCTGACTCCAGGAGATGGAACTGCGCCGTCGGCAAATGTGCAGCCATCGCCAGACCAACCTGCAGACTGTTCACATGATCCTGCGCACCCTGCCAGACATGCACCGGCACCCGGATGTCCTCCAAATGGAAGGGCCAGGGGCGATTGAGCACCGCGAAATCGTCAGCCATCCCCGCAGTCCCTTGCCGCAACGCCTCCCGCAAGTCGTCGCAAAGCTTCGCCAGAACATCGGGCGCCATCAGCAGGGCATGGTCCCGGGTAGTCATCTTTGCCGCGAACTGCGCCACGAAGCGCTCCGGCCTCCGCTGCACGCCCGCCATTCTGAGGCGCAACAACGCCCTGAAAAGCCACGGTGCATGGCGCATCAGGATAAAGATGGTGTGGTCCTGAAGACCGAATGCGGATCGTACCTCGGGAAGCTCCGCCGGTCCCGAACTGCTCCCCAGATGCACGGTGCGCACCCGCCCCGGCATGGCGCGGGCGCAGGCCAGCGCGTAGGGACCACCGCCGGAGAAACCCAGCACGTGAAAGGCGTCCAGCCCCAGATGCTTTGTCAGAGCTTCGCCCGTCGCCGCCACTTCGGTCATGGTCAGTCCCGGCTGCCGGTCCGATGCTCCATATCCCGCCCGGTCGAAGGCGATCCAGCGCAGACCGTTACGCAGGGCTGCAGGCAGCAACTCCAGTTGCAGGCGGGAGCCGGGCGTACCGTGAAGGAACAATACCGGCAACCTCCCGTTCGGGTCACCGATGTCTTCATAGGATACGACCCGGCCGGAATCCGAGGTGAACGACCGTTTCATCTTTCAGGCACTGTGTTCGGTCGCAGGCGATCTGCCGGGGCAGTCCACTTCGTGCCGTCGGTAAGGATGCTCCGCCTGGCCGCCGCACACGGTCGTACCCCGCTCCATGGCGGAATCTACACCGTGGTATTGATCATGGAGATCGCCGGATCCGATTCGTGTATGGCGATTATATTGATCCCAAATTGGAATGTTTTATAGCCTAACCCGGTAACGAATCCGATCAATTCGTTTTCTTCTGACTTGATTTTTTCAATGAGCATGCCCGGCTTATTGCGTATGATCGTTTCCCTTGCGCCATGGAGCACATCGATTTCCATCCCCTCGACGTCTATTTTGATAAAATCAACCCGTCCGCTTATCGCCTGATCAATGGCAACCATCCGCGTCCGGATGGCTTTTTCTTCGGAATAGTCTATTTCCTGGCCGATGAATTCGTTGCTTGCCGATTTTTTCAATTCCAGGCTGCCGTAGCTCGACGGCAGGTTGTAGTCCGGTGACGGAACCCCGATGAACCCGTTGCCGGCGCCGACGGCGGCCCATTCGGCTCTGGCGTTGAAGCAGTTGTTGATGGCGATGTTTCCGGCCAGCGCATAAAAAATTCTTTCCTGCGCTTCAAAGGCGACCACCGATCCCCAACCGTACATGAGCTTTGCCCACTCAATGGTGTGGGCGCCTATATTGGCGCCGCAATCGATGGCAAAGACGCCGTCGCCATGGTGGGTTCTTCTGGCGGATAACAACTGCAGGACGAGATCCACTTCTGGCTGGTCAAAAGACGATGACGTGAGTATTTGATGGCCAACGCCAAATGCCCCGCCGGGAACGATTCTGTAGTCATTTCTGTTGACTATCATGGTGCCATGATTGGTTGACGCCGTGACAAATGCAATTGGTCTGAAGGTGGTCAATGTTGAATCCTCATGAATTACAGGTGCCTCGATCAGGATCTATCGAACTGGCGCCCGGAAACAGGCGTGGCGTGGGAGTCCAGAGGATTTGGGCCATAACGGTTCTCTCCTGGGCTTCCCGGCAGGATGGTGAAGATGAAGATCGTAAGGCCCAGCGCGATGCCGATCAAGCCCAATATGCCCAAGACTATTGCCATACCGCCACTGGGCAGGCCAGCCTGCAGATTTTGAGTATTGTGCATGATAGTGGTCCTGAAGATCACATATCCCAACGCTCCGTCGAGCAGGAGCCCGTTGATAAAGGAGACGCCAACCCACCAACCCGTCCGTCCAATATCGTGAATACGACGGACCGTGACCATCAGCATTGGTACGACAGTGGCCAGGGCTGCCAGCCAGAACCCCATCGTGACAATCGAAAGCAGAATGGAAGGGGTGCCGGAATGACCGTGGGTTCGGACATAGGTACCCAGTAGTTGTACGGCAATATTCAACAATAGATAGAATAAAAGGAAATACCAGTATTCCGAGCGCGGTGCCCGGCCGCTTCTGGTGAAAAACTTTTGATACCCTGACATAATGGACTGTTGCATATTCATTTATGCCCCTTTTGTACCGAACTTGCGGCACGCGATCAGCTTACGGAGCAACGGCATTTTTGAGAAGTTGGTGCGAAAGGCGAGACTCGAACTCGCACGGCCGTAACCGCTGGAACCTAAATCCAGTTGCAGACAGTTTCTTGCCTTTTTGAAATATAAGCGTTTTCCATATATCATTATTATCAGTTGGTTAGATGTATCCATATCCCGCGCTATCCCCCGTTACCCCTATCATTCCCGCTGCTGAGTGCAGCGTAAGTGCAGCGCGAAACTGGGATATTTTTGATGATTTTTCATGGGTGGTTTCAAATTTGAAGTGCAACACCACTGTTTAACTGCCTGATTTGCTGTGCCATTACTTTGGCTGGCGTGCGGAATCCCAAAGATTTCCTTGGTCGATTATTCAGTTCTTCCGCCACGCGCGTCAAGTGCCGTTGTGAGTATACCGACAGGTCCGTTCCCTTGGGGAAATACTGGCGCAGCAGCCCGTTGGTGTTCTCGTTGGTCGGACGCTGCCAGGGACTATGTGGGTCGGCAAAATAGACGCGAATGCCCACCTTGTGTTCCAGTTCCTCGTGCCGCGCCATCTCTTTGCCCTGGTCATAGGTGAGGGTCCGCAGGATGGACTTGGGCAAGGTGCGCAGGCGCTTGGTGAACCCATCCAGGGCGGCAGCGGCATCGGTGCCTTCTATCCGGGCAAGCAGGACGAAGCGGCTGCTGCGTTCCACCAAGGTGCCAATGGCGCTGCCGTTGAAAGCCCCCTTGATGAAGTCTCCCTCCCAGTGGCCCGGCACCTCGCGGTCCTGGGCCTCCACCGGACGCTCCCCGATGGAACGCATATTCCGCAGTTGTCCGCGCCGGTCCGTCCCGCGCGTGCGCGGCTTGCGCTTTGCGTGGCCCTGGCGTAGCGCCGCTATCAGCGCCTTACGCAGTTCACCCGCCGGGTGGACATAGATGAACTGATAGATGGTCTCATGGGAGACATGCCACTGCTTATCCTCGGGATAGTCCATTCGCAACCTCCCGGCCACCTGCTCCGGCGACCACTTCCTTTGCAGGATAGCGTGTGTCACCGCGTTGGTTAAGGGTGCCCCTTCCACCAGCTTTCGGACCCCTTTACGACGCCGACTCTGCGCTTCCTCCCGGCCCCGTATCGCATCATAGGTCTTTCCACCAAACCCCGTCGAATCTCCCGGCTGACCGTACTGGGACTCCTGCCTAACTGTCTGGCAACACCCCTGATACTCAGCCCTTGGTTCAGTCCGCGTTGAATCTGATTCCGATGTTCTGGCGTCAACTGCTTGTATTCACTGTCCATCCTCCACCTCCGTCAACCTTTGGCCGGAGGTGTTGCACTTCATTCTAGAGCGCGCCATGTGTTTCGATGACGCACCAACAGCAAGTACAATCTATCTTGTCGGAACTAAATGGGCAAACACGGGACGGATAGGTACATGCAATCTACACAATCTTTAATTTGGAGCAGGGCATTGGCCCTGATGGGGCGTGCGCAACGCAGAATAGTAGAGATATCCGTTGTGGCGATACTCGCATTGGTGGCGTGGGCAGCAGTCCGTGATCCCTACACAGTCCCTGAGGTGCTCCTGTTTGCGACGACTCCCGTACTTCTAACCATGCTCGCTGCGGACCAGTGGGGTGGTGCGAAATTCTGGGCCGCCTGGCATTCCGAGGATGAGCGTCTCGGAGTGCATTCGCCACTCAATGCCCTTGACCATTTCATCGTGCAACCGCTAGACCGCCGAATCAAAAGGAGCAGGAAGAGGGAACATGCCAATCCAAAGCGTGAATTGTTCATTCCCAAAGAACTTTCCCAGAGAGGTGCGATTGGCCGTGACATCACCATCCGCCGCGCTGCAAATTCGCACCGTGCGCACGGGTGTGCACCGCGTAAGAAGGATGGGGGAGGATTCAGTGGATCCAGTGATGGCGGCGGCGGCAAAGGAGACGGAGAACCGCCATACCAAGTGCCCGCCTGTACCTCTGATCAGCAATCGTTCTTTTCCTTCCAGTCCGCTGCACGGATCCTGGACTGTTCCCCCAAAACCCTACGCAACAAAGTTTCTGCAGGGCAAATTCCCGCCCCCATAAAAACGGCGGTTGGCCCACGCTTCACCGCCGACAGCCTCCAAGAGATCATCCATCCGCCGATACCTGTACCTGTAGTTGCGCCGCCAGCCCGGCCTAGGGGGCGCCCTCGCATCGCTTCCATTCATGGCGGTGATCAATGAGCGCCATACAGATCATCGACGCGGCCAAATTACTGGCATCCCCGCCGCCCAAAATTGAATGGGCAATTGAGGGTATTCTGCCAGTGGGGACGGTTGGGGACATTTTTGGTCCTCCTGGGGAGGGCAAAAGCAGCCTGACGCTGGACTTTGGCATCGCCGTGGCGTCAGGAACAGGCAATTGGTTTGGCCTGCCGTGCATCGCCGGGCCTGTGGTGCTATTGGGTGGTGAACGGTCAGGTATCGCGGCGTTCTCCAGAGATTTGCATCGCGCCAGCCAAGGCCGAGTTATCGATACTGGTATGCTGATCATGCCACAGAACGACCAAGGCGACTGCCCGCCTCTTTGGGCCTGGGATAAGCATGTTGACCGATGGGCCACAACCCCATGGGGTGAACAGGTCACGGAATGGTTAGCCGCCATCAACCCTGTACTGATCATCATAGACACCCTGCCAAGTGCAGCCAGTGGCTCGAACATCATTGACCAGCCACAACAGTATTCGTTGGGCATCACAATCCGCCAGTGGGCAAAGATGCTTGGCGACCCCACGGTTCTTACCATCTCCCATACAAACCAGGCGTCGGCAACGCAGGAATTGGTTAGCAGGTTGCACTACCTGAGCCGAGCAGGCGGAAATGGATTGCCCGGCGCTCTGCGATGGATTGGAGGTGTATCGAGACTGCGCGGCGGGGAGATGGATATGGTGCCAGGCGGTCATGATTATGATCCGCTCAACCCAGAAAAACGATTTATAGCTTTTGGTGTCAGTAAAAATAATGAAATGCCAAGCCCGCATTGGACTGCGGTGCGTCCCGCGTTTTTCCAAATGAATATTGATGGGTCTTTACAGCTCGTGGAAACGGATGCTGCTGCGTTTAACAGGCATTACCCTGATCTCACGAAAGAAGATGACATGGGACGTAACACCAAGAAGACCAAGAAGACCAAGAAGACCAAGAAGAATGCCGATGAGTACCCCATCATAGAACCCTACCCACAGGAGAACGAAGGGGACAACGAGTACTGGCGGGCGAAAAATGGGGACGGCTATGAAAGATGGTAACCAAAGGCTACCCACATCGACCGTCACCCCGGCGCGCCTTCGGCTATGCCAGCCTACACAAAGGCCGACATACCGCACAGGCGAATGGATCGTGACGCCATGGGGGCGATGCCAGGTCACTGGAAGATTCGGCCAAAGGCATCAGGACCTGTTAGATGCGTTCCTGTGGCATGCGGAAAAAGCCAGGCAGATAGAGGATGGCGGGATAGAAATACTGGTGGATCCGGCAAAAGTGCGGAAAACAATGTCAGACGCGCGACATAGCCTTTCTGGCCTCCAGAAGCTCATTCGTGAGCTCCGCGAGGTGACCCTGGAAATCAAAACCCCAAAGCTGATGATCATGGGCGGACTCGTGGATCATGTGGTCAAGAGCCCGGTTACCAGACCGGACCCGATGAATGGAGGCGAGCGGCACCTTTGGCGCGTCCGCATCGGATTGGCGCTGGCCGAACTGCTCCGGAATGATCTGCCTTTACATTACGACCCCACCCCCATCACCCGACTGCAGAATGGCATAACCCAGGCCATCGCCAGGTATATCCTCAGTCACACCTCCGAGCCAAACGGGGGATGGATACTGGACAACGCAATTCGCGCCGTCGCGGGGGGATTATCAGCCGTTTCCATTCGGCACAGACGGCATGAGATACGGCTCGACGAGGACGGTTTGGCGGTGATGGGAATCATCATCGATGGCGAACGGCTTCATCGTCGCACAGCCAAGGCGTGCAGCATCCGCCCGGTAGAATTCAAAAAAACGTCAAAATGTGCAGCACCCGCCCGGTTCTTCAGGATCCTTCAGGATCCCTTCAGGCGGATAACAAGCATCCGCCTGAAGGGTCAGCATCTCCCCCGTCGCCTTCGGCGCCGACCCCCAGGGGTGTTTTTCCCGGCGGGGAGAAGGGTGGATATGGGGGCGACCATGCAGCGGGGTAATGGTCATGGCGCCGGCAGGCGATTCGGGCAATCGGTCTGTGCCGAAGGAGTCTTGACCACCGGGAGGATGGACATTGCGCGTCACTTTGCCCCTCTGCGTGATGGCCGGTCGTCACGGTCAGCGGTTCGCTGCCTTTTTCAGAACCTCCGCCGCCCACTGATTGAGACTTTTCCCGGACGATTGAGCAGCGACGAGCACCGCGCCATGGACTTCAGGCGGCACCCGGAGCATGAGGTTTCCAGAGGCGGGTTTTTCTGGAGGAATGCCCTGGGCTGCGCAATCCTCCAGATAATCATCCACTGCAGCGTTGAATTGGGCGCGCAGTTCGGAGACCGTTTCTCCGTGAAAACTGATGATGGGGCGCACCCCGAGTACGCGCCCAACAAAAATGCTGTCGCGTTCGTCGAAATCGATTCGGGCAGTATATCCCTTGTACGTCATGGTATTCATGGTTTCACTCCCACACGCTCCAAAAGTTCCCTTGCCTCTTCCACTGGGTACTTTTTTGCCTCTTTTCCAGGATGCGGACGATGACATCGCCATTGCTCGCCTTTCAGAGTGATTTTGACCCGCGAGCCTTCGCGTTCCAGGACCTCGCCGCCGAGCGCAAGGATAAGCGCCTCAATATCGGCAAATGCGACGGTTCCCGAAGTGGGTTGCCGAAAGAGGGCTTGCAAGGTCTTCTGATGGCGTTTCTGCATAGATACATGATAGCAAAATGTGCAAGCGTCAGCCATGCCTGCTGGTGTGATGTGATGCCGCCGTCGCCAATGCCTCATATCCCTTCCCCCCGCCGGATAGAATACCCCCGCGTTATGCGGGGGTCGGCGCCGCAGGCGACGGGGGGATGCTGTTCTCTGAATTACGGTGGCTTGGCGATGCCAGATTGGATACTGAACGTGAACAGTGTGATACCCCATTTTGGAAGAGGGCGGCGATTGGTAGGGAGCGAGTCATGTTGTCCCCCCGCTCCCTTCGGTCGCAGTGGGCCAACGGCTCGCCAAGGGTTTCACCCCTGGACCCCAGCCACCGCTGGCCACTGTTCCCGATGGTCACGGTTGGCGGTCGGTGGCCAAAAGCGGGGCGGCATGGTCAGGAGGTCGGCATGGATGAACAGTCGCAGGTGAAGCGCAGAAAAGGAAAAGGCGGTCGGCAGGCCTTGCCGGATGAGCAGCGCCGGAGCAACCGCAGGGAGGTCTGGTTGTCTCCGTTGGAGCTGGCCGACCTCCAGGCACGGGCGGCGGCATTGGGTATCACGCCCGGTGAGTACATGCGCCGATCGATCACGCAGTCACCGATGCCTAAACCGCCGGTGCCACAGGCCAATCTGTTGGCGTGGCGCGAATTGGCCCGTTTGTCAGTTAACGCCAATCAATATCAATATGCCATTAACTCTGGAGCGGTGGATGCTTGGGACAAGGCTTTAATTCCGGAATTACTGGATGCTATCCGCGAAGTCCGTTTCTCTCTGATGGGGGTTGACCCCGATGATTGAGAAGATCGCTAAAGGCAAAGGTGCGCGTGGGCTGGCCGAGTATCTCCTCGCCAGCAAAGACCACAACGGAGATTTGCGGCCTCGTGCGGACATTATCGGCGGAACGCTGGCAGGCCGAACGGCGCGTGAGTTGGCCGCGGAGATCGGGATGCTGCGCCGATTGCGACCCAATTTGCAAACCGCCGTGGGTCATGTGTCGTTGCGGGTTCCAGAGGGCGACCGCCCCTTGTCAGATCAGGAATGGGCGGCCATAGGCGACCGATGGCCGGCGGAAATGGGCATGGATAGCTATTGCACCGTCTGCCATGGCGATCACATCCACATCCTGTTTTCACGCATTAACTCGGACGGATCAGTGGTTTCCGATTCCCATGACTACCGGCGGGGAGAGGCGGCGGTACGGAAGATAGAACAGGAGTTCGGTCTGGTGCAGGTCGAACCGTCGCATTTACTTGAGCCGAAAAAGGCACTGGATCACAAGAAGGCTCCCGCAAAAGGGGATTTTATCGCCATGGAGAAAGGCGAGGTTCCGGCACGAATCTTTGTGCAGAATGCACTGGATTCTATCCTCGAAAAACAGCCTACAGCGACCTGTTTTGTTGCGGATCTGGAAGCCTTGGGCATCGTGGTTGAACCCAATCTTGCGTCTGCCGGCAAGTTGTCTGGATTTGCCTATCACTTTGGAGACTACCGATTCACGTCGTCCAGCCTTGGGCGGGGTTACACGCTTGGCAACATGGAAAAGAAGGGGGTGACCTATGAACCAGACCGAGACGTTGAAGCAATACGCAGAGCAAAAGACCGAGCAACAAGTTTCCTTGCTGATGGACGCACCGGAGATGATACGCCAGGTGCAAGCCATGAGGCGGGAACTGGCGCAACTGCCGGAGGTGATAGCCGACCGGACGGCATCCAGTTTGGAGCCATTGGACAAAATGGCCCAAGCATTGGATCAGGGGCTGGATACGCAGAGGGCGATCATGGCTCCTCTGATCCAAGAAGCGGTGGAATCGATAGGGACGCAAATGGCGACGCTGGCCCGCGACCGGGTGCAACGATCAGTGACGATGGCACGATCACAGCATCGGAAAGCCATGCAAGCGAGCCGAGCATTGAGCGGATGGATGAAAGAAGCGAAGGCGTCGAGGATAAAAAAGGCCGAGATGCAGGAACAGATCAGCAAGTTGACGATCCGGTTCTGGGTGGCAACGGCAGCGGCTGTGATTCTCTTTCTGGCCTTGGTGCTGATGACTTTGGGGAGGTTCCTGTGATGGCATGGAATACAAGATTTAAGCAGGCGTCTGCGGCGAAGCGCAGGGCCAAAGAGCAGCCCTCGCCGATAGATCGTGAGGCGGAGTTCAAGCGGTTGTGCGCGGCAGCTCATGGTGCAGATCTGATTGCCTACATGCAGGGTCTTGGCTTGGATGTAAAAAAAGATGGCGTCAAAGATTGGGTGGTCGACGACCGTTACCGCGTAACGAAAAAACAGGATCATTTCGTATGGTGTTCGTGGGACCAGAGCCGGGGTGGTGATGTCATCGCTTTCTGCACGGAGGAACTTGGGTCGAGCTTTCAGCAGGCATTGGCGGACCTTGCAGGGGGTCGGCTTTCTTCCGTGACAAAACCGCATGGAATATCTCATGTAGTAAAGGGTTGTCTGATGCCTGCCCACACGGAGGCTGGGTTATGCAGGGCTCCTCGGGCAGGCGTCGGACAAGCCACGAAGGAGGAAACCGCGGGGGGAAACGTGACGTTCGGATGAGGCTACAGGCTATGGGGATTTGAAGCGTCGTATCCTGGCACGAAAGAGCAATTTGGCGTGACTGATGGGCTGATTTGTTCTCTTGGATAGGTAGTCTGTGATCGTATATGCCCGATTTCTGGCGGTACACTACGGTTCAACAGGCTGAAATTGTCCTGGTTTCTGGACGAGGCCCAAGGGTCTCT
>JAMCRJ010000025.1 GCA_023381645.1 Gammaproteobacteria bacterium
TGAATGGCATTCAAGAGGTCGGCGGTTCGATCCCGCCTGGCTCCACCAAATCAAAAGGCTGACCAGCCTTTTTTCCACCCCGAAACGCAAAGCGTGCATCTCACCTGTTCCTGACAGGACGCAATTCTTACAGGCAAAACTGATGGCGATATGGTGGCTGATTTCTTTGCTGACGAGGTTTTCCCTTGCAGGATGAACGGCTTTTTCCCTATGGCCATGCCCGTGATGCGGATTGGCGCGAGGCATTGTTCCGCGCTCTGGAGATGGCGGGTCCGCGGGTGCGGGACGGTACGTTGGGCTTTCTCTACGTCACCGACAGCTTTGAGTCGGATTTGCCCGATATCCTGAGTGCTGTGCGGGAACAGACCGGGGTGTCCCACTGGACGGGATGCGTGGGGGCAGGCATCTGCGCGACCGCGCAGGAATACCTGGACGAACCGGCACTGGCTTTTTTGGTGACGGATTTTCCGGAAACGGAATTTCACCTCTTTGCCGGTATGGACCCCTACCGGACCGGCAAGAGTTGGCCGACCGGACCGGGTCGTCCGCCCTACTTTGCCATTGTTCATGGTGACTCCCAGACGCCGGATCTGCCTGATCTGGTCCGTGATTTTGCCGGGAAGATGGGCAGTGGTTTCATTACCGGGGGAATATGCAGCAGTCGCACAGACGGTGCGCAACTGGTGGATAAAGTCGTGCATGGCGGACTGAGCGGGGTGACGTTCAGCGAAAATATCGCCGTTGCCACCCGTCTGACCCAGGGCTGCAGTCCCATCGGTCCGACCCATCACATCAACGAAGCCCGCAACAATGTAATCTCCCGTCTGGATGACCGCCCCGCGCTGGATGTGTTTAATGACGAGACCTGCGACATCCTCTCCCAGGATTTACAGCGGGCGGCGGGCCTCATTTTTGTGGCGATGCCGGTTAAGAATGATGACCGTGGCGACTACATGGTGCGTACTCTGGTGGGCATTGACATCGAGCGCAAGCTGCTGGCGATCGGCGAATATGCAGAGGCCGGTCAGTCCCTGATGTTCTGCAAGCGGGATAGCAGCACGGCGCGCGAGGACCTCGAACGTATGCTCTCGGACATCAGCCGCCTGGCGGACGGAAGAAGGATCCGTGGGGGTCTCTATTTTACCTGTGTATGGCGCGGCCAGAGCCTGTTTGGCCCCGATTCTGCGGAATTGCGGATGATCCGGGACGGTCTGGGTGACTTCCCATTGGTGGGTTTTTTTGCCAATGCCGAGATTTCTCATGATAAAATATACAGTTATACAGGGGTGCTTACCCTGTTTCTGGATGCACCCACTTCCTGAACCGTCGGCTGACTTTCAGCCATGGTGAGCAGGCACCGCTTTGTGCTAGATTACGCGGCTTATATTAGAGGGTGATAATGGCACAGATTCAGGCGCAGCGGATGGATCAGCGATTGATGCAGGAAGGGCGGCGCACCCGTGGTACGCTCTATTTCGGCATCGGACTGGGGCTGGCAGCCGGCCTGCTGATCATTCTCCAAGCCTTTCTGTTGGCGCATATCGTTGATGATGTCTCTTTTCATGGCTGGAATCTGGCGGCGGTGATGCCGCTGCTCTGGGTCATGCTCGCTCTTTTCGTCGTTCGTGCGGGGTTTTCCTGGGCTAGCGAACTGGTCGCCTTTCGCGCCAGCGCGCGTATCAAGACCTACCTGCGCGAGCGCCTGCTTTCCCACCTTCTGAGCCTGGGGCCGGTGACCGTGGCGGGTGAGCGCAGCGCCGACATTGCGAGTACCCTGATTGAAGGCGTCGAGGCGCTGGAGCCTTACTTTTCGCGTTACCTGCCGCAAATGGCCTTGGTCAGTCTCATACCGCTGGCCATCCTCGTGTTCGTCTTCCCGGCAGACTGGATCAGCGGCCTGATTCTCCTCATCGCCGGGCCGCTGGTGCCCTTCTTCATGGTGCTGGTGGGCTACAAGGCGGAGGCCATCAACCAGCGTCAGTGGCGCAAGATGCTGTTGATGAGTGCCCATTTTCTGGACATGGTGCAGGGCTTGACCACGCTGAAAATCTTCGGCCGCGCCAAGGACGAGATCGAGATCGTCGCACGTATTTCGGATGACTACCGGCGCACCACCATGGCCGGGTTGCGGGTGGCCTTCCTGACGTCGGCGGTGCTGGAATTTTTTGCGAGCGTGTCCATCGCGCTGGTGGCCGTATCGCTGGGTGCGCGTCTGCTGGAGGTCCCTTCCCCGGTCACCTTTTATACCGCCTTCTTTGTCCTTTTATTGGCACCGGAGTATTTCAACCCCCTGCGTGGCCTCGCCACCCATTATCATGCGCGGATGAGCGCCATTGCCGCCGCCAGACGCATCTTCGAGATCCTCGACATGCCGCTGCCGACACCGGGTACGCAGACGACGGCGTACACCGACACCCAATCCATCCGTCTCTCGGTGCGCGACCTGCATTTCTCCTATGAGGAGGGCCGGGTGGCGCTGGCGGGAATCAATGCCGAGTTTCCGGCGGGCAAGGTCACCGCGCTGGTGGGTGCCAGCGGGGCGGGCAAGAGTACCCTCGCCAATGCGTTGCTCGGCTTTGTGCAACCGGATTCGGGAGAAATCCTGATCAATGGTCGGGTCCCTTTGGCCGTCCTGGATCGGGAAAGCTGGTGGCGGCAACTGGCCTGGGTGCCGCAGAATCCCCGCCTGTTTCACGGTACCATCGCCGAAAATATCCGCATCGGCCGCCCTGATGCGGATATGGCCGCCCTGCGGGAGGCTGCGAAAAACGCTCATGCGTTGGAATTCATCGACGCTTTGCCCCAGGGCTTCGATACCCCGGTGGGCGATCTGGGGCAGGGCCTTTCCGGCGGCCAGATTCAGCGCGTCGCCTTGGCCCGTGCCTTTATCAAAAATCCACCGCTTTTCATTCTGGATGAGGCTACGGCGAGTCTGGACATGGAGAATGAATCGCTAGTCCTGGACGCCATGCAGCGACTGATCCAGGGACGAACGACCATCGTCATTGCGCACCGCCTGGCGATGGCAGAGCGCGCTGATCACATCCTGGTCATGGATGCCGGGAAAGTGGTCGAAGCCGGCACCCATAATACGCTTTTGGCGGCTGGCGGTGCCTACGCAAGGCTGGCGGCAGCCTATCGGGGGGACCATGCGTGATCTTTACCGGCTGCTGAAACTGTTTGGGCCCTTTAAGTTCTGGATGCTGGGAGGCGCCTTTCTGGCTCTGCTGACCATTCTTTCGAATTTTGGTCTGCTGGCCCTTTCCGGCTGGTTTCTGGCGAGTGCGGCGCTGGCTGGACTGGGTGGTTACGCCACCATGAATTTATATAACTTCTTCCTGCCGGCTGCCGGGGTGCGCGCTTTTGCGACGATCCGGGTCATCTCGCGCTGGCTGGAGCGCATTGTCACCCATGAGGCGACATTCCGGCTGCTGGCCCAGCTGCGCACCTGGTTCTACACCCGCATCGAGCCGCTCGCGCCCGCCGGGCTGCAAGGTTATCGTTCTGGCGATATTCTTTCGCGCCTCGTCGCCGATATCGATACCCTGAATAATTTTTACCTGCGGGTGTTTACGCCGTTTCTGGTGGCCGGGGTGGCGACGCTCACGATGGCGGGCGTCTTCGCCTTTTTCTCCTGGCGGTTGGCCATTGCGCTCTTTCTCTTCCTCGCCGTGACCGGTCTGCTTCTGCCGCTGCTCACGGAGCGGTTGGGTGCGCGCAGTGGCGCCGAGATGACCGGCATCCAGTCGGATTACCGGGTACAGGTGGTGGACGGCATGCAGGGCATGGCTGAACTGTTGACCTACAATGCCGGGCCGGAGATTCTGCGACGCACGGGTACGCTCAACGATGCGCTGCTCCGGCGGCAGGCCCGCATGGCGCAGATCGCCGGTTTCGGCAGCGCCGGCATGGGATTCATGGGCAACCTGGCGATTTGGGTTATCGTGGTGCTGGCTATTCCTCTGGTCCATGGCAGGGTCCTGGGCGATTCGGATCTGCCCCTCCTGGCCCTCGGCGTGATGGGTTCCTTCGAGGCCATCGCCGCCTTGCCGGCGGCCTTTCAGTTTCTGGGGCAAACCCGCGCGGCCGCGCGCCGTATTTTTGAGGTGGCGGATACGCCCTTGCCTTTCCCGGATGCATCGGGACCCGCACCGCGGGTGGACCGGCCGGATCTGGAGCTCAAGGGGCTGCACCTGCGCTATCCCGGCGCCGAACGCGACGCCCTGGCAGGTGTGGACCTCAGCATCCGGGCGGGCACACGGGTTGCGGTCCTGGGGGCGACCGGAGCCGGCAAGAGCAGCCTCGCCAACCTGCTGCTGCGTTTCTATGACTATCAGTCGGGCAACGCGTGTCTGGGTGACCATGAGTTGCGGGATTTCCCGGCAGACAATCTGCGCGAATATTTCGCTGTCGTATCCCAGCGCTCTTATCTCTTTCACAGTACGATCCGCGACAACCTGCTGGTGGCCAAGGGCGAGGCGGAGGAGGATGAACTCTGGGCGGCGCTTGCCACGGCACAGCTTGCGGAGTTCGTGCGCAGTCAGCCCCAGGGCCTGGACACCATTGTCGGCGAAGGCGGGGTGAAACTCTCCGGTGGTCAGGGCCGGAGAGTGGCCATTGCCAGGGCGATTCTCAAGGACGCTCCGTGGCTGATACTGGATGAGCCGACCGAAGGGCTCGATCCGGTGACCGAGATGGAGTTCCTCAAAGACCTGCGCCAGATCATGGAAGGTCGCACCGTGCTCTATATTACCCATCGTCTGGTGGGTCTGGAGCATATGGACCGCGTTCATATTCTCGACGAGGGGCGGATCGTGGAGTCGGGGACCTATGGGGAGCTTTTACATCAGGAAGGACAACTCAGCCATTTCGCCACGTTCCGGCAGGCTATTCCGGAGCTTCGCTAATTCTGGCGGCCGCCGCTGAAGTCGGAGAGCAGTTTTCGTTCCATGGCCTCAGCTTGCTGTATGCTGGACTGGCAGGCCGCACCGGAGGGGTTCCGTGCGCACTTCAACTCGTCATCCAGCACCGCCGTGCCCGCTTTTTGCAACTGTGCCTCGCTACTGCGGCTCCGGGGGGTGCTGGTTACCCATGACACCCCGTAACCGAGCGCCGAAGAGAGCAGCGTAGCTACCAAAAACACCAGCATCATGCGGGTAAAACCGCGTTCTAGCCCCTGCTCGTCAAGGTAACGCCTGCCGTACCAGGCGAACAGCGGATAACTGACAGTTCCCGCGACCAGCCCCCACATAGGCTATTCCTCGCTGGCGATGTCCAGAGGCAGGGTGTAGGGAAGTTTCCTCAGGCTCAGGGGCGTGCCGTCCGGCGCCCCGGCCATCAGCGGCTCCCCGGCGTTGGCGGCACGTAAGACGGCCAGGGCGGCAAAACCACTCGGGGGATCTTCTGCGGCGTTGATAACGATGCCGATGCTCTGTGCACCCATGCTGGTGCAAAAGATTTCTTCGCCCGCCTGCAGTGGTGCCGACGCCGCGACTAGGTAGGTCTGGTTCTTGAGCTTGCCAAGATAGTGGGAGCGGGCGACGATCTCCTGCCCTGGATAGCAGCCCTTCTTGAAATGGATGCCCCCCAGCACTTCCAGATTCAGTTCCTGGGGAATGACTTTTTCCGTGGTGGCGCGGCTGATCATGCCGACCCCCGCCTGTATAGCCCACAGGCGCCAGTCCTCCGCCGCGCCGGCCCGCGCGCCCGCCGCCGCCAGCTCGGCGTTCAGGGTCTCCACACGGGATGCGGGCAAAATGATCAGGAAAGCCTCCGCATTCGCCCAGGGCAGGCGGGTAATGATGCTGTCGTCATGAACTAACCCGCTGTTGCCGCTTTTTCCCAACGCGACACCGAGGGCGCGGCCGAGCAGTTCCCCCGCACCGTTGCCACAGACGGCCAGCAATGTGAATTCCGGTTCCCCCCGTTTGATCTCCAGTTTGGCCATCATCCGGAACTTGCGCAGGCGCTCGATGACGGTATCGGCCATATCGTCGGCCAGACTCAGCCAAAAGCCGCTACCGTCGCGCTGCACGTAAAAATTGGCGATCATGCGTCCTTTGGCCGTGCTGTAGCTGCTCCACTGCCCGTGACCACTGGCCAGGGCACGCAGATCGTTGGAGAATTGCCCCTGTAAAAACTTTTCGGCATCCACGCCACTGGCGTGAATCAGGCCCAGTTCCGTATGCAGGGGGACAAAGGTAATGACGGCTGAAGACATGCGGATCGACTCCCGTTTGCAGAAACAGCATGACCCCGATCATACCCGCACGGCCGACGGCGACAAAGTCCTGCCGGATCTCTTCTTCGGCAGCGCCGGGCGACAACGCCGGTTGCAAAGTATTCCCTGCACCCTGGCTTTGCTCTGCGCGGGCTTTACGTTGCCGCATGACTGGCGCTGGGGCCTGGTGCTGCTCGTGGTGTTGCTGGCATGGGTGGTCTGGCGCTGCCCCTGGAGTCTGCAAGCGAATCAGGACGTGCCGCAGGCCCTGTTGTCCGGCAGGGACGGCGGTCTGCAGGTACGGACGGACGGCGGCAGCGTGCTGCCCGTTCATCTGCGCGCCCGGCCATTTCTGCACCCGCGCCTCGGCATGATCCCCCTGCGGGGCGGCGATGGCCGTCGCGTGGTGCTGATCGGTCTGTTTGCCGCCGGGGACCATCCCTGGCGACGCTGGCGCCTCAGGCTGCGCCAGGAATGGGACGCAAAAACGGAGACCGCTGATCCCGCTGACTGATACTGTCCGCCGCGACGGTACGGCGTTGCGGGTGATCACTGTTGAAATGACAGCCGCGGGATTCTTCTCGCAGCAGCGCCGCACAGGTGAGGATTTCCGCGCATTGGCAGAGGTTGCGCAGTTCCTGATACGACCGCGGTCCGTACAGACTGTCACTGATGCGCGCACCCCGTTCATCCCAATACGCGCAGGCGGCGCGCAAGCCCTCATCGTTGCGGACGATGCCCGCCGCCCGCCACATATTCGCCTGCAGGTTCTGCCGCAGGGCGCTGATGTCCGTCCGGTGTGCGGCTGTGGCTGGTCGCCCCGGCGTTCGCCCCGGCGTTTGCCGCGGTCTATCGGGCAGACGCGTTTGCCCTTCCAGGTCCGCCACAATGGCTGCCGCACCCACCACACATTCCAGCAGTGAGTTGCTGGCGAGGCGATTGGCGCCGTGCAATCCGGTAGAACTGACCTCGCCCGCCGCATAAAGGCCCGGAATGGTGCTGCGCCCCGCCCCATCCACGACCACGCCACCGCAGGTGTAATGGGCAGCAGGAACCACTGGAATGGATTCGCGTGTTAGATCATAGCCTTGAGCGCGGCAGTGTGCAAAGATGGCAGGGAAATGCCGGCGCACCAAGGCGGCCGGCTGCGCGCTGATGTCCAGAGTGACATAGTCGAGTTGATGTTGCTTCATCTCCGCATCGATGGCGCGCGCGACGATATCCCGCGGTGCCAGCTCGGCACGCGGGTCGTAACGCTCCAGAAAAGCGCTGCCATCCGGTAGACGCAGGATGGCACCCTCGCCCCGTAAGGCTTCAGACAACAGGAAAGGCTGGCTACCCGGCTGGTAAAGTGTCGTGGGATGAAACTGGATAAATTCCAGATTGGCAATTTCCGCGCCTGCCCGCCAGGCCAGCGCGATGCCGTCTCCGGTAGCCACCAGCGGATTGCTGGTGTGCAGGTACAACTGTCCCGCCCCACCGCTGGCGAGCACTACTGCCCGAGCCGTCCACAACTCGGGATGGTCGCCTTTTGGGGGGAGTATCCAGGCGCCCTGGCAACGGTCCTCGGTGAGCCAGAGATCGCTGGCATAGTGTCCTTCGGCCATCTGGATGGCGGGCTCCGCCAGCACCCGGTGCAGCAGGGTGCTCTCGATAACGTGGCCCGTGGTATCGGCACTGTGCAGTACCCGACGGGCCTGGTGTCCACCTTCACGGGTGAGATGCCAGCTTCCATCCGGCTGGCGGTCAAAGGGTACCCCCCAATCGATTAATTGGCGCACGGCGTCCGGGCCCCGACCGATGATCTGCCGGACTGCCTGCGGGTGGCATAGTCCCGCTCCGGCTCCCAAGGTATCTTCGATATGCAGAGCAATGCTGTCGTGGTCCATATCCATGACCGCCGCGATGCCGCCCTGCGCTCTGTCACTGGCGGAATCATCCGCCCGCCCTTTGCTCACGAGGCCGACACGGCCGAGCCGGCTGAGCCCCAGTGCCGTGCTGAGTCCGGCAGTGCCGGAGCCGATAACCAGAAAGTCGAAAGAAGGCATTTAGGATCCTGAGAAGGGTGTCGGGTGCAGGCGTTGCGAGAATTGGAATGGGTCATGATACGATGGTAGACGGATAAGGTGAATAACGGCACCCCAAGAAGAAAGGAAACGGCCGAATGGGTAAAATCATGGGACGCAGCACGGCGGGTGGTCAGGAACATGGCGCACCCAGTGACCTGCTCCTCGTCCAGCGCGTACAAAAGGGAGAAAAGGGGGCATTTGATCTTCTGGTACGCAAATACCAGCACAAGGTGATTTCCCTGGTCGGGCGTTTTGTGCGCACGCCAGAGGAGGCCGAAGATGTGGCCCAGGAAGCTTTTGTCAAAGCCTATCGCGCGCTTGCCAATTTTCGCGGTGACAGCGCTTTCTATACCTGGTTGTACCGCATTGCCGTCAATACGGCAAAAAATCACCTCGTAGCCCAAGGCCGGCAGGTTTCCATTGTGGATGTGGAAACAGAAGATGCGGAACAATTTGCCAGTGCCGATGGACTAAGAGAGTACGATACCCCGGAAGGGTTGTTACTCAGTAGGGAGTTGGCGGAATATATCAACAAGGCATTGACGGCGTTGCCGGAGGATTTGCGCATGGCGGTCACCTTGCGGGAGTTTGAAGGCTTGAGTTACGATGAAATTGCCCAGGTCATGGAGTGCCCGGTGGGGACGGTGAGGTCCCGGATTTTTCGGGCGCGTGAAGCAATTGCCAGGGTTCTGGCCCCTTTGTTAGAGCGGGAAAAGTCATGAACGATGAAACGCAAAAAGAACTGATGGCGTTCATGGAGGGCGAGCTCAGTGGGCTGCGCGCCAGCCGTCTTGCCGCACGTTTGCAGCGTGAGAGCGGTTTGCGTGAGGCTTGGGAGTCTCAGTACCGCGTTTCTTTTCTTCTGCAAAATGATGGGAAAGGGGTTCGTCTGGCGTCGGCTGGTTTCGCTGATCGGGTGGCCTGGGCGATCGTGAACGAACCCGGCATCCTGGCGCCGCAACGCCCGCAGCGGCAGGGCAGTTCAAGAAGTTTCTGGGTGAAGACGGGTTCTGTGGCTGCGGTGCTGGTGGTATCAGTGACCCTGGTAGGTCTCCTGCCCCATTATGAGGTGGGGCCGTCCGTTGCTGGCGGCGGATCTGGTCATTATGCTCAGACCGCCATGCTGAGGGGGTTTTCAACCCGCGGCGAAGAATTTCATTTGAGCCCGGTAGCGGATTTTGCGTCGCCGCCTGTCGGCACAAACGTGGTTATCCAGAGAGATATTCAACGGCTGTGGGTGCCTGGTGGTGGTAACTACCTCGTTTCCTCGCGGGTTTCTTCCGCCTATGCTTCGGGGCAGTCTGGTCTGGAAAGTGCGGCCTATATGCCCGCGGAGGGGATCAGTGCGGCTTCCATGGCTTTTCCTGCAGGTTATCCCTAGAATCAGCGTTGATCAGAATGCGTGCCGATACGTATCGGCACGGTGACGCGGTACCTGTTGCCAAGCGCTGCGGATACCGAGATGATAGATACGATCTTGAATTTGAGTAGCAAATCGGGTGGTTGGGAGGGGTCTTGAAAAATTGTGTGCCGGGTGGACAGCGCCTTGTGGCGGCGCTTTGTATGGGTTTGGGATTGAGCATAGGGGCGATGGCGCCTGCCTGGGCGGATTCCGGTGCCAGCGGTCAGGCGTTGGTGGGGCTGCCTGATTTTACGCCCATCGTCAAACAGTATGGCCCTGCAGTAGTGAACATCAGCACGACGGAGACCAGGGTGGCGCGTGGTGCAGCTTCACCCTTCCCGCCGAACTCTCCCCTGAATCAGTTTTTTGCTCCCTTCTTTGGCGCACCGGGGCAACCTGGGGCACCCGGTGGCGGAGCCGGACAGAAATATCAGGTGCAATCCCTGGGTTCCGGTTTTGTCGTCAGCTCCGACGGCTATATTGTGACTGCAGCGCACGTAGTGAAGGGGGCTCAGAAAATCATCGTCAGTCTTACCAATCATCATCAATACGCAGCTCACCTGGTGGGCCTGTCCGCGCGTATGGATGTGGCGTTGCTCAAAATTGACGCGAAGAATCTGCCGGTGGTACAGCTTGGTGACTCCGGCAAACTGGAAGTCGGACAGTGGGTGCTGGCGGTGGGTTCGCCCTTCGGCTTTGAGAACAGCGTCACCCAGGGTGTGATCAGTGCGACCTCGCGGCCTTTGCCGGATGATCCCTACATCCCGTTCATTCAAACGGATGTGCCGATCAACCCTGGTAACTCCGGTGGCCCGCTATTCAATATGCGCGGTCAGGTCATCGGTATCAACGACCAGATATATACCAATAGCGGTGGCTACATGGGGTTGTCTTTCTCCATCCCCATCAATGTCGCCATGGATGCGGTCAAACAGTTAAAACTGCACCAGAAAGTGCATTTTGGCTGGCTTGGGGTCATGATTCAGGACGTCAGCATGGATCTCGCCAAGTCCTTCCACATGAAAGAGCCGGTGGGTGCGCTGGTGTCACAGGTTGTGCCTGACGGTCCGGCTGCCAAGGCGGGGTTACGTCCGGGAGATGTCATTGTCTCCTTTAACGGTCAGGCCATCTATAACTCTGGCCAATTACCGCCGCTGGTGGGGGCATTGCCCGCGGGTTTCAAGGCGAAATTGGGGGTTATCCGTGATGGCAAGCCCATGATCCTCAACATCGTGGTAGAGAGCCTGCCCGGCAACCTGGAGAATACGGCGGAATCCGCTGCATCCGGCGGCCCGGCGCAGGAAGGCGAAGTCAAACGATTGAACGTGCAGGTGGGTCCGCTGACTGCGGAGGCGCGCAAGCAACTGCATGTGAATACTGGTGTCCTGGTCCTCGGTGTTGGTGTGGGGCCGGCGGCAGAGGCCGGTATTCGTCCCGGTGATGTGATCTTGCAGGTGGCGCAACAGCAGATTACCAGTGCTGCCGACCTGCAGAAGCTGGTGGCTGCGTTGCCGGCGGGTCAGCCGATCCCGGTGCTGGTGCGACGTGGTGAGGGGAGTTTCTATCTGGTGCTTTCGCTGCAGCATTGAAGCAGGCGATCGCCGCGAAGGGCTGGGCGTTTGTACCAGCCCTTTTTGTTATTACATCCTGCGGGGCGGTAGTGCCCGCCCGGTGCCCATGGATTGACAGGCCAGATGACTGAGCAGCAGCATATTCGCAATTTTTCCATTATTGCCCATGTGGATCACGGAAAATCCACTTTGGCGGATCAGTTCATCCGTCTTTGCGGGGCGTTGACCGAGCGTGAAATGTCCAGTCAGGTGCTGGACACGATGGATATCGAACGCGAACGCGGCATTACCATCAAGGCGCAGAGCGTGCGCCTGCAGTTTCGTGCCGCAGATGGGCAGGAGTACCAGTTCAACCTCATCGATACGCCTGGCCATGTGGATTTTTCTTACGAAGTCAGCCGTTCCCTGGCTGCCTGCGAAGGCGCGCTGCTGGTCGTGGATGCATCGCAGGGGGTGGAGGCGCAAAGCGTAGCCAACTGTTACACGGCGCTGGAACACAACCTGGAGATCCTGCCGGTCCTGAACAAAATCGATCTGCCGGCGGCCGATCCGGAGCGGGTGCGCAGGGAGATCGAAGCAATAGTCGGGCTACCTGCTGAAGATGCCGTGGAGACCAGTGCCAAAGAGGGTACCGGTATTCGGGAGATTCTGGAGCGGGTGGTGGAACGCATCCCGCCTCCCCAGGGTGATCCGGAAGCTGCGCTGCAAGCCCTCATCATCGACTCCTGGTTCGACAATTATCTGGGGACGGTGGTATTGGTGCGGGTGATGAACGGTTCCATCCGCCCCGGTCAGCGCATCCTGACGATGGTGGGTCAGAAACCTTATGTGGTCGAAAAGGTAGGTGTTTTTACCCCAAAATCCCTGATGGTCCCAGCCCTGGAAACGGGTGCGGTGGGCTTTGTCATTGCGGGCGTGCGGACCATTGAAGGTGCGCGAGTGGGAGATACCCTAACCGAGCAGGACCGCCCCGCCAGCGCGCCTCTGCCAGGTTTTCGCGAGGTGCAGCCACAGGTATTCACCGGGCTCTATCCGGTGGACTCGGCGGATTACGAAAGCTTTCGCGAGGCGCTGCAGAAGTTGCGCCTGAATGACGCGGCCCTGCAGTTTGAGCCGGAGACTTCACAAGCCCTGGGTTTTGGTTTCCGGTGTGGATTTTTGGGGCTCTTGCATATGGAAATCGTGCAGGAGCGTCTCGAACGCGAGTACCAACTGGAACTGATCAGTACGGCACCCACCGTGATCTATGAGGTGCTTACCACCGACGGCCAGGTGCTGAAGATTTCCAATCCCGCCGAATTGCCTCCGGCACAGAAGATTGCGGATATTCGCGAGCCGGTGATTACGGCGAACATTCTGGTGCCGGAAACGTATCTCGGCCCGGTAATTGCTCTCTGTGAAGAGCGGCGTGGGCGACAGAAGAATATGCAGTTCACCGGCGGGCAGGTAATGCTGCGCTATGATTTGCCGCACAATGAGGTGGTCCTGGATTTTTTTGATCGCCTCAAATCGGTGAGCCGGGGTTATGCCTCCATGGACTATGAATTCGCACGTTTTGAGAGTGGGCCGCTGGTGAAAATGGACATTCTCATCAATGGGGAAAAGCTGGATGCGCTGTCCTGGATCGTGCACCGTGATGTGTCCGAACGGCGCGGCAGGGAACTGGTGGTCCGTTTGCGTGATCTGATTCCCCGACAGATGTTCGAGGTGGCTATCCAGGCGGCGATCGGCGCCAGGGTCATTGCTCGGGAGTCAGTCAAGGCCCTGCGCAAGAATGTGCTGGCCAAGTGTTACGGTGGCGATATTTCGCGCAAACGTAAACTGCTGGAGAAGCAGAAAGAGGGAAAAAAACGCATGAAGCAGGTCGGTCATGTGGAGATTCCCCAGGAAGCTTTTCTGGCGGTGCTGAAAAGTGACAAGAGGTAAAACGCGCACCGTGCAACTTGTACGGAGGCTGATTTTGGGCGCATTCATAATGAAGGACAGGTACTGATGGATTTTACCCTGGGATTGTTTCTGGCGGTTGTACTTTCCGGCCTGATCTGGCTGGGCGATCTGCTATTTTTGCGAAGAAAACGGCCTGCGGGAGCCAGGGAATCCGTCGTTGTCGAGTATGCCAGGAGTTTTTTTCCGGTATTGCTTATTGTTTTTTTGATCCGTGCATTTCTGTTTGAGCCCTTCCAGATACCGTCCGGATCCATGATACCGACCCTGCGGGTGGGTGATTTCGTGTTGGTCAATAAATTCCAGTGGGGATTGCGGCTACCGCTGATCCATACACCCATTACCCAGGGCAGTCCGGTGGAAGCGGGTGATGTCATGGTGTTCCGTTATCCCAAAAATCCGCGTGTGGACTACATCAAACGGGTCATCGGCGTGCCCGGTGACACGATTGAGGTCAGGGGAGATGCACTCTACATCAACAACAAGCTAGTGCCACAAAAATTTATTGGTACTTTTAACTATCGGCCGGAGGGACAGGGCGCCGAGGGTATGGTTATTCCCACCAAAGAATATGAGCAGGAACTCGGTGGCCACAAATTCCATATTATTGAATTTGCCACGCCCGAAGCCCAGATGAATTTCGGTCCTTACAAGGTGCCGCCCCATTCTTATTTCATGATGGGGGATGATCGGGACAATAGTAATGACAGCCGTTTCTGGGGCGTGGTGCCGGAACGCAACATCGTTGGGAAGGCAATGTTCGTATGGTTCTCCTGGGATGCCGAGAACTGGTCCATCCGCTGGAACCAGATCGGCCGCGCACTGGACGGGGCTTCCTGAGTCCGAGGGCTGCGCTTGCAAAATCCTTGTTCAGGACTAAGTAAGGGATAGGGATGAATCCAGAGATCCGGGAGGGTTCGGAATGTGTAACCCAATATCAGACCAACAAGTCATAAGGAATTCTTCGGGCCAGCGTAGCGGGTGCGCGCGTTCCCTGACCACGTGGCGTTCGGGTGAGGCAGGACTTTCATTTGTCGGTGCGATCTTCTGGCTGTTGATCCTGGTCTTTGTCGTCGCCTTTGTCGTGAAGGTGATGCCGTCCTACTATGATTACTGGTCACTGAAAAATATCGTCAGCCAGCAGGAGCAGCAGTCCGCGCCGGAAGAGTCTGCTGCCGAGATTCGCCGCGACCTCGATGCCCGCCTGGAGGTGGCGATGATCCATATCCCGCAGAAAGGCATCCAAATCGAAAAAGCGGGTGCCGGACCGGTGCTGATCACCGTCAGTTATGACAAGATCGTGCCATTGGTTGGCAACGTCAGTTTGTTACTGCATTTTGACGCCGCAGGGCATTGAAAAGACCTTTTGGGTATACAATGCAGTTTTTCTTCATATTTGAATGACTGAGTCGATGCGTTTATGGATGTTATAGAATCTCTGCAACAGTCGATCGGCTATCATTTCCGTGAGCAGTCCCTGCTGTTGCAGGCGCTGACACATCGAAGTGCGGGCGCCCGGCACAATGAACGGCTGGAGTTTCTGGGAGATGCGGCACTAAATTTTGTGGTAGCGGCAAAGCTCTTTGCCCGCTTTCCCAAGGTGAGTGAGGGGGATCTGTCGCGGATGCGGGCACGGCTGGTTCGGGAGGAAACCTTGGCGGAGATTGCCGGGAAAATCTCCTTGGCCGACTCCCTGATCCTAGGCCCAGGAGAAATACGCAGCGGTGGCGCCCGGCGAGACTCCATCCGCGCCGATGCCCTGGAGGCGGTGATTGGCGCGGCTTTCCTGGATGGCGGCTTTGGTGCGGCTGAGCGTATCGTTGCGCAGCTGGTCGAGCCCTTGATGACTGATGACCTGGGTGGCGAAGAGTTGCGCGATCCCAAAACGCGCTTGCAGGAATTCCTGCAGGGACAGGGGCGTCCTGTTCCCGTCTATACGTTGGTGGCAGAAAAAGGACAGGCCCATGAGCGTCGTTTCGTGGCGCGTTGCAGTGTGCCTGGCGCCGAAGCTACCGAAGCGGAGGATGGCAGTCGGCGGAAAGCCGAACAGCAGGCGGCGGCGCTGATGCTGGCACAACTGCAGGTTGCCGCGCATGGATGAGATCAAGAGCAGTGTTCCCGGCGAAGGGTACCGCAGCGGATATGTGGCGCTGCTCGGGCGCCCCAATGTGGGTAAATCCACTCTACTGAATCATCTGGTCGGTCAGAAAATCAGCATCACGGCGCCGCGTCCGCAGACTACCAGGGATCAGATTCTCGGGATACTGACCCGCCCCGACGGACAACTACTGTTTCTGGACACGCCGGGCGTGCATGGCGGCTATCGCAGCCTGAACCGACACCTGCTGCGGGCTACCCGGGGGGCGCTGGAATCCGCGGATCTGGGCGTGCTGGTGGTAGAGGCGCTGCTGTGGACCCATGACGACGCGGAGGCCCTGCGCTGGTTGCAGCGGGCCGGTATTCCGCTGGTGGCGGTGGTGAACAAGGTGGATCGGGTTGCGAGCAAGGCGCGTCTGTTTCCCTATTTGCAGGCATTGGCGGAGCGTGGAGAATTCGCGGCGGTCATACCACTCTCGGCGCGCAAGGCGGCGGACGTGGAGCGTCTGGCCGATGTGCTGGTGCCCTTGTTACCGCCGGCACCGGCGTCCTTCCCGGAAGATCAGGTCACCGATCGCAACCTGCGGTTTATGGCGTCAGAAATCATCCGCGAGCAGATATTCCGGCAACTGGGTGCGGAGCTACCCTACGACACGGCCGTTGCCATTGAAAGCTATCAGGTGGAAGGTGGCCAGCAGCGCATAGAGGCGACCATTTATTGCCGGAGGCCGGGGCAGAAAGCCATTATTCTGGGCGACGGCGGCAATCGTCTGCGGGTGATCGGCAGCCGGGCACGGGAGGCACTTCAGCAGTTGACCGAAGAGCGGGTCTGGCTGGGATTGTGGGTCAAGCAGAAGGAACAGTGGTCGGAAGACCATCATATCCTGCGCGAGTTGGGGTATGACGACTGAACCCGGTGACCGCGCCTGGGTGCTGCATCATTACCCTTACGGAGATACCAGCCTGATCGTGGAATTGTTTACCCGGACACAAGGTCGGCTGGGGGTGCTGGCCAAAGGTGCCCGACGCGTACGTTCTGCGCTGGCGCGGATCGAGGCGGGGCGCCCCTTGTGGGTGCGCTGGCTGGGACGTGGTGAGCTACCGGTACTGGCGCAGGCGGAAGAACTGGGTCCGTCCCTGCCACTCAATCCCCTACAGAATCTCAGCCTTTTTTATGTCAACGAGCTGCTGTTGCGGCTGACGCAGCGTGGAGACCCCTTCCCCGATCTCTTTCAAGTCTATGAAGATACCATCGGCGCGTTGCGCAGTGAACCGGGGGAAGGCTGGTATCTGCGGCGTTTCGAACGGCGCCTGCTGGAAAATCTGGGTTGGGCACCTGATCTGGCGCGTTGCGCGGAGTGTGACAGGTCTCCCGATGCGGCATCTTCAGAACACTGGTTATACCAAGCCGCACGCGGTGTATTCTGTCCGGCCCATGCGCCCGATGCTGCGGTGACTATAGAGGCGGCGGCCCTGGCCTGGTTACGGGGAGCAATGCAGACACGCAATACGCCAGTCTGGAATTCCTCTCTGCGGCATTGTCTGGAACAGGAGTTGCGGGTCCATCTGGGCGGGCGCCCACTGGAGAGTCGCCGCCTCCTTACGGCATACTTGCGTAGAACACAGCCTGCGATGACGATACAGAAAGGGGAGGAGCACAGCGAATGATTGCCTTGGGGGTGAATATCGATCATGTCGCGACGTTGCGGCAGGCGCGCGGCACCCGTTATCCGGACCCGGTGGAGGCGGCCTTCGTCGCCGAACGCGCTGGCGCCGACGCCATTACCGCGCATCTGCGCGAGGATCGACGGCACATCATGGAGCGGGATGTGGAAATTCTCAGCCAGACCCTGCGTACCCGCCTCAATCTTGAAATGGCCGTTGAGGAAGGTGTCTTGCGTGTGGCAGAGCGCCTATCCCCTAGCGACTGCTGTCTGGTGCCGGAACGCCGTGCGGAGCTGACCACCGAAGGCGGACTGGATGTTGCCGGACAGTTGTCTCGCATCAAAGAGGCCTGCCAGCGTCTGGCCGCTGCCAAGGTCAGGGTATCGCTGTTTATCGACCCCGATCCTTTTCAGTTGGAGGCGGCGATGGAAACCGGAGCGCCCGTGGTCGAGCTGCATACGGGCCGTTATGCCAATGCCGCTGATACGGCGACGCGCGCTGAAGAACTGGGTCTGATCACCAGCGCGGTAAGCTTTGCCGATAGCCTCGGCCTGCAGGTGAATGCCGGGCATGGGCTCGATTACCACAACGTGCAGGCCGTGGCAGCGATCTCCAATATCCGGGAGTTGAATATCGGCCATGCCATCGTCGCCCATGCCGTATTTGTCGGTATGGCGACGGCGGTGGCAGATATGAAACGACTCATGCTCGAGGCGCGTGGATGATCGTGGGAATGGGGACGGACATCGTTGCCGTCGAGCGGATGGCCCGACTCCATGCCCGCTTCGGGGAACGTCTGGCCGAGCGTCTGCTGGGACCTTTGGAGGTGGCGGATATGCCCGCGGAAGCCGCGGCCGGCGCCGCTTTTCTGGCGCGGCGCTTCGCGGCCAAGGAGGCCACATTCAAGGCCTTGGGTAGTGGCATGACCAATGGAATGCGCTGGATGGACGTGCAGGTGGGCCACGATCCGGCCGGGCGTCCGCAATTGGTGCTGGGCGGCCGCGCGCAGCAGCTCTTACGGGGGCTTGGCGATGGCGTACGCAGTTGGCTGTCCATCAGCGATGAGCGTCGCTATGCCATGGCGGTCGTGGTGCTGGAACGGGGAGGATAGGCGATGAAGGTAACGGTGGTGGGAACCGGATACGTGGGGCTGGTCACTGGCGCCTGTCTGGCGCAGGTGGGTAATCAGGTGCTGTGCGTGGACGTGGACGCCGACAAGGTGGCGCGGTTGCAGACCGGAGAAGTGCCCATTCACGAACCGGATTTGCCCGCCATGGTACAGGAAGGCATTGCCGGCGGGCGCTTGCGTTTCACTACGGAGGTTGCCGAGGGTGTAGCCCATGGGGATTTCCTTTTCATTGCCGTGGGGACGCCGCCCGATGAAGACGGTTCTGCCGACTTGCGTCATGTGTTGGCGGTGGCCGGCGACATTGGCCGGCATTTGCAACGGCCGGTCACGGTGATCAATAAATCCACGGTACCGGTAGGCACGGCGCAAAAAGTCCGCGCCCGAATTGCTGCTGTTTTGCATGACCGGGGGGCGGATATCGTCTTCGATGTGGTCTCCAATCCCGAGTTCCTGAAAGAAGGGGCGGCGGTGGCGGACTTCATGAAGCCGGACCGGATTATCATTGGTGCGGATAACGCGGCGGCGGCGGAGCGAATGCGCGCCCTCTATGCCCCCTTCAACCGCAATCATGACCGCCTGATCATCATGGACCCGCCTTCCGCGGAGCTCACCAAATATGCCGCCAATGTCATGCTCGCCACCAAAATATCGCTGATGAATGAACTGGCGGGGCTGGCGGAGCGGATGGGAGCGGATATCGAGCAGGTGCGGCGCGGCATCGGTGCCGATCCCCGCATCGGCTACGCCTTCATATATCCGGGTTGCGGCTATGGCGGATCGTGTTTCCCCAAAGACGTGCGGGCATTGGAACACAGTGCCCGGCAATATGATTTTGATGCACCCCTATTGGCGGCGGTGGAGAAGGTGAACGATCGTCAGAAGGGGCTTCTGGAGCAGAAGGTGGTGAGCGCTTTGGGCGAGGATCTTACGGGCAAAACCATTGCCGTGTGGGGCCTGGCTTTCAAACCCAACACCGATGACATGCGCGAGGCCCCCAGCCGGGTGCTCATGGAAGCCTTGTGGCGGCGCGGTGCGCGGGTGCAGGCCTATGACCCGGTGGCCATGGAAGAAGCACGACGGATCTACGGAGGAGAACGCGCCTTGCGGCTCTGTCCGGACCCTTACACGGCCTGTGAGGGGGTCGATGCACTGGTGATCTGTACCGAGTGGCAGCAATTCCGCAGCCCCGATTTTGCACGGATGCGCAGCCTGCTCCGCCAGCCTTTTATCGTCGATGGACGCAATATCTACGATCCGGCGTCTGTGCGTGCCGAAGGTTTTACTTACCATGCCATTGGACGCCCCTGATATGGCCGAAGATTTACACAGCCTGGCACAGGCGCAGGTGGCTATCGTCGGTGACGTGATGCTCGATCGTTACTGGTTTGGCAAAGTCGAACGTATCTCGCCGGAAGCGCCGGTGCCGGTGGTGCAGGTGCGGCGGGAAGAGGAGCGTCCCGGCGGTGCCGCCAACGTCGCCCTGAATGTGCTGGCCTTGGGTGCGCAGGCGCTTTTGCTGGCTCCGGTCGGGGCTGACGGAGCGGGTGAGCGTTTGGGTATGCTGCTGACGGAAGCCGGGGTCAAGACGGTGCTGATTCCCGATAAGGCCTGTCCAACGACGGTGAAGTTGCGCGTCATCGGTCACCAGCAGCAGCTCCTGCGCATGGATTTTGAAGCGCAGCCCAGCCAGGCCAACAGCGACGCCTTGCGTCAGCAGGCGCCGGCCTTGTTGACCAATGCCAAGGCGCTGCTGCTGTCCGATTACGGCAAGGGCGCCTTGCGGGAAGTAAAACACCTGGTGGCACTGGCGCGCAGTCTCGGTATTCCAGTGCTGATCGATCCCAAGGGCAGGGATTATCGCCCCTACCAGGGGGCGACCATCATCACCCCCAATCTCGGCGAGTTTCAGGCAGTGGCGGGTACCTGGGCGAATGAGGCGCAGTTCCGCGCGCTGGGCGAGCAGTGGCGGGTATCTCTGCAACTGGAGGCACTGCTGGTGACGCGCGGTGAAGAAGGAATGACCCTTTTCATGGAGAATGCCATCCATCACCATCCGGCTCGGGCCCGGGAGGTCTTCGATGTAACGGGTGCCGGAGACACGGTCATCGCAACCCTGGCGACGGCCCTCGCGGCGGGCTGGGCGATGGATCGTGCGGTGGAACTGGCCAACCGCGCAGCAGGTATCGTCGTCGGCAAGCTGGGGGCGGCCGTCGTGACGGTGGAAGAGTTGGCCGCGACGGAATCCGTGCGTGAAGGTTGAGATGGTGACGACTGTGCCCCGGCTGCCCGTGCCGAAACTATTACAGCGCCGGATCGGCCGGGCGGTTGCCGATTTCCGCATGATTCAGCCGGGGGATCGCATCCTGCTCGGCCTGTCCGGCGGAAAAGATTCGCTGACCCTGCTGCACCTGCTGCGGGCCATGCAGCGGCAATCCCCGGTGCCTTTTGACTTGGGGGTGGCCACTGTCGACCCCATGAGTCCGGATTATGACCCGCAGCCGCTGGTCCCTTATCTGCTGGATCTGGGTATCCCGTACTTTCTGGAGCGACAGAATATTTACGAGCGGGCACAAAAGCACCTGCTACGGCGCTCTTATTGCAGTTTTTGTGCGCGGATGCGGCGGGGTGTGTTGTATCGCTGCGCGCGGCGCGAAGGCTATCAGGTCCTGGCGCTGGGGCAACATCTCGACGATTTCGCCGAAAGCTTCTTCATGTCCATGTTTTACAATGGCGAGTTGCGCACCATGAAGGCCCATTACCGAGTGCGGGAAGGCGATTTACGGGTGATCCGCCCCCTGGTGTACTGCCGGGAAAGGCAAACGCGCCAATTTGCCACGGAGCAAGCCCTGCCGGTGATTCATGAAAATTGTCCGGCCTGTTTCGGCAAACCGACGGAGCGCCAACACATGAAAGAACTCCTTGCCACGCAGGAAGCATACGATCCCCGTCTGTTCAAACAACTCCAGCGTGCTTTGTTGCCGCTGATGGGGCAGGGTTTGGAAAGTTTGGAATTTGAGGAAGCGCATGACTGATTTTTCACAGAGTTTTTATTGGGAAACGCTGCCCTTGCGGGGCGCACGCTGCCGCCTGGATGGCATCTACGCGCGGGTGCTGCAGGATTTTTCTGGCCCGGAGGATATGGCCAAACTTCTGGGCGAGGTGCTGGTGGGCCTGGCGCTATTGGCTACCACCCAGAAAAACTATGAGCGCTTGATCATGCAGACGCAGAGCAAGGGTCCGTTGAAGCTGCTGGTGGCGGAGATGACGGCGGCGGGTGGCATGCGGGCCTATGGTCGCTGGGAGGAGGGCGCTACGGCGGGTTTCTCGAATCTGCCCGATGCGCTGCTCGCCATCACTGTGGACATGGGGATGGATCGGGATCGCTATCAGGGTTTGGTGGCATTACGGGAAACGCTGACGGCATCCCTGAACGCCTATTTTACAGAGTCGGTGCAGTCGCCCGCCTATTTCCGATTGGCGGTAGACGTGGCGGCGCAGCAGGCCGGAGGTTATTTCCTGCAACGGCTACCCGGTGTACTCCGGGTCGAGGATTGGCGGGTGGCTACCCAGTTTATCGCCATCGGATCGGACCAGTCTCTGCTGAAGGCGCAGCCTGAGCAGTTTCTTCCGGAGATTTTCCCGGAGGAAGCGGTGCGTTTGCATACCGAGCAGCCTTTGACCTTTTCCTGTTCCTGTTCCCGTAAGCGGGTGGAGCGGATGCTGGTGTCACTGGGGCAAGCGGAAGCGGAAGAGGCGTTGGCCACAGAAGGTGCAGTCATCGTCACCTGTGAATACTGTCATGAGGTCTATCGTTTTGCGGATACGGATATCGCGCTGCTGTTTGCTGCGGGTAAACCGCTGCACTAGCGGTTTGTGGCATAGTCAGGCGGATGGTTCTCCTGTAATATGGGGCGGTGGACGAGAGCTTTGGCTTGCGCAACTTTTGGGCCGTATTCTTGTCCAATAGAGTGAATAGGGGGCGACCGGCTTCGACGCAGGTCGCGAAGCCTTCGGTGCATGCAGAGCTGCGGTTCGCTCTTAAAACTGGTCGCAGATTCATAATTGCCAACGACAGCAATTACGCCCTCGCTGCTTAAGCAGTGAGCCCTCTGCCCGGATTTGTCTGTGGATCCGGAGCCGAAAGGCGCGCGGAGGGTCATGAAACACGGAATCGTTCGTATTCTAGTCTGTGGGATGCGTGCTAAATTAAAGCAGAATCGCCATGTCGTCATCCTGTCTGTCGGAGGGCGGTGCGGTTAAAGCCAATAGACAAACTATGCATGTAGATCCGGTGGTCTAGGTACTGCGGACGCGGGTTCAATTCCCGCCGCCTCCACCAATTACCGTAAGTAAGCCCCTGAATATTTAGGGGCTTTATCTTTTCCTGATATGTCAACCCGTCAAACGCTTGGAAATCCCCAAACCCCATTGCAAGAAACGGCCTTTGGGCATCCCCACCGTGGTAGACCGATTCAGGAAGCCAAGCCATCGCGCAAATCATCAGCGCCGAATGGAAACCTCACTTCCACCCCAGCAGTTACGGGTTCTGCCCCGGACGCTCGGCCCACCAGGCCGTGCGGCAAGTCCAGGCGGAGATCCGCGCAGGCTATGCTTGGGTGGTGGACACCGACATCGAACACCATCTGTGCAGACTTTACGATGGCCGGGGTGGTCGTAACCTCCAGATACTCTCGGTTTTTTGGCGGTGTAGCCGCAAAACGGGCGGGAGCCCAGTGCAGGGAAGCGCCTGTTTCCCGGACAGCCCACGCCTCCCTGCGTACCATCCACGGTTTAATCCCATAAGGATACTGGTCGAGTATCGTCTGCACCTTCACACCACGGGCATGATCCCGCCGCAATGCGGACAAGATGGGGTTGCTCGACAGGTAGTAAACATTGAGGTCCGGTGTATGCCGCGCATCGGTGATGACCTGAACAATGGGGGTGTGGTGCGAAGCGTTTTGTTATGACGGGGTGAGCACGGTATCCAGACGCAGCATCAGGGTCATCGGATCTTGTGGTGACTCCTTGAATCCATAGTATTCATAGAAGCTCTTTGCATGGTCGTGAATAGCGTGAACGAGCAGGGCGCGCACGCCGACATCCTGTGATACGGTAACGGTCCGGTTGACTGCATCCTGTAATAGGGCTGCCCCTAGCTTTCTGCCCTGGACGCGCCGATCAACGGCGAGTCGTCCCAGAACCATCACAGGAACAGGGTCCGGCATATTCCGGCGAATATGACCTGTCGCCAGTTGATGGGAGACGGCGCCCGCAGCCAAAGCGTAGTAGCCCAGAACACGATGATCCGGATCGGTGACAACGAAGGTGCGGCTGGCTCCGCTCAGATGGTTAGGCAGCGCCCATCGCCTAAGCCAGTCGTCAAGGCTGGCTTCCCCTGAATTGAAACCATCCAGCAGGTGGCCGGCAGAAATCGGTTGTGGCTCGCTGATGAGGATGGTCACGCGGAATCTACGCTCCAGGGCGCTTTCACGGCCATGAGACGCTTGAGCCCGGGATTGGGTTGAGGCGGGGCATCCAGCAGGGCGGTGAACCGCGCAAATTTAGCCGTATCCAGACTGAAAAATACCTGATCCAGCACCACGGCCTGGGCACGGTCGCAGGCGGCTTCGAGCATGAAGTCGGACCGATTTTTACCCAGCAGGCTGGCGGCGTGATCAATCAGGTCACGTTGCTCTGGCAGGGCGCGGAGATTGATGGCAGCGTCACGCATGGGTCACTTCCTATCTGTGTACATGAAAGATATACAGAATATACAGACAATAAAGCTGTGTATATCTGTTGTCAACATGACGATGTGGGTGCCCTCATTGCCCTTGCAAATGCCCCTTGGGTATATGTCGATGCTGACATATGCTCTTGAGCATGGGTAAGCATGCGTAAACCACTGGCGTGGCTGCATGGCGAAGTCAAAACACCGCCGTTTTCCGCCGAGGCAAGATGCATGAGCGCGTTCTAACATAGCCTAGGCGGCGTCCTGCTGGTCCCCAGGCAGGGTTTCATTGGCCGGTAATCCATCGATGAATTTCATTCCCGCAAAAAGGTCTTGGACTTTCTCAGCGGCATAAATCCCCATCCAGCGCTTTTTGGCCTGCCGCAGCATCTTGAAGCCCAATCCAGTGAAGCTGTTGCGCGATACGCAGTTTTTGGTGCGCGACGTCCGGTGGCGCACAGTGGCAAAGGTCGACTCAATGGCATTCGGAGGCTATCCGCAGCGAGTTTCCCTCGCTGTGCTTTGCGCTCGCCACCGGCGTGGGCAAGACGCGCCTGATGGGTGCCTTCATCAGCTACCTGCATCTGGCCCACGGCATCAACAACTTTTTCGTGCTGGCGCCGAACCTGACCCTCTACAACAAGCTGATCGCCGATTTCACGCCCAACACACCGCAATATGTCTTCAAGGGTATCGCCGAGTTCGTCATTCGCGCGCCCGACATCATCACCGGATTTTTTCGACAGCCTCCACGGTGGCTGTCGAAGTAACTCGTGTCACGCGATTATCTGACGGTGGCCGATGTGCTCGGGCTGGTTCCAAGACATAAGGGTACCTCAACGCAGGGAGACCTGGGATTCCCCATCCCAACGCACCAGTTCCAGGCGCCCCGTTGCGTGTTCCACGAGCGCCGTGCAACTCTCCACCCAGTCGCCGTCGTTGTGATACAGGATGCCTTCGATTTCCTTGATCTCCGCATGATGAATATGGCCGCAGATGACCCCCTCGTAGCCCTCCCGGCGGCATGCCTGCGCCAAGACCTGTTCATAGTCGCCAATGAACTGCACTGCCTGTTTGACGCGGCGTTTGATGGTCGCGCTCAGGGACCAGCGGCTATGCAGACCGATGCGGCGTATTGCCCATTGATACCGGCGATTGATGAAAAGGAGCAGCGTATAACCGTGATCCCCGAGCCGGGTAAGCCAGGGGGCATACCGCATCGTCACATCGAATTGATCCCCATGGATCACCCATAGGCGGCGGCCGTCGGCGGTCTCGTGAACGCAGCTGTCCACGATTTGGATATCTCCCAGCAGGATACGCTCCCCCTCCACAGGGACGAGATCGGAAAGCATTTCAAAAACCGGGTCATGGTTGCCCCGTACATAGCGTACCTTCACCCCATGCCGGGCGAGACGAAGGATCTTTTGTACCACAGTATTGTGCGCGGGCGGCCAGTACCAGCGGCGCTTGAGTTGCCAGAGGTCGAGGATGTCTCCCACCAGATACAGGTATTCGCAGTGATAATGACGTAGAAAGGAGAGCAAAGCCTCCGCCTGGCAGCCTCGAGTGCCCAAATGAAGATCGGAAATAAAAATGGCGCGGCAGGTGATACCGAGCGGCTCCTCAGCATTCTTCGGCGCAGTGTGCGGCGGCATGGGACTCCCCTGGTCAGGTCGAGGTTGAGGATTTTTGCCCCGGTAGTATAGCCGCAAACCTGGGGAGACATGCACTAGATCCGCGTCAGACCAACCGAGACCCTTCCTTGACTTCGATCCAAGGCAGCGAATATTCCAGCAGATGTTCACGAAACTGTCACATTCGATCTGTATGATTCACGATGACACTTTGGTATCGCCCATCCACGGATATTCAGGAGAATGCCATGACCTCCATACATGAAACACCGGATAGCCATGAACAAGTCCCGTTCAGTCCCCTCCCGCTCACCGAAACGCCTGCTTCCGTAGCCGCACCGATGGTGAGTGACCCTGAGCTACGGCATCACCGGATTGCCGAGGCCGCCTATTTTCTGGCGGAACAGAAAGGATTCCCGGCCGACCAGGCGGAAGCCTGTTGGTTGGCCGCCGAACAGGACATAGACCGGGAAGGGCTTGCCGCAGAGCAATAGGGTGGTAACCCTCAACCGCACCCGTCCGTGGGCAGGAAACCTTTCTCGCAGAGGCTTGGGGGGCACACCTTGCGCTGGTATGGGCAGGTACTGAATATGGTCGTACCGCAGGAATGGCGGGAGCTGCTCGGCATGGCGGCTCTGCTGGAGATCCTGGTGGGCACGCGGATCGCGGCTGTCCGGGTCCCGCCCGAGACCAGTGGCGCATGACGGAAACCGCGATGCGGATCACCCTGGTCACGGAGACCTACCCGCCGGAGATCAATGGGGTGGCCATCACCCTGGGGCGCGCCGTCGAGGCCTTGCGGGCCCGAGGTCACGAAGTCACCCTCATCCGTCCACGACAGGTGGGGGAGTCCCCGAGTCCAGGCCTCATGTCCGCACTGCCCCTCTTTTTCTACCGACAGGTGCGCCTCGGCTGTGCCACCCCTGCCACCCTGCAGCGCTGGTTGCGGGGGTGGGGCAGCGAGATCGTCCATATCGCCACGGAAGGTCCTTTGGGGCTCGCCGCCCTCATCGCTGCACGGCGTCTGCACATTCCCGCGGTAACCAGCTTCCACACCAATTTTGATCAGTATGCCGCACATTACGGGTTACCCCTGCTGGGCCATGGGGCGAGAATTTATCTGCGCGCCTTTCACAATGCGGGCAAACTCACGCTGGTTCCCAGCCAGAGCACCTTGGATCGTCTGCGGGCGCAAGGATTTCAGCAATTACGTCGTTGGGGTAGAGGCGTAGATACCGTGCGTTTTCATCCCCAATGGCGGGATGAAACGCTGCGGGAAAGCTTGGGCCTGGGGCCGGAGGGCCGACTCTTGCTGTATGTGGGACGACTGGCTCCCGAAAAGAATCTCACACCGCTCATTACTGCCTTTCGCACGCTGCGCAGAAGCGGTCTCACAGCGGTGCTCGTGCTGGTGGGCGACGGTCCCTTGCGCCCAGGGTTCAGCGGCCTCTCCCATGAAGGCATTCTCTGTGTCGGCATGCAGCAGGGCATGGATCTGGCGCGCTGGTATGCCAGCGCCGATCTGTTCTGCTTCCCCTCCTGCAGTGAAACCTTCGGGAATGTGGTGCTCGAAGCCGAAGCCAGCGGTCTGCCGATCCTCGCTTATGATTGCCCTGGGGTGAACGAGCAGGTGGATGATGCTGTTCATGGATTGCTGCTGCCTCCGGGCAGTGACTGGGCCCCCATGTTACAACTCCTCAGTAAGGATTCCGGTCTCCGCCATAAGTTCGGTGCGGCTGGTCGCCTGCGGGCCGAATCCCAGAGTTGGACGCACAGTTTCGATGTGCTCGAAGCCGCCTATCGCGAACAACTGGGACCAGCACTTGCTCCGCCGTGATGACGCTTGAATCTCTTTCGCAAGGACACACCGATGCGCATACTGATGCTCTCCGATACCTATTTCCCCCGCATCAGCGGCGTCGCTACCTCGATTCGCAGCTTTCGTAGCGGGCTGCAGGGACTTGGACACACGGTGGATCTGCTGGTCCCCGATTATGGATCTTCCGTGCCGAGCGATGATCCCGGCATCATGCGTGTGCCGGCCTGGAAAACGGGTTTTTATCCCGAAGAACGATTGATGCGGCCTTGGGCACTCCTGCGCATGACGCCTGAGCTGGCCTCCCGCCGTTATGACCTGCTGCATATCCAAACCCCCTTTGCCGCCCATTATATGGGCACCCATCTCGCCCGTAGGCTGGAGATACCGGTCCTGAGTTCCTACCACACCTACTTTGAGGCCTACATCGGTCACTATTATGCGGGCATACCCAAAATCCTGCGCCTAGCCCTGGCCCGGATCCCCTCACGTCAGCAGTGCCAGGCGGTGGACGGGGTGATCGTGCCCTCCATGGCCATGGCGACGGTGCTCTGGGGCTACGGCGTCAATACCCCGATCCGGGTCATCCCTACTGGCATTGATCTGACCGCGCAAACAACGGGGGACCGGTCCGCCTTTCGCGATCGCCACGGTATCGCGGCAGATCGGTTGGTGCTGCTTTATGCCGGGCGGATCGCTCCGGAAAAAAACATCACCCTGCTGGTGGAAATGGTCGGGTACCTGCGCGCGACTTTCCCGGATATCCTTTTGCTGCTGGCCGGCGACGGCCCTTTCAGGGAATCCCTGGAACAGCAGGTCGTCGAAAAGGATCTGACCGAGCAGGTCCGCTTTCTCGGCTATCTGGACCATGACACGGCCTTGCGGGATGCCTACGCCGCCGCTGATCTTCTGGTGTTCGCCTCGGAAACCGAAACGCAGGGCATGGTATTGCTTGAAGCCCTGGCAGCGGGGCTACCTCTCGTCGCCATTGCGGCCATGGGTGCGGCGGACTTTGTGACCAGTGGCCGCGGCACACGACCCGCGCCGGCCCAGGCGTCCGGTTTTGCCGAGGTCTGTGCCGTCATTTTGTCCAATGATGTGCTGCGCGCGCGGATGGCGCAGGAAGCCAGACAACTGGCCACCCAATGGGCCGAATCAGCCATGGCTGAACGTCTGCAGGCGTTTTACGCTGTTGCCGTCGCGGGCGGCAAGTCTGCTTCGAACCCCGCGGGCAAACCATCCGCCCGTCATCGCACCAGTTCCAGATAACCATCCAGATACGCAATGGGTACCGTGCAGTTCTCCACCCAATCCTCATTGGATGGTTTTCCGAGTTGACGCCCAAGCACGACTCCCAATATCCAACAATGCGCACATAGAATAATTTAGTGATCATTTATCTGGTTGATTATTATCTTGTTTAATAGCATGGCGAATCTGTCGCGGATATGTCCTGTCGATTGGTTGACATTCGACTGAAAAAGAATTACACCTGTATCGTACAAAACGATAAACGCATGTTAACATATTTGTTACGTGCATCTGTTTGGCATCGAGTGGTGACGGAGATGGGTTTTCCCGTACGCTCTGGACCCCAACCAGGCGGAGTATCTGTGCGGTGGTCGCAGGACTGCGTATTCCGGTCAAAGGCGATCAGCGCGATGGCCCTGGTTCTTTTGTGAATCTGTATCAGTTAATCACTATGTTTATGAATGCTAACAGGTCAAGTGGCGGTTCGTAACGTTTGGGATGTTTCGATGTCGGGGATTTGTCTTTCGGCGCGAAAGGTTAACGAAGTGGCAACAAGGGCAGGTGTGGGTTTTCAACCCAGGAAAGGAAGAAAGATCAAAAAAGGGAGATCAAATATGAAAACCGAGTCGCGGAGCATGCAGTGGAAACACAAAATTCGTTGGGCTACATACGCTACGTTTGTGGTTGGGGCGGCCGTATTTTCGGGCAATGCACTGGCATTGCCGACATTTGCTCGTCAGACCGGCTGGTCGTGCGCAACGTGCCATACATCATATCCTCAGCTCACCCCCATGGGTCGTATGTTCAAGCTGCTGGGGTATACCAGTAATAATGTTCAGCGGCAGCAGAAGCTGGAAGCAAAGTTTGGGAAAAGCACTGCACTTCTGCTGATGCGCGTATCGCAGTTTTCTATTTTTTTTCAGGCGAGCTATGCCAACGTGGCAGCGGGCCAGGCGGCCTTTAATGGGGCAGGGGTATCCAACCCGCCGGGTAACCAGAATGACATTCAATTTCCGCAGCAGGTGAGTTTGTTCTATGCGGGGGAAATCACCCCCCATATTGGTGCATTCCTGCATCTGACATACAGCGGCCGAGGCGGTTTCGGTATGGACGACAGCGACATCCGTTGGGCGCACCCATGGAACCTGGGTCCAGACCAACTGCTGATCACCGGTGTCGAAGTGAATAATACGCCGACCGAGCCGGATATCTACAACACGGTACCAGACTGGTACGCGCCGTTCTCCAGTTCCAAATATAGTGCCATCCGACAGATACCCACCACCTTTATCGAAGGCGCGCATGGCGCCGGTTATCCTCTTGCGGGTATCGGTACTTACGAAGCCTATATTTTTGGGCAGGATAAGGCCAACTGGCTCTACTTCGAGGCTGACGGATACACCAACGCGGACGGTATTGGTGTGCAGGCGAACTCCGGCGGAGCATTCGGATATGCTAATGACGGCAGAATGCAGGGTGTTGCCCCCTATGTTCGCCTGGCCTATCAGCACGACTGGGGTAACTGGAACTGGGAAGTCGGTACCTATGGGATGTGGAGTCGGCTGTATGATAGTCCCAACACCAAAGGCGGCCCCGTGGACAGCTTCGACGATTATGATCTGGATAGCCAATTGCAATGGCTGGATACGGCGGACAACAGCAATGTCACGTTGCACGCGGACTGGATACATGAGGATCAGACATTTGGTCCGGGTGCTGCGCTTTCAAGTTCCGCCACTGGAAATCTCAATTCCCTCAATATAAATGGTTCTTACTGGTACCACGATCATTATGGTGTATCTGGTGGATATCTGGACACGTGGGGTTCCGCCAACCAGACGCTCTGGGGGGCGAGCTACTCCGCTACCGGGTCTCCTGATACCAATGGAGAGTGGATCGAGGCGTCTTATTTGCCCTGGTGGAACACCAGATTTTCGTTGCGCTACACCATGTTTAACCAATTTCGCGGGCTGACGAGCAGTACCGCCAGCAGTTTCGGCGCTTCCGCATACAATACTCTTGAGCTGCTGACCTGGATATCATTTTAAGGAGGGGGTGGGCTATGTATCCTATATTATCATCGAACCGTTTCGCTCCTTCCAAAAAGAAGGGTGTTATCTGCAGTGCCGCCGTAGCGTTGGCGATATTGGGCGCAAGTCCGGCACTGGCGCAGGTGCCACAATCTGTCCATCAGTCATGCATGATCTGCCATGGGCAGACCGGCGAAAATACCATCTATCCGATGGTCCCGCGCCTGAGTGGTCAGCAGGTGCAATATCTGGCATGGCAACTGAAGCAGTTCAAGGCGCATACCCGTGCGGATCAAGATGCGCAGATTTACATGTGGCCCGTGGCGCAGGCCATGGGTCAGAAGGAAATCCAGTCGGTTGCGAAGTATTATGCGGCGCAACCGCCGATGCACAGCGCGTCCTCGCCACGTTCCGGAGTCTCCGCGGGTCAGCAGATATTTCTGCATGGCATCGCTGCACAGGGTGTTCCCGCGTGTATGGCCTGCCACGCCGTGAACGCGACAGGTCGAGGGATATTTCCGCGATTGGCCGGCCAGCGATATGGATATATCGTTCAGCAGCTAACCTATCTGCATGATGGAAACCGGGTGAATCCCATCATGCAGCCCGTGGCAAAAAAGCTGACAAACCGGCAAATGCAGGATGTGGCGGCTTATCTGTCCGGTTTGCATCGAGATCAATGATATGAGGTGGATGCGCAGATTCTGGCACGCCCGATATGGGTATGTCAGGTCTGCCGCCATCTCATACCAGATGCTCCCCGGCCAGCTTGCAGGGATGGCCCGGATCGCCTGTTTCCACTTGCAAGGTAGGATGGACGATCTGAAAATGCGCGCGCAATTCCTCACTGATTTCATGGAGCAGCGCATCGCCGGGATAACCGTCGGGCATGACCAGATGCGCAGTCAGCGCAGTTTCGGTGGTGCTCATGGCCCAGATATGCAGATCATGCACGGCCGTGACATTGGGTATCCCAAGCAAATAACCCCGTACTGCGTCGGTGTCGACACCCGGGGGGACGCCGTGCAGCGCCAGATGGGCGGAGTCACGCAATAAACCCCAGGTGGCCATCACAATCAACGTGCTGATAAGCAGACTGACCGCAGAGTCCAACCAGAACCAGTGGGTAAACAGCATCACGATCCCCGCAATAACTACGCCAAAAGAGATGGCTGCATCGCCTGCCATGTGCAAAAACGCCGCACGGATATTCAAGTCGCCTTTTCGTCCCGACATGAAGAGCAGGGCTGTCCCTGTGTTGATCACTACCCCGAAGGCCGCCACACCGATTACGATGACACTTGCTACAGAGGCCGGGTGCAGCAGCCGCTCAATGGCTTCCCAGGCGATGCCGCCGGTGACCACCAACAGAAAGACGGCGTTCGCCAGCGCCGCGAGAATGGACGAGCTGCGTAGTCCGTAGGTAAATCGCCCCGAAGGGGGACGGTTGGCAAGGGCACTCGCTCCCCAGGCCATGAGCAGCCCCAGAACGTCACTGAGGTTATGGCCGGCGTCTGCCAACAGCGCGAGGGAATGCCCAAGCACCCCGAACACCGCCTCGGTCAGTACGAAGCTCAGGTTGAGTCCAATGCCGATCGCAAAAGCACGGCCATTCACGGGGGCATGACCATGCGTTCCATGGCGGTGTCCGTGATCATGAGGGGGCGCATGGGTATACGGGGATTCTGTATGATCAGTGTGGTCGTGTGCCATATAGCACTCCTCAGCATTTTGGTTGAATATTGCGCATTAAAAACCCTGGCGCTACTCCAGGGTCAAGGGAGTATAATATGCCTGTTTCCTTTGTGGGGGCTTTATGCAAATTGGCGCTTTGGGGCAGACATCAGGGGTAAGTCTGGATACCATCCGTTATTATGAGCGGATGGGTCTTCTGGGTTCCCCCGGTCGACGGGCAAACGGCTATCGCGTCTATGGTCCGGCACATCTGGAGCGGCTCGCCTTTGTGCGCCACTGCCGGGATCTGGATATGCCTCTGGCCGATATTCAGCGCCTTTTGCATCTGCTGGATCATCCTGCGGATGACTGTCGGGATGTTGACGGACTGATTGATACCCATCTTACCCAGGTGCAGGAAAGGCTGCAGTCACTTCAGATGCTGGCGTATCAGCTTGAACAGTTGCGCGGGCGCTGCCATGGACAGCATACGACATCGGAATGCGGTATTCTTCACGAATTGGTGGCTGCGGCTCAGGGCGAGAACTGCATATGCCACGGGGCATCGCCGCGAATGGAAGGAGGCGTATGAAAAAACCACGTTTCGTGGTCATGGCCGGCTTGCTTCTCGGGGCGGGTGCGGGTTGCGCCGTATACCCCACCGGCTATGATTATTATGCTTATGGCAGCCAGGGGTATTACAGCGGTTACCCTGCGGCTGGTTACTGGTATCCACCCGGCGCTTACGCCCAGTATTACACCCCACAATTATATTTTCAGACCCAACTGTGGAACTACTATCCTCGGTCCTATTATTACCGTTATTTTGCGGCGCCGCCGCCGCCCATGCGCCGCGGGATACCGCTACCTCCCAGACCGCCCGTGGGTGTACCTTTGCCGCCGCCACCGCCCGCACCCATGGGCGCGCCGGGGCGATTCGTTTCACCTCCGCAGGTTTTCCCGGGCTACAGGGCGCAGGCTCCGGAAGGGCAGCGGCCGCGCTTCGCGCCACCTCCGCAGCGCCCCGGGCAGCATCCAGATCGGGGGCCTCCGGACAAATCGCGGCAGCCACAGGGTGGTCCCTGATTGCGTCCTGGGCACCCCAGCGCTTTTGTCTGGATATGGCCGTCACCATTTATCACTCGTAATGGGTAATCTGTTCTGTTAGAGTGCGCTTGCCGTCATGCCTCAGTCTGCATGACGCGCGTCGCACTGGTTCCCACCTTTATGAAGCGTCTGCCTTGGACTGTCGCCCTTGTGGCGAGGCCGGTGTTTTCGGAGTAAAACTTATGTCGTCTTTTGAATCTCTGGGCCTTTCTGAGCCTATCTGGCGTGCGGCTGCCGAACGTGGCTACACCAGTCCCACCCCTATTCAGGAACAGGCGATCCCGGTAGTCATGTCCGGTGTTGATCTGCTGGCGGGCGCACAGACGGGTACCGGCAAGACGGCCGCGTTTGCCATGCCCATCCTGCACAAACTGGCGGCTACTGCAGATAGCGCTTCACGTGCTCCTTCCAGTGTGCGTGCGCTGATTCTGGTCCCTACCCGCGAACTGGCGGCGCAGGTAGAGGAGAGCGTGCAGTTGTACGGGCGCTATCTTCCCCTGCGCTCGCTGATGCTCATCGGTGGGGTCAAGATCAATCCCCAAATGCAAAAACTGCGCCGCAGCGTAGATATCTTGGTAGCCACCCCCGGTCGCCTGCTGGATCATGTCCAGCAGCGCAGTGTCGACCTCTCTCACATCGAAATTCTGGTGCTCGACGAAGCCGATCGCATGCTCGACATGGGCTTTATCCGTGACATCCGGCGCATCCTTGCGGTATTGCCGAAAAAGCGCCAGAACCTGCTGTTCTCGGCGACGTTTTCGCCGGAAATCCGTGGTCTGGCTGACGGCCTGCTGAACAACCCGACCAGCGTTGAGGTCGCGGCGCGCAATGCCACTGCCGATAATGTGGCCCAACGGGTTTTTGCCGTCGATCAGGACCGCAAACGCGAGCTTCTTGCCCATCTGATCGAAGAACATCAATGGGGGCAGGTGCTGGTTTTCACTCGCACCAAGCATGGTGCCGACCGCCTTGCCAGGCACTTATCACAGGATGGGATGCAGGCTATGGCGATCCACGGCGATAAGAGCCAGGGCGCCCGTACCCGCGCCCTGGCGGAGTTCAAGGAAGGCAAAGTGCAGGTCCTGGTGGCGACGGATATTGCCGCCCGCGGTATCGACATCAGCGAGCTGCCCCACGTGGTGAACTTTGAACTTCCCCATGTGCCCGAAGATTACGTCCATCGCATCGGACGGACCGGTCGCGCCGGCAACAACGGCCAGGCCGTATCGCTGGTGAGCTGCGACGAGCGCAAGCAGTTACAGGACGTGGAAAAGCTCCTGCGTCGCTCCTTCGACCGGGAGATCGTCGTCGGTTTCGAGCCGCGACAGTCTTTCTCCGGTCATGCACCGTCAGCGGCGCCGCGCCGTCCGGCTCAGGCCGCAGGGCGGGGTCGGCCGGGTTCGGGAGCGGTGCCTTCGGGTCGTGCCCGCCGCGCCTGAGAACATGATCCTTCCCATCCTGTAACTGACGGGGTTATTTTGGTGTGCAATGTCTTGGCATTCCGCCAGGGCTTGCGCCACAATAAGCGGATGATGGGCGTATCTGGGCAAAAGGCAGGTATGGACGAAGACAAGGTATCCTCCCGTGTCCTGGTAGTGGAGGATGAGGAAGGCATTCAGGAACTCCTGCGCGTTACCCTGCAGCGTAATGGCTTTGATGTGCGCTGTGAGGGCAGTGTCGAATCGGCGGAAGCGGTACTCCAGACCTGGGGGCCGCAATTGCTGGTGCTTGACTGGATGCTTCCCGGCGAAAATGGCCTGTCATGGTGCCGTATGCTGCGCCGCCGTGGAGAAACCCGGAGGCTGCCCATCATTCTCCTTACCGCGCGCGGTGAGGAGGGTGACAGGGTGCATGGTCTGGAATCAGGTGCGGACGATTATCTGGCCAAACCCTTTTCTCCGCGGGAGCTGGTGGCGCGGGTCAATGCCCTGCTTCGGCGCAGTTACGGCGGTACGGCGGCGGGCCGGGTACGGCTTGGAGATCTGCATGTGGATCTGCGTGCGCATCGGGTCTACGCCGGTGAGGTACAGGTTCATCTCGGTCCTACCGAGTTTCGTCTTTTGCGTCTTTTTGTCACCAACCCGGAACGGGTCTTTTCGCGGGATATGCTGCTCGATCAGATCTGGGGGCGGCAGAGTTTTATCGAAGAGCGCACTGTGGACGTCCACATTCGCCGCTTGCGTCGGGGGCTGGAGCACCATGGTTACGCCCAGATCATCGAAACTGTCAGGGGCGAAGGCTATCGCTGTAGTGCCTTGGGTTTCCAGCGGGAAGTGGTGGACGAGCGATGACTGGTGTGGTGGTTTTTGCGCGTTCAGCACGCCACAGCACACACCGGCATATCTTTCCGGCGTGAAGTACCTCCGTGCCTGGTTTTCCCCCGTAGCGCTCTGGGCGCTGATTCCGATTTTTCTGGCCGCCGATGATCTGTACACCTGGTCCTACCTCCCACTGGTAATCATCGCTTTCTTGCTGGCACTTTGGGTGGGATGGCATCGCCAGCAATCCCAGAGTTTCAGCGCTTGGTTCCGTAACCCCTATACCTTGTTGCCACCGTTGGCGGGGGGGATGTGGGAGGAGACGTTTGCCGAGGGTTACCACTGGCGGCGTGATCAGGAGGCGCAGCATCGCCAGCTCAGTGCCCAGATCGTACAGTTGCGTGACGCCTTGCAGGCAATGCCCGATGTTGTGGTATTGATGGACGAGCGTGGCCAATTGCTCTGGGTGAATCCTTCGGGTATCCGCTTGCTGCAACTGCAGTGGCCCGATGATGCGGGCAAGCCGCTGGCCTTCTGGCTGCGAACTCCGCATCTGCGCGCCTTTCTCGCCGGCGAGGGGCCGCCCAGCCTGCAGCTTCCGGCCCCTGCAGATGCGCAACAGATTTTGGAGGGCATGCGCTATCCCCTCGCCGATGCGGGTGCTTTGGTCATCTTCCGGGACGTGACCCGTATCCGTCAGCTTGAACAGGTCCGTCAGGACTTCGTAGCCAATGTCTCCCATGAGTTGCGCAGCCCGCTGACGGTGGTACGCGGTTTCCTGGAAAACATGCTGGACAGTCCCATCGCTGCCGATGATGAGGTGAGTAGTCAACTTCGTCTCATGGAACAGCAGACGCTGCGCATGCAGTCTTTGGTCGAAGACTTGCTGTCTCTGGCACGTATGGAGGCCGCCGAGGCGAATCCGGAACACTGCGAGACGCTCATGCTCGCGGATATGATACACAACACGCTGGACACCCTGGCGCCCGCCATAGTGCAAAAACGTTTGCAGATCGATACGGCGCTGGATGGCGACTTGGGCATTTTCGCAGAAACCATCGATCTGACCAGCATCATCCGAAATTTATTGGAAAACGCCATCAAATATACCCCGGCAGACCGCACCGTCAGCGTGCGCTGGGAGCGTCGCTCTGGCGAGCTGCGTTTGGTGGTGCAGGATACCGGCGATGGTATCGCTGCCGAGCACTTGCAGCGTATCACCGAGCGTTTTTATCGGGTGGACAAAGGTCGCTCTCGACGTATGGGGGGCACGGGGTTGGGACTGGCCATTGTCCGTCACGCCATCGAGCGTTATCAGGGGCATCTGGAAGTGGCTAGTGAAGTGGGCAAGGGAACCACTTTTACTGCGCATTTTCCGCTCCATCTGGCCCGCAGTTTTCCCTCCGACTCCGCAGTGTCATAAAACGGTAATAAAATCTTGCTATAGTCTCTGTGCAGCTTTTAACTAAACCTGTATAGGGGGCGCGATATCATGAGAATCAAGGGTGTGGCTTTTGTGTTGGGTATGATGAGCCTGGGTGTAGCAGGGTTGGCGCAGGCGGAAACCATTTCTGCCGCAGGCGGCACGGCCATTTACCCCGTCCTGTCCAAATGGGCGGAAACTTACAAACAGAACACTGGCACCATGGTGAATTATCAGGCCATCGGTTCTGGCGGCGGGATTGCCCAAATCAAGGCCAAAACCGTCGCCTTCGCCAACAGCGACATGCCTCTCAAGCCTGAATATCTCCATAAAGACCAGCTTGTCCAGTTTCCGGCAGTGATTATTGGCATTACCCCCGTCGTGAATGTCCCCGGTATAAAGCCCGGTGAACTGACCTTCAACGGCGCCGTGCTCACCGGTATTTACCTGGGCAAGATCAAGAAATGGAACGACGCGGCCATTGCCGGCCTCAATAAGGGCGTCAAGCTGCCGGATATGAATATCACTGTGGTCCATCGTTCCGACGGCTCCGGCACTACCTTCAACTTTACCAATTATCTGGCCAAGGTCAGCCCGGAATGGAAGCAACGGGTGGGCGATAACACGGCTGTTTCCTGGCCTGTCGGTGTGGGTGGCAAGGGTAATGCGGGCGTCGCTGCATATGTACAGCGGATTCCTGGTGCCATCGGCTACGTGGAATATGCCTACGCCAAGGAAAATCACATGGCTTACGGCAAAATGGTCAATGCCGCAGGCAAAGTGGTGACCCCTGATCTGGCTACTTTCCAGGCCGCCGCGGCGAATGCGGACTTTACCAAGGTAGAGGATTTCTACATGATTCTCACCAACCAGCCGGGAGCCCAGAGTTGGCCCATTTCCGCTGCGACTTACATCCTTATGCGTCAGGACGCCGACAAGACGGCTAATACCGGAGTCCTGAAGTTTGCGCGCTGGTTCCTGACAGCCCCGCAGGCGCAAGCGGAAGCCAGGAGCCTGGATTATGTGCCATTACCAAAAACTACGGTGACGCAGATTGAGGCGTACTGGAAAAGGAATCTGGGCCAGTGAGCTAAGATATGGACGATACCGGCGACGCAGAGTTGGGAATGCGGAGGATGGCGGCGGTGCCGTCCCCCGCTGTGCCATCTCGCATCAGCCCCGCGCGATCACGACGCCTGCATGTCATGGATCGGAGCTTCCGCTGGCTGACGGGTGGGCTCGCCTTTTTGGTCCTGCTCCTGCTGGTCGGAGTGGCGTTGTCCCTATTTTTGCGCGGGTGGGAAGCTTTTCATCGTTTTGGCTTCGCTTTTTTCTGGAGTGATACCTGGGATCCGGTTACGGAGAACTTCGGCGCTCTGGTACCGATTTACGGAACTTTGGTCAGCTCCCTGATCGCCCTGCTGATCGCCGTGCCCATCAGTTTCGGCATCGCGTTATTTATCAGTGAACTCGCACCCGAATGGTTACGCCAACCGGTCGGCAGCGCCATTGAACTGCTGGCGGGTATCCCCAGTATCATCTTCGGTATGTGGGGTCTTTTCGTCTTTGCGCCGGTTTTGGGCAGCGCAGAGCCCTGGCTCAATGACCATCTCGGTGCTCTGCCCGGTATCGGGGCACTGTTTCGCGGTCCGCCGATGGGCATTGGTATGCTGACTGCCAGCGTTATTCTGGCCATCATGGTGATCCCCTTTATTTCCGCGATCATGCGCGATGTTTTTCTGGTTGTGCCAGCGATGCTCAAAGAGTCGGCCTATGGCCTGGGTGCCACGACTTGGGAAGTGGCACGCCATGTAGTTCTCCCTTATACCCGTACGGCGGTAGTCGGCGGGGTGTTCCTCGGCCTGGGCCGTGCCCTTGGTGAAACCATGGCGGTAACCTTTGTGATCGGTAATGCCCACGACCTCCATATCTCTTTGCTCGACGCCGGAAACTCCATCGCTGCCGCGCTGGCGAACGAGTTTGCTGAGGCCTTTTCACCCATGTACAAGTCGGCGCTGATGGCCTTGGGTTTCATTCTCTTCATCATTACCTTCGTGGTGCTGGTGCTGGCTAAACTGATGCTCTGGCGTCTCGGTCGGGGACAAGGGAAGGCGGGTTTATGAACACGGTCAGGAACGCCCGTTATCTGCGCCGCCGCTTCTGGAATATCTTCAATCTGGGTATGGCCATGGCAACGACGTTGTTTGGTCTCTTCTGGCTGGTCTGGATTCTTTGGACCACCCTCTCTTATGGTGCTACCGCCCTCAACATGGAACTGTTTACAGGTGACACGCCGGCGCCTGGCAGTATCGGAGGCTTGCGCAATGCCTTCGTGGGCAGCCTGCTGATGATTGGCGTGGCGGTGATGATTGGTACCCCTGTGGGAATCCTGGCCGGCACCTATCTCGCTGAGTTTGCGCAAGGCAGCCGACTCGTGGCAGTCATCCGTTTTTTTAATGATATTCTGCTCAGTGCACCCTCCATCGTGATTGGTCTGTTTATTTACGCAGTCGTGGTGGTGCCCATGGGGAGCTTCTCGGGTCTTGCCGGGGCTTTGTCACTGGCTATTTTGCTTTTACCGGTCGTCCTGCGCACTACCGATGAGATGCTGGGCATGGTCCCTGGTACCATGCGCGAGGCGGCTCTGGCCCTGGGGGCGCCCCACTGGATGATGATCGTTCAGGTGAGTTATCGGGCCGCACGTTCTGGTATACTCACCGGGGTTCTGCTGGCGGTGGCGAGAATCAGTGGCGAGACCGCACCACTGCTGTTCACGGCGCTCAGTAATCAGTTTTTCAGCACGAATCTGGACAAGCCGATCGCCAATGTCCCCGTAGTCATTTTTCAATTTGCCATGAGTCCTTATCCGGAATGGCAGCATCTGGCGTGGGCGGGCGCGTTGATAGCTGCCATGGCTGTGCTAGTCTTGAGCCTTGTTTCCCGCTTCCTTATCAAAGACAGGAGCCCGCGTTAATGTCGGAACCCCAGAAAACCAAAATGTCCGTCCGCCACCTGGACTTTTTTTACGGGAGCAACAAGGCCCTCATAGATATCAATCTGGAAATACCTGAGAATCAGGTGACCGCGTTCATCGGGCCGTCGGGTTGCGGCAAGTCGACGCTGCTGCGGGTATTCAATCGCATGTATTCCCTGTACCCCGGGCAACGCGCGACCGGCGAGGTCCTGCTGGATGGCGAGAATATTCTCGCTCCCGGAATGGATGTGAATATGCTGCGCGCTAAAATCGGCATGGTATTTCAGAAGCCAACGCCTTTCCCCATGTCCATCTATGACAATATCGCCTTTGGCATCAAGCTCTATGAAAAATTACGCAAGGTGGAGATGGACGAGCGGGTGGAGCAGGCGTTGCGCCATGCTGCCCTCTGGGAAGAGGTGAAGGACAAACTCAAGACGAGCGGACTGGGGTTGTCCGGCGGGCAGCAGCAACGCCTGTGTATCGCGCGCGCGGTGGCGGTGAAACCGGAGGTGATACTGCTCGATGAACCGACCTCCGCACTGGACCCCATCGCCACCCTCAAGATTGAAGAGCTAGTGAGCGAACTGCGGAATCAGTTTACGATCCTGATCGTCACCCACAACATGCAACAGGCGGCACGAGTATCTGATTATACGGCATTTATGTATATGGGCGAGATGGTGGAATTTGATTCCACCCATCAGTTATTCACTAACCCCAGCAAGAAGCAGACTGAAGACTACATCACGGGTCGCTACGGTTAAGGAGCGCAGCTATGGACAAAGAACCACATATTTCCCAGCGTTTTGATGAAGAACTCCGTGAGGTCCACGCCCTGGTGCTCGCCATGGGCGGTGTGGTGGAGGAGCAGATCACGAATGCCATCAAGGCGCTGCAGGAGTCAGATGCCGAATTGGCCCGTGAGGTGATCGGGCGTGACCACGAGGTGAATGGTTACGAGGTGCGTATCGAAGAGGAGTGCATCAACATTCTGGCTACGCGTCAGCCGGCCGCCAGCGATCTGCGTCTGGTGATGACCCTGATCAAGACCATCGCGGATCTGGAGCGTATGGGCGACAAGGCCAGCAAAATTGCCGATATGGCCTTGGCCATGGGACATGGCGCACGTAACGACAATCCGGCTTTTCTCAGAGACGTGGGCGTCATGGCCAACTATGCCCTGAATATGTTGCGCCGCGCCATGGATGCCCTGGCCCGTGCGGATGCGGAGGAAGCCATTGCCGTCGCCAAAGGCGATGAGGTGCTCAATCAGGAATACCGCTCTGCCCTGCGCCGTCTGATTACCTACATGATGGAAGATCCGCGCACCATCACCCCGGCCATTGATGCGCTCTTTATCGCCAAAGCCATCGAGCGTATTGGAGATCATGCCCGGAACATCTGCGAATACGTCATTTATCTTGCCAAAGGGAAAAGTGTCCGTCATCTTCCGTTGGACGAGGTAGAACAAAGCATCCAGGGGAAATAGCCGTGGCAGAATCCGCAGCCACAGCAGGGCTTGAAAATTTTCTGGCGGCGGTGGACCTGGGTTCCAACTCTTTTCATATGGTGGTAGCAGAAGAAATTGGCTCTGATATCCGTCTGCATGATCGTTTGCGCGAAGGCGTTCGGCTGGCGGAGGGCTTACGCGACGATGGTAGTCTCGATCCGGAAGTTGAAAAACGCGCACTGGATTGTCTGGCACGCTTCGGGCAGCGTCTACGAGGCATTCGTCCGGAGCGGGTGCGGGTAATCGGTACCAATACCCTGCGTCAGGCGAGCGCTACGGAAGGCTTTGTCCGTGCTATTGAAAGCACCCTCGGCTATCCGCTGGAAATCGTGGCCGGCCGTGAAGAAGCCCGTCTGGTCTATCTGGGTGTTGCGCACAGTCTTGCGGTGGACGCCCGTGAACGACGTCTGGTAGTGGATATCGGAGGGGGCAGCACCGAGTTGATCGCGGGCCAAGGGTTTACCCCTGACCTGCGGGAGAGCCTGCATTTCGGCTGCGTGGCCTCCACCCGTGCCTATTTCCCCGATGAGCAGATTACGGCGCCTGCCTGTGAGCGCCTGGAAAAGCGGGTACGCATGGCGGTGGAACCCATGCTGGAGGATTTTGCCAGTCACGGCTGGGATCAGGCGGTGGGTTCATCTGGTACGATCAAGTCGATTGGCCGTATCCTTGCCGAGGGCGGTCAGGGTCCGCGCATCACCCGCGCAGGCATGCACTGGCTGCGTGAACAGATGATGCGTCTTGGTTCGGTGCGTGCGCTGACCCGGCTGAAAGGCCTGAAGCCCGATCGTGCTGCCGTCTTCCCAGGCGGCTTTATCATCCTTTTTGCGCTCTTCGAGTCATTGGGCCTGCAGGAAATGCGTTTTTCCGAGGGCGCATTGCGCGAGGGGGCCATTTACGATCTGCTGGGCCGCATCCATCAGGAAGACACCCGAGAGATGAGCATCTGCAGCCTGCAGGAACGTTTTCACAGCCAGGTATTGCGTAATCAGAGTGTGGCGCGGTGGGCGGAACGCTTTTTTATCTCTGCGACCGGGACCTGGCCGCTCCACGGAGGGCATCGGCAATGGCTGCACTGGGCGGCCTTAACCCACGATATCGGTCTGGACATCGCCCATTCAGGATTTCACAAGCATGGTGAATATGTCTGGCGGAACGCGGATATCGCGGGTTTTTCGCGCCGTGAGCAGGGTGTCGTTGCGGCGTTGCTCCGTGCCCAGCGTAAACGCTTGCCTGGTCTTGCCCAGTTGCGTTCTTTGGGCGTCGCCGCAGAGGATGTGGTGCCTCTTCAGCAGTTGGCGATCCTGCTCCGCCTGGCCATCCTTTTTCATCGGGGCGCGCTCCCGCTGGTGGCTCCGCCGGATTTGACGGCGACCGGCCGGCATGTCGTCCTGCACCTGCCAGCGCGCTGGCTGACGGACATGCCGCTACTGGCCGCTGATCTCGAGCAGGAGCAGGAATGGATCACGCCAGATTTTCACCTGCAGTGGTAACTGCTGGCGGCAGGCCTGACCGGGCGGCAATTGGCGCGTTTTTCGCTGGAGGCTATGGCCAGCACTTTGCCGGTACCGGCCTACGATGCCGCTGGAGTCAATGAACATTCTTGCGGAATAGCGAAGCAGTCTCGATGGCGTTGCTTGATCGGCCCTGGAACCAATTTGCGTCTGTCGGCACCTTTGTTATTGTTGCCCATGCCGGAGACGCTCCCGGCCGATCGGGGAGGATGCAACCATTGATGTGATCAACGAGATGCTGAGCTGGCTGCGTCTTCAACCTATTACTCTGGACATGATCGTCATCTTTCTGCGCCAGTACGGTTACTGGATTCTCTTCATTGGCACGCTGCTTGAGGGGGAGGCTGTCGTGATTGTTGCCGGTGCCCTGGCCCATGCCGGAGTACTGGATCTCCCCTTGGTGATATTCGTCTCCTGGTTGGGCAGTACGCTCAATGATCAGGTGCTTTACCAGCTCGGTTACCGTTACGGCGAACGCCTGCTGAATATGTTGCCGCGCTTTCTGCGCCGCCACGTGGATCAGGCCGAGGGTTTGATCCGCCGTTTTGGTGACTGGGTGACGCTGTTTTTCCGTTTTATCTATGGCACCCGCACCATTACCCCCATCCTGCTAGGGGTGCATCGCTATCCAGCGCGGCGTTATCTGTGGATGAACCCGGCTGCCGCAGCGGTGTGGGCGGCGGCCATCGCCGGAATCGGCTATGCCCTTGGCGCCTCGCTACGGACTCTGCTGAAAAGCGTTCAACATGTGCAGATCGTGCTCCTGCTGCTGTTGATCGCTGTAGCGTTGGTGTACTGGTGGTGGCATCGGCGCCATGGTGAATGAAGCTCCGCGTTCGTACCAGCAGGGCAGGGCAGACGCCCGATTCGCATGCCTCGGATGATTTGCCAGAGCCCCCGGTTTTGTGCTAAAAAGCGCTGGGCTTAGGCCTAAATACTCACACGTGCCACTACAGGGCAGCCGGGTGTCCGCAAGGATGGCTGCATGAGGCGCGTGGCGGATCATAACCCTGAATACTGGAGAAAACTCTATGAGCAGCAATGTTACCATGCGCGCCCTGTTGGAAGCCGGCGTTCACTTTGGTCACCAATCCCGTTACTGGCACCCGAAAATGGCACCGTACCTTTTCGGTGAGCGTAATCGCATTCACATCATCAATCTCGAACACACCTTGCCCATGCTGCGTACGGCGCTCAACTTTGTCGAACAGATTTCCCGCAAGCACGGCCGCATCCTTTTTGTCGGTACCAAACGCCAGGCGCGCGAGGCGGTCGAGCAGGAAGCCCGCCGCAGCGGCGCCTTCTTTGTGAACCAACGCTGGTTGGGCGGTACCCTGACCAACTTCAAGACCATCCGTCAGTCCATTCGCCGTCTCGATGAACTGGATCAGATGACGGCTGATGGCACCATGGAAAAACTCACAAAAAAAGAAGGGCTCACCCTGACCCGCGAGCGCGACAAGCTGGAGCGCAGCCTCGGTGGCATCAAGGATATGAGCGGTCTGCCGGATGCCATCTTCGTCATCGATGTTGGCCATGAAAATATCGCAGTTCTGGAAGCCCGAAAGCTGGGTATCCCGGTGATCGGTGTGGTGGATAGCAACTGTGATCCGTTGCTCATCGACTTCCCCATCCCCGGTAATGATGATGCCACCCGCGCCATTCGCCTGTACGCCTCGCTGGTGGCCGATGCCATTCTCGATGGTCGTCAGGGTGGGGAATCCGGGCTGCTCGACGAGTTTGTCGAGGTGGACGAAGAGACCATCGAAATCGACGCAGACTAACCCATTCATCATAACCAAGGAAGCATTCATGGCTATCAGTGCACAACAAGTCAAGGAACTGCGTGAGCGCAGCGGCGCCGGCATGATGGAATGTAAAACGGTGCTGACCGAAGCCGAAGGCGATATGGAGGTGGCTATCGACCTTTTGCGCGCGCGTGGTCTGGCCAAGGCCGATAAAAAGGCAAACCGGGTGGCCGCAGAGGGCGTCATCGTCACAGCCCTCAGCGGGGACCAAAAGCGGGGCGTCGTTCTTGAGGTCAACTGCGAAACAGATTTTGTCGCCAAAAATGAAGATTTCCTGGCGCTGACGAAGGACTGCGCCGGGCAGGCCCTGGCGCAGGGGCTCAAAGATGCCGAGGCCCTGCTGGCGGATGCCGGAGTGGAAGAGCGGCGTAAAGGTCTGGTCAGCAAACTGGGTGAGAATATCAGTCTGCGTCGCCTGCAGCACCTGCAGGTCATGGATGGTGTGATCGGCGCCTATGTTCACGGCGGCCGCATCGGTGTGCTCGTGGCCCTGGAAGGCCGGGCGGCCACCAGTGAACTTGGCCGCGATGTGGCCATGCAGGTGGCTGCGGCGCGCCCCGAGGTGATTCATCCCGGCGATGTATCCCCGGAACGTCTGAATCGTGAAAAGGAAATTTTGGTCACCCAGGCGGCAGATAGCGGCAAGCCGGCAGACATCATTGAAAAGATGATCTCCGGACGTCTGAACAAACTGCTCAACGAAATCGCCCTTACCGGACAGCCCTTTGTCAAAGACCCTGACCGCAGTGTCGGCCAGTTGATACAGGGCTTTCCTGGTGTCGAGGTGCTGGAGTTCGTCCGTTTCGAGGTGGGGGAGGGGATAGAAAAGGCCCCCACCGCGGATTTTGCGACCGAGGTCATGGCGCAAGTCCGGGGGTCCTGAGTGGCGGCGCCCTTGTATTCCCGTATTCTCCTCAAGCTTAGCGGCGAGGCGCTCATGGGCGATGGTCAGTACGGTGTGGATCGTGAGGTCGTACAGCGTATAGCCAAGGAAATCAAGGATGTTTCCGATACCGGAGTACAGATCGCCATCGTGATCGGTGGCGGTAATATTTTCCGGGGTATGGCCAAGGCGGCCGAAGGTATGGACCGCGCCACTGCCGACTACATGGGTATGCTGGCGACGGTCATGAATGCCCTCGCCGTGCAGGATGCCCTGGAGCACCTCGGTCTGCCGACCCGGGTACTGTCGGCGCTGCATATCGAACAGGTTGCGGAGCCTTATATCCGGCGGCGTGCTATCCGCCATCTGGAAAAGGGACGGGTGGTCATCTTCGGCGCTGGTACCGGGAATCCTTTTTTTACCACCGATACGGCGGCCAGCCTGCGCGCGGTGGAAATCAATGCCGAACTGGTGCTCAAGGGGACCAAGGTAGACGGTGTTTACACAGACGACCCCGTCAGCCATCCCGAGGCCATGCGCTACCGGGAACTGTCCTATAGCCAGGTCTTGGAACAAAACTTACAGGTTATGGATGCGACGGCTATCACCCTCTGCCGCGATAATGACATGCCGATCATTGTTTTTTCCATCAACAAATCCGGCGCATTGATGCGGGTGATGCTGGGTGAAGAGGAAGGCACTTCCGTGCGCAGAGAGATTGCATGACTATTCAAGGCATCAAGAAAGATTCAGAAGCCCGGATGAAGAAGAGCATTGAGTCGCTGAAGGGGGAGCTTACCCGGCTGCGTACTGGCCGGGCCAGTGCCGGTCTGCTGGATCACGTACAACTGGACTACTACGGCGCGCCGACACCACTGGCGCAGGTCGCATCGGTTTCGGTGGCGGATGCTCGTTCATTGCTGGTGACACCGTGGGAAAAGAATCTGATTCCCAAAATTGACAAGGCCATTCGTGACGCCGGTCTGGGACTCAATCCGGTGGCGGGTTCGGACAATGTTCGCGTGCCCTTGCCGGCGCTTTCAGAGGAACGTCGTAAGGAAATGGTAAAGGTGGTCCGGCAGGAAGGGGAGGGGGCACGCGTGGCGATTCGGAACATCCGCCGCGACAGCATTTCTCAGGTCAAGGAACTCCATAAGCAGAAAACCATCTCCGAAGATGAAGAGCGGCGGGCTGAGGAGGAGTTTCAGAAGCTGACTGACCGGTATATTGATGAGGTGGACGCCGTGGTGGAGGCCAAGGAAGCTGACCTCATGGAGGTCTGAGCCATGCCTTCCACCGACCTGACCCTGCCTGCCATGCCGCGTCACATTGCCGTCATCATGGATGGCAATGGCCGGTGGGCGTATCGTCGGCATTTGCCACGGGTGGCCGGCCATCGCCGCGGTGCCGAGGTGGTCCGGGAGATGGTGCAGTCCTGCGTGGATCTCGGTATTCCCTACCTGACGCTTTTCGCTTTCAGCACCGAGAACTGGCGACGTCCAGCCATTGAAGTTCGTTTGCTGATGAATCTGTTCCGTCTTTTGCTGCGGCGGGAAGCACGCAAGTTGCATGAGAATGGTGTTCGCCTGCGTATCATCGGTGATCGCAGCGCACTGGATCCGGAGATATGCCAGCTCATCGATGAGGCGGAGACGCTCACCCGCAACAATCAGCGACTCCAGCTCAATCTGGCAGTGAATTATGGTGGACGTTGGGACGTTGCTCAGGCAGCACGCGCAGCGATGGCGGCGGTACAGGCGGGGGATCTCGCCCTTGAGGATTTCTCCGCGGCACATATTGCCCGGCATCTCTGTCTGGCAGATATCCCTGAGCCCGATCTGCTGATCCGTACCGGTGGCGAGGAGCGTATCAGTAACTTCCTGATTTGGCAGTTGGCTTATACCGAGTTTTACTTCAGCGATACGCTGTGGCCGGATTTCAACCGCGCTGCTCTGGAGCATGCGCTGCATTCTTTCGCGCATCGGCAACGACGCTTCGGACGTACGGGCGATCAGGTGCTGGAGGGCGATTGCTCCGTCAGCGACTGATCACCGCATTCCTGTTATTCCTGCTGACCCTTGTGCTGATTTTTCGGGCGCCATTCTGGATTTTCGCCGTTTTCCTCATGCTGCTGGCATTTTTGGGAGGGCGGGAATGGGGACGCCTCAGCCTGATAGCATGGTCGGACGGCTTGGGACTGGTACTCGCAGCGCTGATTCCTTCGGTATTCATGCTCCCGCAGCATCTTCCCTGGGCGTCCCTGGCTCTGGGCAGTGTGATCTGGTGGATGCTTCTCGCCACAGGGCTGGTGCTGATGCCCCCCTCCCTGTTACGCGATGCGCCGGTCTGGCAGCGCCCGTTGAGCGCCATTACGGCTTTCCCTGTACTATTACCTGCCCTTCTCTTCAGCGTGTCTTTGCAGCGATACGCCCCGCAGTTTTTGTTGTGGGCAATTCTGGTCATCAGTGCCGGCGACGTAGGTGCGATGGCTTCCGGTAAAATCTGGGGACGGCACCGGTTGGTACCGCGCATCAGCCCCGGCAAGACCTGGGAGGGACTGATGGGTGGCTTGCTTGCCAGCGCCATTATGGGCACACTGGGCGCATGGATATGGGTAGGTGCGGCCATACCGATGCTCCTTTACGGCGCCTTCCTGGGGCTGATTACGGGCGCTTTCGCGGTCTTGGGAGATCTTTCCGAGAGTTTTCTGAAACGCCGCGCCGATTGCAAGGATAGTGGCCAGTTGTTGCCGGGGCATGGCGGCCTGCTGGATCGCTTGGACAGCATGAGCGCAGGCATCCCGGTGTTTGTCGCCGGGCTTTATTATCTGGATTGGTGGAAATGACACGAGGCATCTGCATACTTGGGGCTACGGGCTCCATCGGCAAAAGCACCCTGGATGTGGTGTCGCGCCACCCCGACCAATTCCGGATCGTCGCGCTTACCGGCAATCACCGTGTGGCAGAGATGCAGTTGCTTTGTCAGCAACATCATCCCGAGTTTGTGGTTATGGCTGCCCCGGAGGCGGCGCAGCAGTTGCGGGTGGTGCTACGCGATGCTGGCCTCAAAAAGATCCAGGTGGAGAGTGGCCCGGAGGCGCTTGCCGAAGCGGCACGTATGTCCGGCGTCGATGAGGTGATGGCAGCCATTGTGGGGGCCGCCGGTCTGTTACCGACCCTGGCCGCCGTAGAAGCCGGGAAAAAGGTCTATCTGGCCAATAAGGAATGTCTGGTGATGGCGGGCAACCTCTTCATGGAGCGCGTGCGACAGCATCAGGTGACGCTGCTTCCCATCGATAGTGAACACAATGCTGTATTCCAGTGCTTTGCAGATGGCAAAGGTGTGCGCCGTATTCTGCTGACGGCTTCCGGAGGACCGTTCCGGACCTGGCCGGTGGAACATCTGGCGGTGGTAACGCCGGATCAGGCCTGTGCCCATCCCAACTGGGTCATGGGCCGAAAAATCTCCGTAGACTCTGCAACCATGATGAATAAGGGGCTGGAGGTCATCGAGGCGCATTGGCTCTTTGACCTCCCCGCCTCCCGGATCGACGTGCTGATTCATCCCCAGAGCATTATCCATTCCATGGTGGAATATGTGGATGGCTCCGTGCTCGCCCAACTGGGCAACCCGGATATGCGCACCCCCATTGCCCATGCTCTGGCTTTTCCAGAGCGCATGGAAAGTGGGGTTTCGTCCCTGGATCTGGCGCATGGGCCGGACCTTCAGTTCGAGGAGCCCGACTTACAGCGGTTCCCTTGCCTGGCCCTCGCTTTTGCTGCGCTGCAGGCAGGAGGAGCAGCAGCGACGGTGCTGAACGCGGCAAATGAGATTGCCGTACAGGCCTTCCTGGAAGGGTACCTGCCATTTCTGCGAATTGCGGCCGTCGTTGAAGACACCCTTGGTGAATTACGGCCCGCCGCCCCGGACCATCTGGACGGTGTGCTGGCCATCGACCGATTGGCACGGGAAGTGGCTCTCCGACACCTGGCCAGGCATGGATCGGGTATGCAGTGATTCTTCTGACCGCGCATGCAGATTCTTGAGACCATAGGGGCCTTTATTCTGGCTATCGGCATCCTTGTGCTGATTCACGAGTCGGGCCACTTCATCGTCGCCAAAACAATGGGCGTCAAGGTGCTCAGGTTCAGTATCGGTTTTGGACCGGCGCTGATTAGCCGTCGCTGGGGACGGGATCAGACGGAGTATGTGATTGCCGCGCTTCCCCTCGGTGGCTACGTCAAAATGCTCGGTGAGCAGGGTGGGGAACCTGCTTCGGCGGAAGACAGCAAACGGGCCTTTGTCAACCTTGCTCCCGGCAAACGTTTTCTGATTGCGTTGGCGGGACCGTTGGCCAATCTGCTTTTTGCGGTGGTTGCTTATGCAGGTGTGGCGTGGCTCGGCATTCCGGGTTTGGCGCCCATCGTCGGTCTGGTACAGGATCATTCTCCGGCGGCGCACGCGCAGTTGCAGCCCGGCGAACGCATCGCGATGCTCAACGGACAGGCTGTACATACCTGGGAGGATGTGCGTCTGGGACTGCTGTCTGCGGCCATTGCGCGTACGCCGGTGACCCTGCAGACGATAGGCAACAACGGCGCCCGGCTCAACCATGTGCTGCGGTTGCAGACCCTTGCCGCAGATAGCGTCGGACCGGATTTTGTCAGTAGAGTCATTGGCATGGAGCCATACCTGCCGGCTGTCATCGGTGCCGTGCAGCCCCATAGTCCGGCGCAGCAGGCCGGGTTGGCAGTGGGAGATCGCATCCTTGCGGTTGATACGCACGGGATTTCCAGTTGGGAGGGGCTGGCCCGGCAAGTCGAGTCGCACCCTGGCAAGTCCATCCAGTTGCGTTATCTGACCGCGCAGGGGCTCGCGAAAACGGTGCGTCTCACTCCGCAGATGTTTCTCGACAAGTCCGGAAAGCCCATTGGCCGTATTGGTATCCTCATGGCGCCGTTGCCCGGAAACCTGATCGTTCTGCGGCAACGCGGTCCTCTGGAAGGGTTCATCTACGGGGCGCGAACGACCTGGCAAATGTCGCTGATGACGATCGTGATGGTCGTGCGAATGGTGCAGGGTTTTGTTTCTCCGGACAATATCAGTGGTCCAATCACCATCGCGGAGTATGCCGGACAATCGGCGCATGCCGGTCTCGCGCCGTTTTTATCCTTTCTCGGGTTGGTCAGTATCAGTCTGGGGGTGCTCAATCTTCTCCCTATTCCGATTCTGGATGGCGGGCATCTGATGTTTTACGCCGTGGAGATGGTGCGTGGCAAAGCGCTCCCTGCGGTAGTGGTGCAAAAAGCGCAGCAGATCGGTATAGTGCTGCTTCTGATGCTCATGTCCTTCGCCTTCTACAATGATATTATGAGATTGCTGACACCGTGAAAAAATTCAGCCTCAGCTCCGCCCCCCTCATTCTCCTTTCCGCCGGAGTGGCTTGTGTCACCGCCGCGTGGGCAGCACCGGCCTGGGCATTTACGCCCTTTACGGTCAGGAATATAGAAATTCGTGGTCTGGAGCATATCGCACCGGGCACGGTCTACAACTACCTGCCCATTCACATCGGCGAGCAGGTGGATGACCAGAAGGCACAGCAGGCCATCAAGGATCTCTATTCCACGGGATTCTTCAAGGATGTGACCATCGCCCGTTCTGACAACAATCTGCTGGTCATCGTGCAGGAGCGGCCCATCATCTCCAGCATCAAGATGACGGGCATCAAGGCTTTTTCCAAAAGCGATGTGAACGGCACGCTCAAGGGCGTCGGTCTGGTGGACAGGCACATCTTTAACCATTCGATCCTGGATCAGGTGATTCATGGTCTTCAGGAACAATACGAGGGCATGGGCTATTACAACGCCCGGATTCATGCACGGGTGGAAAAATTGCCGCGCAATCGGGTATCCATCCATATCGACGCCAAGGAAGGCGAGCAGGCGACCATCAAGCAAGTGACCATTGTCGGTAATCATGCCTTCAGTGAAAGCCGTCTGCGCGGCCTTTTCAGTATCGGTGCGCCGGATGCCTTTTCCTTCTTCACCAAAAATGATCGTTACTCGCGTGAAAAACTCATGAAGGGTCTGGAGAAACTGCACAATTTTTATCTGGACCGGGGCTATCTCAACTTCGATGTTGAATCCACCCAGGTGCAGGTGACGCCGGATCGACGCTTTGTGTATATCACCGTTAACGTGCATGAGGGTAATCTCTATCATATCCAGTCGGTGGGTCTGACGGGTGACCTGATCGTGCCGAGGCCGGAACTGGAAAAACTGGTGGAGATCAAACCTGGCGAAGTGTTTTCTCGGGCCAAAATCAACGACACCAATAGTGCTATTGCGGACAAGCTCGGAAACCTGGGCTACGCTTTTGCCAATACCACACCAGTGCCCAAGGTGAATGAAAAAACGCACGAGGTGGCGCTGAATTTCGAGGTGGACCCCGGTCGCAAGGTCTATATCCGCCGTATCGAGATCACCGGCAATGACAAAAGCCGGGATTATGTGGTCAGGCGCCAATTCCGGCAGATGGAGGGAGCGCTTTATGATGGCGCGCTGATCCGGCGTTCCAAGATGCGTCTGCAGCAGACGGGTTTTTACGACAAGATCGAGACAAAAACCGTACCGGTTCCGGGGCATCCTGACCAACTGGACCTGGATGTCCATGTGAGCGAAAGGCCTACAGGCAGTTTCAGTATCGGTGTAGGCTACTCCAATGCCCAGGGCGTCCTGTTCAACGGCTCGATCAGCCAGAACAACTTTATGGGTACGGGTAACGCCCTGTCGTTCTCGGCTAACGTAGGCGGTCTGGGGACGGCGTATAACCTGTCTTTCACCGACCCCTATTTTACGCCGGACGGCATCAGTCTTGGCGTTAATCTGTATCGCAACGATACTAACCTCTCAACCCTGATGGTGGCACCATATCAAGAGATCGATTACGGCGCGACCGTTACCCTGGGTATTCCGGTGATGCAGTATGTCTATGATTACATGTCGTTGGGGTTCAGTAATACGAACATTAATCTGACTTCTGGAAGCCCGCAAATATATACTGATTATGTAAATAGGTTTGGCAATACAGCCACTGCGGTGACGGTTGGCAATGACATTACCTATGACAGCCGGAACTCACCGATTTTCCCCACCAAAGGGGTTTATGGGACTTTATCGCTGAGGGCTGCAGTACCTCCTGCAAAGCTACGCTGGTATAAGGCGGAGGTCAAAGCGGAGTACTATCACCCAGTTACTTCCTGGCTGACGGGTGGAATCAGCGGGCGGTATGGTTTTATCAACGGTTATGGCGGGCTAAGCGTGCCATTCTTTAACAACTTCTATCTGGGTGGCCCGACCACCTTGCCGGGTTATCAGACCTACGCATTGGGCCCACAGATAGGCGGTTATCCGGTGGGTGGCACGCGCGAGTTACTTTTTAACGCCAATCTGTATTTTCCGCTGCCGGGTCTGGAGGATAATAACAACTTCCGGATGTCGGTATTTCTCGCCAGTGGTTGGGTCTATGGCGTGAATTCCAACACGAGTGGTTCAATATATAATTATAGCAACAATTACTTCCCGAATTTGAGCGAAATGCGGAGCACCGCGGGCATCGGCTTCATGTGGATCAGCCCGATGGGGCCGCTGCGCCTGTCTTTGGCTGTCCCGCTGGACAAGAAGCCGGGTGACCTGACCCAGCCCTTGCAGTTTACTGTGGGTAACAACTTTTGACGGTGTGGTGTAGGGGCATGAAATGGCGACTGCGTCTCGGGGTCGTTCTCCTGTTGATGCTGACGCCTGTCGCAGCGTGGGCAGACCCGTTGAAGATCGGCTTTGTGGATCTCGACCGCGCGTTGCGCGAATTGCCCGAGGCACAGGCCGGCGCAGCCAGCCTCAACAAACAGGTAGAGGCGAAGCAGAAGGAGATGGAGGCCAGGCGCCAGCAGATCGACGCATTTCAAAAGACCCTGGAAAAAGATTTTCCACATCTGACGAATGCGCAACGGCAGGAAAGGGAGGCACAATTGCAGGGCATGATTCTCAATTTGCAGCAGTTCCAGCGCCAAGCCCAGGATACCCTCAATTATCAGCGTAATCAGATTCTGAAAAGCATTCAGGATCGCTTGGTCAAAGTGGTGAGCAGGATCGGGCGTGCCGGGCATTATACGGTGATCCTCAATGACAAGTCTGTGCTTTATGTCAACGGTGCCATTGATATCACCCCGCAGGTGGTGGCAGCGATGGAGAACAAACCTGCCCCTGGTAAAATGAACGGTGGTAAATAGGATGGCGCGCGGCGTGTATCTCCTTGGCGATCTTGCGCAAGTGGCAGGCGCTGAATTGCGCGGTGACGCCGGGTACCAGATCAGCGCTGTGGCACCGCTCGATACAGCCGGCAGCGGGGATCTCACTTTTTATCACGACGCGCATTTGCGAGGTCTGTTAAAAACGAGCAAAGCAGGCGCCATACTGATTGCTCCCCAGGAGGCGGAGCAGTTTTCCGGAAACTGTCTTTTGACGGACAATCCCTACGCGGCATTTGCGCGGGTCATGCAGCATATCTATCCGCAGGTTGCCCCTCGGCCCGGACTGCATCATACGGCACAATTGGCGCGTGACGCCCAGGTGGATCCGGGCGCGCGCATCGATGCGCATGTGCAGATTGGAGCCGGAGCGGTGATTGCGAAAGGTGTCTGGCTGGAGGCCGGTACCTTTGTTGGCGTGGATGCGGAGGTGGGGCAGGGGTCACATCTTTATCCCGGTGTGAAGATTTATGGGGGCTGCAAAGTGGGTGCCGGCTGCGTTCTCCATGCGGGTGTGGTGATTGGTGCCGATGGCTTTGGTTTTGCAGAGGCAGATGGCCGCTTTTTGAAGATCCCGCAGGTGGGTCGGGTACTTATTGGAAATAACGTGGAGATCGGTGCCAACTCGTGTATCGACCGCGGTGCATTGGCAGATACGGTGATCGAAGACGGGGTGAAAATAGACAATCTGGTGCAGATCGGACACAACGTCCAGATCGGCGCCCATACGGTTGTCGCCGGACAGACAGGGATTGCGGGGAGCGTGCGGATTGGCCGGCACTGCCGTATCGGCGGTCAGGTGGGTATCGCCGGCCACCTGGAAATCGCCGATGGCTGTGTGATCGCCGGGCAGAGCGCGGTGACCCATTCCTTGCGTCGCGCAGGTGTGTATTCCGGGGTGATCCCTGTACAGGAGGCAAGCCACTGGAGACGTATCGCCGCGCGTCTCGACGGACTGGACACCTTGTTTCGCCGAATGAAGCGTGTCGAGCGCGCACTTGAACAGGATTTGTCTACCATTGGAGAGCCCCCTGACCGTGAATGAGCTGAATATTCAGGATATTCTTAAACGCTTGCCACATCGCTACCCATTTCTGCTGGTGGATCGTGTCGTTGAAATAGAGATAGGAAAGCGTTTGCGCGCATTGAAAAGCGTCACTATGAACGAACCGCATTTTCAGGGGCATTTCCCGGGATTTCCGGTGATGCCGGGCGTACTCATCATCGAAGCGCTTGCCCAGGCGGCGGCGATCCTCGCCTTTGTTTCCGAGGATAAGTACGGAGAGAATGCGGCGGTTTATTTTGCCGGGATCGACAAGGCCCGTTTCCGTAAACCGGTGACGCCGGGTGATCAATTGGAGCTCATCGCCAACGTGAACCGTCGGCGTTCCGGCATGTGGCAGATGGAAACTGCGGCGCTGGTCGATGGGGTGGAAGTCGCCTCTGCGCTGCTGATGGCCACCTTGCGCGAGCATGTCCAATGACGGTGCAGATTCATCCGCAGGCCATCATCGATCCCTCGGTTCAGATTGGAGAAGGATGTACCATTGGACCTTTTGCCGTCATTGGGGCTGGAGTGGAAATCGGCGATCACTGCAGGATCGGCGCGAATACCGTGATCGAAGGTCCTAGCCGCCTCGGTGCCCATAACCAAATTTTTCAGTTTGCGTCCGTCGGCACGGCTCCACAGGATCTGGGCTACGCGGGTGAACCTACGATACTCGAAATTGGATCGCACAATACGATACGCGAGTTTGTGACCATCAATCGCGGCACCGTGAAAGGTGGCGGGATAACGCGGATCGGTCATCACAACCTCCTCATGGCTTACTGTCATGTGGCGCACGACTGTTCCATCGGCGATCGGGTGGTAATGGCCAATGCCGCAACGCTTGCCGGTCATGTCAGCGTCGAAGATCACGCCATCCTTGGTGGCCTGTCGGCGGTACATCAGTACGCTCGGGTGGGGGCGCACGCGATACTGGGCGGCGGGACCATGGCACCTCTGGATATTCCACCTTTTATGATGGCAGCGGGCAACCATGCCAGCCTGCATGGGATCAATGTACGCGGTCTCGCACGTCGAGGTATCTCCCGGGAGACCATCTTGCAGATCAAACGGGCGTATCGCCTGCTTTTCCGTTCCGGGCTGAGACTGGAGGATGCCATGGATGAAGTGTTGCAACGTGGTCTGAATGCGCCGGAAGTCGCCTATCTCCTGGACTTTATTCGTAATAGCCGGCGCGGGATTACCCGGCCATGATAAACATGAGAACCGGGGTCATCGGTGTGGGCCATCTGGGGCGCTTTCACGCGCAGAAATATGCCGCAATCTCACAACTGGCAGGGGTTTTTGACGAGAACGCGGAACGGGCCGCAGAGGTTGCCGCCGAATTGAGGTGCCGTGCTTTCCCCAGCGTTGATGCGTTGCTGGCTGAAGTAGATGCGGTGTCCATTGTCACCCCCACCTCCACCCACTTCGCGGTGGCGGAAGTGGCGATGCAGGCGGGGGTGCATTGTCTGGTCGAAAAACCCTTTACCTTGGATACCGAAGAAGCAGATGCCCTGATTGGCATGGCGCAGGAGCGCCATCTGGTGCTGGCGATTGGTCATATCAAGCGGGTACACCCAGCCATTCAGCATTTGCGGCAGGCGGGCTTTGGTGCGCCCCGCTACCTGGAGGCGGAGCGCCTGGCACCTTTCAAGCCACGCTCGCTGGATATCGACGTGATCATGGATCTGATGATTCATGATCTGGACCTGACGTTGCTGCTGACCGGCGCCGAACCCGTGGATGTGCGTGCCGTGGGTGTCGCGGCGGTAACGGACAAGGCGGATATGGCCACTGCCTGGATGACCCTGAACAACGGCACCGTGGCCAACCTGGCGGCTTCCCGGGTAGTTCGGGAGCCCGCGCGGCGCATGCGTATCTTTTGGCAGAATCGTTATGCTTCGGTGGATTTTCTCAACAACACCCTGCATATCTACCATCGCGGTGCGGGAACAGTGCCGGGAATTCCCGGTGTGCGTGATGAGGCTGTAGACCTGCCCAAAGGCGATGCCCTGGCGGCGGAGATTGAGGATTTCCTGAACGCCATCGTAGCGCACCGGCCGGTGTTCTGTGATGGCATTGCGGGTCGGCGGGTGCTGGCGGCGGCGCTGCAGGTGCGGGTAGCCGTGGAAGCCTTTTTGCAGCATTGAGCGTATGCCGGTGCGGGTTTTGACATTTTTTTTCGAACGGTGATGCATGATTCCAAATACAGCAATTCCCATGGTCGATTTGCGCGCGCATTTTGTGCCGCTGCGGGATGAAATATTGACGGGCATAGGGAAAATTCTGGACGATGCCAGCTTTATCCTGGGAAATCAGGGGCGTATGCTGGAGGCGGAGGTGGCGGGTCTCTGCGGTGTTGCCCACGGTGTGGGCTGTGCTTCCGGTACGGACGCCCTGATGCTGGCTCTGCGTGCCCTGGAGATCGGTCCCGGCGACGAGGTGATTGTCCCGACCTTCACGTTCATTGCGACTGCGGAAGCGGTTCTCTATGTGGGTGCCACGCCGGTTTTTGTGGATGTGGATGATCGTTTTTACGCCATGACCGTGGCCGGTATCGAGGCCGCCATTACGCCGCGGACCAAAGCGATCATCCCCGTACATCTCTACGGATTGCCGGCGGATATGCCCGCCATCATGGCGCTTGCTCAGAAGCATGGCTTGCGGGTGATTGAGGATTGTGCCCAGGCCATTGGTGCCGAAATTAACGGACAAGGTGTGGGCAGCTTTGGCGACATCGGTTGTTTTTCTTTCTTCCCCAGCAAAAATCTCGGCGCTGCCGGAGACGGTGGCATGGTGGTGACGGCGGATGCGGAGCTGGAACGCAAATTGCGCGGGCTGCGCAACCATGGTTCCTGGCAGACCTACCACCATGACGTATTGGGCTATAACAGCCGTCTCGACGAAATGCAGGCGGTGATTCTTCGGGCGGAGTTTCCACATCTCGCGGCCTATAACAACGGACGGCGGCAGGCGGCAGGGTGGTACGCCGAGCATCTGGTGGGGCTCGATCTGCAATTGCCGGAGGCTCCGGCAGGTTATCACCACGTATTCCATCAGTTCACCATTCAGTTGAATGCGCGGGATGCGGTGAAGACCGCCCTCCATGCCGAAGGCATTGCGAGCGCCATTTACTATCCGATTCCAGGACACCAGCAAAAGATGTTTGCGCACCAGGCCCAAACCCATTGTCCGGTGGCAGAGCATCTGGCGGAGCGGGTACTCTCCCTGCCCATGTTTCCGGAACTGCGTGAGGAGCAGATAGCCAGGATCGCTTCCGTGGTCCGTCGCACCCTGCACGGCTAGGGCCTTGAGCAAGGCCTTTATCCTCGCGGTAGAGCGTTCCGGGGAAAATCTCGGGCTGGAAATCATGGCGCATGCCGCGCAGACGGGACTCGATCTGCAATGGTCTGGGGTGGTTGGATCCCGTCTGCAGGCGGCGGGCGTGCAAAATATTGCCGATGGTGAAGTGCTGGCGGTGATCGGGTTGGTCGAAGTCTTGCGGCACTACGGTCGCCTGCGCAGGCTTTATGGGCAGATTCGGCGGCATCTGCAGGCGGAACGGCCGGCTTGCGTGGTGCTGATTGACCATCCTGCTTTCAATCTGCATGTTGCCAAGATGGCTAAACAGATGGGCATTCGGGTGCTCTATGTGGTGGGCCCGCAGATCTGGGCCTGGCGCTCGCAGCGAATCCATCAGATCAAGCGCGTAGTGGACCACATGCTGGTGCTTTTTCCTTTTGAGGCGCCCATTTATGCCCAGGCGGGGGTGCCGGTGCATGTGCTGGCCCATCCCTTGCTGGCGCAGACTGCGACGGCGCAGGATGGGATGGATGCGCGGGCGGCACTGGGACTGACGGCAGGGGGGCCGGCGCTTGCGCTGTTGCCGGGCAGTCGCCGCGGTGAGCTGGAACGTCTGACTGTACGCTATGCGGAAACGGTGCGACGTTTGCGCGAACAAATGCCGCAACTACGGATTCTGGTGGCCTTGGCGAGGGAGGAGTTACGTCCCCTCTGGGAGCGGCTCTGGAAACAGGGTGCGGGGCCGGAAGATGCGCAGTTGGTGGTCGCTCAGACGCAAACCGTGCTGGCAGCCGCTGACGTGGTGCTGGTCGCCTCCGGTACCGCCACACTGGAAACGGCACTCATGCAGCGCCCGGCGGTTGTCGTCTATATTTTGAACGCACTCACCTTCGCTTTCGTCCGAAGACTGGTGAAGACCCCCTTCGCGGCCATGCCCAACATTTTGCTCAAAGAGGCCGTATACCCGGAATTTCTCCAAGAGGCCTTCGTGCCCGCCCGGGTGGCTGATGCACTGGCGGCGCTTTTGGGGCCGGCGGGTTCCGAGCAGGTGGCGAAATTGCAGAAACTGCGTGGCCTGCTGGAAGGCAATCCTCCCGAGCAGTTGCAGCGGGTGCTCCGAGAGATGCTGGCATGAAAATGGTAACACCATGAAAAGCGCCCCAATCCTGGAACACTATGGACCCTGGTGCGCGGGTGTGGATGAGGTGGGGCGAGGGCCCCTGGCGGGTCCGGTGGTGGCAGCGGCAGTGATTCTGCGCGTACCTCTTCCCGGTCTGGACGATTCCAAGAAAATGACGGCAGCCGCACGGGCGCATTGGGCCGCACGTATCCGCAATGAGGCCCTGGCCTGGTCGGTAACCCGGGCTGCAGTCTGGGAGATTGAGCGCTACAATGTTCTCCAGGCATCGTTGCGTGCCATGGCGCGGGCTATCGTCGGCCTGCCCCGGCAACCTCGGCGGATTCTCGTCGATGGCAATCAATCGCCCCCCGGTTGGCAGGTGGAAACGCTGGTGGGCGGCGACGGCCGGGTGGACGCCATCGCTGCCGCAGGTATTCTGGCCAAAGTGGCACGGGATGAGGAGATGCAGTTGCTCGACCGATATTACCCTCAATATGGGCTGGCGCGGCATATGGGTTACGGCACGGCGGTGCATCTCCAGGCATTGCGGCGCTGGGGTCCCTGTGCCCTGCATCGGCGCGGCTTCGGACCCGTCGACCAAGCTTGGGAGGCGCAATGATGCGTGCGCCGCAGTTCGTCCATCTGCACGTACACTCGGAATACTCCCTGGAAGACGGAATCATTCCGGTCAAGGCGCTGGCCAGACGCTGTGCGGAGCAGGGCATGCCGGCTGTGGCGATCACTGATCACGGCAACCTTTTTGCCTTGGTGAAATTTTATAATGCTGCCCGGGAACAGGGCGTCAAGCCATTGATTGGCAGTGAAGTCTGGGTGCATGATGTGACAGATCCGGAACAGCCGGTAGGCCTTATCCTGCTGTGCATGGACAAAACCGGCTACCGTAACCTTAGTCGCCTGCTCAGCCGGGCTTACCTGGAGGGCAGTCGCCACGGCCGTCCGCAGATCGACGCGGCATGGCTGGAAGGGGCGAGCGATGGTCTCATTGCCCTGTCTGCGGCAGGGCAGGGCGAGATCGGGCGTGCGCTGCAGCGCCATCCGCAACAGGCGGAAAGCCGGGCGCGATACTACGCCAGGCTTTTCCCGGAACGTTTTTATCTGGAAGTGCAGCGCAACGGGGAGGCGGGGCAGGAGGCCCTGGTCCAGGCTACGGTGGCGTTGGCGGAAAAACTGGATTTACCGCTGGTCGCCACCAACAACGCCCACTTTCTCGATGCGGCGGACTTTGCGGCCTTCGATGCGCGGCAGTGTATTTCTGCGGGCTTTACCCTGGACGACCCGCGCCGTCCACGGCGTTTTACGCCGGAGCACCGCCTGCCGGCCCCCCAAGAAATGCGAGAGCGTTTTGCGGACCTGCCGGAAGCTTGCGACAATACTGTCGAAATTGCGCGACGCTGTAATATGGAACTGGTGCTCGGGCATTATGCGCTCCCGGACTACCCCATTCCCGCGGGTCAATCCGTGGGTGAATATTTGCACGACGCGGCGCAAAAAGGTCTGCAGGAACGCTTGCAGGAGCTGCGTATCAGTGGCGACGCCACGCTGCCTTATCACGAGCGTCTGTTGCGTGAGGTCGGCGTCATTCAGCAGATGGGCTTCCCCGGTTATTTTCTCATCGTCGCGGACTTCATCCAGTGGGCAAAAAATAATGGCGTGCCGGTAGGACCTGGGCGTGGTTCCGGCGCCGGATCGCTGGTGGCCTACGCACTGCGGATCACCGATCTCGATCCCATCGGCAATGGCCTGTTGTTCGAGCGCTTTCTTAATCCCGAACGCGTTTCCATGCCTGACTTCGACGTGGATTTCTGCATGGATCAGCGTGACCGAGTCATTCAGTATGTGGCCGACAAATACGGTCGTGACCGGGTCGGCCAGATCATCACCTTTGGGACGATGAAGGCGCGGGCGGTAGTGCGCGATGTCGGCCGGGTGCTGGGCTTACCTTATGGCTTTGTCGACCAGTTGGCCAAGCTGGTGCCGGGTGACCTGGGAATGACCCTGGCGAAGGCCCTGGAGGAATCGGAGGAGCTGCGGCGCCGCCAGGCTGAGGAAGACGACGTCCGCGACCTGCTGGACATCGCCCTGCGCCTGGAGGGTTTGCCACGTCACGCCTCGACCCATGCGGGTGGCGTGGTGATCTCCCCGGAGCCACTGGCTGACCGTCTGCCGCTCTTTAACGACGGATCTGAAGGGGGGGGTAACGTCACTCAGCTCGATAAGGACGATGTAGAAAAGATGGGGTTGGTGAAGTTCGACTTTCTCGGCCTGCGTACCTTGACCATCATCGACATGGCGGTCAAGCTCGTCAATGCCGATGCTGCGGCGGCGGGTCATGCACCTGTGAATATTCAGCAATTGCCTTTGGACGATGCGGCGACTTATGCCCTGCTCAAGTCCACCGAGACGGCGGCGGTCTTCCAACTGGAATCATCGGGTATGCGCGATCTGGTGCGGCGTTTGCAGCCGGATACCTTTGAAGATATCGTTGCCCTCGTCGCCCTGTTTCGGCCTGGACCGCTACAGTCGGGTATGGTTGATGATTTCATCGCCCGTAAACACGGCAAGGCGCAGGTAACCTACCTGCATCCGGATCTGGCACCGATTCTCCGGGAAACCTATGGGGTGATTGTCTATCAGGAACAGGTCATGCAGTCCGCCCAGGCGCTGGCGGGTTATTCCCTCGGCAGCGCCGATTTGCTGCGGCGGGCCATGGGCAAGAAAAAGCCGGAGGAAATGGCCAAACAGCGCAACATTTTCCTGGAGGGAGCCCACAAGAACGGTTTGGTCGCGGACCAGGCCGGGGCCATCTTCGACCTCATGGAAAAGTTTGCCGAATACGGCTTTAACAAATCCCACTCGGCAGCCTATGCCCTGGTGTCCTACCAAACCGCTTATCTGAAGGCCCACTATCCACAGTTTTTTATGTCTGCCGTACTGACCGCAGATATGGACCACACCGACAAGGTTGTGGCGATGATTGCCGAGTGCGCGCGCATGGGCCTGCGCATTGCTCCACCGAGCGTTCAGCACAGTGTGCTGGAGTTCCGACCGGAGGGTGATAGTGATATCCGCTTTGGTCTGGGTGCCATCAAGGGCTTGGGACGGGCGGCCATTCAGGCGATTCTCGACGCACGTAGAGGGGGCGCCTTCCTGAATCTTTTCGACCTGCTCTGCCGCGTGGATACCCAGAAAATCAATCGTCGTGCCCTGGAGGCATTGATTCGCGCCGGAGCCATGGATGACTGGAGCGTGTCGCGGGCCAGCCTGATCGCTTCCGTGGACAGTTGTATTGAAGCAGCGGCGCAGTTTCAGAGCAGTCAGGCGAGCCTGCAAGAATCATTGTTTAGCGGACCGGAGGCGTTGCGGGTAGCGCCGCCGCTGGTGTCGGCCGAAGCATGGAGCCTCACCGAAACCCTGCGTCAGGAACGGGAAACTCTGGGCTTCTATCTCAGCGGTCACCCCATGGACAGTCTGCGGGATGATCTGACGGCGCTGGGAACGATGCCTCTTGGAGACGTCCGTACCGGGGCCACGGTATTGGTGGCGGGGTTGGTGGTAGCGCGGCGCAGCACCCGGACCAAGCGCGGTGATCGTATCTATTTCCTGACCCTCGATGACGGTCGCGGGCGGCTGGAGGTCGTCGTCTTTGGCGAAGTCTGGGCGCAGGCCGGCAAGATCCGAGAGGGTGAGGAGCCGGTGCTGGTTCTGGGTGAGGTGGGTGAGGACAGCTACTCTGGCGGCCTGCGGCTCAGTGCCTTGCGTCTGCTGGATACGGCACAGGCGCGTGAGGAATTGGCTACCCAATTGACCCTGGAGCTGGGACTCGCCGCAGATATGGCTCCGCAAGAACTGCTTGTCGTGCTCCGTAAATATCCCGGCCAAACGGCCTTGCGCCTGCGTTTACGGGTCGCAGACGACATTGTCGCGCAATTGCGGGTGACGGAAAACCTGAGCTTTGCGGCGAGTCCCGCCGCTATCGCCGCCCTGAGGGCGTTAGCACCTACGGCACACTGGCACTGGAGCTATCGGCCGGCGACCCTTCTCGTCAACAATGTCATCCCCCTGGAGCGTGCGCGACACGCGGCGCGACGCCCGGCCTGAGCGCCCGCCCTATTCGGAGTGGTAAGGAGTGAACATGAAAATCAGTTATCTGGACTTTGAACAATCGGTGGCGGAGCTGGATGCCAAGGTGGAGGAACTCCACGCCCTGAATCAGCCGGGTATCGCCGATGACATCGGCCGTCTGGAAATCAAGGCGCGCAAGGAGTTGCAGCGTATTTACAGCAAGCTTGGGGCCTGGCAGACGGTACAGGTGGCCCGTCATCCACAGCGGCCTTACACCCTGGATTACGTGCAGGCCCTTTTCACGGAAGTACAGGTGCTGGCAGGCGACCGTGCCTTCGCCGATGATCAGGCCATCATCGGCGGCCTGGCCCGCTTCAATGGACAGCCTATCGTCTGGATGGGACATCAGAAGGGCCGCGACACCAAGGAAAAGATTCAGCGCAACTTTGGTATGCCGCGTCCGGAAGGTTATCGTAAGGCCTTGCGTCTGCTCCGCCTTGCCGAACGTTTTGCCTTGCCGGTATTTACGTTCATTGATACGCCCGGAGCCTATCCGGGTATCGGTGCCGAAGAGCGCGGCCAGAGTGAGGCCATAGCCCGTAATCTCGCCGTGATGTCTGACCTGGCGGTACCCATTATCTGCACGGTCATTGGTGAAGGCGGCTCCGGCGGGGCCCTGGCGATTGGCGTGGGTGACCGGATGCTGATGCTGGAGTATGGGGTGTACTCCGTCATTTCGCCGGAAGGCTGCGCCTCGATCCTCTGGAAGAATGCGGCCATGGCAGCCGAGGCAGCGGAAACTCTGGGTATCACCGCACGTCGTTTGCAAGGAATGGGTCTGGTCGATGAAGTGCTGGCCGAACCCCTCGGCGGCGCGCACCGCGACCCGGAGGCGGTCTTCGCGCTGGCACGCGAGCGTTTCGCCCATCACCTGCAGGAGCTGCAGGCGATGGATACCAGCAAGTTGCTGACCACCCGTTACGAACGCCTGATGCACTATGGAGTCGTCGGCGCTGCCTGAGCTGGAGCGACGTCTCCAGACGCGTCTGCAGGGGGATCTGCGCCCACCGTGGGGACGCCCCCTCTATGTGGCTTACAGTGGCGGCGGGGACTCCACGGCGCTGCTCGTGGCACTGCTTTCTTTAGGGTACGAGATCCATGCCTTGCATGTGGATCACCGCTGGCACCCGGACAGTGTTCAATGGGCCCGTTTTTGTCAGCAGCAGGCCAAGGCTCTGGGGGTTCCTTTCACCCTGTTGCATCTGGCCGCAGATACGCCGGGCGAGGGGCCGGAGGATCAGGCCCGGCGTGCCCGTTATGCCCTCATGGCGGCGCAGTTGCGGCAGGGGGACTGGCTGTTCACGGCGCAGCACCTCGAAGATCAGGCGGAAACCGTGCTTTTGCAACTGTTACGCGGTACCGGTGTGGCGGGACTGTCGGCCATGCCCCGGCAGCGCCCGCTGGGGGCCGGGCTTCTGGTTCGGCCCCTGCTGGACGTGCCCCGGCAGGTGTTGCGGGATTATCTGGAACTGCGGCACTTACTCTATCTGAACGATCCGGCCAATGCCGATATGCGCTACGACAGGGTGCGGATACGTCGCATCCTGCTCCCGCAACTGCAGGAACTGGGTTGGCCCCATGCGGTGATCAGTATCGCCCGCGCTGCGGACAATCTCGCCGACATGGGGGACATCGCGGCGGACTGGTTTGACCTGCGTTGGCAGCAGTATCGGGCAGAGCATCCGGATCTCTCTGCCGAGGTGCTCCCTCTGGGGTATCTGCATACGCTTTCTGTGGCGGCACAGCGGGCTTTTTTGCGCGGCTGGCTTCGGGATCTGCGGATACCCGTGCCGGGCCGGGAGCGTCTGGAGGCGCTGCGGGACGCGGTGATGCGGGGACGCGGGGGCACGAGGATTCAGTGGGAGGGGGGGCAGGCTTGGCTGCAGGGTGGACTGCTGCGCGCCTGGGCGCAACCGCGCGCTACGGCGGAAAAGGAATGGAAAGCAGGTCCCTGGTGTGCCACTCCGGGAAAACCGCTGCCGATCCCCGGCTGGCAGTGCGCCATCCGGGCCACCCGACCGGAAGACCTTCATCACGCATTGGCTGAGCGTTTTGCAGGGACGAGACTGTACTGGCGCCGCCGCCGCCAGGGGGAACGCACCCTGAGCGGACAGGGACAACATCGGTCGCTGAAGAAACTGCTGCTGGAGGCGGGGGTCCCACCGGATCTGCGTGCGGACGTGCCCCTGCTCTGGGACGAAACGGGGCATTTGCTACTCATTCTAGGCTACTACACCGCACCCTGGGCGAGTGCCCCCAGCGGAGAACCGGCACTTTGCCTCTGGAATGCGGGTACTCAGTCCACCGCCGGCAGGGGCGTCGGCTCGACATAGTGCAGCGGCTGCCCGTGCGCGTTGGGGAGGATTTCGCCTTTGTCGAAAACCACCCGGCCGCCGACAATGGTGGTAACGGGCCAACCCGTCAGGACCCAGCCATTGAAGGGACTCCAGCCCACTCTGGTGAACATCTCCTCATTGCGGACGGGCTTTTCATGGGCCATATCGACCAGGGTAAGATCCGCATCCCAGCCGACGGCAATACGCCCCTTGTTCACCACACCATAGAGGCGCGCAGGGTTGTAGCACATCCAGCGCTGCAACTCGGCGAGACTGCAATGACCGTCGCGCATGGCGGTGAGCATCAGGGGTAGGCTGGTTTCCACGCCGGGCATACCGGAGGGCGCGCGGGGATACCCCAAGGCCTTGTCCGTCAGCAGATGCGGGGCGTGATCCGTGGCAATACAATCGATTACACCGCTGCGCAGCCCTTCCCAGAGGGCCAGACGATCCTGCTCGCTGCGGATCGGAGGATTCATCTGCGCCAGGGGACCCATTTTGGCATAGGCATCGGTCGTCAGGAAAAGATGGTTGGGAATCGCCTCACAACTGATATAAGGCATCTTCTCCTGCCGTAAGAATTCGGTCTCCACGGCTGTGGAGAGATGCAGGATGTGTAGGCGGCGCCGATGTTTTTTTGCCAGCCTGACGGCTCGCCGGGTAGCCATCAGCGCCGATTCCTCGTCGCGGATACGGGAATGATCCGCGGGTTCGCAACTGCCGCTGAATTGGGCGCGCCGCTCGCGGATGCGAGCCTCGTCTTCCGCATGGACCGCAATCAGTTTGCAGCCATGCGCAAAAATGCGGTCCAGGTCCTCTTCCTTGTCCACCAGCAGATTGCCGGTACTGGCGCCCATGAAAATCTTGATACCGCAGGCGGCGTCGGCCGCCAGAAGACTATCGAGATTATCCGGGGTGGCCCCGATGAAAAACCCGTAGTTGACCACGGATTTTTCGGCTCCGCGCGCCAGTTTGTCCACCAGAGCGGCGGGGCTGGTGGTGGACGGATTGGTGTTGGGCATTTCCAGAAAACTGGTGACGCCGCCCTTGGCCGCCGCGCGTGAGCCACTGGAAATATCTTCCTTCTGTTCATTGCCGGGTTCGCGGAAATGTACCTGCGGGTCCATAACGCCAGGTATCAGCATATGACCTTCGGCGTCAATCACCGTATCGGCAGTGCGGTCTATATCCCGATCGATGGCAACGATACGGCCATCTTCGGAGAAAAGATCCCCGTGATACAGTTCACCGGAGGGCAGCGCGATGCGCGCGTTACGAACCAGCAGGCGCATGGCATCAGTCCTGCGCCATCTGCTTCTCGCGTTTTTCTTCCAGCGTTTTGCAATCGATGCATAGGGTGGCGGTAGGGCGGGCTTCGAGGCGGCGCAGACCAATCTCCACACCACAGCTTTCGCAGTAGCCATATTCGCCGGCCTTGATGCGGTCGAGGGCCTGGGAGATCTTGCGAATCAGCTTGCGTTCCCGGTCGCGGGCGCGCAACTCCAGACCCATATCCGTCTCCAGACTGGCCCGGTCGTTGGGGTCGGAATAGTTGACGTTTTCCATCTGCATGTGCTGCACGGTGCGGTCGACTTCCGCCATCAGTTCATCGCGCCAGTCTTCCAGAATCTTCTGGAAATGGGCGATCTGCGCCGGGCTCATGTACTCTTCGCCGGGAACGGGCTCGTAGGGAGTGAACGCGGTGAACTGCCGGGCGCCGCCGGGCGCTGCTGGCGTTGGCTGGAGCATACTTTGGTCCATGGAAGCTTCCTGTCTTTGCGATAAATCCGCTTACGTTTAACAGAGAAAAGCTGTTTTGGCAATCCATGGCGTGCTGGGTACAATGGTCCGGCCAGATTGCCGGGGATTTTGCTGGTTGCCGGGCAATATTGGTAGTTTTCACCATAAACTCAGGGGATAACGTTCTATGCCTTTGCGCGCGCTGATCTTTGATGTGGATGGCACCCTCGCCGATACCGAGAGGGATGCCCATCGGGTCGCCTTCAACCGGGCTTTTGCAGAAACGGGCCTTCCCTTTCACTGGGATGTGCCGACCTATGGACACTATCTGAAGGTGACCGGCGGCAAAGAGCGCCTCAGGGCTTTCCTGAATGATCATCCGCAGTTGCCGCAACTGAGCGATGCTGATATTGCCTCTATCCACCGTCAAAAGACCGGGCATTATGTGGAGATGATCGATGCCGGGCTATTGTCGCTGCGCCCTGGTGTGCTGCGTTTGCTGAACGCCGCCAGGGACCATGACCTGCTTCTCGCCATCGCGACGACCACCACACCCGCCAATGTCGAAGCGCTGCTCCAGAGCACGATGGGGACAGACGCCCCGCAGCGCTTTCATACGATCGGCGCCGGAGATGTCGTTCCCGACAAAAAACCCGCGCCGGACATTTATTTCTATGTGCTGGACCAGTTGGGTCTGGCGGCCGCAGACTGCCTGGCGATCGAAGATTCGGCGCATGGGCTGCGCTCCGCCCGTGGAGCTGGGCTCGCCACCATTATTACCCAGACAGAATATACCCAAGGACAGGACTTCAGCGCAGCGCTGCGGGTGCTGGATCATCTGGGAGAAAAGGCATTCCCCGCGCAGGTGTTGCAGGGTCGTTCCGCTGGGGAACGGGTGGTCGTGGATATTCCCACCCTGCGAGGGTGGTGGGCAGAGAGCCGCGAACAGTGATTGTACGGGAACGTTGTCAGCGACCGTCATGCGGTCAGCATACGTTCCATAAACGCTTTACCGTTCAATGACAGGCCCCCGACGGGATTTTTGGGTATCATCAGGGAAGGCCACACAGGATATCTACCGGGTATCCGTCAGTTTTTGGTGGGCGGTGCCTTCCCGCAGTGGGCGCAGACCCCGTTGACCACCAGTTCCATTTCGATCATGGAATAGTCGGCGGGCAAGCGGGGCGCCGGTACACTGCTCTCCGGCAGGCAGAACACCTGACCGCAGGACACGCAATGGAAATGCGGGTGTTGGGTGGCCATCTCTTCACGGCGGGCGCTGAAACGCCATACCCGGTCATCTGCCGTGATCCGGTGAGCCAGCCCGATCTGTACCAGCCATTCCAGATTGCGGTAGAGACTGACGCGATCCACCCCCCCCCGTTTCCGAGGCTTCCAGCCGCTGTTGGATCTCGGGGTGACTGAGGGGTTGCTCGGCTTCCAGAAGCGTCTTGAATACCGCCACCCGTAAACGCGTGACACGTTGTCCGGCAGCGCGGAGACGCTGCGCCGCGTCAGTATCGAAAACTTTTGCCGCGAGGGGGTGCGGGAGTGATGAATGCGCCATGGAGCCATGCTAGAGCAGAAAACAGGAAGCGCGCAAGCAATGGCGCTGCCGGGCTTCCCTGGACAGCGCCCCACCTGCCGCGCTAGATTTTCAGTCAGGCCCACTCAGGAGTTCCCAATGTCTTCAGAAACCATTACCGTCGGTCAACCCGCACCCCGGTTTCATGTCGCCGCCTCTGGCAAGGCGGCTTCCATCAGCCTCGATGACCTGCGCGGAAAGGTTGTGGTGCTCTATTTTTACCCCAAGGATGACACTCCGGGTTGTACGACAGAGGGCCGGGAGTTCACAGCGCTCTACCCGGAATTCCAGGCCGCTGGCGCGGAAATTCTGGGGGTTTCCCGAGACACCCTCGCCAGCCATGAAAAGTTTTCCGGCAAGTTCAAATTCCCGTTCCCGCTCTTGGCCGATACCGATGAAGCACTCTGCAACGCCTTTGATGTGCTCAAAAAAAAGAACAATTACGGCAAAGTCGGTATCGGTGTCGAACGCAGCACCTTCGTGATCGACCGGGAGGGCAAAATCGCCTACATCGGACGTAAGGTAAAGGCCGCCGGACATGCAGCCGCCATTCTGCAAGTCGTCAAGCAGCTACCATGAGTCCCCGGGAAGTGGCAGCACCACACGAGGTAAAGGCACGTCTCTATATTCTGGACACCAACGTGCTGATGCACGACCCCTCAGCACTGTTCCGTTTCCAGGAACACGACATCCTGCTCCCGATGATCGTGCTGGAGGAACTGGATCAGCACAAAAAGGGCCTGAGCGAACAGGCGCGCAACGTGCGTCAGGTCAGCCGTTATCTGGACGAGATGCTGACGGATACGGCTGATCTGGATCGAGGTTTGGTGCTGCCTTATGCTCAGGGACGACTTTATTTCCAGACGGCTGCACATCAGCAGGCGTTGCCGGAAGACCTGGCCGGTGGCAAGGCGGACAACGAAATTCTTGCCGTGACCCTGGCCTTACAAAATCGACATCCCGAAAAGGATGTGATTCTGGTCAGCAAAGACATCAATTTGCGCATCAAGGGGCGCACCCTCGGCATCCGGGTGGAGGATTATCAGAACGACCGTGCCCTGGACGATGTGGATCTGCTCTATACCGGCGCAGAGACCCTGAGCGCGGATTTCTGGGACTTGCACAGCCGCGATCTGGATGCCTGGCAGGAAAGTGGACGCAGCTACTACAAGATCAGTGGGCCGGCCATTCAGCGCTGGCATTCCAACCAGTTTATCGCCATCAATATGGAGGAAGGGGTCCCCGAGGACTTCGCGGCGATCGTCCGGGAAGTACATCGGGAACACGCCGTTATCGAACGCATTACCGACTATCGGAGCGACCGGCACGCCGTATGGGGCATCTTGGCGCGTAATCCGGAGCAGAATTTTGCGTTGAATCTGCTCATGGATCCGGACATCGATTTTGTCACCCTGCTGGGTCATGCGGGCACGGGCAAGACGCTGCTGACGCTGGCGGCGGCGCTGCATCAGATTTTCGAACAGAAGCGCTACTCGGAGGTCATCATCACCCGTGCGACGGTGCCGGTGGGTGACGAGATCGGTTTTCTACCTGGTACGGAAGAAGAAAAAATGCTGCCGTGGATGGGAGCGTTGGAGGACAACCTGGAAATTCTGGCGCGTGGCAGCGATGAGGGCGGCAGTTGGGGGCGCAGCGCGACGCAGGACCTGATCAACAAGCGGATTCGCGTCAAATCCATGAGCTTTATGCGTGGGCGTACCTTTCTGGAAAAATTCGTCATTATTGACGAAGCGCAGAATCTGACTTCAAAGGAAATGAAGACCCTGATTACCCGTGCCGGCCCGGGGACCAAAATTGTCTGCCTGGGAAATATTGCCCAGATCGACACGCCCTATCTGACCGAAACCACCTCCGGTCTGACCTATGTGGTGGATCGCTTCAAGGACTGGGCCTACAGCGGACATATCACCCTGCGTCGTGGGGAGCGTTCGCGTCTGGCGGATTTTGCCAATGATGCCTTGTGATCCCCTTGTCTCGTGACCCGCGAGGCCCGTAGACTGCGCGCAGGGCATCAGGGGGGGTGAGTGCATGACATGGTCGGTCGCGGATAGTCGCCATCTGTATAACCTGCCGCATTGGGGTGAGGGGTATTTCGATGTGGGGGCGGACGGGCAGATCGTCGTCCGTCCCGATGCCAACCCTCAGGGTGCCGCCGTTGGCCTGGCCGACGTCGCGGCGGTATTGGGTGAACATTCCCTTGGTTTACCCTGCCTCCTGCGTTTTCCGCAGATCCTTGGGGATCGTGTTGCACGCCTGCACGGCGCCTTTGGTGAAGCCATCCGCGCCATCGATTACAAGGGCAGCTACACCCCTGTTTATCCGATCAAGGTCAACCAGCAGCGGCGCGTCGTAGAAGAAATTTTGCGTGCTGGTGCGGGTAGCGTCGGTCTGGAGGCAGGCAGCAAACCGGAGCTGCTGGCGGTCATCGGACTGATGCCGGTGGGTGGCACCATCATCTGCAATGGTTACAAAGACAACGAGTATATTCGCCTGGCCCTGACGGGTGAGAAACTGGGCATGCAGGTCTACCTGGTGGTGGAAAAGCCATCGGAACTGCCCCTGATCCTGAATGAGGCCTACAAGCTCGGCGTCAAACCCCGGATCGGGGTGCGCGCGCGTCTGGCATCTGCTGGTTCCGGAAAGTGGCAGAATACCGGTGGCGAAAAGTCCAAATTTGGCCTGTCTACGGCAGACATCCTGGAACTCGTCCACCGCCTGCGCGCAGAAAACGCGCTGGATAGCCTGCAATTGCTGCACTTCCATCTCGGCTCCCAGATCCCCAATATTCAGTTCATCAAGGGCGGCATGCGTGAATGTGCCCGTCTCTATGCCGAATTGCGGCGCCTGGGCGCGGCCCTGGAGGTGGTGGATGTGGGCGGCGGGCTGGGTGTGGACTATGAAGGCACACATTCCCGCGCGTATTGCTCCACGAACTATCATGTCTCGGACTATGCCCATGCCATCGTTGCCACGCTGGCCGAGGTGTCGCGCCAGGAGGGCCTGCCGGAGCCGCGTATCATCTCTGAATCGGGGCGGGCGCTGACGGCCCATCACGCCATTTTGTTGGCTAATGTCAGCGATGTGGAGATGGCGGCCGGAGAGCATCCGCCGTCAATGCCTTCCGTCGACCTGATGGATGGTGAATGGGGCCGTCTGCTCACCCGGCTGGATCATGGTAACGCCGCCGCGGCGCTGGAAGTCTACCAGGAGGCACTCTATCTGCTGGCGGAGGTTCACCAGCAATTCAACCTCGGCATCATTCATATCGAGGGGCGGGCCGAGGCCGAAGGCATTTATGCTCAACTACTCTGGCGAGTGCGCGGCTTCCTTGACCCGCACAATCGCGCGCACCGTGACATCCTTGACGAACTCGACGAAAAGCTGGTGGATAAATATTTCGTCAACTTTTCCCTGTTTCAGTCGCTGCCCGATGTCTGGGCCATTGATCAGATTTTCCCGATATTGCCCATACAGCGGCTGAATGAAGAGCCGACCCGGCGGGCTCGTCTCGAAGATATCACCTGCGACTCCGACGGCAGGATTGATGCGTACGTCACGGCCGAAGGCCTGACACCGGCGCTGCCGGTACATGCGCTACAGGCGAATACGCCTTATCTCCTCGGTATTTTTCTGGTGGGTGCTTATCAGGAAATTCTTGGGGATATGCATAATCTGTTCGGCGACACGGACTCGGTTAATGTGCTCTGCGATGCCTCTGGCATCATGCGTCTGGAGCAGCCGCTGGAGGGGGATACGGTGGAATCCGTCCTGCAATACGTACAATTTTCCGCTACCGACCTGCTGGCCCGTTACCAGAAGAAAGTGGAAGCCTGCAGCCATCTCGACGACGTGGAGCGTCACGAGTTTCTACGGCAGTTTGCAGATGGACTGCATGGCTATACGTATTTAACCGCCCATCACCAGATCGAAGACCTGCCGTAGCAGCGTCAACTCCGTCATCGGCAGGCGCCGCAGCTCACTGATGGGCTTGAAAACGCCCCCGTGGGGGGCGATTGCCTCGTGTGGAGCTTCAAACGTCGTGAAGCGGGCGACGTGGATACGAATGGGACCATTATCGGTAGAAAGCCAGGCCTCAAAACCGTCGTCCAGCTCTATCTGGCTGGAATTTATGTTCAATTTCTCCAATACCGCATGCAGTACATCAGTGGGTGTGTCGCCGGTGTCCGTGGGTGCTGCAACCATACTGGCGTTTTCCGGCAGTGGCGCCGGCAGCATGACGCTGTCGTTGATGCGAACGAAGCGCAGGGCGGTACTGTAACTGTCGAAGTGACAGAAGATCAGGCGATGGCGTTCGAGAAGACCGGATGCGGGCATTGGGTTATTCCTGTTTCGATGGGGGTGATGGGGGTTGGTCGATGGTGATGGTCAGCGGTTCCAGCCCGGCAACCGCGGCCGTGATGGCCGTGCAGGGCGCCGACGGTCAAGGTGAGTACGGCCGTACCCGCTGCCTCCAGCGTATTAAAGGGCGTAATGGTTAACACGACGCGCTCCTGATGATAATAATCCGTTTTGGCGCATCATCAGGCTCAATGCGCCGTCAGACCGTCGGCATAGGCGCGGGTGACGGAAGCACCTACCAGATCGTGAGGGTCCAGTTCGCTGATCTTTTCCAGGATCTCCCGGCTTTCGTCCAGTTGCTTGCGGCGTAACAGGATGAAACTCAGGGCCTTCAGGGTGAAGAGATAAAAATGGGCAGGGCTGTGAATCACGGACCAGTCTGCCGTGCCTGGAGCGAGCTGCTGCCAGTTGGGGGGAAAACCGCCCAGTCGTGCCCCGCTGGCCAAGGCCGTGCGGGCCATTTCTTCGGCTTCTGCCAGTCGGGACTGGCGAAACAGCAGCTTGTACATGGCAAAATAGGCAGGCAGGTAATCCGGATCGGTCATTAGATGCCGCCTCAGCAGTTTTTCCACCTCGGTCGGGTGTGTGCTACTGGCCAGTGCAGCCTCCAGCAGCGAAGCCGCCTGCCCGGTGGGGTGGGCAAAGGGCAGGGTGATCTCTCGGAGGGCACCGTCAGGGCTCATTGGACCAAGCCTCCGGTGTCGGGTAGAGGCGGGTGACGGGTGTGCCGCCGATCAGATGTTCGTCGACAATGACGTCGATATCCTCCTGACGTACTCCGGCATAAAGGATGCCTTCGGGATAAACCAGCACATTGGGACCCTCGCCGCAGGGTCCCAGACAACCGCACTGAGTCAGGGCGAAACGCCCCCAGAGCTTGCGTGCTTCAAAGGTGTCCTGAAAAGCACGGAGCAGATCCGCAGAGCCTTGGGCGCCGCAGGAGCCCTTGGGATGGCTCGGCGGCCTGGACTGGACGCAGACAAAGACGTGGCGTTCCGGTTTGCTCATGAGTGACTCCGGGTTTAGCCAAACTTGAAGAGGATGCCGTGACCACCCCGTGGATAGGACCAGTCCACGTTGTGATGTTCGGAACAGACGACCCGGCAGGTGCCGCACTCCAGGCAACCGTCCGTGGTCAGCGTAACCGCATGCTTCTCATCTACCACATAACAACCTGCCGGACAGACGAAGGTACAGGACTGCGTTTTGCAATCATCGGCACAGACCTGGGGATCACTGATCTGGATATGCGGCCGGCCTTCATCGACCCGGTAGCGGTTTTGAAACAGCTTCTCTTCGATCTTGATCATCGCGTTGCCCTCCACATGCGGTAAGCGTCTCCCACCAAACCCCACAACGAGCGTTGCTGTACAAAGCTGCCACGAATGGTCTTTTCCTTGCTGTGCTTATCCTGACCATCGACCATCAGCATGGTATGCGCGGCGCGGTTGAGGAGTTGCGGATAAACCGAAAAGAAATGCGGATTGCCGTGCAGGATATCGGGCAACTCCTTGTACTTCCGTAAATCTTTCATGACGAAACTGTCGTCCAGTGCGGCTTTGTAACGGGCAAGATGGGGGGCCGTGCAGGGGAGCTTCATCTCTTTCAGGGCGATAACCGTTTCTGCGGCCAGCCGGCCGCTGGTCATCGCCAGGTTGGAGCCTTCGCGGTGGACCGCATTTACCAGGCCGGCGCTGTCCCCCGCGATCATCCAGCCCTCGCCGTAGAGGGTCGGAACGGCCTTGTAGCCTCCTTCGGGAATCAGGTGTGCGGCATACTCCTTCATTTCCCCCCCCTCAATCAACGGGGCAATGGCCGGATGCGCCTTGAGTTCTTCGAGGAGGGTATAGGGCGCGATGCCTGCGTTTTTGAAGTCGGACAAGAGGCAACCGATGCCCAGTGTGATGGATTCCTTGTTGGTATAGAGGAAGGCGGTGCCGACCATGCCGTGGGTGATGGCACCGGCGATCTCGATGACCACCCCTTCATTGCCCTTGATGTTGAAACGGCTCTGCACGACCTCCTCGGGCAGAAAGTGAATTTCCTTGACCGCGAGCGCCACATTTTTGGCTTCGAGTTCGCCATGGAACCCAGCTTTTTTGGCCAACAGCGAATTGACACCATCCGCCAGGATCACCACGTCGGCATAAATATCACCTCCCTCACGGTCGGTACGGACGCCGATGACCTTCTTGTCTTCCTGGATGATCTCGGTGACCGTTGTCTCACAGATGACCAACGCCCCCGCCTCCTTGACCTTTCCGGAGAACCACTTGTCGAACGGCGCCCGGAGGATGGTATAACGATTGGGCTGGTCGCTGTTGAATGCGTCCGAACGATAGTTGGTGCCGATGAAGGAGTTTTCATCCAGCACCCACATACGCTGTTCGATGACGTGGCGCTCCAACGGGGCATCGTCGCGGAAATCAGGAATGATGCGCTCCAGCGCGTCGGCGTAGAGAATGGCCCCCTGGACGTTTTTGGTGCCGGGGGTTTCACCCCGTTCCAGTTGCAATACGCTCAGACCCGCCTTGGCCATGGTATACGCGGCTGCATTTCCGGCGGGGCCGGCACCTACCACAATGGCATCAAATTTTTCGGCCATGTCATGACTCCTGTAATTAACCGGCCCGGCGGTTCACAGCCAGACGGCTGCGAAAGGCGTCGGTGAGGACGGGAAGGATCTGCACGGCGTCGCCGATAACACCATAAGTGGCGAAGTCGAAGATGGGCGCATTGGGATCGTTGTTGATGGCGATGATGACGTCGGAGGCTTCCATGCCGACGCGGTGCTGAATCGCCCCGGAGATGCCCGCGGCGATATAGAGCTTGGGGCGCACGGTCTTGCCCGATTGCCCGACCTGACGGTCGGCGGGTAGCCAGCCGGCATGGGTCACCGGACGCGATCCGCCTACTTCGGCGCCGAGCACGGCGGCCAGGTCCCAGATCAGGCGAAAGTTTTCGGCCTTGCCCATGCCCCGGCCGCCCGCCACGATAATGTCGGCATAGGCAAGCTGAGCCTGCTCCTGGGCTTCGTCGGGGATGAACTCCAGGACCTTGGCGATAATGTCGTCCTCCTGCATCTGCAGGTTTTCAGAAATGACACGACCGCTGCGTTCCGGCACGGCGGCGGGCATGGCCATGACCCGGGGGCGGATGGTGGCCATCTGCGGGCGATAGTTCAGGGTCTGGATGGTGCAGAGCAGGCTGCCGCCAAAAGTCGGACGGGTGGCGAGCAGTCCGCGATTGTCCGGATCAATGGCGAGTTCCGTACAGTCTGCGGTCAAACCCGTGAGCAGAGTGGTGGCCACACTACCGGCGAGATCGCGGCCCAGAGTGGTGGCGCCCAGCAGCAGAATCTCGGGCTGGTACTTATTGACCAAGTCAGTCAAGGCCTTGGTGTAGGGTTCGTTGCGATAGTCCGTGAGAATGGAATCGGCCACAATATAGGCCACATCGGCGCCGTAGGTGAAAGCGCTGCGGGCCGCGCTCCCCAGTTCTTCGCTGCGGCCGCCAAGGATGATGGCGCTCAGTTCCACGTCGAGAATATCGGCGAGCTTGCGCCCTTCGCCGAGCAGTTCCCAGGACACCTGGTGTACTTGGCCCCGTTCCATTTCGACAAACACCCATATCCCCTTGTAGGCGGCCAGGCGGGGGTCCAGTTCCAGGCGCTTCTTGCCTTTGGGCTTTGCGGGTGCGGCAGTGTTCTCGCTCATGCGAATGCTCCTTGTGCGTTTATAGGGTGATCAGGCCGAGTTCCTGCGCCAGGCGCGGGTGCTGACCGCTGAGAATGTCCAGGATGGCGCTGGCGGTGCCGCCGGCGTCCAGATCGACGCCGATCATCTGTGCCTTCACGGCCCGGGGCTTGGGGGTGAATATCTTGCTGACCACCGTGGGTGAGCCCTTGAGGCCTATTTTGCTGACATCCTCAATACCGGCACGCTCTTTATTCCATTTCGGCACCTCAAAGCGGGCCGACCGAAACATATCCTCCATGCCGGCGAAGCGGATCTGGTTGCTACCCTCCAGCATGGTGATCAGGGCGGGCAGGCGGGTCCGGATCACCTGCACACCACCCTCAGAACGGCGTTGTACGGTAATGCTGCGTTCCTCGAGGTCCAGCGTGTCGATTGCGGAAACATAGGTGAGGAGTTGCAGGCCCAGGCGCTTGGCTATGCCCGGTCCGACCTGCGCAGTATCGCCGTCGATGGTCTGCTTGCCAGTGAATACCAGGTCTACGGGATGTTCCTCACCAATTTTGCGGATGGTCTGTGCCAGGGCGAAGGAGGTCGCCAGGGTGTCGGCACCGGCGAAAGCGCGGTCGGTCAGGAGTATCACGTCGTCGGCACCATAGGCGATGGCCTTGCGCAGTGCGTCTTCCGCTTGAGGCGGCCCCATGGTCAGCACGGTGACGCGCCCGCCGAAGCGGTCCTTGAGGCGCAAGGCCTCTTCAATGGCGAAAACGTCGAAGGGATTGATGATGGCCGGTACACCCTGCCGCATGATGGTATTGGTGACCGGATGCACCCGGATTTGGGCGCTGTCGGGAACCTGTTTGATACAGACGACAATGTGCATGGTGTACTCCTGTTACCGGCCTGTCGGTGATCTGAAGATGCTGTTGCACTGATCTAAGCAATCTTCATTCCAGATACGACTGTCTTGTTAATTTCAAGATAAACAGTCTGTTGGCCAAAATGCACCGGAAAGACAACACAAGCAGCAGATGTAGGCTTTGCGACAAAATGCATGCTTTATCACGGTAAGCTCCATGGGATAGGTATTCCTTGCCGGGTTCGTGCTCTTCGGGAGAATTGGAGAGCGCACAGGAACTGCGGTTGAAGGCGAGGGCCTCACTGATCAGCGTCTGATGAACGGTCGCGAAAGGTGCATGCACTTCCGGCGTTGGATCAGAACGCCCCTTATGGACACCCGTGCTGCTGGTGTCAAAAGGCTCCATGGTGTCGAGCAGGGCGCGCTGGGTCAACTGTTCGTAGACGAAGTAGGTAACAAAGCGTACAGGATGTTCAGTTTCTTACAGGATGATAAAATATAACCACATGATGATATTATAGTTATTCGTTGGCACCGTTATTGCTTGATCCATCGTTGTTGCCGATCCTGTCGGGCAACGCTATATTTAGGAAAATATACCACATTCGGGGCACGCTCCTGCGGATCCCGGTTCAGTTTTCGCTGGGAATATGCGCATCATGCGTCATATCCGGTCATATATGAAGAGGGGGGATGAACATGGAACAGGAAAGATCTGCCGTCTTGAAATTGTCCGTTCACAATGATGCTGTCCTCTCGGTGCAGGGTCCGCACTGCCCCGGTTCGGAGACGCTGGATATCCGTCATTTTGGGGAGGAGGAATCCATAGTGCGCCCCGCCGTTACCGATATGCATTTCCCCGAAGTGATTTTTCCCACCAGCCGGGTAGGGCGGGTAGCCGGGGTGGAAAAAGTCCGGGAACTGGTCGTGGAGCATCACCGGCTCATCTGGCACAGTCCGCTCCAGCCCATCTTTGGCAGCAATGAAAAGCACTTCTGGAAAGCTGTCGAATTGACTGCAGATTTTCACGCAGAGGTCTGCGGTGGACCGAAGTTATATACGGAACGCAAAGGTCATCCCCATCTGCGCGAACGGCACTTTCCCTTCACCATCCGAGAGAAGGACCGTGAACTCTGGCTGGATCTCTACGTACAGGCCCTGCGCAATGTCGCATTCCCGCTGGAGGTGGCTGAGGAATACTGGCGCTGGGTGGAATCTCTGTCCATCCGCATGATCAACCGCCGCACCACCTTTGCTGAACCGGTACGGGTGCCATACAGCACGATTGTCGCGCAACTGCACCCTTAGGAGAACAAGGACATGAAACCATTTTTACGCCATTCAATATATTTGGCTGTAGCTAGCGCATTGGGCGGAACTACGGTTTCCGCCTGGGCAGATACCCCATTGCCGACCTTGGGTACAGTCACCGTGAAAGCGCGGCCCGAAGGCGCATTGCAGACTCCTGCATCGGGTGCTGAGCAAGGCGAAACCATCAGCGGTTCTGCCTTGAAAATACTGGGTGGGCCGGGTCAGACCAATCCCTATCAGGCCATCTCGCTGTTACCCTCGGTATTAGCGCAAAATCCCGACCCTTACGGTTTTGCCAATGTCCCCGGTGGCAATAAAGGTATCCGTATCCGGGGCGAGCGCAATCCGCACGGTGGCATCGGTACGGTGGAAGGCCTGCCTCTGTCGGCCATCAATCCCGGGCCAGGCGAACAGTTTCTTTTCGATATGGAGGATATCCGCAGCGTCACTTTGCTGCGTCCACCCTTTGCTCCCAATAATTTGTCGGTATTTACCACTCAGGGCTATCTGAACAGTGAAGTGCTTTGGCCACAGGCACAATTTGGCGGCGTTGTCAGCCAGAGTTTCGGTTCTTTCGATTTTCATCGCACTTTTATCCGTATGGATTCTGGTGCGTTGCCTACCGGAACCCGATTTTTTGTCTCTGGTTCATATACCCATGCGGGTCAATGGCGTGGTCCAGGGGGCTCACCGGATTTTCGCTATAACGGTGAAATTGGCATCAGTCAGGACTTCAGCCCCACCCTTACCGCCAAGCTCTATGCCGCTTATGACAATATGAAAGAGAACAATTACCTTCCGCTCAGTTATGCTCAGGCCAGTGATCCTGGTAAATATTATAATCTGGGTTACAACGCCAACCTGACGGGAAACGCCGCACAAGATGTCAATTATTACGGTTACAACCGGCAAAAATTCCAGGATTATGCCATTTTCGGTGAGCTGAACTGGCACCCCAATGCGCAGAGTACCTTTGTGCTCAAACCTTTTTACAGCCAGGAAAATGGCTATTATCTCATGGGAAAGAACGCCATCGGAGGAGATCAGCCAGGTCTGCTGCATTGGGGTATCAATCACCATTCCTATGGTCTTGTTGCCCAGTATCACGGGAGTTTTTCCGGGACTCAGGTGACGATGGGTTACTGGTTCGAGAATCTGAATCCACCTGGACCGCCTACTTCCTGGAAAATATACCGTATCGATCCCGCCGGAGGGCTGACCTTTGGCGGTTGGGCGCTGCTGGCGCGAGCGACTGCAAATCATGTCTTTAACAGCCCTTATTTCACGGTATCCCACGATTTCGGGGCATTGCGGGTGACCGGCGGCGCGCGCTATCTTATGGAGCAGACTCCCTCTTTCACTGTATATAACACCCAGGGGATCGGCGATGTATCCTACGACGCCGCACTCGCCCAGGCCACTTCTGTCAACCCGATACGCAGCGCCTCCGGGCACACTTTTTACCAGTGGTTGCCATACTTCGGAATGGTTTATGACGCCACCCCGCATATGCAGGCTACCTTCGCCTACGGCCGGGATAATGGCGCGCCGGCTTTCAATAACTGGCCGCAACTGCAGATGAATTGGCCCGCCTTTCAAAAAGCCGGCATGACCGTGCAGTCCGGCTGGGACACAGTGAAGCCGGAAACCTCCAACGCCTTCAATCTCGGTCTGAATATCCATTATGACCGCTGGTACCTGCGCCCCGCGCTTTTTTTTGCCACCTATCGCAACAAATATGTGACCTTTTACGATCCGCGGGTGGGTATCTCCTATGACCAGAACGCCGGCACGGGGCATGCCTGGGGTGCAGAACTCTCTGCCGGTGTAAATCCATTGCCTGATCTGACAGTTTTCAGCAATCTCGCCTACGATCGAGCGAATTTTACCCAAAATATCCGTACGCTTGGTGGCACCATATTGCCGGTGAAGGGGCTGCAATTCCCCGATACACCGCTCTTCGTGGGCAGCTTGGGCGCGTCTTATCGTTATCATAGGTTCTCTGTCTCACCGAACGTCCAGTACCTTACCAGCCGTTATGTGGATTCCATGCATACCGAGGTGGTACCAGGTTATTTCCTGGCAAATCTCAATTTCGGGTACAAACAGCATCTGGCCGGCATTGGTACATTGAACGCCAACCTGGTCATCATGAATCTTTTCAACCGCCATTACATCGGGTTGATAGATACCAGCTATCTGCAATCGTCTGGTGCAAGTTTTTTTCCGGGCGCGCCGATTACGGTGGCGGGTACGGTTTCGCTACAGTTTTAGGGGGCAGACCATGCAAACCTGGTGGCATCTGGCGGCGGTATCCGGGGGTGTCCTGTACTTGATGCCCTTGCTGTTACTCGTGGTGCTCTTCGTGGCGCTGGAGCGGAGTTGGGCCTTGGCTCGGCTTCTACGCCAGGGATCGGCGCTTCTGAGAGATATGCAGGGAGCGAAAGGAAGGGATGGTCTGGGGGAAACACTGACAATGGCGCTGCCGAGTCCGCATCGTGCCGTGCTCACGGCGGTGCTGGGTTCCCATGATCTGGACAGTGGCGACGCCTACGCCGAGGAGGCCATGCTCGCTCAGGCGACTTTGCTGGACCGTGGTTTGTGGATGCTGGATACCGCCGTCACCCTGGCGCCCTTGCTGGGACTCCTGGGGACCATCATTGGCATGTTTAAGGCCTTTCAGATACTGGGCGATCAAAGCACCGCTCCGATCGCTATCACCGGCCATGTGGCCGAGGCACTGGTGGCGACGGCCGCTGGTTTGACGATAGCCATTATTGGCCTGATTTTTTTCAACGCCCTGAACCAGCGGGTACGCCTCGTGCTCCATCAGATGGAGGCGGTCAAGGTGACCGCCCTCAATCGCCTCTACCGCCAGCCCGCCAGACCCCACGGGGAAATCCCCGTCAGTCTGCTGGTGCGGCGTGGGGAGAGCTGAAATGCGTTACTTTGAGGCCCGCAAGGGGCGCATCGAGATCATCCCCATGATCGACATCATGCTTTTTCTGCTGGTGTTCTTCATCATGATTACCTTGCGCATGATCCCCGCGTCTGGGATCAGCACTCGGTTGCCGACCAGCAGCAGTGCGCAGATTCTGCCAAAAACCCCCCTGGTCGTAGAATTGCAAAGCGACGGCAGTCTGCATTTTCGGGATAAGACCGTCAGTCTGCGCCAACTGGAGCAACAACTGGCCCAGAACGATCCGGCCCATACCCAAGTCATTCTGGCGGGGGCCAAAACGGTGACCTTGCAGCAGCTTGTGGCGGTGATGGATGCCTGCCGCCACGCCGGCATCCGCCAGATGGGCATCGCTACCCGTGCTGGGCAGCCGTGAGCACTCTGGCGCTCCCCTCCAGCCCGCAGCCACCCAGGTCCGTGGTTTTTCTGCTGGCCCTGATCCTGGAATCGGGCATTCTAGCGGTTCTGGCCGTCTGGATGCGGGCATCTCCTCTACCCACGCAGGTGCTCACCCCACCCATGGCGGTCCAACTGGTTTCCTGGCCGCAGCCCAGCACTGCCCCACAGCCCGGGCTCAAGCCGCCGGCACCCCGGACAAGCACAGCGATACCACGAAAATCCGTTCTCGTACCGCCCAAAGCGGCGCCCAGGCCACCGCGGCAAGTCAAATTGCCTATCCGCACCCTGCTCTCGGCGCCGGGTGGGCTGGCTGCGCCCACAGCCTCATCCACCATGTCCCGGACGCCCGCTCCGGCGACACCGGTCGCTGCCGCAGCAGCCGTGCCCGTTTTACCTCCATCCCCTCCTACCCCAGCGGCGGAAACCCGCCCCAGTATTCCTGCCTATGCCCACAACCCCGCACCGGACTATCCCCAGTCGGCGCGCTGGGAGGGAGAGGAGGGTACCGTAGTGCTGCGGGTACTGATAAATGCAGCCGGTCTGCCGGAAAAAACAACGATTGCCCGCAGTTCCGGCTACATCAGCCTGGATCGGGCGGCAGAAAAGGCCGTGCAGCACTGGCGTTTCATCCCCGGTACCCGCGACGGCAAACCGGTGGCCATGCAGGTGGAAGTGCCGATTCGTTTTCGTTTTGGTGATAGCAATTAAAAGGATAAAGATATGGCGATCAGAGAGCGTTTGTCCATTGATGTAAATCAGGAAATAGAGATATTGAGCCGCTACCTTGGGACATCTGGACATCACCCGGACGTCGGAGAGTTCAGCGAAATAATGGCCCCGGCAAAAGCCTATTGGACTTATCCCGATGTAATCTCTCCCGCGCCTCACGTTTTTCGGCTCGCCGGAGAGCAGAAAATTCGTGATCTGGTTATCCATCATCATAAATTGCTTTTTGAAAGCCCGTTAAAAGATATTTTTGGTGAAAGTGAAAAGCGCTTTGATATCATTGCAAACCGGACTGCGGATTTTCACGTCGAAGCTTGTGGCGGCCCTGCTTACTATAGTTCGGTACGAGGTTCAGCCAGTATTGGAATCCGACATTTACCGTTTACCATCACCGAAGCGGATCGAGAACTCTGGCTGGATCTCTACGCAAAAAGCCTATGGGACACCCAGTTCCCGCTAGATGCAGGGGAAATATATTGGAGATGGATAGAATCCGTTTCGTTGCGGGTGATCAACCGGCGCGGCCGTGCCTTACCACCTGAAAGGGTATCGTTTAATCAGGCAATGAATAAAGCACGCGGACTCGCAGGGCACGCACCATGAATATTTTGCCTATGCGCCCGCGTTTTCTGGCCATGGCGATACTAGCGGGAATCATGAGTATTACTTTGGTTCGGGTTGCAGTCGCACAAGTGGTGATGGACATGTCCGGGCAGCCCGTAAACATTCCCCAGCCATTATACAAGGTTTTTGGCAGCGCACCCCCCGTCAATGCCCTTATTTACACCCTGGATCCCCCTCTTCTCGCCGGATGGAATCTACCTTTGTCTCCATCGCAACGCAGATATCTGGATCCGGCGGCGCGCCATCTGCCCGTCCTGGGAGGTTGGTTCGGACAGGGTTACAATGCCGATATCGGCACGATATTGCAGGAACATCCTGATCTCGTTGTATTCTGGTATCCCTATATGGGTCCCCAGGCGAACGTCGTGAGCAAGTTGCGTGCCCTGGGACTTCCCGTATTAAATGTAAAACTCCATGATCTGACCGATTATATCCAGGCGTATCGGCTGCTTGGTGAAGCTTTTCACAAGCAGAAGCGTGCCGAACGTCTGATCCACTATCTTTCTGAAAAGAACGACACGCTGCAGAGGCTCCACACGCAGATTCCAGACCAGAATCGGGTGACCGTGTATTACGCAGGCAGCCCGAATGGATTGCGCAGTGGCTGCGATGAGGCCATGCCGACCGCTACCATACAATGGGCAGACGGTGAAAATGTTTTTCACTGCACTATCAATCACTTTCAGGGCTATCAGCAGGTAAGCATGGGACAGGTATTGCGCTGGAACCCTCAGGTGATTATCAGTGATAACCCGACATTTTTGACCCAAGTGTATACCAATCCCGCATGGGCACCTTTGCAGGCGGTGCGGGACCATCGCGTTTACTATATCCCTCAGCAACCTTTCAGTTGGTTCAACCGCCTGTATTCCTTTATGCAGATACTGGGTGCGCAATGGCTTGCCCATAAGCTCTATCCCCAACAATTTGCCTTCAGCGACAAAGATATCCAGCATTTTTACCAGCAGTTTCTCGGGGTGAAAATCAGCGATGCCCAGCTTCGGGAGGTCATGCAGCCATGATCCGCATCTGGCGACTTCCCGTCCTCTTTGTTGCACTGTTCGTCGTTTCGTGCAGTTCTTTGCTGATAGGCCGCTACCCGCTTCCCATATCGTCACTCTGGGCGGCCGTTTCAGGTGCCAATCCGCTGTTACACGCACTACTGATCAATGTGCGTCTTCCGGAAATCCTGGCCGCGGTAACGGTCGGCGCCGCCTTGTCCGTGTCCGGCAGCGCCTTTCAGGCGTTATTTATGAATCCTCTGGTTTCCCCTTCCATTTTGGGCGTGTTGTCAGGCGCGGCTTTTGGCGCGGCACTGGGGATCGTGCTGGGCTTACCCTGGGGCTTGGCTCAAGTCATTTCATTTGGATTTGGCATGCTCGCCGTACTCATTGCGATCTTCATCTCCCGGCTCTATCCGGTTAATCCTGTGCTGATGCTGGTGCTCGGGGGCATCATTAGCGGAGCCCTGTTCACCGCACTGTTGACCATGGTGCAGTATCTGGCCAACCCCTACACCCAGCTTCCCACCATCGTTTATTGGCTGATGGGAAATCTCGCTGGGGTACGTTTGAGTGAGTTGCGTGTCATGGCGGCACCCGTTCTTCTGGCCATACTCGCCCTGAGCACCTTCGGAAAGACCATGAATGTGTTGAGCATGGGCGACGAAGAAGCGCGTGCCTTGGGGGTTTCGGTACACTGGGCCCGGATGTTGATCATTGTAATGGCCACCATCGCCAGCGCCCTGACTGTCTCTCTGGTGGGCATGATCGGCTGGGTGGGGTTGATCGTGCCACATATTGCCCGTTTCATGGTTGGACCGGACAACCGAGTCCTGATTCCCGCCAGTGCCTTGACTGGCGGACTGTTTTTGGTCATTGCCGACGATATCTCCCGCACCGCTTTTCCAGTAGAGATTCCCTTGGGGGTGGTAACCGATCTCGTGGGCATCATCGCCTTCATGCTGGTTTTGCACCGCTTGCGTAAAGGGTGGACGGCATGAGGCTTTCTGCTTCACATCTGGCTTACGCGTATGATCGGCGGACGGTTCTGGAGGATGTTTCTCTCGAACTTCATGCCGGAGAATCCATCGCCCTGCTGGGTGCCAACGGTAGTGGTAAAAGTACCCTGATTCGTCTGTTGCTGGGGATTATTCAACCCTTGAGAGGGGAAATCCAGCTTGGCGATAAACCTCTTTCTGCCTTTTCGGCCAGAGAGCGCGCTCGTCGTCTGGCTTATGTTCCCCAGGATCATGGTGCCGCGTTCCCATTCCTGGTGCGGGATGTGGTGCTGATGGGCCGCATGCCGCACCAATCATGGCTGGGGGGAGCGCGAGCCAATGACCTGACCCAAGTGGAAAATGCTCTGGAACGTCTGGGTATCGCTGATCTCGCCTTCCGAGCCTATACCGAGTTGAGCGGCGGCCAGCGGCAACTGGTGCTGATCGCCCGTGCGCTCGCGCAGGAAGCACCCATCCTGATTCTGGACGAACCCGTGACCGGCCTGGACTACGGCAATCAACACCGCCTCCTGGCGCACATTCAGGACCTGGCTCGCAGTGGCTTTGCCATTTTGCAGAGCAGCCATTATCCGGAACACGCTCTGGCCGCCGCCACTCGAGTTATTCTCCTCAAGGATGGCCGAGTGCTGGCCGACGGTCCTGCAGAAAACGTGCTTTGTCCAGAACACATGCAAGCACTATACGGTGTAGACATTGAATTTGTGGACATCGGTGACGGTCGGCGGGTCATTGTTCCCTATGCCAACAAAGCCCTTCCTTTTGTGGTATGACTTGGTCTATTCGGAGAAAAGCATGATGATGCATTTCAAACAGCCCCTCGTATCCCGCCGCCCACTCAAGGTAGCATTAGCATTGGCAGTCACAACGGTCGCCGCGCAACAAATGGCACCTGCCGATACACCTGTACTTCCCATGGTACAAAGCATGGCCACCCAGATGGGGAGCACGTCAGGAAACTCTGCGACTGCACCTTATTCATCCCCGTTGGGTTCGACGCAAACAGAAGAAACGATTACTGGCCAGGCCATCTCGGCCATGAATCCCACTGGAGACTTCGCCCAGAGTCTGGCAAACCTTCCGAATATGAATATCGTTCCCACTGGCAATAACGGTATCAACGGATCCAACATTTACATGCGGGGTATGGATCAGTCCCTGATCAACTTCACCATGGATGGGATCCCGATCAACTCGCCCATCGGCTACAATTTTTATTCCAACGAAAACCTGCCGCCACAATATATTTCCTCCATTCATGTCAAACCAGGACCAGGCTCCGCTGCCACTGTTGGTAACGCCAATTTCGCTGGCACGGTCGCCATACATTCGGCGACTCCATCCAACCATTTCTCGGCAACGCCGTTTTATGGGTACGGATCATTCGGTACGCAGTCTTATGGTGGCGTCATCAATAGCGGAGAAATATTGGGCGGCATCATTCCCACGAAGATTCTTTTGGGTGTCACCAACACCCGAAGCCATGGCTATTTTTACAATACTCAAAGCCACAAATATACATTTATGTTCAAATCAATAAGTCATATCGGGCCGGGACAGCTTACCCTGTTTTTCTTCCAGAATAACCAGACATGGAATTTTTATAATGGCGCTACCCAACAGGAAACTGCGGAATATGGACGTCGCTACAGCGGTAATTCAGCCGATCCCGGTTCGCCCAATTATTATGGAGTTAATTTCAAGAAATTCCTGAACTGGCAATCCTATGTGAAGTATGCATTTCACATAGACAAATTGGAGCTGTCTGATCAGTATTATTATTTCTCCGGCAAGGGTGGGGGTACCTTCACGCAAAACAATCGGGCAGCACCCGGCGGATTCTATCTGGCCACCAAACTATTTCCGGTGCATGAATTCGGAAATATCTTCAAAGCACGGTACCCTTTTAGCTCCGGCAGCCTGGAAGCAGGGGTCTGGGCAGACTCCGATAACGAGACCGCATTTCAGTACCAGTCGAATCTATATAACCGATTTACCGGTGCCTTGGTGTCGGCACCCGTCGATCAGCCGGTCGTGACGGAAAGCGTTCAGCCCTATGTGCAGGGAGAATGGTCACCTTTTACTGGCTTACGACTGACCACGGGAGTGAAATTGTTGAATTTACACCGGACCTGGCGCGATTATGTCAGCAGAACTGAACGGGCGGTAAACTTCAACCAATGGTTACCTTCTTTTGGCGTAAATTTTGCCCTCCAAGCCAATTGGCATCTCTATTTCAATTATACCCGCTCCGCCGAAGCGCCCAGCTCCAGCCAGCTTACCGCTGGTTATTTCAACAGTAGCCTCCAGCCGGAAATTGCAAACAGCTATGAAATGGGGACTTATTGGCATCAGGGAGCATGGGGCGGACGCTTCACGACATTTCGCACCAATTTCGAGAATTACATCCTGTCAACCCCAGTGGTTATTGGGAATCAGGTGTTCAGCACCCAGAGCAATGCCGGTGCGGCCATCTATCAGGGGCTAGAACTCGGCAACACCTACCAGATCACTCCCTGGCTTTCTGCATTTGCCAATTTTGGCATCCTGGATGCCCGTATGACTTCTAAAAATCAGCCAGCCCTGCAAGCCCCTCATCATACCGAGGCTATTGGTCTAAACGTAAACACCGGCCATTGGCAGGGCATGGCGGCCGTACAGCAAATCGGCTCTCGATATTACGCCACGGGTGCAACCGGCAATTTAAAATTGGATGGTTATGTCGCCGGAAGCCTTAGTGTTGCTTACGATACGGGGGCGATTTCCTTATGGAAAGGCTATAGCTTGCCGAATTTGCAGATTTCAGTGCATGTCAACAACCTGTTCAACAATGATTATGCACTAAGTGCTTCACCCAGTACCCGTTCAGCAGGGGCAGCCTATCAGTTGGCGCAACCCATCAATGCATTCGCTCAAATAAGTACAACATTCTGAACGCTCTTCGCCAATAAGGAATTATCCGTGATAAATACTTTATACATTTTTGCCTCCCTGACCTTGGCCGAACCTTTTCAGGACATCATCCACGGCTTTACCCGCATCCACCCAGATCTCTCCGTGAAACTCACCTATGCTTTTTGCGGTGTGCCGGCAGAATCAGACCTGGCCCATGCCTTTGTCGCCTACCTGCAGACTGACTCTGCACAGAAAATATTGAAATTTACAGGTTTCGCACCTGCCCTAAGCGCTCAGCCGTTGCCAAACGCTTTCTGAAAGACAAGGAGAACTCGACATGTTTAATGTTTTGCCATGCAAATGGCGCCTACCTGCTGCGGCGTTGGGTGCCAGCCTATTGCTCTCTTTGCCCTCGTGGGCGGCCACGGCCCCCACCCAACTTCCACCCCACAGTGTTTACGGCACCGCGCCGCCGGTGACCCTGCTGGTTTATAGCCTCGCCCCGGATTTGCTGGCCGGGTGGAATTTCCCGCTGAATAAGATGGGTGGCCTAGGTATGAGTGCTAATTCTGAGTTTCTCCTGCCGGCTACACGCAATTTGCCGGTACTGGGTGGTTGGGATCCCGGCGATAAGCCCGAATTGGAACGCGTCCTCGCTATACATCCAAAGCTGGCTTTGCTCTGGGCACCTTACCTGGATAATGCGCGCCTGCGCAATGAGTTACAGCGCATTGATGTGCCCACGCTGGCCGTACATCTGGAAAGTCTGGACGATTACCCGGCCGCGTACCGTCTGCTGGGAGAGCAGTTGGGGCAAGGCGCACGCGGGGAACTGCTGGCCACGGAGTTTCGGAAGATCCTGAATAAACTCAGTAAGCTGCGATCAACCATCCCCCACGCACAGCGCCAGACGGTGTATTACGCGGAGGGCGTGGACGGTCTTATGACGGATACGGCGGATTCTCCCCATACCGAAGTGATACGTGCAGCAGGCGGCGATAACGTCTTTACCGGTAAGGCGACGGCACTGAAAGGTATGGAACGGGTGAGTATGGGGCAGGTGCTGGCCTGGAATCCCGACGTGATTCTGGTGCAGGACCCGGTTTTTTACCGGCGCGTGTATGGACTTCCGGCTTGGCAAGGCCTCAAAGCGGTAAAAGATCATCGGGTTTATCTGGTGCCCCGGCAGCCTTTTAACTGGATGGATCGTCCGCCTTCTTTCATGCAGGGTTTGGGCGCTTTGTGGCTGGCGCACGCGCTGTATCCACAGCAGTCAAAAATTCATCTGAATCAGGAGATACAGGATTTCTTCAAGACTTTCCTGCAGGAGAACGTGACCAAGGCGCAGGCCCAGTCGATGTGGCAGCCGTGAGGAGGACTGCACTAGCGGCTACCGGCAAGAGGCTGACGATGTCACTGCTGTTCGTGCTCCTGGCCGGCATGGTCTTGCTGGAGATGTCCTGGGGACATTACCCGCTGTCCTGGCTGCAATTCTGGCAATGGCTGCGGGGCAGCCCATTATTGGCGCCGGAAAAAGCCATGCAGATCCATTTGCTGATGTCCGAGATCCGCCTGCCGCGCCTCTCCGTGGCGATCCTCGTGGGTGCGGCGCTGGCGGCCAGTGGTACCGTCTTCCAGGCGGTGTTCCGCAACCCGCTGGCGGCGCCGGATATTCTGGGTGTCATGGCCGGATCAGCCTTCGGGGGCGCCTTGGGCATCGTTCTGGGCGGACCCTGGTGGACGATCCAGGTGGCAGCCTTTGTTTTTGGTCTGGTCGCCGTTGCGATGGCTTATCTGATCGCCCGCCATTTTCCCGGGCAGCCCACCCTGATGCTGGTGATCGGCGGTATACTTGCCGGAGCCTTGTTTACCGCACTGCTTTCACTGGTGAAATATGCCGCCGATCCGTACCAGCAACTACCCAGTATCGTTTTCTGGCTCATGGGCAGTCTTTCTAACGTGCCGCTGAGCCAGATACCCTACTTTGCCTTGCCGGTTTTTATCGGGATCGCGCTGTTGATCTTGCACGGTCACCGTCTCGATGCCCTCAGTCTGGGGGACGAGGAGGCACATAGTCTTGGTCTGCCTGTGCGCCAGATTCGTTTGCTGGTCATCGTGCTCGCGACCCTGCTGGCGGCCATGGCCGTGATGATGGCCGGGATGATCGGTTGGATCGGGCTCATCATCCCCCATCTGGCGCGACTGATGCTCGGGCCGGGCAACCGCCGTCTGTTGCTGGGGAGCAGTATTCTTGGTGCCGCGTACCTTTTGCTCGCAGACGCCCTGGCTCGCAATCTGTTTGCTGTGGATGTTCCAGTAGGTGTATTTGCAGAACTTCTGGGGGTGCCGGCGTTTTTGCTGGTGCTCAGGCAGATACGGGGAGCTTGGGTCTAGGGTTGCCCCGTTGCATACCATCGGGGGTTGGGTTTCTGCGTCGGTGACTCCTGCATGGTTTTCATCCCGCGTGCGGTGGGAGAGCGGGATTCTCGTCAATCACCAGTGTGACTCCCGCCGCCGAGAGCAATGCCTCCAGAGCCGGTTCCAACTGCCCAGCGCGCATATGAATCTCGTCCGTCCCCTGGGCGATGAGCCATGCCGCCAGTCGTATGCCGCGTCCTTTTTCGGCGCCGGGCACGGGGTTGTTCAGGGTCTGGGTGTTCATCAGGGCCCCTTCGCGATTTTGGTCTTCAAAACGAATACGCTGCGCCATCCCAAAGCGCGTGGCCAGCGCCGATCCCTCGGTCAGAAGGAATGCCCGTCTTTTCGGCTACCAGAACGGCCGTCATGAACCCCATGGTGGCCATGGGATTGTGCGGTGGCTGCGCACCGCCGGAGAAAAACACCGCGCGGGCGATCTCATAGGCAGCAACGACGACCAGCATAGCGCCGCCCAGGGCAGCCATGTCCTCCACCTTATGGAGACCGTACGGAAACCGCAAGGAGCGGTGGCGGGAAAAACGGATGGCCGCAAGGATGAGCAACGCGCCCAGTACATCAGAAATGCTATGCACGGCGTCGGCGATGACGATCGTACTGCCGGAGTAAACACCCCAGCCGATTTTTGCTATGGAGAGCAGGCCGTTGAGTCCCGTCGATGCCATCATCCAACGGGATTTCTGCCGTTCCACCAGATCAGAGGGGGTGATTTTTCCCAGTGTATCCATCGCGTCCATGATCGCCATTCGCTCAGCCTCTGGCAATGGCACCTTAACCCAGTCCATCCCCCCACCATCTATAGATCGGCGCTAAAATTTGTACGTCATCATCACCCTGTTGTACACAAAGGCGTGTTGTCCCGAGCCAGGAAACAGTCCGGCCGCACCACCATTCCCCACCTCCACCTGATCCCGCAAACACAGCCCCCTGAACATGCCCTGGGGGAAATAGCTTACGTTAAAGTGGGTCCAGTTGCTATTCCCCGAGAAATAGGTAGTGAATTGTGAGTAGCCTGCTGTCAGTTGGACTTGTTCAGGCAGCACCCAGTAAGCGGCCCGCACCCGCCAGCCATGTCCCGGACCCACGCCGACCAGGCCCTGTATCATACTGTCCACATACAGCGGGTCTGCCGTATAGCCGATGGTATAGGGGGAAATAATGGCGCCGCCGCCCAAGGCGTGGGCATGCAATTCCGTAGCATCATAACCCCACCACAGACTCCCGTGAGGAAATGCGATGCCGGTCTTGATACCCCAGTTGGTACTGTTGACGCCTTGGCCGGCCTGCCCAAAAAGTGTAGTGCCGGTATTGGCAAAGGCTTCGCCTGCACCCCATTCCCTGGTGAACTGCGCATCCACAAAGGGCTTGAGAACGAATGACGTCGGCAGTGCGTAGTGACCGCTCCAGTAGAACATGTTCGCGAATTGGTCGAACTGGTAAAACCAGGCTGCAGTTTCCGCGTGATACGCGTGATATCGGGCGCCAAAGGCGAGCGCGCCGTTGGTAGGCGGAGTACCTGTGGGCAGCACGTTGGGTCCGCCATAGAGGGAATCACCCTCATAGTGACCGGGATAATAGAGGTTGTCCCGGTAGAACTGGTCGGTGGTGCGGTCTTTCCAGCGGAAAATCCGCAGCGCGCTGAGTTGCAGGCCGCTGATGGGATGGGCCTCCAGGGTCACTCCCTGATAGGTGACGGGAATCACACGCCCACCGACCCGGTTCAGCCACGGGGTATCCACCAACTGATTGCCAGCCTTGGCGGTGACCCATTTGTCCTGATATTCCAGATAGGCCTGACCCAGCGCATTGACGGAAGGGCTGGTACCCATGAGGGTCTTGTCGATTCTCGCCGGATTGTTGGGCTGCGTGCCCAGTGCGTTGGCGGTGTAAAAACTGACGCCGACCCGGAAGCCCGAAAGGAAGGGGGCGGTGACGATATTGATGCGTCCAGCCAAGGAGTAGGCATAAGCATTGACGGTGTTGGGGGTGCCATAGAGGCGACTGAAGTAATAGGAACGGATTTGTCCGTCAATATGACTTTTGGCAAAAAACTGGGACAGGGTTTCGGCTTGGGCACCGGCGTTGAAGGCACCCATCAGGCTAGCCGCTGTCATCAGATGAAGGATGTTTTTCTGCATGGGAATAGCTCCTGCGAATCGAGTATGGTAGTTTCCATTGCGGTAGTTTATATATAACGCGGCATGATCAGCCGGGTCGCGGAGGAATACCTCGCCCCAACGGAGCGGCGAACTGTTTGCGCCGGGCGCGGAACGCGCCGGCGCGGAACCGCTTTATTTCAGTACGTTACCCTTGGGTGGGTTGTAGCCGGTTTCTTTGAACATGGTCTGTCCCTGTGGGCTGGTCATGAAGTGGATAAAGGCCATGCCCAGTTGGGGATCGGGCGCATCCACGGGTACCGCAGCATAGAAGACCAGGGGCTGGGTATGCACCGTCTTGGGTTTTCCGTCCACATTCAGGGTGAATTGGACTTTGCTGTACCAGTCTTTGACCATGGCCGGATTGCTGAGATTGATCTGATCGGGCAGGGTGATATAAGGCAGATGCAGGGATTTTACCGCGCTGAGATAACCCGATGAGGCGGCCATCTGCCCACTCTTGAGCCGGGAGAGTAACGACGCCTCCGTGAATATCTGCTGGGGGTTCTCGACCGCTCCGAGGACTTTGTTCACCAGATCCGGTTGGTGGTAATACTTTTCCGCCAGCAGGAAGGTAAAGATGATATTTTGCCCTTGGGGATCGGTTTTGGGATCTGTGCGGCCGAAGACTACCCCCGGCTTCTGCAGGATTTCATACCAGGGCACCTTGCCTTCCGCAGCTTCCTTGAAGTCTTTGGCGTAGGGGCTGTCGGGACTGTAAGCGATGCACATGGCCGTACTGGCGACCGGGTAGGCCTCCTTGACCAGACCGGCCTTGATCAGCACCTCGATGGGGCCGGGGGTGATGGAGACAAAAACATCGGTGCGCAGTTTGTGGGCGGCGATGAGATGGGCGAGACCGTAAGCGCCCTGGCCCTCCCCCTGATATTGCACGTTATGGGCTTTGGCGAAGGCCGGTCCGAGATGCAGGTCCATGACCGTACCCATGGAGCCTGCGTAAGCGACATGCAGGTCTTTGGCCATGGCCTGGGGCGATAAACCCAGCAGGCTGGCGGCGACGATCAGTGCAAGGGAACTTTGATGATGACGGTGTTTCACGGGCCCTACTCCTGTGGTTTACGAAATATATGGCTGAATATACCGTTATATATTTTTTGCTGTCAACACGTTTTTTAAGCTTGTCATATGCCGATGTGCCATGTATTTGGCATCTTTTTTGCAGGATCTTCCACGCGGCCCTATTACCCACTTATTTGTTCGTTTTCTGACAATGAGGTGTACTTATTGACATCTAAGGAGAGGCTTTTTGAAACTGCGGATACGGCGGGCGCATGTCGAGGCGATTGCATTGCCGATTGTGGAGGTCTTTAAATATTGTTCGGTATTTTGGGGGTTGGTACCGGTCGCTGCGTAACTTTGTGGACATGGCATTTTTAATGCGATAGGGAGAAGTGAATATGCGTAGGGTCATTACCCTGGCAGGCCAGGATGTGGGATTGGTGAGCGAAAACGATATGGCCCTCGCCATACAGGCGGCTGAGGAGGTCTTCGCACAGCATGGGGCTGATCCCATGGCTTGCGAAGTGGCCAATCAAAAGCAGTATGGTGATGTGGAAATTACCAGGGATGAAGCGTTATTGTGCGCCATCTGGGAAGAAGCCAATTATGCAGCCTGGCACAAAGCCACTATTGGCTGGATGAGTCGGGATATTGATCTTTACATCATGGTGCGAAGTGCTGCAACGGATGGCATGGATGCCATATCAGCATGATAGAGCCTTTGGCAAATTCTGAACTAAAACCCGTCGCTCTTGCTTCCCCAGGGATGAGAGCCGGGAACCACTTCCGCTTTGATTCCGGCTTTTTCAACATCGGTGAGGGTTTTGTAGAGGGTCGCTTCATGGGCTAATATGCTGCCCTGCATTACTGCGACATAGCGTGCCGGCAGGTCGACATCGCAAACGTAACCGCTTCCCGGGTCCTCAACGCTGCGTAAATTGCCATCCCAATCCATGAAAAAGCCACTCATGATAAATCCTTGCTGATGTTGTTCCAAAAGTCGGTGGGGGTCAAACAATGCCTGCCGCGAGTCAGCGTGATTTGCGCTCGGCGGGCGAAAAATTACTCAAGTGCCCCTCTTTCGCCGCTTGCGCACGACCACGCGCAATCAGTCCAGCACTGCGACCAGGTGCGGCCACCCGCGAAAGCTGCTTTTCCAGGTGTTGGCTGCCACATTGCGGGCAGTTTGGGACAGTTGAGCTCATGACCAGCAATTCAAAGTCGGCGTCGCAATCGCAACAATGGTAATCGAAGATAGGCATCTTTGGTTCCTTTGTCAGGTTATGGCCAAAACGGCATCTGTTACCCGGTAAAGCAATAATGATGCCTGTTCAGGTGGCGGCTTTTACCCGCCTCGGTGTTTCGCGCAACAAATTCAGACATTCCAGATTCGCCACCATGTCCAGCGCGGTGAAATCATCGAGCGAAAGGAGGTTCCGGTCCGCACCGAATGCCAGCAAACGCTCCACTACCGCCGTCTTGCCAGCGGATGCAGCATACATCAGGCAAGTGGCGCCGTTGTCATTCTGGTGGTTGAGGTTGACGCCAACCGCGACCAGCAGGTCCAGTATGTCCAGGTTCTCACTGACACAAGCGAACCAGAGGGCCTGACTGCCATCGTTGTTGCGCTGGTGCGGGTCGGCACCGGCGGCGAGCAGTTCAGCCACCCGTTCAAGGTGGCCCTCGCCGGCAGCGCGCATCAAGGGCGTCACCCCGTCGCGGGTGCGCGCTTGGATGTCTGCGGCGGGAAACTCCTGCGCCGTCAGCCAGCATTGCAGCGCCTCGGTGAGCTGCGGATTTGCGGGCGTATGCACCTTGCGCCAGGCTTCGTAACCGCCATCCAGACTATATACCTCCGCAAAACCAAAATCGGCAAAGAGTTGGGCACGCATCTGGCTGGCGTTGCCATGGTAGCAATAGATCAGCACGGGACGATGTTTGGCCATGTTCAGCACATAGTCATCGGCGTTGTAATCGCCCAAGGGAGAAGCTCCGGCAATATGTCCGGCCCGGAAGTCGCTGGGATGGCGGCAATCCAGTAACACGGTGTCCTGCCTTTGCAGGAGTTCGCGGGCCTTGTGCACATCAATACGCTGAAAGGAGCGGATATTCATGAGTTTTCTCCGGTGTGGGTGTTCAGTTCCCGGTGGGTATAGGGCAGGATGGTGCTAATCCGCGTATCCGTCAGGGCATGACCCACGGTGAAGTGGTAGAGGGATTGCAGGCTGTCATCCTGTATCCCCAATATGTCATGCACGGCATCATCAAAAAAACAGCCGATGCCGGTGCCGTTCAGACCCAGGGATTCGGCTTCCAGATACAGTATCTGGCCCAGCAGTCCGGCTTCCTGGTGGAGCAAACGATAATGCCAGGCGCCGCTCTTCAGGGGGTCGGCATACTCTGCCAGAAAGGCCACGGCAAAGCAGCAATCGGAGGCAATGGCCTGATGACAGGACAGAGTCCTGGCGATACTGCGCACGTCCCCGCTATAGAGTCGCCGCAGGGGCAGATGGGTAGGCGCAGTAGCCACCGTTTCCCAAGAGAAGTCGGGATGGAGGGCCATGCGTAGGATCTGTTCACCCTCCCTGGTTCGGGGCAGGGCATAGAGACCGCCGTTCAGTCCTTCGACGCGATGTACAAAAAGTATCGGGTGGATGCGGGGGGGGAAGGGCCAGACATCCCAGGGCAGGGCGGAACGGGGCAGCAACGCATCCAGGAGCGTAAAGAAATCGTCAGGCGACATGACCGTCTCCGGATCGAAGCGCTGGGCGCTGCGCCGACGGCGGATCAGGGCGCTGGCGGCGGTCTGCCCCGATTTTTTGCGTGCCGGCCATGGATCAGGCGGAAGCGGGTCGGGAGTGAGTACCGGCATCCTGCTGGCGGTTGTCGTTTCGGCGATGACCGGCCACTGATACAGGGGGTGGGGATCCAGGCAATTGGCCTGACCCCGCCATTGCCCCGGCAGCGCAGTGGGACTACCGATGGCGGAGGACATTGTATCGGCTGGGAGGATTTCCAGCAGCAGCTCCGCATCCTCGCCTTCGGCATGCGCGAAATCGCTGGAACGATCCAGGCCGAGGAGACTGCGCAGCCGGGTATCGTCCACATCCCCGCGCAGGCGAAGGTGCCAACCCAGGGTACCCGCAGCGTAGCGCAGGGCACCCAGCGCATGGCCAATATCCAGTTGGCAATAGCGCAATGCCCGTTCGCCGTATTTCCACGCTTCGCGCCACGTTATGGAAGTCAGCCCGACATATACCCCTGAGCCGTGCTGTTCGGCATCGGGATACCAGCGCTGTTCTAACAAATGATCCCGACTCACATAGTGGTAGAGTCCATCACTGATGCCCTGCACCCCGAAGGAGAGAAGATACGCCTCGGTGGGATGCAGGTTGCCGCTGGACGGGTTGCAGCGCAACGCCCAGCGATCCGGGCCGTATTCCTTCCAGGCCACCAGCCCGAGGGAAAGCTCCAAAAACTGAGCGACCGCCTGGAGAGTGAAGGGTTGGGGCGTGGCGGCGGGCAACCCGGCGAAGGTGACGGCAGTTTCGTCCGTCAGCAACGGTAAGATGCGCTGCGGGCTTCCGGTGAACTCGCGGAAGGGGTTGGGTTGTGTATCCCAGTCCAGCGCTTCCGGCCCGGCGGCATAGCGATTCAGGCGATGCTTAGACCGTTCATGGTAGGCCATCACCACTTGCACCGCTTCGCGGTTATCGCTTGTCGCCATGATGGGCGCCGTTCCGGTCGTCAGCCTTGCTCGTGGCATTTTATTCTGGCGCGGCGACCGCCTGTCAACGCGCTTTCGGCGCGCTGACCGCCACCTTTTCCAGAGAGACGTGACTGACACCCATGGCCTGGTGAAAGACTTTGAACACTTTTTCGGAGACTGCGTCAGATGTCACAAAATCCTGATACGACTGGCCGAGTAATTTCACATAAAGCGCTTGCAGCGCCTGATCATCCAGGGCGTCCGTATTCCCCTCTCTTTTCAGGTAGTCATGAAAACGTTTGAGGATATGGAGACGATTAATATGGACCACCGTCTCATCATAGTCGATGTTCAGAAACTTCAGGAAATCCTCAGCGGAGGACAAACTCGCCAGTGTTTTACGTAGATCGCTCATGCTGTCATCCTTGGAATTCGTCAGAGGGGAGGGGAGCTAAAGCTGCTGGGCTGCTGTTTGGCCCACACAGGTTGGGATCGGAATCCGGACAGTTATTGCAGTCTTTTTCCGTCAGTTGTACAGCACGCCCGCTGGACTGGGCCTGCAATTCCAGTTGGGAAATCCGCTCCATCAGGCACTGAATGGCCTTGCCCACCGGGTCCGGCATGAGATGGTGGTCCAGATCAATACCGTGGGCGTTGATGCGGCGGCGTTCCGCAGGCAGCACGACGCGACCGGGGATGCCCACGACCGTCATACCCGGTGCCACATCGTTAATGACCACCGCATTGGCACCCACCTGACTGTCATGACCGATAGTGACGGGCCCGAGGATCTTCGCACCCGCACCCACCATGACCCGATCCTGCAATGTCGGGTGACGCTTGCCCGGATTCCAGCTCGTCCCTCCTAGGGTCACGCCGTGGTAGATGGTGCAATCGTCGCCGATCTCGGCCGTTTCGCCAATCACCACCCCCATGCCGTGGTCAATAAAAAAACGGCGCCCGATCTGCGCCCCTGGGTGAATGTCGATACCGGTCGAGAATCGCGCTACCGCGCTCAATACCCGGGCCGGATATCTCCATCCCCGCTGCCAGCAACGGTGGGCCACGCGATGCGCCAGCAGCGCATGCACTCCGGGATAGGTGGTGAGGACTTCCAGGGTGTTGCGCGCCGCCGGATCACGTTCGAAAACGCAGTGAATATCGTCGCGCAGGTTACGCCACAGACCGGACTTGCGGGATTCTTCCTTGCCGAGCAGCGTGGCAGCCATGGGTTTCTCCTTGAGATTGTATTCAGGAATGGACGTGCGGGGATTCCATGCTTTCCAGAAGAAAGCGATGCATATCTTCGACTGGCGGCGTTACTTTATGCTGAAGTACATAGACGCGAATCTGTCTGAGGATGCTTTGTGCCTGTGACTCGGTGATAATGCTCCCCAGTTCAGCATAGGCGCGCATGATGGCCTTGGTGCCGGAATGCTTACCCAATACCATGTGATGCTGGCGCCCCAGTTCCTCCGGGTCGAAGCTTTGGTAATTTTGAGGATTTTTGAGTAATCCATCGACATGGATACCGGACTCGTGGCTGAAAATGGCATCTCCGACGATGCTTTTCCCGGCGGGGACGGGTCGGGCAGATGCCAGCGCCACCAGTTGCGAAATCGCTTTGAACTGCCGCACGTCGATACCTGTCTCGATGCCGTGCAGATGGTGCAGGCACATCACGACTTCCTCCAGCGCGGCGTTGCCGGCGCGCTCGCCCAAGCCGTTTACCGTCGTGTTCACATGGGTGGCACCAAAACGCAGGGCAGCGATGGAGTTGGCCGTGGCCAGACCCAGATCGTTATGGGCATGGATTTCAATTTCCATGTCCGTGACCGCCCTCAAGCGCCGCATGATATGGGCGGTATTAAAGGGTTCCAGAATGCCCAGGGTGTCGGCATAACGAAAGCGGCGCGCCCCGGCTCGTTGCGCAACTTCCATGACCTGCAGAACAAAGTCCAACGGTGCCCGGGAGGCGTCTTCGCCGCCCACCGCCACGTCCATGCCGCTGTCCAGTACCTGCTTCACCCGGCGATCCACCTGCTGTAGGACCCACTGACGATCTTTGCCCAGCTTGCCCCGAATCTGGATATCCGACACCGGCACAGAGGCATTGACCATATCCACAGCACAACGCTTTGCCGCGGCCAGGTCCGTATCGTGCATCCGGCACCAGACCACCAGGCGGGCGGGTAGGCCCATCTGAGCAATGCCCCGGATGGTTTCCTCCTCTTCGCCCCCCATGGCGGGAATGCCGATCTCCAGTTCCGAAATCCCGGCATCGGCCAGACTCTCGGCGATGGTGAGCTTTTCGTCCGGGCGGAACGCGACCCCGGCGGTCTGTTCGCCATCGCGCAGGGTGGTGTCGTGGATTACCGCAAAGTCGCGGGAAAGAGGGCTGAGCTCATGCATATACGGGTGCAAAGGCGTTATCGGTGAGAATGGGGCCATTGGCGCCCCAGTAAGGAGACAGACGCCGCAGTTGTTCGACGATGGGTGGTGTCTGCGCAATCACCCAGTCCACCTCGGCTTCCGTAGTCTCCCGGGACAGGGAGAAACGGATGGTGCCGTGCGCCGCCGTATAGGGGATGTCCATGGCGCGCAACACATGGGACGGCTCCAGTGACCCGGAGGTGCAGGCGGAACCCGAGGAGGCGGCGATGCCGACCCGGCTCAGGAGCATCAGAATGGCTTCGCCCTCGATGTATTCAAAAGAGATGCTGGACGTATTGGGCAGGCGGTGTTCCGGATCGCCATTGGCGAAAGCATAGGGCACCTGCGCCAGTATCCCGGCCTCCAGACGATCCCTCAAAGCGCGCACCACAGTGTTTTCATACTCCATATGCTCCAGAGCCATGTCTGCCGCCAGCCCCAGGGCAATAATGCCCGTGGTGTTTTCTGTTCCGGCCCGGCGTCCACGTTCCTGGTGACCACCGCGCAGCATGGGTCGGTAGCGGGTGCCCCGGCGCACATAGAGCGCACCGACGCCTTTCGGGGCATGCAGCTTATGGCCGGACAGGGAGAGCATGTCGATGGCCGATTCCTGCATGTTCAGGGCAATTTTGCCCACCGCCTGCACGGCGTCCGTATGAAAGAGTGCGCCCTTCTCCTTGGCCATCCGTGCCATGCTTTCGACGGGGAAGATGGTTCCCGTCTCATTGTTGGCATACATCATGGAGACGACGGCCACTTGCTCGCTGAGCGCTGCCGCATACGCCTCCATGGAGATGCGCCCAAGCCGGTCCACGGGAATGTAGTGGACTTTATAGCCTTCATGACGTTCGAGATGATCACAGAGAGACAGAATGGCCGGGTGTTCCACCACGCTGGTGATGATTTCCCGGCGGCTGGGCTGAATGGCCAGGGCCGAGAGGATGGCAGTGTTATCGGACTCCGTACCGCAGGAGGTAAAAATGATTTCCGAGTCGTGTTCTACCCCCAGCAGCGCCTGCACGGAGGCGCGCGCTTCTTCCAGACGTTTGCCCACATCGCCGCCGAAGCTGTGCATGGAGGAGGGGTTGCCGTAATACTCACTGAAGTAGGGAAGAATGGCCTCCAGCACCCGGGGATCTACCCGGGTGGTGGCATTGTTGTCCATATAGGCGCTGCTCATGGCTATGCCCCCACCGCTTGCGGCATGCTGGCCGGAACTACCCGTATCGGACGGCCCAGAGTCAGCATCAGTCTTTCCTGGATGCCGGAAATGGTGATCCCGGACGACTGGCAGTTCATGCACGAGCCACTCATGGCCACCATGACCGTATCACCATCCACATCGACCAGTTCGATATTGCCGCCATCCATCTGGAATTGCGGGCGCATTTCATCAATCACGGCGGATATTTTCTGGATTTTCTGCACCATGGTCATGGGGGCCGGGGCGGCCTTGGCGGCGGGTTTCGCTGCCACCACCGGTAGCGGCACGCTGCCGTTTACTGCCGCGAGGATATCCTCGATCTGCTCATGGCAGCTCTGGCAACCGCCGCCTGCCTTGGTATAAAAAGTGATCTCTTCGACCGTCGACAAATGGTTTTCCCTGGCCACCTTCTCAATGAGCGCCGAGTCTATGGCGAAGCACTTACATACCAGCGCGCCTTCTTCGTGATCATCTGCCCAATCTTCGCCGCGGTAATTGGCAATAGCGGCGTGCAGGGCCTCGGCGCCCATGACGGAACAATGCATTTTCTCCGGAGGAAGCCCACCCAAAAATTCAGCGATGTCCTGATTGGTGATTTTGAGCGCTTCATCCACTGTCTTGCCCTTGATCAGTTCAGTCAACGCCGATGACGAGGCGATGGCCGAGCCGCAGCCAAACGTTTGGAAGCGAGCATCCAGGATGACATCCGTATCCGGGTCTACCTTGAGCATCAGGCGCAGGGCATCCCCGCAACTGATCGAGCCGACCTCGCCGACCGCATTGGCCTCTTCGAGGACCCCGGTATTCTTGGGGTTGAAGAAGTAATCTTTGACTTTATCGGTATAATCCCACATGGCGTCAACTCCGATGTCCGCAGGAGGAGGCCGAGGAAGCGGAGGCCTCATCTCCCGTGGTGAATGACGACCCGCAACCGCAGGTTCCCGTAGCATTGGGGTTTTCGAAACGGAAGCCGCTGCCGCTGAGTTCGTCCACATAGTCAATGACGACCCCGCTGAGCAGCGGGGCGCTGGCGTTGTCCACGTAAACCGGCACGCCCTCTATCGCCACCACGGTGTCCTCGGCGCCTGCTTCGGCCTCCAATCCCATTCCATATTGATAACCGGAACAACCGCCCCCGGTTACCGCAACCCGTAATCCGCTCGCTTCAGGATTCTCGGCAAGCAGATTCTTTACGACATCAATGGCTTTTTCCGTCAATATCAGCATGACATGCTCCTTACGCGACAGGGGTTCCTGTATGCTTCTTTGCAAGACTTGGGCCAGCTTTTTGGTTTGTTATCAACTTATTGTTATTATGATGATTCACAATGGATCTGGAGTTGTCATTGGTGCGTTTTGTTGGTTTCTCTACATCTTCTAGGATGGTTTTGCAAGAAAACGAACATCACGGGCAGGGCCGCAATGTCAAAAACCCGGAGACCGCTGGGTTTCCGGGTTTCCACTAAAGCAATGGCAAAAGCGCTTATACGGGCCGGTTTTCGCCGGGATCACGTACCGGGCCCATGCTGGCCAAGCAGTCTGCATAGCTGATCTCGGGGAATACGGTACTATATTGCAAGGCACTCTCGGCGATGCGGTTGATCTTGCCTGCCGTGTCGAGTTTTTTGAGGTCGTTGCGTTCCAGTCCGAACAAGTCCAGCAGTTCATTGTAGACCGTCGCTTCATCCAGCGGCAGGATATAAAATGGGATACCCTTATATTCCAGATGGTAACGCTTGCTGAAGTCGATATTGTTGCAGTAAATAAAATATTTACCAGAGGGTTCAAGATACTCGGCCAGCGCCGTTACCAGTGCGTCCAGATAACCAAAAGACAGAAGATAGCAGGATAAAAAAGAAATCTTTTTGGCGCCCGGCTCCGCCGAACTGATGACTTGTTGTGCAAGGAGTTCCGGTGGACGTGCTTCATCGGCCACGGCGGTGGCAAATTTGATGGCCAGTTCGCCGCGAAAACCGAAGCGTCCCTGCGCGTTCAGTTCTCCCTTGAATACCTGGTTCAGCAGTCTTTTCTGAGTGTCGAGCCCTGCAAATGCGCTTTGTTCGATGCTGATGGACATAAATGACTCCATAGGGGTAGGGGTAAAATATTGCTTCCGGACCGGGTTGCGGATGCTTATAGGTTTTAGCCCCGGGCAGCCAGGAGGTTCCAACCATTGGCATCCTCCGGGCCGAAGCACTGGGCATAATCATTACAAACATCGCAACTGGGTGCCTGGCAGATCCGGACTTCAGCCTGGTCACACAACTGCTTATAAAAGAACTTCTTCCATTTCATGTTGCCCGCATTTTTGAAATACAGTCCCGGGAAATGGCGTTTGATCATCTCACTGAGGTCCTCACGATTCGTCAGGCCCAGGTCCTGCCACAAGTGATCATTACCCAGGCAGCCCGCGGCGAGAATGGCCGCCACCCACTCTGTGGCCTGATCAACGCTGGCACGGTGATCCAGGAAGAGCTTGACCAGATCGCCAGTTTCCTCATTGCGCGCGGACGCTTTGTTTTCTTTCCCCAGACACTGGCACAGAAAGGTCCCGCCTGCAGCGCTATGGAGATATACCTTCGTGCATTGCGCGGTCGAGCGCGATTCCTCTATCCGCGGGAAATAACGAGAAATCAGATGGCTCAGTTGCCTGATCTCCAGGCCAAGCGCCATGCTGATGTTGCCCTTGCGTTCCATGGCGCGATGGCTGATACACAGCGCAAAAAAACGCGCGTCAGAGAATGCCTCATCCGGGTTGCGACCAGACATCAGAATGTCATATATGGCAGTCTTCATGGATGCACTCCCTCTGAACCCCTATGCCGGGACGCTGATCGCTAGGGACATGGATGCGTGGGTATAGCAGTTTTTGGGGCAAACCCGGGAGCAGGCCTCGCAGCCAATACATTTTTCCGGATGCGCAATGGTCATGAATTTGCGCTCTGCCTCGTCATCGTCCGCTGCGACCAGTTCCCCCTCTTCAGTAAGACCAACAAGGTTCAGCACATCCCGACCGCAGGCGCGGAAACAACGCCCGCAGCCGATGCACTTTTCTTCATTGATATGTTCGACAAACTGGGGTGTCCAGCCGAGGCCACCCTTGGTGATGCCGGTTATGTCGTGCATGCTGTCATCCCCCGGGGAAGGATGCGAGCCGCGCCCTGGCCGCCGTCAGATCGCGATAGGCAGCGTAGGTACGATTCGCCAGTTCCAGAATATTCTCCCAGCCGACGGGCAAATCTTCGGCCAGATCGTGAAGATCCATTTTGGCCTGGGTGGCCTGGGCATTGAGCCGTTTGATTTCTGTTTTCAATGTGTCTTTTTCGTCCACAATCAACTCCCAGTGATTGGTCTGTTCCTCTACTATCGGTAACATCTCCATCAATGCAGACATGGCGTCATACTCCTGTGCGCTGATGAACCATAAGCGTGAGCTACAGTGGTTCAAGGGTCAAAAGCGGGCCACCTCCGGAAATTTCTCGATCATTTCCAGGGCACCCGCCACCAGTTTGTCACCTTCTTCGGCCAGTTTTTCCATGCTGGGGAAACCAAAACGATGCACATCGCGCAACTGTTTGTTGACCACGATCAAACGTCCGGCAATCAGCACCATGCGGCCAAAGCCTTCATGACTCATTTTCATCATGGGGGACACCATGACTCCGGAAGCACGCTCCGTAGCCAGCCCCACGGCGTTATAAAAAAGTTCCACCCGCCAAAGTATTTCGGGATCGGGATCGCCAATGATGGGTATGGCCCGGCGCTGCTCCTTGTCCAGCACGTAGGGTGCCAGCAGCTCCATGTCGGACTTTTTTTCCCAGGCACCATAGCTATCCTGTGCCCGCCACTGCTTGACCAGTTCGCGAAAAAACAGGGACTCTTCCGGCAAAACCGCGGCCACTGCAGTATTCTCAGGCATGACTTAATTCCTCTTCGTCATCAAAATGAAATGCTTTTTCTGTACCCTTGTTCATGACTTTGCGCAGCCAGGGGGGTGGAGTTCCCTGCAATACGACCTGCAGCTTGTCGAGTATTTCATGGATGGGTTCCGGTTCATTCACCTTGATGGGATGGATTTTCATGGCCACCACCCGCGCCGCACCGGATCCACCAATAGCGGCCACATATAAAATGGCACAATCCTTGATAGCTTCCAGCTTGGGAGCCAGCTTGTCTTCGTTGCCATCCTCGGCAAGTTCGCCGTCAAATTGAACAGCCTCCAGAAAATGGTGGCCTTCTGCGCTGAGCTCATAAATGGCGATGTTTTTCGCCCAACCAAAATGAGCATCTACTCTCTGCATATCCTGGGTTGAAAAAGCGACTTTCATGGTGCCTCCTGGGCTTTGACCAGATAAAAAGTGAGTACTGCGTTCCGCATCCTTAACCAAACGCAAACGGCGCATGTGCATCGTGATCCTCCGTGGGTAGTGGCCAACTATCCGGGCGATTCTCTTCTTCCTGTGCCATTAACAGGTTGCCGATCTCGAAGGTCAGATCGCGGGCACCGCGATAGCCAAGAGACAGGCGATGGGCGGCGCCGAGCTGGTCAAAAATAGGCAGTCCCATGCGCAGGAAAGCGATATCCAGTCGCGCCGCCGCCTGCCGTCCATGGGAGTGGGTGATGAGCAAGTCACATCCAGCACTCCGCGCCTCCAGGTCTTCCAGATCACCGATGAGCACTTCTTCACAAGGCATCTGTTCGAGTAGCGGCGAGTGGGTGGTGGTCACTGCAGCAGTGATGATCGCCCCCATTTCGTTGAACCACGATCCGATATTCCAGAGCAGGTCAGGCTCGGCGCCGATGGCGATTTTTTTGCCGCCGAAGAAAAAATGACTGTCGAGCATGGCGTCGATCAACTGACTGCGTTGGCGACGATATTTGCCGGGTACCGGTTGTCCGCTCAACTGACTCAGGCAATCCAATAACTGGTCCGTCGCCTCGATGCCGGTGATGCGATCGAAGAGCACATAAGGCTGGCCGGTCTTGGTCATCAGGGCTTCTGCCCCAGGACGCATTTGTTCGCCCAGGGCAATGGTCAGTTCCGCCTCACCCATGCGCCGGATGGCATCCACTGGAGTGCCGCCCAGGGTATTGGGCGTGAAGTCGTCCGGAATGTGGCCGTCCATAGACCCGGAAATATCGGGCAGGATGGTCGCCTCCAGTCCGAAGGATTCACTGATCTCCCGGAGTTCTTCGATGTCCGCAACGGTGAGGTGGGACCCCACGAGGAAGTTGACGGAACCCTCCCGGCGCGCGCTGCTGGGTTCAGCCAACCCTTTCACCATGCTCTCCACGGCCTTTGCCCAGCCGTCCTGAAAAGCATCCTTGAAGTCCGGGGTAGAGACGTAAACCAGCGCCAACTGGTCCAGTTCGGGATGGGTGGCGCGAAAGTTTTTGAGATAACCATCGACATCATCGCCTTTGGTTTCGGTGACGCCGGTGGAGCAGATGCCGATGATGGCTGGTTTGGTGCGCTGCTGAATGTTGAGGATGGCACTACCGATATTGTCCAGCCCGCCCATGACCGTCGCCACCTCACTCATGGCGGTGGTCTGCATGGGAATGCCCTCATTGAAATGCCGCTGAAAGAGCACCAGACCAAAGGCGGTACAGCCCTGAGAACCATGCAGCATGGGCATGCAGTCGGCAATGCCCAGGAAGGCCAGGGCGCCACCGATGGGCTGGCTCATTTTGAGGGGGTTGACCGTGCATGCCTTGCGGCTCTGAATGACGGTGCTCATGTCCGTGCCTCCCGCATATCCCAGGGCGCGGGTTTGCGCAATAAGGTCCACATGGGATTGTAGAGGGCCAGATCAATCTGTTTCACCAGATTGACCATCCCCTCGTAACCGTTATAGGCGTGATGGCGTTCCTGGTTGATGTCCACCCAGGGCATTTTGTTTTTGAGGGCGGCAAATTGTGAGCGTCCGCCCGACAACAACACATCCGCACGCGCCTCCTGAAACATTTTGTACATTTCCCGCGGCGTCAGGTCATCCATCATATGTGCATCCTGACCCATGATTTCTTTTATTTTTTCTTTGTCTTCCCTCGTGGATTTCTTGACACTGGTCCCCACCACTTCCATCCCGCCTTCCTGCAATGCAGACACCACCGACCAGGATTTGACACCCCCTGTAAAGAGCAGCACCCGTTTGCCGCGCAGGCGATGGGTATATTCGGCGATACGCTGCCAGGCCCTTGCCTCTTCCCGGGCGATCAGTGCCTCGGTGCGGTCGTGGAGTTCTGCCGGGGCTCCTTGCTGGATCAGCAGGCGGGTGATCTCCCGGAGCGATTCCGTGGTATCGGAGATGCCATAAAATGACCCCTCAAAGAACGGAATCTGATAACGCTCTTCCATTTTGCGTGCGATATTGATCATGGATTTGGAGCAGACCATCATATTGGCCCTGGCGCGATGGGATTGCGCCACGTCGTGATATTTGGCGTCACCACTGATGCAGCAGGTTACCCGGATCCCCAAATGATCGAGGAGCGGTTTGACCTGCCAGAGTTCACCGGAAAGATTGTATTCGCCAATGATATTGATGTCATAGGGCGTACTATATTCGGGCTCCTCCGTGCCGATCACATAGTCCAGCAGGGCCTCACCCGCCAGTTTGTTGCCGAGATTCTTGGCGCCGACAAAACCGGGAGCATTGACCGGAATAATGGGCTTTGCCAATTTTTGACTAGCCGCTTTGCAGACGGCTTCGATATCGTCCCCAATCATCGCCGGCACGCAGGTCTGATAGACAAACACCGCCGGCGGATCGTATTTATCGATTATCTCTTTGATGGATTTGAAGAGGTGTTTTTCGCCGCCGTAGACCACGTCCAGTTCATTGATGTCGGTGGTAAAGCCGGTGCGATACAGTTGCGAACCAGACGATTTTGAACCGCGGTTATCCCAGGAGTTGCCCTCACAGGCAATGGGGCCGTGGACCAGGTGGGCGACGTCGGTAATGGGTTGCAGCGCAATTTTTGCCCCATCAAAAGCACAACCACCGGCCGCACCGCCCGGCTGCAGCACCTTGGTGCAGCCTTTCTTGCGCTCTTTGTCGGACTTGCTCTGGTTTTTGCTGCATCCCGGCTCATTAAAAACGTCCTGGATTTTGTTCTGCAACATAAAGCACCTCCTGGTAAGTCAGAATGCGACAAAGAACTGATCACTGGTCCCCACTATGCACTGGCAGGCCAGCCGCCAATAGGGTCCTTTCCACGGTTTCTGACCTTCACTGGCCAGCATGGCGGGGAGCTTGCCGAGGCACTGCAACGTTTGTTTTTCAAAAACATTCAGACACAACTGCTGTTGCTTCCCCTGCGGGGTCACCCGCACCGCGCAAGTTCCGCAAAGGCCTTTCTGACAATGGACGGGCAGGGGTACATTCCATATGCGGGCCATCTTCAGGAGAGATATGGGCTGATGGTTGCGACAGGACATAGACCAGTCGCCCCCGATACGCGGTGAAATAAATTGCACCAGTCCCATCGCTCTATCCTCACGAAATAAAATTCAGAGCCTTACCAGAATGTCTTCATCGCGGACGATGTACTGGCATGCCAGGCGCCATGGTGGGGGCATGTCCCTCACCTCCGCATCTTCAATTTGTTGTTTACTGATTTTTCCCGAAAACCGGAGAACTGTTTTTTCCTTTTCAGTTAGGTGAATAGCCATGGGTGTGTCTGCCATCACCACCACTTGTATCGAGCAAGATCCACATTCACCATTTTCGCATTCAAAGTCAATCGGCACCTTATGCGCCTTGGCTACGGATAATAGGGTATGACAATCCCCGGCTGTGGCATAAACCGTGAGGTCTTTAGCCATTTTGGGGGAGGTGAAAGTGATATTTGCCATGCTGCTGCTCCTTGAGAGGCGACGCTAACGCGCCGCCGGATAGCCGATATGGCCTTAGCGATTAACGAATAATGTCGAAACTGTAATCGCTCTGACTCGGCACATTACTGTTGTTGTCGATCTCATCAAAAATCTTGTCCAATATGCGAACCAGCATATTCATGCCGCCCTGATATCCCCAAATGGGATAGCGGTGATGATGATGGCGATCAAAGACCGGGAAGCCGTAACGGATAAGGGGCGTGCCCGTATCGCGTTCCAGATATTTCCCGTAGGTATTGCCAAAGAGGAAATCCACCGGCTCGGTGAACAGCAGACTGCGCATATGCCAGAGATCCTTGCCGGCATAGACATGACAATCCTTGCCGAAGGGCGAACTGTCGAACAGTGCCTGCACTTTCTCCGCCCAATGCTTGGACCCATTGGTAGCCAGTACATGGGTGGGTTCGCCACCCAGTTCCATCAGGAAGGCCGCCAGACCGAGGCACTGATCCGGATCACCGTAGATGGCAAACTTTTTGCCGTGAATGTGCGCCGTGGAATCCGCAATGGCATCCACCAGACGCCCACGTTCCTTTTTCAGTTCATCGGGAATCGTTTTGCCGCTGACACGGGACAATTCCATAATGAATTTGTCCGTACCCGATACGCCGATGGGGCAATTCAGGGCGACGACTTCCTGGCCGTGCTCTGCAATGAAAGGCAAAGTCTTTTCCGTGCAATATTCCTGCATGGAGAAAGTGGCTTTGGCATTCAGGGCTGCGGCCGTATCTTCCAGAGTGGTGCCGCCGTCATACATGCGGAATTTCCCGTCGCTCGGCGTATCAAAGACATCGCTGGCGTCGGCCAGGATCGTATATTCCAGGTTCATGAGATCCAGGATGCGCTTCACTTCACGGGTGTTGCCGACGGTATAACCGTCAAAGCCGCCAATGAAGTTGATCTTCTCGTTGGGTTCGCGCACGAGTGCTGGTACGGTACCCGCTTTGCCGTCCCAAAAATGCGCCAGTACACCCTTCAGGGCGTTGTCATAGCCGGTGATATGGCTGCCGACAAACGCCGGAGTGTGGGCGAAAGGCACATCATATTCTTCTGGTACGCTGCCTTTTTCCTTGGAGGTTTTGATGAAGGCGTTCAGGTCGTCACCGATCACTTCCGCCATGCAGGTGGTGGAAACGGCAATCATCTTGGGTTTATACATGGCGTAGGCATTGGCGAGGCCGTCAACCATGTTGTTGAGTCCGCCGAATACCGCGGCGTCCTCGGTCATGGAGGAGGACACACAGGAAGTGGGCTCCTTGAAATGCCGGCTCAGGTGACTGCGATAATAGGCAACGCAACCCTGCGAACCATGCACAAAAGGCAAGGTGCTCTCAAAACCCACAGCCGCAAACACGGCACCCAGGGGCTGGCAGGCCTTGGCCGGATTTACCGTCAAGGCCTCACGGGCAAAATTCTTTTCCCGATAATCCCACGTCTTTGTCCATTCACGAACCTGCACAAGCTTGTCGTTTGGTACTGCGTTTTCAAATTGTTCCTTCTTGTTCTTGAACATCTCCTGGTATTCCGGTTCACGGAACAGGTTGAAGTGATCAAGCACCTTTTCAGCATTCTGACCCATGGCGTTATTCCTCATTCGATCGTTGGGGCGGTCCGTTGTCCGCCGATAAGCGGGCGGCAGGTGCCGCCCCGACGGTGATTACTCCCAGGGAGTTTTGGTCAAACTCCACACCGGGTTGTTGATGGCCATATCCATATCCCGTGCGAAGATGGCGAAGCCGTCATAGCCGTGATAAGGGCCGGAATAATCCCAGGAGTGCATCTGCCGGAAAGGTACGCCCATCTTCTGGAAGACATACTTTTCCTTGATGCCGGAACCCACGAGATCTGGTTGAATGGTTTCCACCATCTTTTCGAACTCGTAACCAGTCACGTCGTCATAAATCAGCGTGCCGTCTTTCACATCATGGGTAGTACGCTGATAGTCGTCGTTGTGGCCGAATTCATAGCCGGTTCCCACCACATTCATACCGAGGTCTTCATAGGCGCCGATGACATGTCGAGGACGCAAACCACCGACAAATAGCATGACCGTTCTGCCTTCCAGACGTGGCCGGTATTTGGCGATCACTTTCTCGGTGAGGCGGTTGTACTTCTCAATGACCCGTTCTGCGCCTTCCTTGATATGATCATCAAAATAACCGGCGATCGTCCGCAAAGACTCCGCAATTTTGGAAGGTCCGAAGAAGTTGTACTCGACCCACGGCACGCCATGCTTTTCTTCCATGTAGCGGGAGATATAGTTCATGGAGCGGTAGCAGTGCAGGACATTCAATTTGGCCATGGGCGTGTTTTCCAATTCCGCCAGGGAACCATCACCGGACCACTGGGCAATCACCCGCAGACCCATCTCTTCCAGCAGGATACGCGAACTCCAGGCATCACCACCGATGTTATAGTCACCAATAATGGCAACATCATAAGGAGTCTTTTCAAAAGCCTTGGGTTCCGCACCCTGCTTCTCGAACACATAGTCGCGGACACTGTCGTTGGCGATATGGTGGCCGAGCGATTGGGATACCCCCCGGAAACCCTCGCAACGCACCGGAACAATGGTTTTGCCACCAAATTCCTTCGACTTCTTTTTGGATACTGCTTCGATGTCGTCTCCGATCAGGCCGATGGGGCATTCCGATTGCACGGTAATACCGTGGTTCAGCGGGAAGAGATCCTCGATTTCATCCATGATCTTTTCGAGTTTCTTGTCACCGCCGAAAACGATATCTTTTTCCTGAAAATCGGAGGTGAACTGCATCGTGACAAAGGTATCCACACCCGTGGTGCCGATATAATAGTTACGGCGTGAACCCCAGGAATACTGACCGCAACCGACGGGTCCATGGGAAATATGAATCATGTCCTTGATTGGGCCCCACACGACGCCCTTTGAACCCGCATAGGCACAACCACGAATGGTCATCACGCCGGGCACCGACTTGATGTTGGATTTGACGCCGCAATCCGATTTACCTTCCTCATAGACGTTCAGGTGTTTGGCGCGTCTTTTGGCGGTTTTTTCCGGATAGACCTTGAGAACTTCATCAATCAGGGCACGATTGCGCGTCTTGGTCTCGGCGACAATCTGCTCCCGGGTTTCTTCAGCGGTAATGCTCATCATATCTCTCCTTTAGCGAGAAAAAGAGAGGGCAGTCGCCTGACGGCCGATGCCCTCTATCCATCAGACCGCGGCAGCCAGTTCGGCGGCTGATTTGCCGATCACGCTTTCATCTACTGCCGTGAGGATACCGAACTCCATGAGCATATCTTCCAACTCATCCATGGTGATCGGCGTCGGAATCGTGCCGTTACCGCCGTTGGCATGGATTTTCTGCGCCAACTGACGGTACTCTTCGGCCTGCTTGGATTCCGGCGCGTATTCCAGCACCGTCATCCGCCGCAGTTCCGCATGCTGCACGATGTTGTCGCGGGGCACGAAGTGAATGAGCTTGGTACCCAGCTTGCCGGCCAGGGCTTCCGCCAATTCCAGTTCCTTGTCGGTCTGGCGTTCGTTACACACCAGGCCGCCCAGACGCACGCCGCCCGAATTGGCGTACTTGAGAATGCCCTTGGAGATGTTGTTGGCGGCATACATGGCCATCATTTCGCCAGACATGACGATGTAGATTTCCTGTGCCTTGTTTTCACGAATAGGCATCGCGAATCCGCCACACACCACGTCGCCCAACACGTCGTAGGAAACGTAGTCAACGCCGTCATAGGCGCCGTTTTCCTCGAGAAAATTGATCGAGGTGATCACGCCACGCCCGGCACAACCCACGCCCGGCTCCGGTCCACCGGATTCCACGCAGCGGATATCGCGATACCCGACCTTCATGACGTCTTCGATTTCCAGATCCTCCACGCTGCCCGCCTCAGCCGCGAGACTCAGTACGGTGTCCTGCGCTTTGGAGTGGAGAATCAAACGGGTAGAGTCGGCCTTGGGATCGCAGCCAACGATGAGAATTTTTTGGCCCATTTCCGTAAGGGCTGCCAGGGTATTCTGGGAGGTGGTAGACTTGCCAATGCCCCCCTTACCATAAAAGGCGATTTGCCTTAGTTTGTCGCTCATTGCCATGTCTCCTGTTTCAAAATGGACTAACTTGCCAAGTGGAAGCCCCCAAAAACGGGGAAAAGTCGCGTTCCGCACTCGCTGTTGCAAGGGCCGTGCCAAGTCCGTAACGATCACTCTAACGCTCTGTAATTTTGGTAAAATACCGCCTTTTTAGTGAACTCCGGCAGGCTGTTTGAAAACCTACAAAATGCAGTTTCTATGTCAGGAACCCCACAGCATGGACCGACTCATGCAATTCACTACGCTGCCATTGGGTCATGGGGGCGACCTGGTGAAGGCCCAACAAACTCGGTTTTGTTTGAATGACTTGGTACCTTGTCTGGTCGACGGAAAGTTTTTTCGTTTTCCGGCTGGGAGGCATTCTGGATCTGAACGTGGGGGGCCAAAAATATATGGCATAACATTTGCTTTGATTACCCATTCAAGCACGACGGCTTGCTCATTTTGGGGAGGACGATATGCAGATCGGTGTGGATTGTAATCTTGCGGTGGGTAATCGGCGCATTTTTGTGCTGGATACGGATGAAATCGGGCGCATGGCCGTGCAATTCATGCTTCATGACGAATATGAAACCCACGAAATCGCCAGTCTCCAGGCTGCTGTCGCCAAGTCTCAGGATTGGCCGCCGGACCTGATCATTCTCGGGGAGGCGCTACTGGATGACGGCAGGTTGACCGTGGAGATGGTGAGCGAACAATTTCCCAGGGCACGACTGATGCTCGTGGTGGGGGAAGCGCGTTCCGCCCTGAGCCAGCCCGTAATCCGTAAAGGGTTCGTGTTCCTCCATAAGCCCCTGCGGATCGAAGATGTCCGCGCCAAGGTGGCTGCCGTATTGCAGAATTAGTCGCCGCAGGGACGCTTTTTGTCAGCAGCGAATCCACCGGAGGAGCAGCGCCCGGCCCGCGCACCGTCCGTCCATCTCGGTAGCAATCTGACCGGGATTCCGTCCGGGTTGTTGATCAGTGCGGAATTTCATGCGTTCCCGATGCCGCTACATATCGCCGGGGTGCGCGATGGGCACCCTGCGCTTTTCCAGAGATTATCTCTGGTACGGGAACAGGGCGAGGCGGGAGAGGTCTTCCAGGCGTACATGGACGAGATTTTTGCTGGCGGGCATGACCGGACGAAGGGGCGACGCTTCAGGGCCAGCTATTTACGCCTGCTCAAAGGTTGGGGATATGACAGCAATTCGCCGGAAGGTGCGGTCATGAAGGGCTGGGTGGAGAGCCGGTTCGGGATCGCCCCGAATTTTCACCGGCAGGTGATCGGCCGTGTGGGTGATACCGCCTGGATTCAGTATATGACCGACAAAATGTCGGGGCGATTTGATAACAACGCGATCTGGTTGCAGCTTGACCTTTTGTTTGAATTCGCACAATGGTCGGCGCGGCGTTTTCTGGCATCCGGACAACGGCACTTGCGTTTGTTCCGGGGAACCAATGATTTTGCCGAACATCCTATTCTCTGGAAAGCCGGAGCGCGGCAGGGGGTGATCCGGCTGAACAACCTGGTGTCCTTCAGCAGTGACCGGGACGTGGCCAGCGCATTCGGCGATTGCATACTGGAGGTGGAGGTGCCGTTGGTAAAACTGCTGTTCTTCAAGGGCCTGCTGCCATGTCGCGCCCTCCAGGCGGAGAGCGAGTATCTGGTGATCGGCGGTGAATACGCGGCACACATGCACTATTATTGAGGATGAGAAATGGGCTATGACTTGCGGGAGAGGGCATTGGGCGCCTACCTGGGATTGGCGGTCGGGGATGCTCTGGGCGCGACAGTGGAGTTCATGAGTCCTGCGGAAATCCGGGAGGAATATGGCGTCCACCGCAATATGACCGGTGGCGGCTGGCTGCATTTGCGCCCCGGACAAGTGACTGACGATACCCAGATGTGCCTGGTGCTGGGTCGGAGCATTCTTGCCGGTGAACAATGGTCCGTTACCCGCTTTGGCGAGGGGATGGCGCAGTGGTTGCGCAGTCATCCCGTGGATGTGGGCAACACCTGCCGCAGGGGAATCCGGCGCTTTATGCTCAATGGCAGTACCGCCGCCGAACCGGCGGAATGGGATGCGGGCAATGGCGCGTGTGTGCGCAATCTCCCTGCGGTGCTGGCCACCCTGAACGCCCCCGTGACCTTCCGGCGGATCACTGTGGAACAGGCGCACCTGACCCACCATCACCCGCTGTCGGATGTTGCGACCCTGACGCTGGGAGAGATGTTGCGCTGCGCGCTGCGCGGTGACGGCGTTTCATCCGTGCGGCGCCTGGCGGATGCGCTGATTGCACGGTACCCGGAATTCGATTTCAAAGAAATTCCCCAGGCACCTACGCCTTATATTGTGGATACGGTGCGTGCCGTTCTGTATGCGCTGCTTCATACCGATAATTTTAAAGACTGCCTGATTACGGTGGTCAACCAGGGTGGGGACGCGGACACCACGGGCGCCCTCGCGGGCATGCTGGCGGGAGGCCTGTACGGGACTTACGGGCTTCCCGCTGCCTGGTTGCAGCGTCTGGATCCCGCGGTTCAGAAAGAAATCGCGGGGCAGGTGGATCAGCTTCTGACCCGGGGTGAGCGGACGGATCATGAGCAGTTGCCGGCCAGTATGCCGCTGCGTGTCTTGTTTTACGAAAAACCAGGCTGTGCCAATAATGCGCGGCAGAAAGCACTGTTGACGGCCGCCGGCTGTGTGCTGGAGGTGCATGACTTATTGCAGACCGCCTGGACGGCGGAAACCCTGCGCCCCTATTTTGCAGATCGACCCGTGGCGGAGTGGTTCAACCCGGCCTCGCCGCGGGTAAAGTCGGGAGAGATCGTTCCCGAGGCGTTTACGGAAGCCGGGGCACTCGCCGCGATGCTGTTGGATCCGCTTCTCATCCGTCGCCCGCTCATGGAAGCGGGGGGCGCCAAAATCGCCGGTTTTTCCGAGGATCAATTACGCCTGTGGACGTCCGTATCTCTTGACGTGTACACTGAACACACTGAAGCCATTTCAGGCGATTGTCGGCGTTCTGTGCCTTGCCCAAGCGTCAGGCAGATTCGCAGTCTCACCAAAACTCCAGCCGCCTCATCCCACACCAACGCCTCCTGAGCGCTGTAGAGAAGAGGACCCTATCATGAAAGATCGTGTAACACCCAATCATTTTCAGGAGCTGACGACCATCTATGAGGTGAGTAAGGTGCTCAGCTCCTCCATGGATCTTGAACACACCCTGAACGATGTGCTGAAGACGCTGGAAAGTCATCTGCATATCTCACCGTCCATGATTGTGTTGCGCATGAACGAGGAAATAGTGGGGGTAATCGCTGCCACAGGGTTGTCCGTTGCGGAAATAGAACGGGGGCGTTATCGGTTAGGGGAGGGGATGATCGGCAAGATCATGCGTGCCGGCATGCCGATAGTGATTCCTGATGTCTCTCAGGAACCGGCTTTTCTGCACCGCGCCTTTGAACCGGAGATCAGTCAGCGCTTGCATGCTTTTGTAGGGGTGCCGATCAAGGTGGGGTATGAGTGTATCGGCGTGCTCGCCATTTATCGCAGTGAGCGACACAAGGGCGTGAGCTTCCGTTCCGATGTCCGCTTGTTGCAGATGATCGCCAATCTGGTGGGACAAACCGTTAACCTGCATCAGGGTATCTCGGCGGAACGAAACCGTCTTTTGCAGGAAAAGCATCGTCTGCAGAAGGAGTTACAGAAACGATACAGCATCAAGAATGTCATCGGCAACAGCCGGGCCATGCAGGCGGTGTTTTCTGACGTGCACCAGGCGGCGCCCGGCAAGGCGACCGTGTTGCTGCGCGGTGAGTCGGGCACCGGCAAGGAAGTCATCGCCCGCGCCATTCATTATCTCAGCCCCCGTCGCGACAAAGCCTTTGTTTCGCTCAATTGTGCGGCGCTCCCCGAAAGTATTCTCGAGTCAGAGCTCTTCGGACATGAGCGCGGTGCATTTACCGGCGCCACCCAGGAGCGCAAAGGGCGCTTTGAACTGGCAGATGGCGGCACGCTGTTTCTCGACGAGATCGGCGATATCTCTCCGGCTTTTCAGGCCAAGCTCTTACGAGTGCTACAGGAACGTGAATTCGAGCGGGTAGGCGGAACTCAGACCCGGCGGGTCAATGTGCGCATTATCACTGCCACCAATCGCAATCTCGAAGAGGCGGTGAGCAAGGGCGAGTTCCGCGCCGACCTCTACTACCGGATCAATGTCGTCAGTATCTTCCTGCCCCCGCTGCGGGAACGCCGTGAGGATATCCCCGCCTTGATCGAACATTTCCTCGCCCGTTACAACGCCGAGAATCAGCGCAAGCTGACCCTCACTCCGGAAGCCTTGCAAACCATGGTGTCCTGCTACTGGCCGGGCAACGTGCGGGAACTGGAAAACTGCGTCGAACGCACCGCCACCATGATACGTGGCGATATCATCCGCAATCTGGACGTGCCCTGTCAGCGCAATCAGTGCCTTTCCATGGCCTTGCGGCCGCTGGAAGGGAGTCATCCCATCGTCACCATGAAGCTGTCGAGCGGCATGAGTGTTCCGCCTCATGCAACGTCTGATGTGGAGCAGCAAGTGGCGGATGCATCCGGGGCTGGTGACGGGGAAGGTTCCTTGCTTTTGTCGGAACGGGACCGCCTGATCCAGGCCATGGACCGCTGTGGCTGGGTACAAGCCAAAGCCGCCCGTTTATTGGGGACGACCACCCGCAAACTCAGTTATGCCCTCAATAAGCATGGCGTAGAAGTTAAAAAACTCTAAACCAGAAACGCCCAACCAGGGGCGGCGAACGCCCCACCCATCCTCACTTTGCCCACCGCCTTTCGTGCTTGCCCTGCTACTTTCCCCCTCCCCATTTGTCCGGTTTTCGACAATTTTTGCCGCAGTGCTGAAAACGCGCGTAATGTTATCGACAAAGCACCAGATGGTTTGATCTAATGGCTTGAAAAACAAAGGCAGCATATGCTGGCATCACTTTTGCAGAGGGTAATGCAAGCGTCAGCTTCTTAGGAGCAAGCCGATACATCCATGAGGCGCGCGGTTTTCCATCGTTCACTGAAGATCCGTATGGAGGATTACGCCCATGGCATCCCAAATAATTTCTCTTTCCAGTATTGCCACACCCAATAACGGGGTGGATCTGGATGAGATCATGCAGCAAAAGGCAAAACACCAAGGTTGTGGTACGAGCGGTGGTTCCGGCAAGGCCAGTTGTGGCACCGGAGCGGGGCAGGGGGATCTGGCACCGGAGATCTGGGAAAAGGTCAAGAATCACCCCTGCTACAGCGAAGAAGCGCATCATCATTACGCCCGTATGCACGTTGCGGTGGCACCCGCCTGCAATATCCAGTGCAATTACTGTAACCGCAAATATGACTGCGCCAACGAAAGTCGGCCGGGTGTCGTCAGTGAAAAACTGACACCGGAGCAAGCGGCCAAAAAGGTGCTGGCCGTGGCCTCCACCATTCCGCAAATGACCGTGTTGGGTATCGCCGGTCCGGGTGATCCCCTGGCCAACCCCGAGAAAACTTTCAAGACCTTTGAACTGATCTCGAAAACAGCGCCGGATATCAAGCTCTGCCTGTCCACCAATGGCCTGGCACTCCCTGACCATGTGGATACCATTGCCGGCTTTAATGTGGATCACGTCACCATTACCATCAATATGGTGGATGCGGACGTAGGCGCACAGATCTATCCCTGGATTTATTACAAGAACAAGCGGTACAAGGGGCGTGAAGCGGCGCAGATACTTACCGACCGGCAAATGCAGGGACTGGAAATGCTGACCGAGCGCGGCATTCTCTGTAAGGTGAATTCGGTCATGATCCCTGGCATCAATGATCACCATCTGGTGGAAGTCAACCGGGCAGTCAAGAGCCGCGGAGCCTTCCTTCACAACATCATGCCCCTGATTTCCGCCCCTGAACATGGCACCGTCTTCGGTTTGAACGGCCAGCGCGGCCCGACCGCGCAGGAGCTAAAAGCCCTGCAGGACAGTTGCGAAGGCGAAATGAACATGATGCGTCACTGTCGGCAATGCCGCGCGGACGCGGTGGGCCTGCTGGGCGAAGATCGTTCGGCAGAATTCACGACCGAAGCCGTCATGGCGATGGATGTGGAATATGACCTGGAATCGCGCAAGGCCTATCAGTCGCTGGTGGAGCAGGAACGTCAGGCGACGGCGGACGCCAAGCGGGCGGAACTGGAGACCCTGGCCGGCGAGCAATCCGATGTCAAAATTCTCATCGCGGTGGCGACCAAAGGCAGCGGGCGGGTCAATGAGCACTTCGGTCATGCCACCGAGTTTCAGATTTATGAGGCGAGTGCGTCCGGGGCGAAGTTTGTCGGCCACCGTCGCGTGGACCTCTATTGCCAGGGCGGTTTTGGCGAAGAGGAAGCCCTGGAAACCACCATCATCCGTGCGATCAACGATTGTACGGCAGTTTTTGTGGCCAAGATCGGTGGCTGTCCGAAAGCTTCGTTGGAGGCGGCCGGAATCGATGCGGTGGATCGCTACGCTTTTGAATATATCGAGCAGTCAGTCATTGCCTACTATCGGGATTATCTCGATAACATCCGTAGCGGGGCCATTGTCCATGGCCAGCGCGGGGATGCGGAGATCCGACAGGGCGCGTACATAGCTGCATAAGGTTATCGGGGGAGATCTCCTCCCCCATTTTGTGAAAAGGAGAAACATCATGGCTTTTAAGATTGTTAGTTCCCAATGCACCAGTTGTTCGGCCTGTGAACCGGAATGTCCGAATATGGCCATTTCCGAAAAGAATGGCACCTTTGTGATCGATCCAGCCAAGTGTACGGAATGCATAAATTATTTCGATGAACCTCAGTGTGTGGCGGTATGTCCGGTGGATGACACCTGCATCATTGATAACAACTATCCCCGTTACGTCGCTTAGGAGTCTGTCATGGAACTCACCTTTACGCCCAAAGCAGAACGCTTTATTCAGCGGATGATCACCTTTGGCGGAGGAAATGCTTCCAGTGCTTTCCGCCTTGCGGTGAAGCCAGGCGGATGCTCCGGCCTCTCTTACGATTTTCGCATTGTCGACGCGGCGGAGCCCGGCGATGTAGCCATCACCAGTAACGGCATTCCGGTACTGCTGGAACAGAAGAGTGTCCCTTTTCTCAACGGGGTCGTTGTCGATTGCGAGGACAGCCTGATGAATACCGGGTTGGTATTTACCAATCCCAATGCGGCGGCCAGTTGTGGCTGCGGAACTTCATTTACACCCAAGGAATAAAGCCGGGTCCCGGAAACGGTGAGACTGGAGGGAGAAAAAACGTGGAAACCTGGATCGTTCACCATACGAATGCGACTATCCATCGTTGCGCAGCGAATGCGGCAGCACTCCCCCCGCATCTCGACGATATCGAACTCCGCGGTGCGGAGATCTTTGCGCGCATACCCGCTAGGGAGCAGCGTCATCTCGCACAAGCTTACAGCAGTTATGTCTGCTGTGAGGAATGTGAGGCGGCTCTGCTCCATCTCCTGAAGCATAAGGGGGCGGCATGAGCAACATCTGGGACGATGAATGGTTGAACCGCCGCTATTACGAAGGCTTGTTGCCAGAAGCAGCGGAACGGCATCTGCATCTTGCTGCGCGCTCATATGCGGACGAAGTCTGTGCCGAAGATCACCTGATGGATGCCATCGCCATCGCGCCGGAACACATGGTCGTTTACCTGGGGCTCTATAAATTTTATTTCTATAAAGGGCGGCTGCGCGAAGCGCTGGCGACGGCGCGCATTTGCCTGCAGCGCAGTGCCAGCGAATTAGGTGTTGATACCGATTGGCGCAAGGTAAGAGAGTGGCAGGCGGACTTTGGCAGTTTTGATGCACCGCAGGCGCGCTTCTATATGTTCGTGCTCAAAGCCTATGGTTACCTGCATTTGCGCCTGGGGCGTCTGGCTACCGGAAGCGAAATCATGGACAAACTCATCGAACTGGACCCGACAGATAAAATACAGGCGCGTGTGCTGCTGGAAGTCCTGCAAAAAAAAGAGGAAGACGATGAGTGACCCGAATGAAGCTGTTGACTGGCAGGGCTGCGCCGTCTCCTGTAAGACTTGTCCCGAGCGCGAAATCCTGGGGCTGAGGTGTAAACTGTTGCATGCCTGTATGCATGATCGTTACGCCAAAAGAGTGGATCGCTTTTTTCGCTGGAATCCGCAGATTGCCAAGGATTATCTGCAACACGGCTATTTTGAGGTGCGGGCTTGTGCCGCGCGTTATGCGGATATTTTTCATCTGCCGGCACTCATGAACGATCCCGATGAAACCGTGCGCTGGGCAGTAGCGCAGCGGCTTCCGCAACGCTATCTGCTGCGCATGATTCATGATCCGCATCGGGAAGTGCGTATCCGGGTGGCTGCGCGGCTGGATGAACGTAACCTGTCTGCCATGATGCACGACGCGGATTATTACGTGCGTCTGGAGGTGGTGCGCCGCCTGCCCAAAGGGCTATTGCCGCTCATGATGCATGATTCCGACGTGGAGGTTCGGCGCGTTGTGGCCAAACGTATCGGCGTGGATGCTCTGGTCAAAATGCTGCAGGACGATGATCCCGGGGTCCGTCTTGATGCCATTGAACGCGTACCCGTGTCGATCCTTTCCACACTGGTGGACGATGCGGATTGGCGTGTCCGCTACGAGGTGGCGGCGCGCGGGAGCCGGGAAGCGGTAATCCGCCTGTTGGCAGATGAGGATTATGAGGTGCGTCGTTGCGCCGCGGAACGCTTGGGGAAAGTCGAACCGCTTTCCAGACAACGATTGCCAGGGGAGGATGAATCATGGCCGGTATGAGCAGAGACAGTGCGACCGTGGAGCTGGGCGCAGAACCCGAATTCAATTATGGGGACAAAGTCCGTTCCCGCAAGCATGTGAAAAATGACGGGACATTCACCGGCGCGGAAATTGGCGAGGTGATTGTTACAAAAGGCGATATCGGTTTTATCATCAGTATTGGCACCTACTTGCAGCAATTTTATATTTATGGCGTGGATTTTTATGAGCGTGGTCATCTGGTCGGCATGAAGGGCCGTGAATTGGATCTGATCGAAAGCAATCCGGTTCAGGAGGAGAGAATCCCATGATGGAGTTACGTCTACCCCGATTTGATTGGGGCCTAAGAGTATTGGCCTGCGATGATATTTTTAATGACGGGACTTATCCGGGGGAGGCCGAAGGGGCCTTGCTGGTAGCCAAGGACAGTCCGGGAGAAATCGTGCGGGTAGGACATCATGAAGAGAGCAACATGCCGCTCTACCTCGTGGAGTTTGCCAATGGCATGGTGATCGGTTGCCTGGAAGAGGAAATTCTGCCCGTTGAAGGGCAGAAGCCATGAACATGACGCGCAGCATTTATCTCGATAACAATGCGACAACGGCATTGGCGCCGGCGGCACTGGATGCCATGCTGCCCTATTTATCGACAGAATATGCCAATCCTTCCAGCGCCTCCGAAGCGGGTGTAAGTGTCAAGAAAGCTTTGGGCGAGGCGCGGGTTGCGGTGGCCAAATTGTTGGGCGCCTCTCCTGCGGAACTGATTTTTACCAGTGGCGCGACGGAGAGCAATCATACGGCGATCCTGGGCGCACTTTCCCTGACCAAAGGCAAACGCCATCTGATTACCAGCCAGGTGGAACATCCCTCAGTACTTTTGATGTGTCAGCATCTGGAACGTCTCGGGATAGAGGTAAGTTACCTGCCGGTGGATGAAGAGGGGCGCCTGGACCTGGAAGACCTGCGCGTAGCCTTGCGCCCGGATACCGCCCTGGTTTCGCTGATGTGGGCAAACAATGAAACGGGTGTGCTCTTTCCTATTACTGAAGCGGCTGCCATGGCGCATGACGCTGGGGCTTTTTTCCATACGGATGCGACCCAGGCGCTCGGCAAGCTGTCTGTGAATGCCGCCGCTTCCGGCGTGGATTTTTTATCCTGCTCGGCACATAAGATCCATGGCCCCAAGGGCGTTGGGGCATTGTTCGTCCGCAAAGGCATTGCCTTACCACCCTTGTTTCATGGTCATCAGGAACGGGGGCGGCGGGGCGGCACCGAGAATGTTCCTGCCATTGCCGGTTTCGCGGCCGCTGCCCGTCTGCTCACCAATATCGAACACGAGGCGCATTACCTGCGGGAATTGCGTGATCATTTTGAACAAGGTCTGCTGGCGTTCATGCCCTGTGCGCGGATCCACGGGCAGGAAGCCGAGCGTTTACCCAATACCAGCAATGTCGGGTTTATTGCACTCGACAGTGAAGAACTGCTCTATCGCCTGGAGCAGGAGGGCATTACTGCTGCAGCCGGCGCCGCTTGTGCTGCTGGCGGGCAGGAACCTTCCCACGTGCTTACGGCCATGGGCTTTTCTAAAACCGCGGTGCTGTCTTCACTGCGTTTCTCCTTTGGACGCATGAACCGGTCTGAGGATGTGGAGCGGCTGCTCCGTGTATTGCCAGGTATCCTGCTGGGCATGATGGACATGCCACCGGTGAAGGCCGGCACCCCGATTTCTTGCACACCATAAAATAAGGAATACCCCATGAAGGTGATGATTCGTAAAAATGCCGCTGGTGAGCTGACGGCGTATGTGCCCAAGAAAGACCTTGAGGAGCCCATTACCGAGTGCCAGAAGCCGGACTTGTGGGGCGGGGTGGTGACACTGGCGAATGGCTGGCGCCTGGAATTGCCGGAGATGCCCGGTGGTACCCGTCTGCCTATTACCGTAGAAGCGCGTCGCCTGGAGGGCTGAGAGGATGAAACTCACTGATGAAGATCTCGCGGTGCTTTTTGATCTGGGCCGAAATGCCCGCCAGTCTGGTGAGGGTATCCTGCCTGTTTTGCGTACCCGCTTCCCCGGACTCCCCATTACCCAATGTCCCGCCGACGATGTCAGCGACGAGCCTTTCCGTACCGGTGAATATTTTGACCTGCATTGGTTGGATACCCGCGACCACTGTCCGAAAATCACGTCCGACTCCCAGGTGGCAACCGGACTGCTGCTGGCCATGCACCGGAGTACGACATGACTGTGCTCGAAATCCCCCTCTCGGACCCGGACATCAGCACTGGCGAACTGGAGGCCGTAGAGGCGGTATTGCGTTCCACCCGCATCAGCGCCGGGGAACAGGTGGAGGCCTTCGAAGCGGCGTTTGCTGCCTATCATGGGCGGCGCTACGCCGTTGCCGTCGCCAGTCCCACCCTGGCGTTGATGCTCTGTCTGCGTGCCTACGAAATCACGGCGGGCGATGAAGTCATTCTCTCGCCCTATAGCTGGTGGCAGATCGGGCATGCCCTCGCGTGGTACGGGGTTCAGCCGGTATTCGCGGATATCGACTACTACTCCGGCACGATCTCCCCCAAAGGGGCTGAGACCCTGATCACGGAGAAAACCGGGGCGATCCTCGCCGCCAATATCAAGGGGCATCCCGCCTTCTGGCAGGAACTGCGCACGATGGCCAACGAAAATGGCCTGATTCTGCTGGAAGATTCGACGGAGGCCATCGGCTCCCGTTATCAGGACACACTGGTCGGCAGCTTTGGAGACAGCGCTATTTTTGCCTTTGCCCAGCCCTCTGCCCTGGTCTGTGGTGAAGGTGCCATGATCGTCACGGACGATACCGAAACCGTCAGCCGTCTGCGCCAATATCGCGCGCGGGGCATCAGGGAGCGGGGCTCGGTGGTGGCGCCTACCCGTCCACCCCTGCAGGCGGAAATGAGCGATATTCAGGCCGCCATAGGGCTGGTCCAGCTTGCTCGTCTGGACGGCATTCTGCAACGCCGACAGCAGGTGGAAGCGCTTTACTTCGAGTACATGAAGTCCTTTGAAGGGATCAAGGATCCCTACCATGGGCCGGATGCCACCGCGGTGCACTGGTTTGTGTACGAAGTACATCTCGGTACCCGGTTCAGCCGCAGCAGTCGGGATGCCATCGTCGCCGATCTCCGCGCCCAGGGTATCGAGGCGGCCTCTTACTGCCTGCCCATGCATACCCAATCCTATTATCGCGAGCGCGGCGGCGGTCACTGTCCGACCGCCGTGCGGGTGTCCGACCGCACCCTGATCCTGCCTTTTCACCCGCGTCTGGGAGAAGAGGAAATCGCCTTTATCGTCGAAACCTTGAAGGATGCATCCGTCAACGTGGGTGCCGGTGCCGCCATTTATTAGCGTGTTGTTTTTTAAGTTCATTTTAATAGAGGAGAAGATTGAATGCCCATTATCACCATCAAACCCAGTGGCAAAACCGTCGAGATGCCCGTGGGAGCCAGTCTCGCCGCCGCGGTGATCGCTGCCGGTGAACCCATGACCCTGAAGTGCGAAGGCAAAGGCGAATGCGATAGCTGCCATATTTTTGTCCAGGAAGGGCGGAAGAGTGTGTCGAAAATCCAGCGTCTGGAAAATGAGCGCCTGGATACCATCGTTGGCGTCGGCAGCAAATCCCGTCTGGCCTGTCAGGCCATGATTGGTGAAGAAGACGTCGTCATCGAGCTTTTGGGATTTTCTTCGGGCTTATAAGGAGGATGTGATGGAACGGTCGCTCGTCATCATTCATGCGCGTTTTGCCAACGATGGCAGTGTGCGGGAGATCGGCGAGTGTCCCAGCGGGATCAGTCCCCAGGACTGGTTCAATGCGCTGAGCAGACACTCTGCCAATGGTTATGAATCTCTCTCCGGGGGAAGAGGCATTTTTCGCCTCGAACCAGCGGTCATCGAACAGGTCAAGGCTGCGGTTCTTTCTCTCGCTACATAAGGAAACAGGATGATGGACAAGGATCTTTCGGAAATCTTCAGCGGTCTTGCGGAAGGGCGCATCATTCCGTATCTCGGTCCCGGCCTGTTGCCGGAGGCCGGAGCCACCCTGCCCAGCGGGTTGCCGGCATTGGCGGAAGTGCTCAGCGGCCAGGTGACGGTGCCTCACAAGGTCCGGCGCAACCTCACCGCGGCCGCGCAGTATATCGAGAACTTCAAGCACCGCAAGACCCTTGTGGGCATGATGGACAAGACCTTTGCCGGGGATCCGCCGATCCATCCTTTGCAGCGAGACCTGGCCGCCCGGAAACTCCCGTTGATCGTCCACCTCTGGTACGACAACGGTATGGCCAAGGCGTTGGCCGAACAGAGTCCACGCTGGGGCCGTATCCAGGGACTCAGTCAGACCGAGCATTTTGGCCACTGGACGGGATACATGGATGCCGAGGGCCAGTCGGTTGAAGCTGCAGTAGCTGCCCAATGGGACACGATACTGTATGAGCCCTGGGGCTCACAAAGTCCGGCCAATAATTACCTCGTTTCTGATACGGATTTTGTCGAAGTGCTGACGGAAATTGACATTCAGACGCCTATTCCGGAGATCGTCCAACAAATCCGCACGGGGCGCCATTTTCTTTTTGTCGGATGCCGTTTCAATGATCAGTTGCAGCGCAATTTCGCCCGCCAGATCATGAAGCGTTCATCGGATCGTCATTGGGCGCTGATCGAGGCACCGCTGACCCGGAACGAAGCGCGTTTTGTTCGCGAGCAGGGGATTCAGGTACTCCAGATGCCCACCGGCGTCTTGTCGGGTGGCGGGACCGCCGTGGCCAGAGCGAGTTAGGAGGGCACCCCATGCTAGTCACAATCCTGTGACCCGCGGGAGTCACAGTCTTATACGGGGCGAATCTCCACACCGATATCGGCCGGTGCGGCGTGATAAACGGCGCTGGTCACGAGGGCATCCATATCGGTTGCCGCATAGGCCTGAATGTTGGCAAGGGTAATCCCGCCTGCAGCAAACAATGTAACCTCCGGCGCCACGGCACGCAGTTTCGCGGCGATTTCTGCCAGGGGGCTGGGCGCCATTTTATCAAACTGGATCCCGGCAACCCCGGCCTGCGCCAGTGCCAGTGCGTCCGTCATCGTGTGATCCGTCTTTTGCACTTCCACCACGATCTTGCTGGAGGGAACCTGCCTCCGGTATTGCGCCAACTGTTGCAAGAAAGGCGATAAACCCCCTAAAAAGGCCAGGTGCTGGTCAAATACCAGAACACTTTCCGAGAGGCTCAGCCGGTGCGGCATGACTCCCCCTGCGAGAGCAGCCATGGCCGCAAAACGGCGCATCCCGGGAAGATTCTTGCGGGTGACGACAACAGATGTTCTGGGACTGATCTGATGCGTCTGTTGCACCAGTTTTCCGGCGTAGGTCGCGATGCCGCAGGCGTACTCCAGCACGTTTTGCGCCACTTTCCATGCAGAATGGGCGGCACTTGCGGAACCTTCCGCAGCCAGCAGGGTGGTTCCTGTTGCGGCCGATGCGCCCGACGGCTGCCTTTGGGTCACGGTAAGGCCGCAGGCCTCCACCAACTGTGCCGCAAGTTCGGTACCCGCGACCGTGATGCCATGACGACAGCGAAAACACATGACCGCAGCCTTGTCGCCGATACCCAGCATGTGGGTGGTGAGGTCCAGGAAAGGCTGATCTTCCTGGATGAGCGCGGCAATTTCCTGCGGAGAGAAAAACATGAAACAGCGGCTTTAGGGTTTTTCGATACCTACTTCGCTGGCCTTGATTACCGCGAAAACCTCGTCGCCCACCTTCAGCCCGAGTCGTTCCACGCTCCGTGTGGTAATCACGGAAGCGATTATGCCGGCGGAGGTTTCCACCTCGACTTCCGAAACCGCCCCGCCTTTGATGATCTCGACCACTTTACCCTTCAAATGGTTACGCAAACTGGTTTCCATGACCACCCCCTGACTCTCTGAATAAGAGAATGACAGTATATCCTACCTGGGGGCTAGGGAAAAGAGAACTGTCATGGTAATTGGATGGAAACGTAGTGCAATTGCAAAAATTCTTCCAGCCCCCATTTGCCGCCCTCGACGCCCAGCCCGGAGAGCTTACTGCCGCCGAAAGGCGCCTGTGGGGTGGCAGGAGCCCCGTCATTGACACCGACGATGCCGCATTGCAGCGCCTCCGCGACGCGGTATGCACGACCGAGATCGCGGGTCCAGAGATAAGCGGCCAGGCCATAGGGGGTATCATTGGCGCGGGCGATAGCTTCCGCTTCGCTACGAAACCCCTGTATGGACAGCAGAGGGCTGAAGCTTTCTTCGTGGAATATACGACTTTGCGGATCGAGGTCGGCGAGGAGGGTCGGGGAGCACCACAGGCCTTGTGTATCCCCGCCGCATAGGAGTCTTGCACCCCGGTCCAAGGCATCCTGCAATTGCGCTTTGAACTTCCAGACAGCGGCTTCCGAAACCAGTGGCCCGATGTCAGTGTCCTCTGCAAAAGGGTCTCCGACCTTGAGGTGACCCATGGCTTCAAGGTAGCGTGCGGTAAACTCCGGCAGGATTGCATCATCCACATACAAGCGGTTGGCGGCGACACAGGACTGGCCGGCATAGCGGAATTTGGCGTGGATGGTCATGGCCACCGCTGCGTCGATGTCCGCATCGGCAAAAATCAGCACAGGCGCATGCCCGCCCAGCTCCAGAGAAAGCCGTTTGATGGTTGGAGATCCCTGTGCATAAAGCTTCTGCCCGACTGCCGTGGAACCGGTAAAACTCAACTTGGCTATGCGCGGGTCCGCCATCAATCGCTCCGCCAGGGGCGCAGGATCAGAGCTGGGGAGCACCTGCAGGATGCCAGCGGGGCCCTCCGCCTCCGCCCAGAGTTCGGCAAGTTTCAATGCAGAGAGCGGCGTTTGCTCATCGGGCTTGAGGATGACTGTACAGCCGGCCGCCAGAGCCGGCGCTATCTTGCGAACGACCATGGAGACCGGACTGTTCCAAGGCGTAATGGCGAATACCGGACCAATCGGCACTTTCCAGATCTGCAGGCGCTTGTCTGGAAACTGGGAAGGGATACTTTCGCCGGTGATGCGTTTGCATTCTTCGGCGTACCAGCGCGCCAGGGCGACAGCGGTTTTGATTTCGGCACGGCTCTGGCGTATGGGTTTGCCCATCTCCCAGGTGATGAGACGGGCGAGGCCTTCTGCGTGAACCTGGATGAGATCCGCCCAACGGCTGAGAATGGCCGCGCGCTGATAGACGGTAGTTTGACGCCAGGTTGCAAAAGCGACTGTTGCCGCCTGCGCCGCTGCTTCAGCCTCCCGAGTTCCGCAATCGGCCACTTCGGCAAGCATCCGTTGATTGATGGGGCTTCGTACCACAAAACGCGTCTTGAGGTCTGTCCAGCGTCCTTCGATGAATGCGGCTGTCGGTGCAAGGGGCATGAGGTATTCCTGTATGCGGTGGGAGGTAGCAGGGACGTTGCCGAATAACATCCAAAGAAGGTACTCTTGCGGGGCAGGTTGTATCGGGCTGACTGTAGCGCAGGCACGGATAAAGCGCAAAATGGCCATGTCCGCGCTGCGTGCATCATAAACTATAGTGGCCGCTAATAGACCTAACCTGGAGCAAGACCATTGATGCCTGAACCTGAAAGCACGCCCTACGCCCGTCTTGGTGGTGAGGAGGCCGTTCGCAATCTGGTCAACCGGTTTTATGACCTGATGGATAGCGAGGCGCAATGGCAAACTCCGTTGCGGGATATTCATGCAAAGGACCTTTCCGAATCCAGGGAGAAGCTCTTTCTGTTTCTTTCCGGCTGGCTGGGGGGGCCTGATCTATATGTGCAGCGTTTCGGACATCCCCGCTTACGCGCACGGCATGCTTCTGTCCCGGTGGATGATCAGGCACGGGATCAGTGGATGGCCTGTATGCTTCGGGCCATGCACGAGATAGGGATAGAGCCTGAACTCTATGGCCATCTGCAGGGCGCCTTTCAGCGTACGGCTGATTTCATGCGGAATTGCTAGGACTGCGCTTTCTGCGCTGCAAAATCATCGTGGAGGGCCGGCGCAGCGTCGGGGGTTTGCAATCCATGCCCCGTCAGCCAGCCGAGCAGGATGCCGACCAGAGCTATGGCGGACAGGGATGGGTAGCCGATGAACTGTACCAGCGGACCGCCCAGAAAGGTACCCATCACCGTGGCCACTGCGCCACTGGCGTTAAAAAGTCCCATCGCCTCGCCCTGACTGAAAGGCGTGAGCCGTGCTGTCAGGGTGGTCCCGGAAATGCTCTGCAGTGGCCAGGCGATAATAATCAGGACGAAACCTGCCAACGCGATCAGCGTCCGGGATATGGGCAGGAAAAATACCAGCAGTAGCAGGCCAAATCCCAAAAAGCGGAGCATCAAAGACCAGCGATATACCCTTCCGGAGCCAAAACGCCCGGATAACTGCCCACCCAGGGAGTACAGTACCAGCGCTACGGCGGCAGTCATGGCGTAGGCGCTGGAGGTCAGTGCCGGAGCCACGTTATAAGCTTTTTGCATCGCCACAGGGAAATAGGCGAAAAACGCCGCTACGCCAAAGGCTACTGCAAACCAGGAGAACAGAAAGCGGCCAAAACGCGTATGTAGCATATCGCCAAACCGGCGCATACCCTGCAGAGAAAGGTGATGCGAAAACCGGAGTAGGTCACCCCCCAGCAGTTCCGGATGCCCGAAGTTGGCGAGGAAACGCCAGTCCAACTCGCGCCGCATATGATTACCGATCTCCACTGTCCAGTCATAACTTTTGGCGCCGGCTGGCAAGCCTCTCGCACCCAGCCAGATAGCGGGAATCAATGCCAAGGCCGCGCAGATCAGACCGACTTTGAAATTGCTGACGAAAATGCCGGCCAATAAAAGTCCGCCGACCTGCCCGCCGCCGTTAAAAGTTTGCAGCCAGCCCAGCCGAGGTTCCCATTCATTTTGGGGGTCGAACTCGACGATGAACAAACTGGCCATGGTCGCCACGGCGGAGGTTCCCGCGCCGGCGAGCAGCGAGAGCCCGCTCCAGGTGAGGATGCCCGGCAGAAAAGGCATGGCGGCCAGCGTCATCAGCAATACCAGAAAGCCACCAAAAAAAATGGGGCGATGCAGGTGTTTGCTGTCGGCCATGCTCCCCCACAACGGTGAGGTCAGCAGTCCTAGGTTGAATCCACCCATGACGTAGGCCACCCAACTGAGGTGATGGGTGAGGGCGACAATCATCAGAGGCAAGAGAATGGGCAGCAGGCCGGAGGAGACTGCCCCCAGCAGGGCATAGGCCAAAAACCAGACAGATACCCAGCGGCCTGGTTCCTTCAGGATGGCGCGCAAGCGATCGAGGTGTTCGCGTGCCAGTTGAATGCGGGCGGCGATAACTTTCTCGCCCATGATGGTGCCGGGATTCCGGGTGTCTGCCATGATCTCTCCTGTGTTGCCTATCGGGCCGCCATTTACGGTATCGTGCGAGACATACAATTATCTGATAAGCCTTTTCTCTGTTGGTTCCCTGACAAATGAGTTGCCTTATGCCCGTAAAGCACCCATTTGCCCGTCTGCGTTCGCTACGTTATGGTAAAAATCAACAGCAGAGGGGAGTGATGTATGGGCACAATTTTCCATGGGCTGACGATGGATCCCGAATGGTTATACCGCCGGTCGATGTATACCCTGCTGATCGTGGCGGGTAGCTATCTGATATTACGCTGGTATGGCAATGTAATTGTGCGTCTTATGGACTTTCTCGGCCGACGACGGGCCTTGTCACGCGGTTACGGCGTGATGTTCCAGAGAATCACCACCTGGTTTCTCTGGCTCATTGTCTGGGTAGTCGTATTGCGGGTCTGGGGTGTCGATGTCACTGCCGTCTGGACCACCTTTGTCAGCTTGCTGGCGGTGATTGGTGTCGGTATGCTGGCCGTATGGGCCATGGTCAGCAACATTACGGCACGCTTTTTTATCTGGTTCTGGCAGCCATTACAGTTGGGGCAACGTATCGAGATATTGCCAGAATCACTGACCGGTGAGGTCATTGAAGAGAATCTCATGTTTACCGAGTTGCGGCAGGATGACGGCCAGATTGTGGTGATACCCAACAATCTCTTTTTCCAGCGCATTATTCGTCGCTTGCCCGATGTCGAAAAAATAGCCAGCCCGGATGAGAAGGCTGCACCATGAATGCAGACGTGCCCCTCGGCGTAATTTTCGGCGAATGTCTGGTCGATGATTTTGGAGAGGTGCAACGACTTGGTGGCGCTCCCTTCAATGTTGCGCAACACCTCCATGCGCTGGGGGTGGCGTCCGTCTTTGTCAGCAGGGTAGGGCGGGATGCCTCGGGGCAACGCATTTTGCAGCACATGCGGGACTGGGGGATGTCCACGGACGAAGTGACCGAGGACGCGTTGCTCCCCACCGGTCGGGTACGGGTGACGGCGGACGTCCGACAGGGGCACCGCTTCGAGATTATGCCGCATCAGGCTTACGACACCATCGGTATGCCCACCAGCCTGATCACCCCTATTCCCTGGCTCTATCACGGTAGTCTCGCCTTGCGGGAAGACGGGCCATCGCGGGCGACTTGGCGCCAGTTGCGCGTCCGTGCCCAATGGCGCTTTGTAGACATTAATCTGCGCGTTCCCTGGTGGAATCCGGAATTACTGGCGGAGGTCATACAGGGTTCGTCTATACTAAAATGTAATATGGAGGAACTGGAGCAGATCATTCGTACTTACGAACTCCCCCCGGCCTCGACCCTGCGGGAAGCGACGCAGATGGTAGCCCGGCATTTTCATATGCAAGCCGTCTTGCTGACCTGCGGTGCTGCGGGTGCCGCGTATGGGGACGGGACCAATTTTTACGAGGCGGAAGCAGCCTCCACGGTTATCCAGGACACCGTCGGGGCTGGGGACGCCTTCGCCGCAGGCTGGCTCTGGAGCCTGTTTCGCGGTGATGCCATTGCACGGCGATTGCAGAGGGCAGGGGAATTGGCAGCGGCCATTTGTGCGATATCTGGCGCCATACCGGATCAACCCGAGTTTTACCGGACCATAATGGCGCGATGGGCTAAGGAGGACTAATTTGGCAGACCACCAAGGTCTTTACATTCTGATGCTGAGTATCCACGGCCGCATTTGCGGTACTCCGGAGCTCGGGGTCGATGCAGATACCGGCGGCCAGATTGGCTATGTACTCGACGAAATGCAGGCGCTGGCACGGGACCCGCGCGTCACCCGGATCGACCTTCTCACGCGTCGCTTTAACGATCCCGGCACGAATCCCATTTATGGAGCACCGCGCGAACTATTGGAATCCGGTGCGCAGATTATCCGTCTGCCTGCTGGTCCAGCGCATAAATATCTGCAAAAAGAGCGACTCTGGGATTACCTGGATACCTTTGTGGACAGTGCGCTGCATTTTATCCGTAGTGAAGACTGTATTCCCGATGTCATCCACAGCCACTATGCCGATGCGGGTTACGTAGGGGTGCGCCTCTCCCGCCTACTGGGTATTCCGCTCGTTCACACCGGTCATTCCCTGGGGCGGGATAAGCGGGAAAGGCTGATCGCTGCCGGCCGTAAGGCGGAAAGTATCGACCGGCAATTTCATTTTCCGCGACGCATTGCCGCCGAAGAATCCGTACTCAGTGAAGCGTCCGTGGTCCTGGCCAGCACCCGTCAGGAAGTGGACGAGCAGTATGGCCTGTACGAGAATGCCGCGCGGACGCATTTCAGGATCCTGCCGCCAGGTGTGGACTTACGACGGTTTTCCCGGCCAGGGCGGCAGCGTTCTTCGCCGCTACTGTCCGGCCTACGCCGCTTTTTGGAGGCGCCGCGCAAGCCCCCCATTCTGGCCATTGCCCGCCCCGATGAGCGAAAAAATTTTCAGCGTCTGGTTGAAGCCTATGCCACTGACCCTGTTTTGCGGGAGCAGGCCAACCTGGTTCTGGTCATGGGCCAGCGTGACCGCTTTGGGCAACTCCCGCACGGGGCGAAAGGGGTGATTCAGAGCGTACTGCATACCATCGACGATTACGACCTTTACGGGCGAGTCGCCCTCCCCAAACACCACGAACCGGAAGATATTCCCGAATATTACCGCTATGCGGCCATCTATAGGGGTGTTTTCGTCAACCCGGCACTCACCGAACCCTTTGGCCTGACCCTGCTGGAAGCCGCGGCCTCGGGTTTGCCGGTCGTCGCCACCCGGCATGGTGGCCCGCAGGACATCATCCGCTACTGTCGCAATGGCATCCTGATAGACCCCCTGAATATCGCGGAACTACAGGCGGCACTTCGACAAATACTGTTTGATCGCCAACGCTGGCAGCGTGCCAGTCGGGCAGGCTTGCTGGGGGTGCGCCGGGTCTATAGTTGGGAGGCCCATGCGCGCCGTTATCTGGCAGAAGTGGAACGTATTCTCCGGCGTCAGCGCAAACAGTTGCGACGCGAATCCGCCGCCCGCCAGGGGGTACGCCGCGCCTTACCGACGGCGGATCATTTGCTCATATCCGACATCGACAATACCTTGATTGGCGACCCGGCGGGGCTCGCCACGCTGATGGAATGGCTGAGAGAGCATCCCCGGGTAGCCTTTGGCGTAGCCACCGGCCGGAATCTCAAACAAACCATGGAGATACTGGCGGCACACCAGGTCCCCCGCCCGGACATCTGCATCACCGATGTGGGTACGCGTATCGTCTATGGCAGTAAGCTGCGCGAGGATCAGGACTGGGCCGCTCATCTGCACTATCGCTGGTGGCGTGAAGGGGTATTGCAGGCACTGGCCAGGGTGCCCGGCCTGCGCCTGCAGGAAAAACCCGCCCAGAGCGCATTCAAGGTAAGCTATTATGTGGACCCCAAACGCCCACCGACGTTGAAAGATATACAGCAGCGCCTGCACGAGCAGCAGATCGCTGCCCATGTGGTGCTTTCCCATACCCGCTATCTGGATGTATTGCCCATTCGTGCTTCCAAGGGCCACGCCATCCGTTTCCTGGCCTTTCGCTGGGGATTGCCCTTGCATGCGGTGCTTACTGCTGGAGACTCCGGCAATGACGCCGATATGATGGGTGGCGAAATCTGCGGCGTTGTTGTCGGCAACCACAGCCCGGAACTACACGGGCTAAGAGATAAACATCACATCTATTTCGCCAGTGCCTACCATGCCTGGGGCATTCTCGAAGGCATCCAGCACTACTGCTTCCCCGGACAAGCTCATGTCTGATGACCTGCGTCGCTGTATCAGCCAGAATTCACATTGTGTTTCCGGGCTGTTGCGACATCTGTTCAATCTGCAACGACCCTTTCTGCTCTATACCGATTTGCAAAAGGCCATCAGCGACTTTGCCGCAGATTACGGCAGTGATGCAGAGCTGGTGGTGTTGCAGGAGTTTTTCTCCAGACTACAAGAGGCAGTGCTCGCAGAACCGTGGATTTATCTGGCCTGGCGTCCCGGCCCCGGGCGCTGGACTTATCTGCGCCTGCATCGGGAGCAGCTCAATCTGGAGACGCTGACGGCTGGGGATTACCTGGCCTTCAAGGAAAGGCAGGTGCTCCCCGCGAATGATCAGGAGCCGGTACTCACCGTGGATTTTGAGGATTTTCGCGCGGTCTCCTATCGCCTGCACGATGAGGCCATCATCGGACAGGGGCTCATGTATATGAACCGCCGCCTGGCCGGGCGACTGTTCGGCGACATCAAGGCGGGACGCCAGAGCATTCTCGACTTTTTGGCGGTGCATAAGCTCAACGGGCAATCGCTGATGGTGCACGATCAGCCGCCGGATTTTGAAACACTACGTCAGACCGTGCAATATCTGGCGACGCTCCCCAAGACCAAACCGTGGACGGAGTTTGCCGTGGAGATGACCCATCGCGGCTTCGCCCCAGGCTGGGGAGACACTGCTGGGCGGGTGCGCGAGACCATGCGTTTGCTGATGGACCTGCTGGACGCCCCCTCGGCAGAGAGTCTGCAGGCATTCATCGACCGCATTCCCATGATCTCCCAAATACTGATCGTGTCTATTCATGGCTGGTTTGCGCAGGACCAGGTGCTCGGACGTCCGGATACCGGCGGGCAGGTCGTCTACATTCTCGATCAGGCGCGGGCACTGGAACAGGAAATGCGCCAACGCCTGGCCCGCCAGGGGCTGGACATCGTACCCCGAATTCTGATCGCCACCCGCCTGATTCCCAATGCCGATGGCACCACCTGCGACCAGCGTCTGGAACCCGTCCATGGCGCCGATAATGTACAGATTCTCCGCGTGCCCTTCCGCTATCCCAATGGCGAAATACTGCCGCAGTGGATCTCCCGCTTCAATGTCTGGCCCTGGCTGGAACGCTATGCCGATGACATCGAACGGGAAACCCTGGCGGAATTTGGCCGTCGTCCCGACCTGATTATCGGCAATTACTCCGATGGTAATCTGGTGGCCACCATCCTCAGTGCGCGGCTGAATGTCACCCAATGCAACATTGCTCACGCGTTGGAGAAGAGCAAATACCTCTATAGCGACCTCTACTGGCGCGATCACGATGCCAGCCATCATTTCGCCTGCCAGTATACCGCGGACCTCATCGCCATGAACTCCGCCGATATTATCGTCACCAGCACCTATCAGGAAATCGCCGGAAACGACCGCGAAGTGGGCCAGTACGAAGGGCATCAGAATTACAGCCTCCCCGGACTGTATCGGGTGGAAAACGGGATTGACGTCTTCGATACCAAATTTAATATCGTCTCTCCAGGGGCCGACGCCCGCTATTATTTTCCCTATTCCGCCAGCGAAGTACGTTTGCGTTTTCTACACGACGATATTGATGCGTTGCTCTTTGACGAGGAGCCCGCCGCGGACCGGCGCGGCGTACTAAAGGAGCGGGACAAACCCATCATTTTCAGTATGGCGCGCATGGACCACATCAAAAATCTCAGCGGACTGGCTGAGCTTTTTGGCGCATCGGAGCGCCTGCGCAAACTGGCCAACCTGGTTATCATCGGCGGCCATGTCGACCCGCAGAATTCTCAGGACGAGGAAGAAGGGGCGCAAATCCAGCGGATGCACGACATTATGGATGCGCATCAACTTGATGGCCAGATGCGCTGGATAGGCACTTTACTCGACAAAAATGTGGCGGGGGAACTCTACCGGATTATTGGCGATACCCATGGATGCTTCGTCCAGCCCGCGCTCTTTGAGGCCTTCGGGCTGACGGTGATCGAAGCCATGAGCTCGGGTCTGCCGGTTTTTGCCACCCGCTTCGGCGGACCCCTGGAAATCATCGAAGACGGTGTTTCCGGCTTTCATATCAACCCCAATAACCAGCAGGAGACGGCGGAAAAGCTGGCGGACTTCCTGGAAGCGGCGGCTGCCGATATCCGTGTCTGGGAGACAATTTCCGAGGGCGCATTAGCGCGGGTCAGCGCGCACTATACCTGGGGCAATTACGCCACGCAGATGATGACTTTGGCCCGGATTTTCGGCTTCTGGCGCTTCATGCTCAAAACCGATCATCACGCCGCCCGCCGCTATTTGCAGATGTTTCAGCATTTGCAGTGGCGGCCTCTGGCCCATGCGGTGCCGTTGGGGGAGTCGTGAGGCCACATAAAAATGGTGTGGATTTGATTTTGCACGGCGTCTCTCCTCAATATCGACGTCCGAAAATGACGAGACGCCCGCTGCCGCCTAGCTTATAAAGGGACTATGAATACATCGGACCTTAATCGCGAAGCGTGCTACCGCGCCGTCCTGGCAAAGGACGCGCGGTTTGACGGCAAGTTCTACACGGC